>NVTU01000022.1 GCA_002401685.1 Kordiimonadales bacterium
GCAACCGTATCTGACTGAACAATGATTGCATCTGCACCAAGTTCATTGCGAACCTGGTCCATTGCTTCTGTCATTGTTTTGGCGTGAAAAGTTTTAAGCCGCATGGCGCTTGGTCGTCCTTAAGATTTCTTTGACGGTACGTGTGTAAACGGTTTTCTAGATTTGGCCAAGGGTGCGAATTTTGGCCTGTGGGTGAATTTCATTTTGGCTCATAACTGTAGTGGTTGGCCGGAAGCGTTCTACAATTGAGCGAACATACGGCCGTACTAGGGGGCTGGTTAGAAGCACAGGCGTTTCGCCGCGCCCTGCCTGTTGGTCGTATACTATCCGAACTGCGTTGATAAATTCCTGCAAGCGGGTTGGGGCCATGGCCAGCTGCTTTTCTTCGCCAGCACCAACAAGACTTTCGGCGAACGCTTGCTCCCATTCGGGGGATAGCGTGATAAGCGGCACAAGGCCTTCATGGTTTGCATATACGGCGCACAGTTGCCGGCTAAGTCGGGTGCGGACATGCTCCGAAATTGAGACAATATTCTGCGTAAACCCAGTAGCCTCTGCCACGCCTTCGAGGATGGTCGGTAGATCGCGAATGGAAACGCGTTCCACAAGCAGCGTTTGCAAAATACGCTGGAGGCCTGAAGTCGTGATCTGGCTGGGTACAATGTCGGCAATAAGTTTCTGGTGTTCGCTCGGCAGGTCCTCAAGCAGCTTTTGGGTTTCTGCATAAGACAGAAGATCAGCCATATTGTCTTTGATGACTTCCGTTAGGTGCGTCGTTACGACTGTAGCAGCATCGACCACGGTATAGCCCCGGAAACTAGCTTCTTCGCGGGCCGAAGCGTCTACCCATGTGGCAGGCAGACCAAAGGCAGGTTCGGTGGTGGCTTCCCCTGGAATTTGTACGGGCTGGCCTTCAGGATCCATAATCAAAAGCATCCCCGGCCGAATGTCGCCACGACCAACCTCGGTTTCTTTCACCCTAAGCACATAGCTGTTCGCTGGGAGCTGCATATTATCGAGAATACGCACGCTGGGCATTACAAAGCCCATTTCGCCAGCAAGCTGGCGGCGTAGGGCTTTGATTTGGTCGGTAAGCCTGAAGCCGCTGTCATCATTGATCAGCGTTAGTAGGCCGTAACCAAGTTCCAGCCTCAGTTGGTCGATGGCGAGGGCGGACGTAATTGGTTCATCGGCAGGCACCGCGTCAGCGGCTTCGGTTTCTTCAACGGCTGCCGTTTCGACGGCTTTTTGTTCCGCACGCTGTGCTAAGCTGTAGGCTGCATAGAGGAGGGACCCACCAAATATAGCGAAAGGTAAAATCGGCAAACCGGGCATCATGCCGATCGCAACCAGAAGCCCACCCGCGACACCAAGGCTACGCGGCTGCGCACTCATTTGACCAAATAGTGCCTTATCGGTTTTGCCGCGAAGTCCCGCCTTGGTGACCAACAGGCCCGCTGCTGTAGAAACGAAGAGCGACGGAATGTTTGAAACCAGGCCATCACCAATGGTGAGCAAAGTGTAACGTGATCCCGCCTCTGCAAAAGTAAGGTCGTTGATGACAATGCCAATGATCATGCCAACGATAATGTTGACGAGCGTGATGATGATGCCTGCAATAGCATCCCCGCGAACGAACTTGGCGGCACCATCCATTGCGCCAAAGAAGGTGCTTTCGTCTTCCAGCTCCCGCCGGCGGAGAAGCGCTTGTTCTTCGTTAATAAGGCCAGATGACATATCAGCATCAATTGCCATCTGCTTGCCTGGCATGGCGTCCAAACTGAAGCGTGCGGCGACTTCTGCGATACGGCCAGAGCCTTTTGTAATTACCACCATGTTTACGATAATTAGGATCATAAGAATGGTTATGCCGATAATAACTGATCCGCCCATCAGGAAGGACCCGAAGGCCTGAATGACAGCCCCCGCCGCGTCTGGTCCCGTGTGGCCCTCGGCTAGAATAAGCCTGGTCGAGGCTACGTTGAGTGATAGCCGCATCATCGTGGCCACCAGCAAAACGGTGGGAAACGAGTTGAATTCCAAAGGTTTTTCAATGAAAAGAACCGTCATCAAAATGACAACAGAAAGCGTGAGTGATGCGGCAAGCATCAAATCCAGAAGCCAGCTCGGCACGGGGACAATTAGAACTAGCAGAATGGCAACGAAGCCTAACGCGAAGGTGACATCGGACCCCTTTAGCGTAGTGCCAAGCCCGGCGAGAACTGAATTTCCGCCTTCCGGGCTCCCCTTGCCGCCTGATGCTGTATCACTCATGTCGTTTAACCATTACAAAACCAAAATTGCCGGAATTCCCGCCGGGTAGACTGTTCTTATTAATCAGATTGTTCTTATTAAATCGGGGCCCGACTACCTGTTTCGCCTGGTCGAGGTACGCTGACACCCGCTGAATTATATTGGTTAAGTTTGTTTCTGAGCGTGCGAATAGAGATGCCCAATATGTTTGCAGCATGTGTTCTGTTACCTAAACAATGCTTAAGAGTATCGATGATCAGGACCTGCTCTACTTCGGCAACAGTCTTTCCAACAAGAGCCGCGTTGCTATCGTCAGTAGACGAGGGTGCGGAAGCATAGGCCGCTGCCGCCGTATTTTGCGCTGCAGTAGCTGGATGGGCTGGTGCGTTAAGAACCAAATTACCACTAGCATCAGGTAGCATGATTGCCTCTGGCGATATTTCGTCATTTGTTGCCAGCAAGACAGCACGGTGCATAGCATTTTCGAGCTCTCGGACGTTGCCCGGCCAATTATGAGCCATAAGCGCTATCATCGCAGCTTCATTGATTGGGCGTTCCGGCAAATGATTTGCATCCGCGTATTTTGTCGCAAAATGCTTAGCCAAAACTTTAATGTCTGCAGGTCGTTCCCTTAGCGGTGGTACGACTAAATTGACAACATTGAGGCGGAAGTACAGATCCTCACGGAACTCCCCGTCCTTCACTGCTTGCTGCAAGTTTTTGTTTGATGTGGCGATGATACGAATATTTATGTTCACGGGTTTGTTGCCGCCAACACGATCAATTTGACGTTCCTGAATAGCACGCAGTAATTTGGCCTGTACGCGCACATCCATTTCGGAAATCTCATCGAGCAGCAAAGTGCCGCCATCGGCCTCTTCAAATTTGCCAATTCTGCGGGCGACAGCGCCCGTAAACGCTCCTTTTTCGTGGCCGAAGAGTTCAGATTCCAATAAGTTTTCCGGTATTGCTGCGCAGTTGATCGCAACAAATGCTTTATTGGCACGGCGGCTTTTCTCGTGAACGAAACGCGCCATTACTTCTTTACCTGTGCCGCTTTCGCCCGTGATTAAGATGCTTGCTTCCGACGGTGCTACCTGGGCTGCAAGTGTGCAGACGTTCTTCATTATAGGATCGTTATAAACGAAGGTCTGGCTGTCTTCGGCAACTGCTTCAAGTACCGCAGCGATAAGATCAGCCTCTGGCGGCAAAGGAATATATTCCTTTGCGCCGCTGCGAATGGCGGCCGCTGCAACTTTAGGGTCAGTTCCAATACCGCACGCGATGACGGGGATCGTAAAATGCTCTTTCAAGAGTTGCGGGATCAAAGCTGGGATGTTCTGTTCAACATCGACCATCATTAGGTCGGCGCCTCGGGTACGGAGTAGCGCAAGCGCACTTTCAACATCGGGGGCATGGGTGACTTTTGCGCCCCGATCCATGGCAATTTGACTGGCTGCCCCAAGTTGGCCTTCTAAAGTGCCTACAATTAACAAACGCATTGTTTTGTCTCCGTATTAATTAACTGCTGAAACTTGACCATCTCTGTTTTCTAATTCTTGAAAAACGTGATGCGTTTAGCAGGTGGTAAAATAGTATTCAAAAGCATTTCAAGACGCCGGGGGTTTTCTTTGCGCCGTATCGACGTAGCCGCCATGGAATATAAATTGTTAACGAGAGCTTCTTCGCTTGTGCAATGTTCTGTTTTAGCGGCTAGGGGAATGAAAACCAAATGCGCCATTACGGCGCCGTAAAAAGTTGTTAGCAGCGCGGTTGCCATTGCAGGGCCCATAGTTGACGGGTCGTTTAGGTTGCCTAGCATCTTTATCAGGCCAATAAGTGTGCCTATAAGTCCCATCGCAGGCGCAACGTCCCCGGCCCGACGTAGGAAATCCACGGCACGCATATTTCTGGCGGACGCGGTGCTGTTCTCGCGGCGCATTATTTGCTCAATCTCTTCCGTCGGAGTGCCGTCTACTACTAATTGAATTGCTTTCATCAGAAATGGCGTAGATTTCAACCTCGGTAAAAGCCTATCAAGCATCATAACATCGTTCTGTTTGCGTGCCTCGACAGCAATTTTTAGTACTTTTAAGGCTTCCGCGCTGGGGTTCAATTGCCCGTGACGTAGCAAAACAAAAATATTACTTGGTAGAGTAATCATTTCCTGAAAGCGAAAGCTGATTGCCGTAACAGCCACTGTGCCGATAATGACGATTAGTACACCTTGAATGTTAACGAATGCACGCGGCGATCCATCAATCAAAATGGCACCTGTAATCAACAAAAATGCCGCTAGCATAGCGAGTAGAGTACTCATACAGGGATCCCCCTCCAGTATGTAAGTGCATTATGTATTGGAAGCACCGTCTATCTTAATGATCTCGGTCATTGTGACGCCCAGATGCTCCTCCACGAGCACTACCTCACCGCGGGCCACCAGGCGGTTGTTCACATAAATATCTATGGCCTCGCCGACTTTCCTGTCGAGCTCTACCACAGCTCCTGGAGCGAGTTTCAACAGTTGGTTCACTTCCAGCGAAGCTTTGCCAAGCACGGCCTGAACTTGCACAGGGACATCGAACATTGGCTCGAGATCTTTGGCGGTGCGAACAATCCCGTCTTCTTTGCTTGCCAGCTCAACATCACCGGCACCATCGTGGGAAGCGAGATCTTGCAAGTTCATGTCTGCTTTTGTGTCGTCTTCGTCAGCCATTCAATCTTCCTTGGTTCAACTCAATCTTGTTGCGGCAGTGTATTCGCCTGCTTGTCATCAATAACAGTGACATCGTCGCTGCCAGATATTACAAACCGCTGCACCGCAGCTTCGATTTCTTTTTGGATATCGACATAGCGACGTTCCGTACCACCATCTGGCCACTCTACACGGCAGTCGTTTGGGCCAAAGGCAGCTTCGCCGATAAGGACAATATCCCCAGGGAAACCAGTCGCCGTTTTCATGTTTTCAATGCGGTCACTAATGTCTTCCGCCAGCGTTTCAGGCACACGAACAAGTAAACGAGGTTCCTTGTGTGCCGTCGCCATGCAATCTTCAATTAGCGCTTCAACTTCCGCAAGGGGGTGAGCTCTCATCAAGGCGGGGGCCAGTTTGGCGGCAATAGAATATGCCAACTGGACCATTTCCTGTTTGAGTTCGGTTTTTAGTTGTTGCTGTTGCGAAAAAAGAGCGTGTGCAGATTCCGCAATCTGGTTGAGGGCAGCTTTGCTTGCCGCTTCAATCTCATGCAAAACTTGCTCACGACCTTCTGCCACACCGCTGTGGTGCGCAACGGTCGCTTTTTCTTTGCTGTCTACTTCAGCGCGTTCAATAGCTTCGTCGAAACGGGTTTTTGCCCCGCCGTCAAATGCTTGATCAAATGTGAATTTTACAGGTTCTGCCATGATACTTTTAAGTGATCTTAATAGATCAACTCATCCTCTCCTTTGTTATCAGAGAGAAGAATTTCACCGGCTTCTGCAAGATCTTTGGCTTTGTTGACCATATCCATCTGGGCGTCGTCTACATCGCGCAGGCGCACGGGGCCCATGGCTTCCATGTCCTCGCGCAAGATTTTTGCGGCGCGTTCCGACATGTTTGAGAAAAACAGATCGCGAAGTGTATCGGACGCACCCTTCATTGCCAGAGCCAGCTTGTCTTTGTCGACATTTCTAAGCAGTGTTTGCACGCCGCTTGGATCAAGATTAGCGAGATCCTCAAAGGTAAACATCAGGGCGCGAATACGCTCGGCGGAATCCCGGTTTCTATCTTCAAGAGACGCAAGGAAGCGGGCTTCCGAGCTTCGGTCCAAAAAGTTGAAGATTTCGGCAATTGTTTCGTGGCTGTCCCGTTGGCTGGTGCGGGCAAGGTTATTCATAAACTCAACACGCAAGGTTTGTTCGACCTTGTCCAAGATATCTTTCTGGACAGATTCCATCCGCAACATGCGCATGATAACTTCCATTGAGAAGTCTTCAGGCAGCACAGAGAGTACCCGAGCTGCATGTTCGGCTTTGATTTTTTGTAGTACTACGGCGACCGTTTGCGGGTATTCGTTTTTGAGATAACTGGCGAGGACCATCTCATTCACATTACCTAATTTGTCCCACATGGTACGGCCAGCAGGGCCGCGGATCTCGTCCATAATCTGGTTAACACGATCACCTGGAAGCATTTTTCCGAGTAATCGTTCTGTGCTTTCAAACGAGCCGTTCAAATTACCAACAGTAGATACCTTGCCTGCGAATTCGACAAAAATAGTTTCCACATAATCAGCGTCAACGGTGCCAAGCGTCGCCATATGCTGGGATAGTTCTTTGACTTCGTCGTCAGACAGCATTTCCCATATGGTACGGCCGTGTTCTTCGCCGATCGCCAGCATAAAGGCGGCAGCTTTTTGCGCGCCGCTTATCTTGCTAAAATCCATACCACCCTCAGCCATTACTCTGTACTCTCACTAATCTGCATAAAGCCACGTACGAACAATCGCCACAGATTCGTCCGGGTTCGACCGGATAATCTCGGCCACTTTTTTAATCGCACTTTCCTGAATGCGGCCTTCGACCTGCGCTACGTCAATGCGGCTGTCTGTCCGCATTTTACCAGGGACAAGCGTACCAGAATCGCGCGCTGCTAAAACCGCGGCTGCGGCATCTTCATCGCCAGCCGCAGCAGCAGCCATTAGTTCCGCAGATAGCGGTGCTCCCGGCGCTGCAATTGCAGGAATATCCTGTGTCCGATCTTCAAGCACCGGATCACCAGGTGCGGGAGCATCTGGTATTGCTTCAAGGATACGACCAATGATTGGTCTGATAATGATGAATATTACCAGCAGTGCGACGACAAAAAGCGCGCCGCCGCGCAGCAATGTGTATATGAAATCCTGATCGAGACCAAAGAGAACCAATGGCCCCTCTGCGGCCTCAATCGGTGTTGGATCAACAAACCGCATTTGCGCCACTGTTACGTTGGCGTCGTTCGGTTGAACTGCACCGGTGGTGCGGTTAATGATTTCCGGGAGCGCGGTTAAAACCAGGGCGCGAAGCTGGTCCATCTCTGCTTGGGGCCGCACGGTGGGCGTTCCCACCGTTCCGCCCGTGGCATCAAGCACACGCGCGTGATCTACGAGCACAGAAACCCTGATCTGTGTAATGTCCCCGGGTTCCTGAACCGTAACGGTATTGGTACTAGAGTTGGCGAAATTGGTGCTTTCGGTGGTTTCGGATGACTGAGAGTTATCATCGCCGTTATTTGCCGCAGCGCCCGGGAGGTTGTTTGCCGCCGTGACCTGACCGCCGGTCGAGCCTTCCGAATTGGTTTTTTCAAGGGTGGTAGATGCGGTAGTTACCTGCCCGTCCGGATCAAAGATAGTTTCGCTAGTGGTGCGCCGGTCTGTGTTGATCGTGACGGCGACTTCAGCCCGCACCATGCCTGGGCCAACAACTCTGCCAATCAATGTCTCTATCTTGTCGCGGTAAAGCTGCTCCTTTGACAGACGTACCTCTTCCATATCGGAGAAATCGGTGATTTCCGATTTGCCGCCGCCTTTGGCAAGTAAATTACCGTTGCCGTCCGTTAGAGTAACATTATCCGGAGAAAGGCCTGGGACGGCGGATGATACCAAAGCGACGATACTTTGTATTTGCCGGCTACTAAGGATGCCTGCTGTGTGTACTAAAATAGAGGCAGAAGACCGGTTTTCGTTACGCTGGAATGGTCGGCGCTCAGGCGCGACGATATGGACCCTTGCTTCCCGAATTGACCGGATGGATTTGATAGAGCGTGCAAGTTCGCCTTCAATCGCTCGAATTTTGTTAATGTTCAGTTCGAAGCTGGTTTTCCCGAAGCTGCTTTCACCGTCGAATATCTCATTGCCAACAACACCGCCTGATAAGCCTTCACTGGCGAAGCGTAACCGCAAGCTGTCGGCTTGGCCGCTGGGAACGCGAATAAGCGTAGCAGTAGCATTGGTTTCGTGGGGAATGTCCTCTGCTTGTAATTGGGCGCTGATCGAAGAGGCCGAGGCTGGATCAAGGTCAGAAAAAAGAATGGTCATCGAACCGCCGCCAATGCCACTGAAGGCTATTGATAGTATAAGCCCGACAAAGCCGAGGCCTACTAGCATTCCGATCAACCTAGCCATGCCCAGGTTTTTTAAAAATTGTGATAGTCCGTCCAAAACCCACCTCGGTTTCATGCGGCCTGTACGCTACCCCTGCGGTTTAATTGCCCTTAAACCGCGTTTGTACTCAAGCCCGTTAATATGATTTACCTTAAAATACTGTTTCAAAAGTAAATAGATAGTTAAATATAGGCAATTTTTGCCTATATTTGCAAAGTAAAATTGCAAAAGGGTGTTTTGGTCAATAAAACCGCCTAAAATGGTCGAGAAAGAACCGGGCGGCGTGCAGTATTAGAATCGAACAATCTGCAGAAAGGAAGCTTTCAGCCCTGTCCGAAGTCTGTGGCGAGGCAGAATGCCAAAATTAAGCGACAACGTACGAATGAATTGAAATGTTTTACCAGCAAACTCACTTTTACCAGCAAACTCACAAGGAGCTGACGTCGCGGTATTTCTGGACGCGCGTAGCCCGTAAGCCCGGCATCCCATTTTCATTGATGGCCTGTTGCCACGATAGAAACTCCTCTACCGACAGCGAATAGCGTTTGCAGGCATCTTCTAGTGTCAGAAGCCCGCCTTGCACAGCAGCCACAACTTCTGCCTTGCGACGAATAACCCAGCGCTGCGTATTGGCGCTCGGAAGATCCGCAAGAGTGAGGGGCCTGCCTGTTGGACCGATGATCTGGCCGTTTACGAGAGATGATTGTTTTGTTTTTTGCATAATCTTTACCCAGCCTGTTACGTTTGGCTGAGCCCGATTATACGGAGCGGGGCTTAAAAAAGACCTAATGGGTTAGGTTAATGGTTATTAATTATTTGGTGAGGCTTCAGATGGTTTTGGGCACAATTTTTTTTAAAGATGCACACAGCACCGAAATCAGAACTGCTAATCCCGGACGACCGTTTGGTCGCCCGGGATTAAAGCTAGGAGAAGCTTACCGTTTAGGCGTTAGAGCCTGGTAAGTTCTTCAAGTAGTTCGTCTGCCGTTGTGATAATCCGGGTTGAGGCGGAGAACGCCCTTTGCACGCGGATCAATTCAGCAAACTCGTTTGCCAGATCAACGGTTGATTGCTCCAGCGCATTGGGCGTGATGTTACCGGCGCCGGTAGTTCCTGCGAGGGAAAAGTTAACCGTTCCAGACTGGTCTGACGCACCGTATGAGTTACCCGCCCGGCGCTGAAGGCCATCTGGGTTATCAAAAACGGCGATCGGTAGCTGAAACACTTCCAGTGATAGTCCGTTGTCGAAAAGGGCAGATACAACGCCTCTTTCGTCGATCGAAATACCGCTCACATTATCGAAGCGGGCACCATCCACATTGGATGAGACGAGCGCTGATCCGCTTTCAGACTGGGTGAAACCATTTGTATCCCCGTCATCGCCAAAGTCGATGACTATACTTCCTTGTTCAACAAGAACACCGCCTGAGCTGTCGTAGTCAAAGGTCAATGTACCGCCCGGCAGCGTTACCGCCGTTGGGGTGGAGCCAGTGATGGAGTTTAGGCTCGAATTCCCAATATCAATGGAACCATCGGTATTGAAAGTTAAGACACCTTGGCCAATAAGACCGTTAGGCTGATTAGTAGAATCTACTGAGCCAGGATCATCAAAGTAATATTCATAAGTAAACTCGTTAGCACCGGTTTTCACAGCTGCAATTACAACAGTGTGCTCACGCCCGAGAGAATCGAAGATTTGAATATTGGTTTGAAAATCAGGCTGTTGGCCGTTTGATACGTCATCGTCATATGCGGCTAAATCACCCAGCGTATAAGCCGTGGAAGTAACAGTGGTGCTTGCCTGCAGGTTTACACGAAGCGAAACTTCTGATGTTGCTTGGGCGGCGCCGCTAAGCTGCGTAATATTGATCGGTGAAAGCGAGCTCTCACTTTGCAGGTTTGTCGGTAAATTGCCTGAGCTATCGATCTGGTAGCCTAGTAGGAACAAGCCTGCTGTGTTGGTAAAGAAGCCATCTGCATTCTGTGAAAATGCACCAGCCCGGGTAAACTCTAGCGTGCCGTCTGTAGCATTTGCGCTATCCGCATTGCGTACAACAAAAAAGCCAGAACCATCGATCGCCAGGTCTGTCGCGTTCGCTGAAGGTTGCAATAGGCCTTGGCTGGAAACAAGCGTTTCGGTGAACTGACGCACACCGCCTGGCGAATAGCCGCCATTGCCGGAAGTCTCGGTTACAAGAGTTGAAAACCTTGAGCGGGCTTCTTTATAGCCCACTGTATTTACGTTGGTAATATTGTCGGCAATCACGCCCACACCTTCACTGAAGGCTTGGAGGCCTGATACGCCTGCGGCTAAAGCTGCAAATGCCATTTTACTTCTCCTAGTATACTATTTGCATTTTGTTTCAGTCGCTTTCTGCTGTTGTCGCTGCCCGCTGCTGAAATCAGCTATTGGGTATCAACTAAGGCCGGGCACTTCGGTCCAGCCGGTGTTTAAATCGGGCTAGTTGGCCAGAATCAAACGTAGAATTTCTGATTGGGTCACTTGATTTGGCCCAACGGTAAAGATTGGTTCAAAGCCGCTGTTGTCGACAGAGGTGATGGTTTCCTGGACGCCGATGCGTGGATTGAGTGTATCTCCGTCCGCATCAATAGCCTCGATTTCTAATGTGTAATTACCTGGAGGCGCCAAAGTACCACCTGCAGTGAAGCCGTCCCAAGCAAAGGTTTGCGTGCCAACGAGTTCCGCACCAGATTGCTGGTAAACGGTAGCACCACTGTCATCGACTACCCGGAGTGTCAGTGCCTGGGCGCTGTCTTCGTTAAAATACTGCCAAGTAATACCATCATTGGAATGGTCGCCAGTGGGCGATTCGATGAAGGCTTCGTTTCCAAGGTAATTGGCTGTTGAGCCAACGTTATTGAGACGTGTCAGCTCAGCTAAAACCTCCAAATTTTGGTTGGCTTGAATCTGCTGCTCAACACCCGTGAAGGCCACTAGCTGTTGAGTGAATTCTGAACTGTCTAGGGGGTCTAGAGGGTCCTGGTTCTGCAACTGCGTGGTTAACAGGGTTAGAAAGTCGTCAAAATCTGCAGCAAGTTTAGTGCCGCTTCGCTCTGAGCTGGCAACTACTGAGTTGGCCGCGGTAACAAAAGGCGAATCTAATGATGAAATAGGCATATAATTTTCCCTACACTCTTACGTCTAGGCCGCTCAACGGCGACACACGTGATAGTATTTCTTCAAGGGCGGCTAGGTCGGTTAAGTCCGAGCTTTCACTCCCTGCGAGCGCTTCGCCTTCTTCAGCAGAGGCCGCACCCTCTTTGATTTGTTCTTTCAGGCGGTCTTGCTGCACAGCGTCAGCAAACGCTTTGCCTGCGCTTTGTCCGTCGCCAGTGTCTAAGCTGAAGTTAAGCCCGCCGTTTTCGACTTTATGACCACCTGCTTCTACGGCGCGTTCAAAGCCGCGTGCTTCGCGCTGAAGCAGCTCTAACGTTTCGGGGCGTTCGGCAAATACTTGGGCTGCGACACGGCCTGCTTCCGTGAAGGTTAGTTTCACGCGGACGCTTCCTAGCTCACCTGGGTTGAGACGCAGATTGAATTCATTATTACCGTCTTTTACGGCGCGCGTGACATGCAGGTTCAGTTGCTTGGCTACCTGCGCACTGAGCGCGGGTGACGGCTTGCCGCCCAAAAGGCTACCGAGGTTTTCTGAAAAACCAGCTTCACCGCGTAAGCTCGAAAGGCCTGCTGCGATCGCGGCACTTGTTGGTAAAGCCTCAGGGTAAGCAACTACGCGCTCCGGTGTCCAAACAGGAGGACTACTGGCCGAAGCGGTAGCAATTGCGGGTGCTGCTTTAGCAGCGGAATTGTCTTTGCTTTTGCTCTCGCGTGTTTCGCTAGGTTGAGCCACGACTGCAGGGCTTGCGCCAACACGATCTGAAGATGTGGTTGTAGATTGGTTTTGCGGCTGTGTAGCTGCTTGCTGTTGAGCAGTAGTCGCTGCGCGTAAACGCTCAGCCTGAGCTGTCTCTGACCTGCTCGCACTTGCCGGGTTCTGCGCATTGTTATTCTCAGCGGCTTGCTGCTCTGCCGCCCTGTTTTTAGCGCCTTTAACCAATTGGCCTTCAATCGCTTTTTCATCGGCTTTAACTTGAGCAGTAGCATCGGCAGCGGCTTTGGCGGATGCGTCGGCTGTAAGGGCAGGATCAATCTGTGTGCCGGTTGAGGCAATAGCCTCTACTGAAGTTGCGGGCTGTGGAGCGGCAGCAAGCGCAGCGTTTGCTGTTACCACTGAGGCTGCCGTATCAGGAGCTGTCACCGTTGGAGCTGTCGCCACCGAGGGTACTACATCAGGGGTTCCAGTCGCTGGGGCTGTCACCGCAGAGGTCGCTGCAGCTGGAATGGTCACCGCAGAGGTCGTCGCCGCTGGAGCGGTCACCGCAGTGGTTGTTGATTCTATGGCTGCTGCAGATTGTGCCTGAGCGGTTCTGCTTGTGTTCGGCGCAATGGGTGTTTCTGTGATTTGCCCAGAAGCTAATGTGGTAGCAGCTGGCGTCTCAGCGACTGACGCGATCGGCGCTGTGACAGGCCGGGCTGCCGCTTCAACCGGTGTGACCGGTAGAATATGGGCAGCTTGCTCGGCTGCAGCAATGCCGGTCGTTGCTGAAAAAGGATGAAGCTCAAAACCTTCCCTAACGGATACCAGTTGCGCTGTAGCAATTGGAGCTGTCGCCGGCAGTGCCGTTGCCGCTGCAACTGATGCCTCTTGAGGCGGTCCCGCGCTGACAAAAGAAGCCGCTGACGCAGCGCCGCCTTCATCCGCAAGGTCGCCGACATCAGATGCTTCTGGCGTTGCGAGCGATGGGGCCAGAGTAGCCTCTACAACAAAGTCTTCGCCGACGCCTTGTAGGACGGCTGCAATTTGGGCATTCACACTTTGAATGGTGCCAGGAAGCTCGGTCGGCGTAGCAAAGTCCGGGTATTCCGCAGAAAAGTCGACGAGCGTGACGCCCGTTACCGGCGCAAGGCTAGCAACAGGGACACCCGTTTGCACACTGTCCGTCGTGTAATTCGAGGTGGCAGCTACCGCGTTTGTAGCAAAAAGGGGATCGGCTGATTGTACATTGATGAGGGTGGCGTTTTCTGTACCCTCAAGAGCAGTAGCGATTTGTGTCGCAAACTCTACAGCATTATTTTCTGATGCTACGGTTGTTCCAAATAGGCCTGCCGTTGCAGGCGCAGGTGCTGCCCCTGTCGACTGAAAAATTTGTTCAATTGCGGTCATTGCTTCTACCAGTATCGGTCCGCCCCCAATGGGCTGACGTGTTAATTCGGGTATCTATAAGCAATTGATGGGCCAGTTTTTGGATTCATCGGCAAGCTCTTGGAAACTATAGGTTGCGCGTGCGTTTTTGGCTGCTGCTGACGGTTCCGTTACTGAGAAAGGCCGTGTTTGCCGGGCAATATCGGGCGTTAGGGCAAAAGTAGACCAGCGTTTTTCAGGGGCAGCTAAGACTCGCGCTGGTGGTATTTTGGGAGGTGAGGCATATCTCATCCCGCTGCTAGACAGGCTGTGGCCAATAGCCACCTAGTCTAACGATATTTCGAGGGTGCTCCCATTTTCTTTACGCACACGAAAAGGTAGCCAGCAGTTACCGGGAGAGTGGAAATTTACCGCAAACAAGGGCGCGCTCTACACCAGGAGCCAATGTACTGAGCCCATTTTTCAGTACTTCTCGCCCATGCAGAACATCGCGTATTTGTCCTGAATATTTAATCGCGGTTTCGCGCATCATGCCAAGCATTGGCCAGCCCCATAGGGCAGAAAGCGTAACGCCTGAATGGACAAAGGCGGGGTCTGTCAGGAATGTGCAGGACAGCACCGCCTCAACTGGGCTGCGGTTGGTGGGGCTGCCGCCAACAAGATCAATCACGACCGAACCGTCCGGCACGAGTTCTTCCAGATGTTTGTTAGTTACGAGAAAATTGACGCCACGCAGGTTGGTAGGCTGTTCGGCACCGTTGATAATTAAGTCGGCGCCCTTCAACCAGAAATCAACCATGCCCTTTTGCGTATGGCCACGCCCAAGCACTCGGACGGCGCCGATACCTTGATCATATAGTTCGTGAATTGCCCCTTGTCCGACGTTGCCGTAGCCGAGAACGACGGCTTTGGCTTTTGCCACATCAATGCCAGGTTTGTTCTCTTTTAAAAGCGTGACCCCGTACCGAGCGCCCGCCATACCAGTTTCGTGCAGACACTGGATGCGGCGAAGACCAAATTCAAGCGGCAGGTGGCTTGCGCGGTAGTTTGCTACAGCTTCCTCCCCTTGCGCGGCTTCAAATTCTGTAAGATCAAATAGGTGCGCGCCTGTGTCAGTCAGTTTGGCTAGTATGCTGTGTTCGTCCTGCCAATGTGCGCTGTCATATATATAGAGAGCGTTATCACCTGTTGCGCTAAGGTCTTCAAAGCGCACGTCCGCCTGCACGACATGTACAGAACGCGGGTTCCTATTGCTGCCACGGCGGATGCAAGGCGAAAGGCGCTTGGACCAGCCAATGATGCGAATGCGGAGGCCGCCAACAGTGTTGCTTTCGTAAAAAGGCATGAGCGCGTGGTTCATGGCGGTACGCGCCATAATCTCGGTATTGCTTTCCGTCTTCGGTGACTGCGTAATCTCTTCCATCGCAATCACATTGATCTGTTTGTCTTCTAAAAGCTGTGCCCGGTCAGGGTAGCTGTGAAAATGGGCCATGCAGAAAAGTGTAGTGCCGGCCTGCATCTGATGAATAGCCGCTAGCGGTGGGCCTTTAAATTTAATCACCATGTCTTTATCGCGGTAAATCTGGTCGGGGCCTTGCAGCTCAGCGCCTGCGATCATGTAATCCTCGTCAGTAAAACCGACGCCGAGCCCTGCGCCTTTTTCAACATATATAGTCAGTCCTGCCTCTATGAGCGCTTTCACATCCTCAGGAATAAGGGCGACGCGTTTTTCTAGGCCGCCAGGGTTTTCAGGGGATTCGACTTCTCGTGCAAGAGCGATGGTCTTGAAGGCAGGAAAGCTTGTCATCGGGGCAGGTCGTCCTCTGGTTTGCTNGAAACACATCACCTTGTAGCAAAGCGCGGCAATTTACCCAGYTATAGTCGGTTACGGYGCATGGCTCAATCGCCGTGATGGTATGGCCRCAGGAAATTGCGATGAGCGTGGTCACTTTTTTGRGMGTAATCAYAGTTTTTACGCTAGAATACCTTGCTCTGCCGGTACTTCAGTCTTATATGCTCGGCTAAGCAAATGAATACCTGACAAAAGTAGTATGATATGGACGATACATTAAATAGCCTCGGCCTCAAAGGCGCGCCCGAAGATACCCGGGTTGTTGTTGCCATGTCTGGCGGCGTGGACAGTAGTGTTGCTGCTGCTTTGCTGAAAGAGCAAGGCTACGATGTTGTTGGTATTACCTTGCAGCTTTATGATCACGGCGTTGCCGTACAGAAAAAAGGCAGCTGCTGCGCGGGGCAGGATATTCACGATGCTCGGCGCGTGGCTGAAAGCCTTGGTATTCCGCACTATGTGCTGGATTACGAAAACCGTTTTAAAGAGCAAGTGATGGAAGATTTCGCTGATAGCTATATCAGAGGCGAAACCCCGATCCCTTGTGTGCGCTGTAACCAGACAGTGAAATTTACTGATCTGCTTGCTACAGCACGTGATTTGGGCGCTGCATGCATGGCGACAGGGCATTATGTTCAGCGCGTGCTCGGGGATGACGGCAAAGCCCATCTGAAGCGCGGCGCCGATAATGGCAAAGATCAAAGCTATTTCCTATTTGCCTCGACGCAGGAGCAAATCGACTTTCTGCGTTTTCCCCTAGGCCATATGGACAAAAATGAGACCCGCCAGCACGCTGAACGCTTTGGCCTTGTGGTTGCGGATAAGCCTGATAGTCAGGATATTTGTTTCGTGCCTGAAGGCGGCTATGTGAGCGTGATCGAACGCCTGCGCCCTGGCGCGATGGAGCCTGGTGATATTGTTGATCTCGACGGCATTGTCCTTGGCCAGCATGGCGGCATTGTAAAATATACCATCGGCCAGCGCCGCGGAATTGGCATTGGCGGTACGGAAGAGCCGCTTTATGTAGTGAAGCTCGACCCACGCAATAAGCGCGTGATCGTTGGCCCCAAAGCCGCGCTTGAGACCTGCGAAATCGGCGTCAAAGAGTTAAGCTGGATCGGCGAAAATGTGCCAGCTGAAGGCTTGCCTGTAATTGCTAAAATTCGGTCCACGCGTCCTGGCGTGCCTGCAACCCTTTACCGGGAAGCCGAAGGGCTGGCTCGTATTGTTCTTCATGATCATGAAGAAGGTGTGTCACCGGGGCAAGCTGCTGTATTTTATGATGGTGATCGTCTGCTGGGTGGTGGCTGGATAAACAACACCACAAGTGCAGACAGCAGAGTCGCCGCAATCTAGGCACTTGCTGAGCGTGGGATCCCTATAGTAGTCGGCATAGCTAGGCCTTGAAAGGCGCTGTTAAAAAAAGCAGGGTGTATTCAGCAAAGTAATTTGAAGGCTCAATATGACCGATATACTTATCCCGCTGCCGTCTCGCGGCTTTGACCCTACTGAAGTTGCCGTGCCGTGGAAGGTTTTAACCAGCCTTGGCCATGATGTACATTTCACCACGCCGTGCGGCGATGCGGGCGAGGTCGACAGCAAGATGCTTAATGGCAATAGCCTTGGCATTTTGAAGCCAGTTTTGATGGCGCGCCGCGATGCCGTGGCTGCCTACAGTGAAATGACGGCAGGCGACGCATTCCAAAACCCAAAGGCATACTCTGCCTTGAATAGCGATGATTACGGCGGCCTTCTTTTACCTGGAGGTCACGATAAGCCGGTACGGGAGTATCTGGAATCTGAGGTGTTGCAGCGGTTTGTTGCTACCTTTTTCGAATTAAAGAAACCTGTCGGGGCCATATGCCACGGGGTGGTTTTGATGGCACGTTGCACCAACCCTCAAACGGGAAAGTCCATCTTGCACGGGTATAAAACTACAGCACTGTTGGAAAAGCAGGAAAAGTTCGCCTATAACATGACCCGCTTATGGCTCGGCGATTATTACCTTACCTATCCTGGCATGACGGTGGAGGGTGAAGTGCGCGCCGTGCTTGCAGACCAAAGTGATTTCCAAGAAGGGCCGCCGCCGATGCTGCGTGATAGCCTAGAGAAAATGGGACGGGGCTATACGGTGCTGGATCGACACTATTTGTCCGCACGGTGGCCAGGCGACGCATATAGCTTTTCTGTTGCATTCGATGCGCTTCTAAAAGCACATCAATGAAACGTTGCTTTGTTTAGAGCAGGGCGTCCTTAATCTTTACAGCACCACAGCTGGATCATGCCGTCAAAAACATCGCTATAGTCCGTCTCAAACGCATCCCAGTTTTCAAGATTGATCATGGCAGGGTCGTCAGGGAATTGTTCCTTGTAGAGGGCAATATATTCACCGCGCGGCACATCGAGGCCGATCACTCTTAGCCCTTGTGCGTCGAGCAGGTCCTTCACCTGCAGTGGTGTGAACCGTAATTCGTGGACATTAAAAATAAAATCATGCAGGCCGCTGGCGGAATAGAATTCGCGACATGCAGCTACAGATTTGGCCGGGTGATCATCTGGCAGAGAGCGGATAAGCGCCCTGAATTGCCGTAGCCCTGCAATATCATCGGCGATCCGGTGTTCAGTTACGAGCGCTCTGCTGGCGATGACCGCAGCGCGGGCTCGCTCGCTGTAAAGCGCCAGAAAAAAGATACTGCTATCCTTGCTCACCTTCATAAGAGATGCCAGCCCTGCGGCAGGGTCGCGCATATGGTGGAGCACCCCAGTGCATACGATCAAGTCAAAGGAAGCGTCCCAATCCTTGACGGCCAATATATCACCTTGGCCAAAATGGACATTGTCCATGCCGTGTTCTTGCGCCTTGCGGCTAGCGTATGCCAGGCTATTAGTGCTGAGATCCATGGCAAGAATATTTTGAGCATTGAGCCCTAAGCCCATTTGTACGACTTGCTCACCGGTGCCACATCCAGCGAACAGTATTTTGGCTGGCGTGTCAGTCACTGCAGGTAACGCAGATTGAGGGAAGCGTGATTCCAAATGCTGCCTCAACGACAATGCTTTAGCTGGTAACTTGGTCGTTTGCCAGCGAGGATATGGGTAGCTTTCATACTGTGCGCCAATGGCGTTGGAGAATGGGTCAGTCACAGGCGATAGGGTGTGCAGACTTTGCTTGAGGAAGGCTTCTTGGCACGGGGCCAAAAACTGCGTTTTCCATATTAACTGCGCCCATGCTGGCCATTTTTCGGCCTCCGTCATCAGGTAATTTAGATCCTCCGGATCGCAAGACCCAAGAGTGCTCCAAAGCGGCTCGTAAGAAGCGATTATGGCCAAATCAATAACGTGAGCGTCGCGTATGTTTGCGAGTACCGACGCCTTCAGCGCGGCTATGGCAGAAACTTCGGCTTCTTGTACATCATATATATATTCAGTGTTAAAACACTGGCCTGAAATCACGGTTAAAAGGTTCGTGAAATTATCGAGGAAATAGGTGCTTGCGGTAACGTCTGCGCTCCATTCAAACAGAAAATGCCTGCGCAACTGTGTTAGAAATCGTTCAATCTGAGGAGATATGGCAATCGCTTTGGTTGCGACAAGCAGGAATAATCTGTCGTCTAAAACCCCAGCGAGGTGGCTCTCACCTTCAGTTTGCAAGGCGTCATCCATTATTTCAGTTGGCTCTGTGGTTTCCAGTAGCTCGATAAAACTGTTAAGCGCCGCGTGGTTCTTGCTCTGATTGCTAAGCACCATGGCCAGAGCTTGGGTGTTCTGGCGCTGCTTGTCGCTGATCGCAGCATCGGCCATAGCATCCGTTACGTGCCGCGGCAGCGTATAGCCGGTAGTGCAGGATAATACATCAAATAAGGCGGCCTGAATGTCTGTGTTGTTTGGCGCAACACTGAAGGCTTCAAGGAGTAAGGCGAGGCTCTCCTTATAGAGCCCGGAAGCGAGTGCTTCACTCCCTTTTGTTAACAGGTCCCCAGCAATCGTGCCTTGTTCAGTAGCCGAGGTTTTGGGGATTGCATTCAAAGGAGCCTGCATTGTGGACATATCCTAATAATTTTCTGAAGAATTGATTAACTATAAACACCATGGTGTAAAAAAATGAAGTAATGGTTACGATATTCTGAAAGTAAAATCGTTTTTCTAGTAATTTTCCTGATGTGACCAAGTGCAGCCTATGTTTTTTTGAGAGCGGAAGGGGACTGGGGGCAGTATGGTCAAGGCGTGGCAGGGTAAACTGACAAGGTTCAAAAAATTTTAGATGTTTTTTGTGCCTAATCCAGATAGAATTTGTTGCATAGAAAACGGGGCACAAAGTGGCAGATGTAGCAGTAAGAAAACGACTGAACCCAGCGGCGCGCAAACAACAATTGTTGGAAGCCGCGATTGAGCTATTCGCAGAGCAGGGAATTGGTGAAGCCAAGCACGCAGATATTGCCCGCAGTGTTGGCATTTCGACAGCCGCGACATTTGTGTATTTCCCAACACGGGAAGCGTTGTTGAATGATGTGGTGGAAGAGATTGGCCGGTATTATCTGGCAATGTTTGAGGGGCTTGAGCCGCACACAGGCGGGGCTGCAGAAATTTTGAAGCAGTTAGCAGGACGATCAATGTCTACCAACGAGCAGCGGCCCAATTATATGCGAGTTTGGCTTGGATGGAGCACGCGCTTCGATAGTGGATTGCGGTCTAAGTATCTCCACTTTCAAGAGCAAATGCTTAGTAAATTGAGCGAAGTGTTGTGGGCGTGCGAGGACAGTATTTCCCGCGAAAACCGCGATGATGCCCGCATTTTGATGTCTGCGGCACAGGCGCTTTCGTTGATGAAGATTGACGGCGAACCTGAGGAAAAATTAGCCAGGTTTACGGATCATACGATCAATGTTGTTTTGGCTTACAATCACAAAGATTGAGCTGTTTCTTGACGAGCTGCTGTGGTGCTAGGTGGCTGCCTAGGATAGTTGAGATATCGTAGCTTTATGCCCCACCGGGAAGTTCAGCGAATTTGCAATGAAGCACATTTTGTTGGCCTTTTGGTGCGCCGCCATCGCTTTTTTGGTGCATGATCCCGCTGCAATCACTACTTCCGGGTACAGCGTTATCGCGGTAAACCTCCCGCTACCATCTGATGTTTCTTCCAATTGACCCTGAGCATTATCTTTATAGCCCGTCACAGTGACACCTGAGACGGCACATAGATGCAGATACCATAGCATATGGCAGCTGGACACTGAGGCCACGAACATGTCTTCCGGGTTATGGCAGGCTGGGTCACCAAGAAATGTGGGATCAGAGGAGCCTGCAATCGTGGGTTTTCCAGCAATAGAAACATTGTAAGATCGTTCGAAACTCTTGTAAGTTTTGGTGCCGTGTTCGCCCGCGCCGGTCCAATTGATTTGAGCTGTATATGTGTGTGTCTTTGCCATTGCTCATTTCCTTGACGTTTAAACAGCCACATTAGCTTCGTAACTGGTCTAGTCAATTTGGCTTTCTCTATGCCAAGAAAAAGCCCGGTTTTACGCTAAGAAAAAGCCCCGGAAATTTCTCCCCGAGGCTTTGTTTTTTGATGTGCCGTGGCGCTTACTTGCCGACTTCGGTTGGCATCGCCGGGGCCTCTCGCAGCTTGATTGGCTTATACGTTTCTAGCTGAGATAATACTTCCTGTACGCCGCGTTCAAGCTGGGTGTCGCGTCCCGCGTTTACCGCTAATGGATCGAGGCCCACTTCAATGTCGGGCGCGGTGCCTTCGTTCTCGATGCGCCATTCGCCTTCAGGCGTGAAGAAGCGGAAGTAAGGAACGGTTAGGAAACCGCCGTCGATCAAACCTGGGTTGGCTGAAATTCCGATCAGGCCGCCCCATGTGGTTTTGCCGATAAGCTTGCCGAGTTTCATACGTTTGAAGGCATACGGCAGGAAGTCACCACCAGAACCTGCGTCCTGATCAATAAGCATTACTTTCGGGCCATAAACCGCACTGCCAGGCGTATCAAAGATCATGCCGTCGCGGTCTTTCCAGCTGGAAAGATACTGGCGTGAAAGCACATCCGTAATATAATTCGCAGCCTGACCGCCACCATTTTGGCGTTCGTCGATCACCATGCCGGCTTTGTCAGTTTGCGCGAAATACATGCGGTTAAAATAGGTGTAACCACCGCCTGCCGTATTAGGCAGATAAACATACCCAACTTTGCCGTCTGATAGCTCATCTACTTTCTTGCGGTTGCTTTCTACCCATTCCCAGTGACGAAGCTGGCCTTCGTTTGCGACAGGTTCGACAACAATATCCTTGGCGTTCTCGGCATTGCCGTCACTGCTAACGCTTAGGGTAACTTGCTTGCCGACAGTGCCTGCAAAATGGGCGTAAATATTGTCATTGGCCGCAAGTGCTGTGCCGTTTACAGCATGAATATAATCACCTGTTTTGGCACCGATGCCGGGCGCCGCTAGCGGTGCTTTCAGGAACGGATTCCATTTCTCACCAGTAAAGATTTCGCCAATACGGTATTTCCCGTTCTCGATGCGCAGATTTGCACCAAGCAAGCCTGTGTTGGAGCGTGGGTCGCGGAATTGGTCGCCGCCGCCTGTGCGGTTGTGGCCAACCTGTTGCTCTGAAATCAGATCAACCAGTATGGTGTTTAATTCGGCACGCGTACCAGCATGGGCAACAAGAGGCTGGTACTTTCTATACATAGCGTCCCAGTCAAGGCCGTGCATGCCTGCGTCGTAGAAATACTGCTTCTGCAAGCGCCATACTTCGTCGAATATCTGCGCCCATTCCTCCTGCGGTGTAATGAAGGCACGTACGTCACCCGTTTTAACCGGCTTAGTCTCTACAGATTTTCCAGCCTTGCCAGACTTCAAGTTGCCACCTGGTGTGACCACCAAAATGGTTTTGCGGTCTTCCGAGAAGGTATAACCTTGAATGCGCTCCATCGCAGTTTTAGCTTTTTTCGATTTGAAATCGAACCGTTTTAGCGTGGCCGTGAACGGCGTGCGGGACGGCTCGTTGCTGATGCCGGGCTGTGTAAATTCCATGAAGAATAAAGCGCCGTCACTAGCAACATTCAGTGAACCATATGAACGCTCAGCCACGGGCAGGGCAACCATGCGGTCACTTAGGCCCTCTAGATCAACCTTGGTGGTTTTTGGTTTTTTCTTTTTGTCGTCTTTTTTGTCTTTTTTAGCATCGGTTTTATCGCCGTTGCCATTGCCATTGTCATCGCCGTTTTTGTCTTTGGCATCCTTTTCGTCGCCGTCTTTTTCATCAGATTTTTCAGATGTATCTTTTTCGTCCCCGGCTTTTGGCAACAATGGTGATTTGCCGTCTGCTGCGAGAACAAGCGCGTAGAGGCCAAAGCGGCGCGGCTTTTCCTGTGTAGACATATCAAGTCCAACAGCGGTTGACCCGGCGTTGGTGGATGCCGCAAAATACAGATACTTGCCGTCCGGGCTGAAAGCAGGCGATGCGGCGTGGCTCATGCCGTCGGTGATTAGCGTATGTTCTTTGGTCTCGAAACTATAAAGATACACATCACTGAACAGGTTTGAACGTGCCTTGGTGTAGGCCATCCATTTGCCGCCAGGCGCCATGCTGATGTTCACTCCGTTACGGCGGTTGTCTGTATAGATTTTTGTGCTATCCCCAGATTCCATATCTAGTGAAAAGACATTCAGGTGGTTATCACCGTAGATGATCTTGCTGCCGTCGCCTTCCCAGGATGCAATGGTATAATCAGCACCGCCGAGCTCGTAGGTGCGTTTCACTTTGCCTTTTTGGTCTGCAACAACCAATTGGCCTTTGCGTTCTTTATCAGACAAGTACGCAATTTCGCCGCCTTGTGGAGACCAAGTTGCGTTACTTTCCTTAACGCCAGAGGTTTTGTTCAGGTTGCGTGTGGTGCCGTCTTTCAGCGGAACGGTGAACACATCACCGCGCGCGGTTACAAGGGCGCGCTTACCTGTTGGTGATAACCCGATATTGGTCAGGTTCCGCATTGAATTTTTCCACTGCGGGCGTTGCTCAGGAAGGTCAGGGCGGATCGTTATGCTAATCTCTTTGGTGCGACCGCGGCGGGTATCGAGTTCCTTGATACGGCCTTCCGTAGTGGCGTAAATGATCGTGCGCCCATCTGATTTGGCGGATGCGATATCCCACGTTGTTTCTTTTGTGATCTGCTCAACGGATTTCTTGCCGCTGTCATAATGCCAGATGTTCTTGGTGCCGCTGCGGTCACTGATGAAATAGACGTCGCCGCCAGCCCACATTGGGTTGGTATCAGAGGCGCGCACGTGCGGTACTTCTTCCAGCTCGCCTTTCACGGGGTCGATGATCCAAATAGGCGGAACCGAACCGCCTCTGTGGTTGCGCCAGCCGCTCGAGCCCCGGTGGGCTACGTTATAGGGCTGGTAGGCGAGGCGTTCGCCTTTGCTGTCCCAGGCTGCGTCCATGACAACGGCGTCCATAACCTTGGTCGGCAAGCCGCCCTCAGCGGAGATATGCCAAGCTTGGGCGCTACGACCCACGCGCATTTCGCGGCGCGAGGTAAATAGCACGCTTTTGCCGTCTGGTGTCCAGCCAACGGCTGTGTCACCGCCAGGGTGGAATGTTAGGCGTGTTGGTTGCCCGCCTTCTGTTGGGACTGTGTAAACATCAAGATTACCGTCATACACGGCTGAGAATGCAATTGTTTTGCCGTCTGGCGAGAAAACCGGACGGCCTTCCTGTGCCTGACGCGAGGTGAGCCGTTGCGTATTACCGCCTGTGCGGTCTGCTGTCCAAATGTCACCGGCATAGCTGAAGGCTATTTTTTTATCGGAAACTGTCGGGTTTTTCAAAAGCAGAGTTTCTGCCGACACGGCACTTCCTGCAACAGCCGCCAGTGTAATGGCAATGGCTGTTGTTTTGAGTAATCTTGATATCATGCTGTCCTCCCAAATTAAAGGCGTCGACTACTGCAGGTCTCTATGCGGCAGCGCGCCTTTTTAGTTGTTTATTTGATCGAGTTTTTCCACTTGACGCATGCTCCAAAAATCATCAGGCAGCGCCCGGTGGTAATACCGGGGAATTCAAAGGCTTACGGGCTTCGCTGTCAAGCAATCATGTGGCAGCATGTGCTTTATTTGCGCTGAACGCCGTGCCAAAGGCACAGTTTTTTGCGTGCTCAAAAATATTTTGTCCCTGATCCGTAAAAACCAACTTGACGGTTTCCTGTGGGCCTCGTATACCGGCGCAGCTTTCAGCGGCTGTGTACCCCTAGTATTGAGTAAGTGCAAACGCGTTGAAGCAACCTTTAGAACCTAGTGTTCATTGTGGCCGAGTAGCTCAGCTGGTTAGAGCAGCGGAATCATAATCCGCGTGTCGGGGGTTCGAGTCCCTCCTCGGCTACCAATTATAAACCCTGCGACCCCATCGGTTCGTGGGGTTTTCTTTTCTATCATTGGTTTGGACTCGGTTTTCTTGCTGGTCTTGTGTTCACTTGTGCACACTATTAACTTCTTGCACCCACCTTTTTATTGGCTACCGTTACCTGTTAGGGGGCCGCTGGTGCGCTTTTTGTGGCGCTCCAAAGTAGGGGCTTTGCATGAGTGAACAGAAATTAAAACGTGTTTTTGGCAAAAGCTTTGCGGCATTCGCTTGTATTGGCCTGGTCATCGGCCTTGGCATTCTGCGGACGCCGGGCGAAGTAGCCTCCTCCATCACAGATCCTTATATTTACATAGCGCTTTGGGTCGGCGGCGCGGTTGTTGTATTGCTCAGCCTAAACGTGGTTGGCGAGCTGATTTCGATGACGCCAGTATCGGGCGGTGAGTATGTTCTGGTGCACCGCGCTTTCGGATCGTTCCCGGCATTTGTTATAGGGTGGAGTTCATGGCTAGGCCAATGCGGCAGCACGGCGCTTAAAGCTGTGGTGATGATGGAATATCTTGCGTTGCTGATGCCTTTTGCAGCTCCGTACAGTATAGCTGGCGCAATCGCCGTCACCAGTTTTTTTGCACTGCTGCAAATCAGTGGCTCCTTGTGGCCGGGTAGGTTGCTTAGCGTCGCATCCACGCTTAGCGCAATTGTGGTCTTGGCTGTGGCTGTAGCATTATTTTACGGTGCTGCTGCTTTTGTGCCAGGTGCTGCGATTGAAACAACCGTTGCGCCGGGTGGTTTGCAAGACTTCGCATTGATCGTTGCGGCGATCGTTTTTACTTACGATGGGTGGTACGCTGCAAGCTATATAAACGGGGAAACCAAGGGGGATACCCGCGCTAGTGTAATGGCAAGTTTTAAAGGCGTGTCTATCGTAATTTTCATATATTTGTTAGTGAATGCGGCCTTGGCATTCACTGTGCCGTTTGGCGTTATTCAGGGGCAAGATTTGGCGCTTGCTAGTGCGCTGGAGTATTCCTTCGGTAGTGGTGCAGGTGCTTTTATCATTGGTTTTGCTGTGGTACTTTTGCTTTCCAACCAAAACCTTGGGTATATGTTCGGTGCGCGGGGGCTTTATGCTCTGTCGGTGAACGGCGTCGGGTATGACGGCGCACAGAAAGTAAATGAGCGCGGTGCTCCGTCTGTTGCCGTCGCTCTATCCTGGGGGCTGGTTGTTGTGTTGATTATAAGCGGGGGCTTCCGCTTTTTACTGACGTTGACGGCCATGATCTTCATGGTCAATTACATTGTGTTTATGGCGGGGGTTTTGTGGCTGCGGCGCAAGGAACCAAATGCAGATCGGCCCTTTAGAAGCGTGGGTTATCCAATTGTCGCGGTGGTTATGACGTTTTTTTGGCTGGCCCTTGCGGTGTTTTTGGCAACAGTTGAAACTACCTCAACTCTTTATGCGCTCGGCTTCTTAGCTTTCGCGGTTCCTGTGTATATTTGGCTAAGGCGGAACGTGCCAGCGTCATCATCCCGTATGAAAGCCGGATTTTAAGCCCTTTGAATTTTCCTGCGGTTTAGAGTGATGGCTGGCCTCATTTCCCCGCATAAAATTAAAAAAAAGCCCCCAACCAAGCGGTCGAGGGCTTTTTCTGTAACTGGTGGTATTACCGTGCTTACTTAGCACCTTTCAGATACTGGTCTAGGAAGGTGATATAGGCGTCGGACGCTATGATGCGGTTGGCCTTTACGCGAAAACCGTGGCCTTCATCTGGGAACAGGATGTATTCCACCGGCACGCCGTTTGCTTTTACTTTTGCAACAAGCTCGTCGCTTTCAACCTGCAATACACGCGGGTCGTTGGCCCCTTGAATTACCAAAAGTGGCTTGTTGATATGCTCGGTGTGGAACAGCGGTGAGATGCGGCGGTGGCGCTCCTCGTCGGTGGCCGGGTCACCCATCTCGTCATACAGGCTCTCGCGGAAACTTTCCCACCACGGCGGGATTGATTTCAGCGTACGCACCCAGTTGGTAACACCGAAGATGTTTACACCAACCTCAAAGGCCTCTGGCTCGAACGCAAGCGCTGCCGCGACCATATAGCCGCCGTAGGAGCCGCCCATAATGCCAACCTTGTCGCCGTCAATCCAGTCGAGACTTTCGAGGTATTTACGGCCCATGATGATGTCTTGCAAGTCTCCTTCGCCGTGGCGCTTGTCGTCCATGTGGTTGAAGGTTTTTCCGTAGCCTGACGAGCCGCGGTTGTTTGCGCCTAGCACAGCGTAGCCGTGATTAACCAAATGCTGCACCATAGCGCGGTAGCCGCGCCGCGTTTGGCCGCCCGGACCACCGTGCACCAGTACTACAGCAGGGACTTTAGCGTCTGCCGACGCACCCTTTGGCCTATAAAGGATTGACGGAATTTTGGTGCCGTCAAAGCTGTCGTACCGGATCACAGTGGATGCCACGAGGTCTGCCTGGTTAATCTCAGGGTTGAGTGCCGTGGTGAGGCGTTTGGCGCTGATGTCTGTGCCGAGCTTTACTGTGTAAAGGTCGCTGGGACTGGTATCGCTTGCCAGCATAAAGGCGACTTGGCTGTCATCAGGCGTGAAGCGCAGACCGCTGACGTTGCCGTCTGGGGCTGGCATGGTTACGGCTTTGCCGGTTGCCATTTCAGTGATGGCCAATTCGGTTTGAGCATCAGCATTAACGCCGACATATTTGTATTTACCGGTTTTGGAAAACCCGACGAAAGAAATGTCCCAATCAGCCGTGGCATATTCTGCCATGCGGCCATCTAGCATATTATAGGCCCATGCCTGGTTAAACTCGCCGTGCTCATTGGTGGATAGGATCAGCCATTCGCTGTCGGGCGTGAAACCGTAGGAACCGTATGCGATATTGCCTGTGTGCTCGGTGACCAGTTTCGGTACGCCGCCTTTTTCAAGATCAACAAGGTAAACATTACTGTCGGCGCTGGTACGCGATTTGGTAAGCGCAAGCCAGCGTCCATCCCGACTGCCGCCTGAAAGGGCCAACGCATCTGTGTTCTCGAAAACCATACGCCGTGTGTAGCCGTCCGCCTTATAGGCGTAGAGGTCGAAGGCGCGGGCATCGCGCTCGTTCGTGGAAATGTAAAATTCGCTTTTGTTAGCTGACCACCCAGCGAAACTTGCTTTGGTTTTCTCTGTGGCGGTTAGGTCGCGGATGCTGCCGTCCAGTTCGCGGACCCAAATATGGTTCAGCTCGTCCCCGCCGCCGTCAGCGGTAAACAGCATGCGTGCGTCGCCTGGGAAATATGTTAGCCCAAAATTGGAACTGCTCCTAGACGCCGTAAGCTGCGTGCGCTCACCGGTTTCAGCGTTAACAGCGTAGCTGTTGAACACGCCGCTTTCATCGCTGGTAACCAGGATGCTTTTACCGTCCGGCGAAAAGGAAAATCCGGCGCTGCTCGCTGGTGCAAAGCTCGTTGTGTTGAAAAACGCTTCCGCTGAATATGTTTTTACCGGCGCTGATACAGCTGATGCGCTGTAGCTACTGGCGTGGTCTTCGCTTTCACTGCAGGCCCCCAACGCCAACAGCAGTGACGATGCGATCAAATACTTCTTCATAAAACCCTCCCCTTATGAATAGAGCCGGACCTTAGCGCGCTGTTCAGCGGCCAGCAAGGGGGATGAACCTTTGTTTATAACAAAAAGGGGGGCGTTTATCCCTTTCGTGTAACGGCAGCGTACCATCCTGCATAGTTTCTAGACGGGGCCTTTTGGAGGATGAAGAGCGCAGGGGTACGGCGACCTTCATTCGTAATTTCGGTGTTTCTGGGCAGGAAAGCCTGATGATGAACAGGGGACTATAATGAAATATATGATGCTTTTTGCGGCTGCGCTAATGATTGCTCCAGCAGTTTCGGCAGACGACGTGAATGTCGGCGATGCACCTTCAGATTTTGTTGGGACCAATCTGAAGGGCAAGGGTGTTAAAATTAGCGATATGAAAGGCAAGATCATTGTCGTTAATTTTTGGAATGAAGACTGTAAACCTTGCATGGACGATATGGGGCAGTTCAATAAATTACAGCGTTTGAATGATGCAGATAAAGTCCAAGTCATCGCGGTGAACGTTGGCAGGGATAATAAATCATTCAAGCGGATGAAAAAATGGTTGAAAGGTGCCGCGTTCACCTTGACCCGTGACAAGTTGAATATGGCAAGGCGGCGCTACGCTGTGAAAAGATTTCCCAGCACCTATGTGATTAATCAGGAAGGCAAGATCGTATCCATTCACACCGCACCTGGCCGCGCCGAAATGGCAAAAATTAAAACTCAAGTACGCCAGTTACTGCAAAGCTGACGGCATAAATGCACCAACGCGACTGGTTCTGGCCGCGTTGGTGCAACTTGTTGCTTGAGTATCGCGGCGAGCCTTCTTAAGCTTCCTGCTGAGTTAGTAGGGAGTTTTAAGTGGCAACAATTTTCACTCATGTTTTAGTGCCGGTGGCTGTCGCACTTGTTGCGCGCGGCAGCAGTGCGCCGGTGTCTGGTCGTTTGCTCGCCGCAGCTATGTTCGCGACAGTGCTGCCTGATTTTGATGTGATCGCGTTTCTCTACGGTATTCCTTATGACCATATTTTAGGCCATCGGGGGGTTACCCATTCGCTGGGCTTTGCCCTGGGAATTGGCTTGCTGGGCGCGCTTGCTGCCGAAGGCTTGAAGGCCAGCCGAACTGCCGCGTTTTTTATGCTGGCAGGGGCGACCGCGTCTCACGCCTTTCTGGATGCTTTCACCAATGGCGGGTTGGGTGTGGCTGCCCTGTGGCCGCTTTCAGACGTACGCTATTTTATGCCGTGGCAACCGGTCGAGGTGTCCCCCATCGGTGTCAGCGCCTTTTTCACCGCGCGCGGCGCGCTGGTGCTGCTCTCTGAGCTTTACTGGATTGTGGCACCGCTGGCAGTCTTGGCGGTTGCGGGGCGGTTTATAACAAAGTCAAAAACCTGAAAAATCGGAGCTAAAGCCAGGACGACACATCGTTGCCGTGCGGTCCTGGCCGGCAGAAATCATTGGCTACGACAGCTCAGGCGCCCTTTTTACATGTACCAGCGAATGAATTCATCAAAGCGTAGCTTGCCATCATGGTTGAGATCCAACTGTTCGTATGTCTCTTCACTCATGCCATGAGTTGATGTTGGTGGGCTTAAGGCCCATTTGTAGACGCTAAAAGACTGGTGAAGCGGTATCTGCTCAGAAGCTTTTTCTTGGCCCAGTTTTGAATTTTCAAATGCCAATTGGCAGGCCTTGGGCAGGGGTTGCTGGCGTGTGCTTTGCCTGGCAATTAAATTGTCAATTGCGTTCAACATGAAGAAGCCCTGCGTATGCACTTCTTCATGTGACAGTGACCCGTTTTTATCTTGGTCAATCTTGTCGAATTTTATTTTGAGGTCCTGCATGCCGGGCAGTAACCGGGTATGGGAAAACTCTGAAATGTCTACAGTGTTGTTCTCGTTGTTATCTAGCCTGTAAAACTCACGAGCGAGTTCCGCATTATTGATATCGATTAAGGCGGTCGCACATTCGGGGTTTTCTTCGGACAAGTTGTTTATAAGTGCATTAGTATCGAATGCCCGGACTGCTGCCACGGTTACTGCCGCTATGACTTTCTCGCCAATTGAAGTGCCGGTTGATATGCCGACTTGTTCTGTAGTCTCAGAGACAACTGTGTTTTCGTGGACGGGGTTTCTTACGGCGCTGTCGGCGCGTTTTGATACGAAAACCTCAATCGAGCTTCCTATGACCATTTGTGCATCTGTGCGCACGATGGCCCCTTTCTTTACGGAAAGGTGGTTAAGGCCTTCGAGATATTCTTTGAGTGTAAGCGCCCCATCACCGCTGGTATCCAGCCGGTTGAAATGAGAGGCGATCAGCGGGTTTTCTGGCTCCGCCTTCACAGTGTACGTGGTGATGGCGCTGCCTACTAGTAGGCCGCCAATAATCATGCCTGAAACTATCAAAGTAAAACTCCTGTATTTGGGCGGGTTCGCTTTGAAATGGCCGTGGTTTGTATAGTGATCAATCGCTTGCCGCAGCACCCCGCTCGCTGTTTCGCCGTGCGTGTCGCAGGCTTCGCGAAAGGCGGTTTTGCTGTCGAGCGGCAGCCGTATCTCAATACCCTCAGATTTCTTTGGGGCAGGATCAGTGGCTGGTGCCTTTGGTGTTTTCTGATCACTCATACAATGGTCATTCCTAAGCGTTCCCTGTTGCTGTTCTATGGAGTTTTAAGGGTGGAACAGGCTGTGGGCAGCTTACAACAACAAGAAGGTAAGGAAAGTGCCTTATCGTGTAAGGCAGATTATAAAACTGTGTAAGGACACGGGGAATTGGCGTGTCCTTACACGGTTCAGACTTATGATAAGCAATTGAAATAAAATGATTAAATATGGATTCAGGACCAATCAAAGGTACCAGACAATAAATTCCTGAAAGCTGAGCTCGCCGTTATTGTCATTGTCGAGAGTGTTGAACCGCTCTTTACTGACCCCGCCTTTGGAGTTGGGTTCATACATCCGTTCATACTTGCCGAAACCGACAATCAATAAATTCTTGATTTTGGATGCTTCGTGGTTAGCTATTAATTTTCGTTCTAACTTTTGTACATCTTCCTTTTTTAAATCATCATAATCAATTTCCCCTGCTTGGTCGCTATCTGAAAGACAGCCTTTTGGTACAGGGAATGAATTTAGATAGTGTTTGTTTTTCCGGAGGTCATGTGACGCTGTCCATTTCTTTATTTTGATCCGCGTTTCCGCCAGTGACAAATTTCCATTCTTGTTTTTGTCGAGGGCTGCAAATGCTTCCTCCATTTTTCTCAAATTTGGAAATTTGGGGTGATTGGCGTATTCTACGAACGTAAGTTTGTTGTCACGGTCTTCGTCAATCAAATAGAAGCTCTGTGCCATCGCTCTATTGCGCGTCTTTAAAATACTGCCTAAACACTTCCCCATTCGGAGAGGTCCCCGGCTAAATTCCTCGTAATCTGATTTAAGTATTTTGTAGCTATCCGGAGCAACAATGATTGGTTCACTGAAATCCAGGGGCCCCACCAAATGACCATAGTCTTTTACAGATGAAAATTCTGACATGTCCAATACGTAGTCGGAATTACGGTCTAGTTTTGAAAACTGAAGTTTGATCAATGGGTTGCTAATGGCCGCGTATTTACCGTCTGGTTGATCAACTGTTTCCTTTGATAAACTATTTGGCACAGCTGTCGACAAAGCGAAGCTGCCATTGTCCATAGTCGCTAGCCCGAATATTGCCCCGCCTATAATTATGCCTGTTATCATCATGCTGAAACTCCTGTATTTCGAGGGTTTCGCACCAAGGTTACCGGTTAACAGATACTGATCGATCGCGCCGCGCAGCACGCTGCTAGCGGTTTGCTCATCGGCTTTGCAGGCCTCCATGAAAGATTGCTTCTTCTCAAAGGGTAAGCGCACTTCTATCACTTCTGTTTTTTTGGCCTGTTTGCCGTTTTGTGATTTCTGATCTTGCGATCTCTGGTCGGGCGTATCTGTCATCTTCAGCTCATTCGTGGTGCGGATTAAGGATTTCAGCAATGTCTTTAGCTGGGCGAACATACAACGCAAACTTCGTCTAGGTCGCCTGTTTTCTAGTCAGGGTAAGGGCTTAGCTTTGTCGGGACAAGCTTTTGGCGCGCTTCTGGGCATCAATTTTGTGTGCTCAGGCTGCACGGTTAAAACTGTGATCGCTTGGCGGTATGGCGATGCCTTAAAAGGTGGTATGATACCTTCAGCCCGCCGCCTCCTTTGTGCCGCGACGGCTCTGTTTATACCCCTAAACAATGGAGCCCTATAATGAGCATTGCCCCTACCATTCGAGACTATTTGAAAGAAAGCGGGATCAAATATGATCTTGTACCTCACAAAACTGCGTACAGCGCCAACCGCATTGCCGAAGTCGCGCACATCAGTGGTGCATCCATCGCAAAAGGCGTGCTGCTGAATACTGAGCGCGGCTATATGATGGCCGTGGTGCCTGCCTCGTGCAAAGTTGACCTTGCAGACTTGAGCCACCAGATGAAATCGCGGCTTGGCCTTGCCAGCGAACATGAAATTGACATGATTTTTGATGATTGTGACCCGGGTGTGGCGCCTGCGTGTGCTTCTGCTTACGCGATGCGTGTGGTGGTGGATACGCGGCTTGATGCGCTTGAAGATCTGTACATGGAAAGTGGTGACCACGAAAATTTGATCCATGTTACGAAAAGCAACTTTGCTAAAATCATGGCAGAGGCTAAACATGCCGGCATCGCGCACCCGGTTTAGGATATGCCCCCTAAAACGCAGTGCACGGAGAGACCGCAGTTTAAGGAATGATACGAGTGAAAGCGATACAGGGTCAGGCAGAGCGTGCCTACAGTTTCCGTGAAGAGATTTTGCATGCTTCGACGCACGGCCTCGGTGCCGTGCTTGCTGTTGCCGCGTGTGTTTTCTTGGTGATGAAAGCCGAGGGCGCATTGGCGGTGGCTGCGGTTTCTGTCTATGCGGCGTCGATGATGATGATGTTTTTATCCTCTACGCTGTATCACAGCAGTTTCAAAACCCGGTTTCAGCGATTTTTCAAAATGTTGGATCATGTTTCGATCTATTTTAAAATAGCAGGTAGCTATACGCCGTTTGCTCTTATTTCCCTGCCGTCGACGACGGGCCTTTGGGTGGTGGTTGGCGTATGGGGCGCGGCCGCGACGGGCACGGGCTTCAAACTGTTTGCTTACCTGAAGCCGCAAGCGCGCCGCATCAAAGGCGTGTCGCTCGCGATGTATTTACTTATGGGTTGGGCTGCTGTGCTGATGGTGGTGCCGCTTTCTGCGGCAATACCAGCGGTGGGCTTATATTGGCTGATCGCTGGCGGCCTATTCTACACAGGCGGCGCCGTTTTTTATGCGCTACATTCTATTGCATATTTCCACGCGGTTTGGCATGTGTTCGTCATGGCAGGCAGTGCGTGCCATTTTGTAGCGATATATTTTTACGTGCTTTGAGCTTGCATGCAGCGGCTCTTGCCCGGCGAAGGCATTTTTCCTGTGACAGCAAATTCCCGCAGTGTTGAAACGAACCAGCTTGGTCCCCATGCTCAGCTCGAAAAAACCGTACGTCGCCATCTGGCACACCCTTTTCTGAAGCCGATCGCAGACCATACACGGCAGGCGTTCCTACTGGCGCAGGATCGGATTGCAAGCACCAATGCCCGTCCAATCATTCTGGATAGCTGTTGCGGTACTGGTGACAGCAGCCGTACCCTTGCCGCCCAAAACCCAAGTCGCTGGGTCGTTGGTGTCGATAAGTCTGCAAGCAGGTTAAACCGGGAACGGCAAGATGAGCCGCTTGAAAATCTAATTTTTCTGCGTGCCGACCTTAATGATTTTTACCGATTGGCTTCGGCTGCAGGCTGGCAGCTGGAACGCCATTATATTCTGTATCCTAATCCTTGGCCCAAATCAGTCCATATGGGTAGGCGCTGGCACGGCAGTTCGGTTTTTCCTGATATAGTGAAACTGGGCGGTGTGTTGGAACTGCGATCAAACTGGAAATTATATCTGGAAGAATTTCAAATCGCGCTTGAAATTGCCGGGCATAAAGGCGGGCTAAAGAGCTTTGAGCCAGAAAGCTTTTTGACCTTATTTGAGAAGAAATTCCATGAAAGCGGTCAGCCGCTGTGGCGCATGGTCGCTAAACTTAGCTAAGCGAATTGGGTGCAACCCAAGCTGTGCGGACCCTAGCTAGGCCGGCTGTGAATGAGGGCGTGGTAGGGCCCCCAATGCTGCTATATTGCCCGCGTTCATTTTGAAGGGAAATGCCAGTAACGTGGGCTGCCAGCATATCCTAATCGGATGTCACTCAGCGGCGACAGATTGCGCCATATTTTCCGTACCCGTTAGCCAGCCTTTGGTCAGTTGTTTTGCCATATCTGCCTCGCCGATTTTTATCAGGTTCTGAATGTCAGTACTGTTAAAGTTGGTAACGCTGATTGGTAGGCGTTCAGAAGGTCGTGTTTCGATAAACTCCAATAGACGTTTGCCTGACACACTTACAGGGCCTCCGCCTGCGCCTTCCAAAGTGAGATTCCTGTTAACCTGCCGGGCAAGGGCGAGGTCGTTGTTCATTATCTCACTTGTAAGCGTGCTTGTGGTTCGGCGTAGCAGTTTCAGCATGTTACCGAACTGTTTGCGCGCTGTAATGACGCTCATATGGTCGGGTTTCATGGCGATGACGGCCATTTTTTTCGCCCCCATCTTAATGGCAGGCTTTAGAGGCGCGATATTGCGTAGTCCCCCATCCACGAGCGGTTGATCCTTCACCCAGACAATAGGCATGCTCACGGGTTCCCGAGTTGAGGCGACAACATAGTCGAGAATATCGTCCCCGAAAGTACCGACATCCGCATTGAAATAGCTGCCCGTTGCCATATTCGTAACACCGCAGGAAAAATAGGTTTTGCTGGCTTTTAAGTTTTCTGCGCTAATATTGGAACGTGCTAATTTTTCAGCGCCTTTCATCGTTGTAAGCCCGTCAAAGTTACCGCTGATGATGCAGGCTACCAGTTTGATCGTTGACCGTTTTTTGCCAATAGATCCAAAACTGGTGATGTTACTGCGCCAAAATTCAACAATTTCTTCGCCTATTTGCGGCCAATCAGGGTCTTTCCCCTTTAACGCGGCTTGGCCAGCCCTATCTGCAAGAAAGCCCCCGTTCATGGACCCTACCGATACGCCGAATATACCACCCGGTATAAAGCTGCTGCCATCCTGAAATGTATGGTTGAGAAGGGTTCTAATGGCACCAGCTTGATATGCACCCTTAACGTTACCACCCGAAAGTACTAAGGCATTACTTATATCGAACATGTCGTGTTCCCCTATCTGGTTGAGCGCTGACTATATACTTAAAGATGTTTTTAATCAATTTTTAGGAGATAAGCCGAACAGGGTCTTCAAGCGTTAGGGTGATTTCTCATGGCTCGGTGCGCACGGCAGGGCTTGTTTCAACATGCTAAGGGGGCCACGATTGCAAGGCCTCAAGGGATATGGGGTTTGGTATCATGATGGCTTGTACCCACTGATGGTATGCCCCATACCACCCTCTATTTTCTTTAGGGACCAACCATGCTAGCTAAGGGCTTCATGACAAGCGGTGTTTCATTGCCAGGGACCATTGATGGCGGACATAAAAAAACGGGCTATTAGCCCTGAGCAAAAAGCGGAACGGCGCCAGCATATACTTGCGGCGGCTGCCGAAATGTTTTTGCTTGAGCGTTACGATGCGGTGAAGATGGCCTCTGTTGCGTCGGCAGTTGGTATAACCAAACCCGCTTTGTACCGGTATTTTCGGAGTAAAGAGGTGCTGTTTCTAGCGCTATTTGAGCAGCAGCTCGGTTTGCTAAGGGACGACTTTAAATCGCTTGAGAAGCCTGCGGAGTTGGGAGCGACTTTAGCAGCGGTTTTTGCCGCGCGGCCCCTATATTGCCGTCTATCTGCGATACTCCATACCGTCCTTGAGCGTGATCTCACCTATGATGAAGCACTGGCTTTCAAGCAGCAGCTTAAAAGCCAGACAGCTGAAATTTCCAAGCAGCTTGCCTCGTGGATGGAAACGGATGACACCGAATGGGTGGTCAATCGTGTGTTGCAATTGCAGCATGCAGTAATTGGTGTTTGGCATATGAGCCATCCCGTGGGCGCAGTAAAAAAAGTGCTCGAACGGGACGACATGGCAGTATTTCGAAGCAACTTTGAAGAAACCCTGGCACAGCATATCACTACCATTATTCGGACCTGACGCTAGGCAGGGTGTCTGCAGTAATTTTTTCGATTTCAAAATTTGTTTTACATGTCCCTTGCCATTCCATAAAAATAAACTACTTCGTATACGAAGCAAATTATAGGAAACGAAAATTGGTGTCGAACCCTCGCATTTTTCACTTGCTGCACCTTAGCCACAAAGCTCTGTTTCGGGCCGCAGACAAATCGTTGGTTTCGCGCTTTGGCATAACCGCCGCGCAACACGGTGCCTTGATGTATGTTGGCGAAAATGAAGGTAGTCCAATGAGCGCGATGGCGCGTGCGCTTGGTCTACGGGCCGCCGCTGCATCAACGCTGGTGGACCGCATGGAGAAGAAAGGCCTGATGGAACGAAAAACGGATCCGCAAGATGGTCGCGCGTTTGCGTTACACCTGAAACCACAGGGCCGGGGTATATTGAACGAAACCGGTAGCTTGATCCCACAGTTAAATGCCGCCTTACTTGAAGGATACACCACCGAAGAAAGACGGCTTTTTGCAGGCTTCTTCAAGAACATTATTGAACGCGCGAATGAATTTGAGGCTACTGAGCTGACGCAGCCTACTGCGGAAAATACAGTGACCGCGACTGAATTAGCAGATTAAAGAATAACCTGACCAAAGGACCAATAGAATGACAGACCCGCTATTAACCGAGATAAAAGACCGAATTCTCACGATCACTTTTAATCGGCCAGAGAAGAAAAACGCAATTACGCAGGCTATGTACGGCGCCGCCGCCGCCGCGATTAATGATGCAAATACGAATGCGGATGTACGCGCTATCATTTTTACAGGCGCGGGCAGTGCATTCACTGCAGGGAATGATCTGCTTGACTTTCAGGCACAGTCCGGCGGCCGCCAAGACGGCGAAATGCCTGTACACCAGTTCTTGCGGTCCTTGATTACAGCGGAAAAGCCTTTGGTAGCCGCGGTAAACGGTTTCGGGGTGGGCGTTGGTTTCACCATGCTGCTTCACTGCGACTTTGTATATATGGCTGAGGATGCCTGGATATCAGCGCCGTTTGTGGATTTGGCGTTAGTGCCTGAAGCCGCTTCTTCAAAATTATTGCCTGCACGTGTTGGGCAGTTGCGGGCAGCTGAGATAGTCATGCTGGGCAAACGCGTTACTGCCGCTGAAGCGTTAGAAATGGGGCTTGCTACCAGCGTAGTTGCGGCTGACGAATTAAGGGATACAGCGCAAAAGACAGCCTTGCAGTTAGCGTCCAAAGCGCCTGCGTCCCTTGCTCAGAGCAAGGCCTTAATGCGCGGCGATAAAGATGAGCTGTTTGCGCAAATGGTCCTTGAGAACGAGTGTTTTGGTAAGCAGTTGCAGTCCCCTGAAGTGGCGGAAGCAATTACTGCATTCCTCGAAAAGCGTGCGCCTGTTTTTGCGTAGCCTGAGGTCTTGAATTTCTCCCCATGATGGGCCACTTTCTAAAGGGGAACTATCATGGGGAGATCACTATGTCTGAAAATGAACCGGACGACGAAAACGAACAAAGTTCCAAAAGTAGAATTAAGCCTCAGAGTATGGGGGTCGGTTTAGCACTGGGCGTAGCCCTGGGTGTCGCCTTGGATAATTTGGCTATTGGCATAGCGCTGGGCGTAGTCTTTGGTGTTGCCCATGGGTTGAAATCTTCGAGTAAGTCCGAGGACGACTAAGCCCACAGCTGCGAAACTGTAGGCTAAATCAGCGGTAAAGCTTTGGTAATGAATGCGCGTACTCACTCAGGATAACTGAACACGCTTTCAAGCGGCTCACCAAAATGGCGGGCGATTTTGAACGCGACTTCGAGGGACGGCGAATACCGTCCGGCTTCTATTGCCATTATGGTTTGCCGCGTCACGCCCACATGGTCTGCCAGCTGCTGCTGGGTCATCTCATCCATCATAAAGCGCATCCGCCTCACATTATTTGTAATGTTGGTTTTTGCCATCATCCACCGATCCTGTGGAGTACAATTTCAGTGCCGTGGCGTACAACCCACGCCGCGTTCAACAGCAAAAGCATCACGGCGAACAGGACTGTTATATCAAGGGCAGACACTAAAATAACCTGGGAGACAAGCGCCGTGCCAATGGCGCCCACAAGCCCCACTGTTAGAAACAACAAGCTGAAGTGACTGGCTTTGTATTTTATAAGCACATCGCGCTCGTCGATCTCAACGGCCCCTTTGTTCCGTTTAGCGACATAGCCAGCGATAATTTCCACGACAGCGGATATGATGATGACTTTCAGGCAAACATATTCGAGCCCGGCGTGCGATGTAATGATCCCGTCGCTTATGGTAAGTAAGCCGGGCAGGGAGCTCGCGAGGTAAAAGGCGATCAGGGCAGAGCCTAGTGTCATTATCCATGCGGTTTTTTCGTGTTTGGTCACCGGAAGTTCCTTCGTTGGTTGGGCAGCGTTCCTCAGCGTGTATTCTTGTGATGACCTGTATGTTGTGTTTGACATACTTAATGTCAATAATTTTTAACATAAAGTTCTAAAATATTTACATTAGCGGAGCTTTGCGTAGCAGGAAGGTATTTTTGATAGTTTTTAATTTATTTAATATCTATGGTCCTGTCGACATATGAGAACGAGCGAAAACGAACCGAGTTGGTACTATCCGGATGACCGCCAAAGCCTATGGGAATTGGCGGGCTAATACGACGAGTGCTTTTGAGAGTTCCTGAGCAACAGTTGAAAGGTTTCCCGTGGCAAAGCAGCCCAACCCGCAAAAAAACAAACCGAGCTCAGTCTCTAAGCTTGGGCAGCCTCTCGGTACAGAAGCGAACAACGGCGTGGGACCGGAGTTGAACTCCAGCTCAGGAATGCCAAACTATTGGAAGAGCCCGGAAGCCTGTTTGCTGGTAATGGCTGCATCGGCACCCTTTGCTTTTGCAATTTGGATGGCGCTACTGAACAATTTTACAGTCGAAATTGCAGGGTTCACCGGGCGAGAGATTGGGATATTGCAGAGCCTGCGAGAAGTGCCCGGATTTTTGGCATTCACAGCGGTATTTATTTTGCTGGCTTTACGGGAACAGGTTTTTGCTATTTTTTCACTTGCTGTACTGGGGCTTGGCGTTGCGGTAACCGGCATTTTTCCTAGCGAGTACGGGCTCTATTTCACTACAGTTCTGATGTCGGTAGGCTTTCATTATTTCGAGACTATCCAGATGTCGCTGACTTTGCAGTGGCTGCCCAAAGAGCGTGCACCGACAGCGATGGGCCAACAGATATCAGCAAAATCAGTGGCGTCAATTGCGGCGTACGGGATGTTATGGCTTGCGCTTGAGGTGCTCGGCGTTTCCTACGCATGGCTTTATGCCATTGGCGGCACCATGACGATTGCGGCCGCTTTTTTCTTGTGGGTGAATTTCCCGCGTATCGACGGTCATACACCACAACACAAAAAAATTATCCTGCGCAAACGCTATTGGTTGTTTTACGCGCTGACATTCATGGGCGGGGCCCGCCGGCAAATATTTGTTGTATTCGCAGGCTTTCTTTTGGTGTCTGTGTTTGGATATTCGGCGGCAGAGATAAGCGGCCTTTACCTTCTTAACTACCTGGTCACCAGCTTTTTAGCGCCAAAGCTTGGAGGCTTGATTAGCAAGTTTGGCGAGCGACGAGCATTAATTTTCGAATATGTTGGTCTAATTTTGGTATTCGTTGGTTACGCTTTAACGGAACGGGCTGAAGTGGCTGCGGCCCTTTATGTACTTGATCATCTATTTTTTTCGTTCGCGATTGCGCAGCGGAGTTACCTGCAGAAAATTGCCGATCCAAAGGACATTGCAGCGACCACAAGCGTTAGCTTCTCCATCAACCATATTGCCGCCGTGGTAATTCCGTGGGTGTTTGGTGCATTCCTGTGGGTACATTCTCCGGCATGGGTATTTTATGCTGGCGCCATTATGGCGGCTATTTCACTTATACTTTCTTTCTTGATGCCGCGTTTTCCGGCTCCTGGAAATGAGTACATCAAGCGAGCGAAAAAAACACCACAACCTGCGGAGTAGACACACGCGGTTGGGCCGGTCTGGTCATGTTTATTTAAGGCTTCTCACATAAAGTATCCTTCATCTTGTGTGCCGAGTCCCCTGTAATCATAAGGACCAATTTCATGACCCCTGATGACGTGGCAAAACTGCAATATTCCTTTGGCCAGATGGTGCCCAAAAAAGACGAAATAGCAAAAGTGTTTTATGAAAGGTTATTTGAAGTGGCGCCTGCCGTGCGGCCGCTCTTTAAAGGCTCTATCGAGGAGCAAGGCCAGAAATTGGTGATGGCGCTCCGGCAGATTGTACTGTCCCTGAAACAGCCGAACGAGCTGACCACTTTTCTAAAAGGGCTCGGCGAGCGGCATGTCGGTTACGGAGCGGTCGCGGCTCATTACGATGTGGTGGGCGGCGTGCTCTTGTGGACATTTGAGAATGTGATGGGCAATGATTTTACGCCTGAGCTCAAAGAACTTTGGGGCGGCGCTTACGGCGTGATCTCGGCCGCTATGCAGGAAGCAGCGGCTTCCCTTGAACCCGCGGAATGATTTTCTTGCCGACGCAAACCTAGCCTGCATTGCCCTTTCAATCTGGTCTGTTATACCAGATTGAAAGGCGATGCGGTGAGGAGTGCTGAGTGTCGGTAAAGAGACTGGAAGACCAATTATGCTTCGTTGAAAAATGCGGTTGGGCAGATGCTGATATCTTCCCACTGCCTTCTGATGCGTCTTTTCGCCGCTATATTCGCCTCGTTCGCAGTGGTGAAAGCCGCATGCTGATGGACGCCCCTCCTGAACAGGAAAAGCTGGGTGCATATCTTGATATTCAAGCGCATCTTGAAGGCCTTGGCTTGAGGGTGCCGAAAGTCTTTGCGGCAGACCGTGTCAAAGGGTTCGCTCTTATCGAAGATTTTGGGGACGACACCTTTACAGAGTTGCTGGCCGCAGCCGTCGACGAAAAGGGCCTGTATCTGCAGGCCGCAGACGTTCTTGCTCATATGCACGCTAAAGGCAGCGCTGCGACAAAGATAGATTTGCCCGCATATTCCGAAGAAGCGTTGCTTACGGAAGTTGCGCTTTTTACTGATTGGTTCGTGCCTGCGCTGACAGGTTATGTCCCGACGCAAGAGCAGAAAAATGTTCATTTGGATGCATGGAAAACGGTGTTGCAGCCAGTGTCTGCTGATCGCAGCGCCTTAGTTTTGCGGGACTATCATGTTGACAACCTTATGATTTTGCCCGGTGAAACCGGGCTGGACAGCTGTGGGCTGCTTGATTTTCAGGATGCTCTTATTGGTTCGCCCGCATATGACATGGTCTCTCTGGTGGAGGATGCGCGCCGGGACGTTGACCCGGCGGTGCGGGCAGCGGTCTTAGAGCGATATTATAGCCAGTGCCCTGATATAGATCCCGTCTCCTTTGAAAGGCATATGGCACTCCTTGGTGCTCAGCGCCACGCCAAGGTTATCGGGATTTTTGTGCGTCTTAGCAGGCGTGACGGAAAGCATAACTATTTGAGGCATCTGCCGCGCTTGTTGCAACTGCTGAAACGACACCTGGAAACAGAGGCTTTGGCCCCTGTGAAGCGGGCGGTTGAGGCGATGGTGCCAGACTGTTGGACTGCAGAAATTGGTAAACCGCTTAGTGACGCCTCCGGCGGCCCTACAGGCATGCTTCTGTGAATAGTTGGTCGTAGGTTTCTACCATCACACGGATGGAATAACTGTCTTCTGCCTTGGTACGGTTGGCAGCCCCAATCGATTTTGCCTTCTCCGGTAAGGCGAGCAGCTCAGTAATCCCTGCTGCTAAGGTGCTGGCTTTGCAGTCAGCAATGTAAGGCTTGTTCTCTTCCGATACCATCTGCTCAATATCACCAACATCTGTACTAACTACGGGTATGCCTGCCGCCATTGCCTCAATGACTGACAACGGCATTTGCTCGGTATCAGACGAAAGGCTGAAAACGTCGAACATGGGTAAGATATGTTCCGGCTGGCTTAAATTGCCTGTGAAGATAACACTCCCCGGTTTACAGACCTGGCTTGCAAGCATTTTAAGAGCTGCCGTGCCGATGCCGTCTCCAATGATGACAAGCTGCACGCCCTCAATATGGTCTTCAACGCTGCTGAATGCTTCAATCAGCCTTCCAACGTTTTTCTCAGGGCGCAGGCCGGCCACTGTACCAACGATCGGGCGTCTGGTGTCGATAGAAAATCCGCTGACCAATTCTGCCGTTGCTGGTTTTTGAAACCGAGCGATGTCGATCCCGTTAGGTATATAGCGAAGGAGGCCTGTAGGCAGCTTCCAGCTCCAGTTTACAAGCTTCTCAAGCGCTCTTGACGGCACAATCACATATTTGCAGCTGCGGTAAGCAACTTGGCGTAGGAACACTCGCTTGCGGCGCTCTGCATACACTTCATCTTCGGTGAAGCCGTCCTGAATATGAATCATAGGACAAATCGGTAGGAAACGGTTGGCCAGCGCCCATTCGGTGGCGCCCCAGTTATAGGTCACTAAAAGATCAGGGCTAAAACGCTTCAATAATTTCCGGCACTGCAGGGAGGCCTTGAACGTATTACCCTTTTTAACCAGCTGCATATCTTGTGGAAATTCTACTGCCTTGTCAGTCAACTCCAGCGCTGCATAGTCTCCGTCCATCGCATAAACTGTATGATGGTGATTTTCGCTAGTCCTGTCGAGATAGTCGAGAAAGCGTCTCTGAGGCCCACCTAGTGATAGTGTGGAAAAAACGTGAAGAATACGTTTCTGTGCGGGTTGATCCGTCACGTTTTTCCTGCTTTTTCTGGCGCGTGAATGTCAATTGCCTGGGCGGTGAAAATCGCTGGGTCGCTAACGGGGGACCAGTTGAGCGCATTTTTCTCTGCGCTGCAATCGAACTGGGCAAACATGGCGCGGGAATTGAAATCGCGAATGCTGTGGAATTTCTGCTTTTTGCCTGCGATGCGCTTGATCAGAATTTTCAGGTTCTCGATGGCCGTGATATAGCGCGGGCTTTGCGCGTGATAAGTAAAGGGCCGGCCTGTGGCGTTGCGCAGTGCTTTGAAATATTCAAGCGAAGACCATCGCACATCGCCGCACAGATTATAGCACTTCCCAGAGATGTCAGGCGCGCTGAGGCTCGACGCAATGGCATCTGCAACGTCTGACGCCAAAACGAAGGGCAGTGCATTGGTGCCGTTGCTCCAGCCAAGGCAGTGTTGGTCGTTATTAAAGACACCCATGCCGCTGTGAGCTGCAGGCGTGCCTTTGCCGACAACGATTGCAGGCCGCAGTATTACGATCTCCAAACCGTCGCCAATAAGGTCTAGCATGCGCTTGTCGGTATAGGCTTTGGCACGAGCGTAATCGGCGCGCTTCTCTGGTTGCGGATCAGGTTGGGTATCTGCCGTAATCACATCAGAGCCACTACCCAGATAAAGCCCTGCGATTGACCCAATGTGGATGAGGCGCGCAACGCCAGCGGCTTTACAGCCCGCAACAACCGCCTCTGCGCTGCCGAGCATAGCTTTGAGAATAGCGTCCGCGCTGTCGCCGCCGCCGCCGTGCGCAAGGTTGATAACTTTTTTGCTGCCAGCGACTGCCGAGGATGCGCTTTCAGCATTGCGTAGATCGGCGCTAATCAGATCAACATTCTTGTGGCTGAAAATAGCGGGTAGGTTTTGCAGATTGCGGGCGACGACACGGACCGTCATGCCGTCCGCGACGCAGCGTTCGACAACATAGCGGCCAATAAAGCCGGTGCCGCCAAGGATCGTTACATCCACTGCATCTCGTGCCTTTTGGGTTTTAACTGTTTTTTTGCTGGAGGCCTTGCCACTTTGTTGTTCCATCACAGCGCTGGCCTGTAGGCAGGTATCAACCAGGCTTTTCCCAAAGCTGAACGGCGCAAGCAATTTCGAGGGGTCAGACAGCCCGACATAGAAATTTTCAATGCTGCCTTTCATACCAAGATAGAAGGCGTCCGACCGGCCTCTTAAGCCGATCATGGAGGCGGCATATTCAAGAAAGTTAGCGCGAGCTTGGCGCCGGGTTTGTTTGCCTGCAGCGCGGCCTGTTACAAATTGGTCTGATGCTTCAAGCCATTTGCTTCGGCCACTAATCTGAGCCCTGTTGTTGATGATATCCGCGCTTGCTGTGCCGTCGCTGCAAAGCACGCTGATTTCCCAGCGCGGATAGGTTGCGCCGACACTGTAATGAAGCTGCGAGGCGACTTTCTTGCTTTGTAGGCTAAGAAGCGTTGTCGGAAAAAAAGCCTTGCCGTCTGCGATTTCAACGGATGGGGCAATCATTGCCTGAACGCTTTTGAATTCGCCAGCCAATAGCTGAATTTGAGCAAGGGGATGCACGGCTTGTTCTAAGAGAATATTGATGGGCCGCGCAAACATCCAATGACCGAATTGGCCGCTTTCCAGCTGCCTAAGCGGTGCCGCATAGTGGCACTGAATAGACTGCACAGTGCCGAGCGAACCACCCTTGATAGCCGAGAGTAATTTCTGAAAGGCAGGGTGAAACAACGAGTTTTGGTTTACGCCGAGCAGGGTGCCACTGCTTGCGACAGCTTTTTCCAGCAGCGCTAAATCTACTGAAGTGGTGCCTACAGGTTTTTCCGTAAACGTCGGTATCTTGTGCTCTAGGAAAAGCGCCGCTAGGGCTGCGTGGCTGTCCGGCGGCGTTAGGATATGGGCGGCTCCGATTAATCCGCTTTTGGCCAGTTCTGCGGCGTCGCTGAAGGTATGTTTTGCGCCCCAGCGTTTTGCGAAGGCCGCGGCGCTAGCCGCTGATATATCAGCAACAGCGACCAGTTCCAGTGCGGGGTCGTTGGAAATGACTTCAGCGTGGATCTCTGCGATAGAGCCTGTGCCAACAATGCCGATTTTTGTACGTTCCATGTATCCAGCTCAAATTATCCAAAAGATGCGCCCATCTTTAAAGGCAAATGGATTTTTTTCAAGCTAGTATAAGGCTGTAGGCTAATGACAGAAGAAAACGGGCAGTGTGCTGTGCGTTACTAAATGCTTCGTCACGCCGCCTAAGATCATTTCCCGCCAACGGCTGTGGGAGTAGGCACCAGCCACGATGAGATGGCTGCGTTCAGCTTCTGCAACGGCAAGAATTTGCGCGCCAACGGATTGACTTTCCAATTCAGCCCTCACTTCGCGGGTGTCGATACTATGTTCCGAAAGATAAAGCGCGAGATCGCTTAAGCCAGGCCGTCCGGCTTTGGTAGGATCAATTTGCGTGATGCTCACGGGGCGATCTGACGGCATGAACGCTTTTGCCGCGGCAACCGCGCGGGCACATTCAGCGCTACCGTTCCAGGCGATGAGAAAGTCCATACCTTGAAAATTTGGTTCCCACGATTGATCGAGGCTTTTTGGATCCGCGGCAGGAACCATAAACACAGGCCGTCCTGAGCGGTAAATTAAATCATTGAATATCTCGACTGTATCTGAAGTCGCAGGATCGGGTTTTAAGCAAATAGCAACATCGGCTGTGCGAGCGCGTTTGCCGACATAGTCAGCAACGGAGCCTTGAACGACTAGCCACCGAGCATTCGCTCCCTGGGGTCGTTTATCACGTGTTATCCCCACGGGCATATCTGCGAACTCCATCGCCGTCAGGAATATTTGGTGGGCTCTCACCGCTTGTTCCTTTATCTCGCTCTCTGCCGCCTCGTACATGCCTTGCATCATGTCCACGGTTAGGCCTTCGCCCAGGAAAGGTACAACAGCGCGTGGATCATCCTGAATGAGGAGTGTGGTCAGCGTCGCGTCAAATTCTCGTGCCAGCTTTGCAGCGGCCAGCAGCGGCGCCACCGCCATCGATTGGGGGGTAACAGGCAAAAAGATCGATTTCACGGTTTCCTCCTGTGATTATAGGGGGGTGGCCAAAGATCACTTGTTCGCTAGGGGCATTTTACCCTATATGAGGGGTAACTAAAAGTTTCTTTATAACGCTTAAAATGCAGTTCATCCGACGTTCAGCGTCCAGCAGAGAAAATGGCAGTTATGAAAACACGAAAACATATTTTGTCGGCCACAGTTTTTTTGCTGATATTTTCCTTGGTTGGTGCCGGGTTTATGCATGCTCCTGCTACGGCGGCTTTTGTTAACCGCATTATCATTGATGAACATGATGACGCGCTTCAGGCAATTAAGCGCGGCGAAATAATGTCATATTCTCAGATTAGAAAGATCGCTGAACGGCAATTGAAGGGCCGGGTGGTTGATTTGAAACTGCGGCGCACCAACCGCGGTTGGCAGTATTTTTTGCGGATTAGCCGTAATGATGGCCGTGTTATTGCTGCAGTCGTTGATGCAAAAACAGGCAAGGTCTTACGGCCGCGCTAGAGTTAAGTGAATGAGGGGAAGTTGCCGTGCGTATATTGCTGGTAGAAGACGATGAGAATTTGGCCGACCAGATCAAGCAAAGTTTGTTGGATGCTGGCTATGCGGTTGACGTGACGGGCGATGGGGAAGATGGGCATTTCCTTGGTGATACAGAGCCTTACGACGCTGTTATCCTTGATTTGGGCCTTCCTATTATGGATGGCCAATCTGTGCTGCGGAAGTGGCGGGCCGACGGAAAGTCCATGCCTGTGTTGATACTGACGGCGCGAGATAGTTGGACAGATAAAGTTGAAGGGCTTGATGCAGGGGCCGATGATTTCCTAACCAAGCCGTTCATTGTTGAAGAGCTGCTAGCTCGCTTACGGGCACTTATCAGGCGCTCAGCAGGGCAAGCTAGCCCGCAGTTGGAATGTGGGCCAGTGATGTTGGATACGCGCAGTGGCAAGGTTACCGTTTCGGGCCGGGCCATTAAGCTTACAGCTCAGGAATTTAAGCTGCTATCGTATTTGATGCACCACGAAGGCAAAGTGATTTCGAGAACCGAGCTTACAGAGCATATTTACGACCAGGACTTCGACCGAGATTCTAATACTATCGAGGTTTTTGTGAACCGTATCCGTAAGAAAATGGATATACTTATCATCCATACGGTGCGGGGCCTTGGGTACCGGCTTGAATGGGACGAAGCAGCGACGTGATCGCAAAGCTGAGGCATTTTTTTAAATCTCTAACCGGGCGTCTTTTGATG
>NVTU01000039.1 GCA_002401685.1 Kordiimonadales bacterium
AAGCGTTCAACTGATTCAGATTTCAGTATGAACCTTCTTGTGGAGTCGAATAAGCACCTTTCGCGAACGGCTTAATTGGGGGCGCTTTGAGCCAGTCAGCAACTAATAAGACACCCATGCTAAGAACAGTCCTAATTCGGGTCCTTATCGTGGGTGCCTTATTAGTTTGGCGCTTTTTAGAAAAAAATCGGAGGGTCAAACGACAATTTGAACCTGATGCGCCGCCCTATTGGCGATCGATGTGGCAGCCTTCCAGGCTGCCCAAACCACTACGTAGATTAGATCAGAATCGGTCGCGCAAAGGGATCGCGCTGCCGCCACCGTTTTATCGTCGACTTTCCAGGCTGCCACGCCAGTTAATAGGGCGAGCTTAGCGAGTGCCTGTTCACTTACATCAATCTCTGCCAGTGCTTGTTTAAGCCAGGATGGTCCAAGGGGAGGGGGTTCACCGTCCCAGGTTTCGATTAATTCTCCAACCTGCTGAAGAACTTTCTCGCTAAGCACACGCCTGCCCTCGATTTCGGCAACCTCCGCCAGGCTGGATATTGATGCCAGCAAACTCGGAATAGAGTTTGCCCAGGGAAAATCCTCACTCATCTTCGAGGCAGGGTACAATGGTCCATCAGTTCTTTTTACACCACTCAATCCGCGCAATGTACGCTTCACCAAACGACGAAACAATGGTGCCAAAAATCTTGGCCCAGGCATCTTGATCTCTTCGACAAAAACATTCACCACGCGGTTAATGAACTGGTAGTCAAGATAAGTGCCTAAGACCTCTGCTCGCTGCATCTCAGTCAGCGAGATTTTACTCGAGCCACGGGCCGCTGGACCGAGAGAATCTACCCACTGGGTCAGCGTACCCAATAGACCATCTTGAGCGCTGTGATAACGAAGTGCTTTCTCCGCGCCCCCTTCGCCGGCGGCACCGACTATCAAGGAATGGGCTTCTACACAAAAGGGACAGGTATTGACCTGAGACACTGCAACTGCAACAGCCTCCTTGGTTGCTCTGGGCAACTCTCCACACACCACGGCTTCTCGACAAATACCCCAGGCACCCGCGAGCACTTCCGGAACCGGCGACAATGCCAGCCATGGACCGGCAATGGGACCAAAGTCGCGACTGATTTGACGATTGATATCACGCAATAAACCCGATGCCTTTTTTGGCGGCACCGATTCGATATATTTGATGTTCAAGACTCGTTCACCGCTTTGTCGCCGCCTTTGGGCTTCAACATTAAACGCTTGAAGTAACCATCTAAGCCGGTTTGCTTAAACGTAAACAACTTGTTGGCAACCCAAGACATCGCCTTGGCCTTGAACTCAAGCACTCGATGTTGCATTTCTGTTCGTTGGGTCATGAGGCCACCACTGATAGGTCAGATATTAATTCGGCTGGCTGCGTCGTTTTTACAACGCGACCAGGATAGCCTTTGAAATGCGGAGTGCCCTGCTCGTGGTCAAGAAACTCATCATCATCAGAGCAAAGCACCGCATCACTAGACAGGAATGCACCGGCCAGTTCTACCTTGCCTCGCAGTTCCGGGTACCACCAGCCATGAGGTACCCGCAGGTGACCCTGCTTCATGCTCGTTTGCACGGCCAGCAGCGCTGTCACCTCGCCATAGGCGGTTTGCAGTTTGACCCAATCACCGTCAACCAGATTTTCTTTTTCTGCGTCCTCAGGATGAATAAAAATACTCGGCAGTGGGCAACGCTTGCGTAGTTCGGGAATATTACGTTGGCCGGTTTGGAAAAACGGATCTTCACGCACACCAGAAAATACCGCATAAGGAAATTCTTCTGATAGCGCCGGTCCTTCTCGGTAGTAGGGTAAGGGGTCGAAACCCAAATCCTTTAGAATAGAAGAGGATAATTCGACCTTACCGGATGGGGTGGCAAACCCAGTCTTACGATACTTGCGGAACTCTGGGGTTGGCATTTCCATAAATCCCGTTTGTTCAAATTCTGCAAAGGTTCGGCCAGATCGGGACAAACGATGATCTAACATATCCTCTAAGGTGTTCCAGGGGAAGCGATCGCCAAAGTCAAACAGATGGCCTAGGTCGCGCCAAAATTTGAAAGAGCTGCTGGCTTCGGGTGGTGCCTCAACTATTTTTTGTGACAAAGCCAGTCGCGTGGTCCAGCTCCAGCTGTCGGCAATATGATTGCGTTCGGTAAAAACATCACCGGGTAGCACATAGTCCGCTAACATGGCGGTGGGTGTCATAAAGATCTCGTGAGCCACAATAAGGTCCTGATTCATCATCGCCTTTAAAATTTCGTGTTGATTGGGATAACTCATCAGGGCGTTGTTACCGAGCACAAAAAACGCCTTAACCGGATACGGGTCGCCATGGGCCATCGCACGGAAGACACTAGACGGGTTTGCCATTTGGCAACCCATCACAAGGTCAGCGTAGGGATACCCCCATACTTTTTCAGTCGGCTCTTTGAGCATTTCAGCAACCCGATAGGTATAAACGGGATGGTCATCAAAACCCAACTGTTTGGCTTTTTGCTCAATTGAGAGTTCTTCGTGCAGGGCAATTTCTGACTCCGGGATATAGCTCTGACTGAAGCCACCAAAGGTTTCACCGCCAACCACGTCGAGATTGCCGGTTACCGCCCGTAGGATAGAGTGCAAACGAATGGCCGAGGTTGACGATATCTGCATATCGGTAATWGGSGTCCAGGGAATAATGGCRCCATCAGCGGTGGCGTACATTCTCGCCGCCTCGGCAATAAGCYTGCGATCAACCCCGGTAATCTCTTCTACCCGCTCCAGRGGATATTCATCYACSCKGGCTTTGAGTTCRTCAAARCCCACACTCCAATCACGMACGAARTYCTTRTCRTAAAGTTCTTCGTCAAAAATYACYTTSAGCCAACCTARACACATTGCCGCRTCRGTTCCKGCACGYASKCKTAAGTGCARRTCACTTTTYTCTGCCTGATCRGATACTCGCGGATCAAGCACAATGATTTTTGCACCTCGTTCTCGGGCMGCATTRATCTGRTTGAAKATTGGCGTCCAGGAATGTTTTCTCGGGTTATGACCAAACAAAACGATACAGTTGGCATTACCGAAATCGCCCATAGGAAACCAGCCATARGTCAKCTTGTTTACCGCGGCGGTATTACCCGCACACAGAGAAACGCCACTAATCCARTTAGGCGACCCCAGYAAATTCATAAAGCGTCTATCGGTTGARTGGGTGGTTTGGGTATTCCAACCCGATGTGGATACCGCGAAACTCTCGGGACCATAYTCRKCCACAACCTTTTTAAGTCGTTCGGCAATTTCCTTCATGGCTTGCTCGTAGGAAATCTCYTCCCACTTGTCTTCACCACGCTTACCGACTCGTTTCAGAGGTTTGCGTAGCCGATCGGGATGATTGTGAACACTTGGCGCCGCCACCCCTTTAAAGCAAATGTTGTTGGCTAGCATTGGGTTATCATGGGCAATCACCCGTTTAACCTTGCCATCTTCTGCTTCAGTGCGAAGCTGGCAACCAATATCACAAATTGTGCACACGGAATATTTTGTATCGTTGCTCATAAAAACCTCTTTGARTATTTAATTSGCCGCCACYGGCGTSGTCAGTGTTTCTAGCAGTTCATCCAATTGAGTGCGGTCACCCAAACGGTTTAATAATTGAGATTGCACGCTATACCAAAGCGGGATGGCGCGTTTAAAGGTGTTAGCACCTTTTCGGCTGAGATGTATGGTTCGCGTGCGGGCGTCTTCTCCGACCTTCATCTTCACCAGGCCGAGATTTTCTAATACGCGAATATTTCTACCCAGGGTACTGCGCTCTAATTCGCTCGCTGCCGACAAACCTTTTAGAGTTGGACCATTGAGGGATTGAATCAGATGCAACTGAGAAAACTGGGTGACGCTGATGCCTGATGGCGCCATCGCTTCATCATAGATTTGCGTCAGCTTTTGTGCTGACGTGCGCAGATCGATGCACAAGCAAGTCTCTTTGGCCATTTTTGTGGGTACCTACCCGAATATATATGCGTATATACCCATATATATCGGCAAGAGTAAAGTTAAGCTTTCATTTTTTGTTTGTCGCCTGTGCGGAAGGCAGTTGGATGCTGTGTTTGCCCTTACAATTTGGCTGCATGGTCTTTGCGATATCCAGACGCAAGTCTAAGGCATTAGATAACAGTTTTCTAATATAGTGCGGTTGAAAGTTTGGTTATAACGTAAAGAAGTAGGTATATTGATAATCAGGAACCGAATAAAAAGAGTTTGTATGAAACAATTAATACTGTGGTTATCATTGTGTTGCTTCGCGTGGGCTGCCATTGCTTCGCCTAAGCTCAGTCAAGCTGAACTTTTGCAACAAAAATCTCATTTTGAAAAGCTGGTCAAGAAAGAAAAAAGCGCCAGCGCCTATATAGGGTTGGGTAAGACTCTTATTGAACTGGGCGATCTTAAGAGCGCTAATAAACAAGCCAGTAAGGCGATGCGAAAAGCAAAAACTAATGAAGAAACACTCAGCAGCCTAGCGTTGTTGATGAGAGTATATAACGCTCAAGGCAACGCAAAGACATCCACTCAGTTCTATATCAAAGCAAGAAGTATTGAAGGAAGTGACAAACATGCCGAGATGCAATTGGTGATTGCTCAAGCTTATTCGCAACTTGGTGATAAGGAAATTGCTATAGGTCATTTGAATAAGATACTCACGTTGAATTCTGGTTTTGTTGATGAAGCTGAATCACTACTTTCAGAGCTGCAACCTGAGCGAGTAATTGCAAAGTCAAAAACTAACGAATCTTCAACGGTGCAGAGCAAGGCTAAGCTGCCTGAGTCGACGATCACCGATAAGACAGCCCCCATCATTACTTTGCAACGCGGGATTAATGTTGTCGAGAGTGCCCGGCATACGGTTTATGGTCAGGCTTCTGACGATTCAGGCGTCGCAATAGTCGAGGTTAACGGCCGAGAAGCAAGTCTGGACACAGAGGGAAATTTCTCACTGGATATTTTGTTAAGACCTGGTGCTAATACAATCACCATTACAGCGGTGGATACTGAGTACAACGCAACCACCGAAACAATAACGGTAAATCGTGAAAGTGCAGGGAATCAAGCGCCTACTCAACGCCGTTTCGCTGGGCCAACCATTGATACTGGTCAATATCATGCATTGATCATTGGGGTTCAAGATTATAGCCATGAATCGATAGCTGATTTGTCTGAACCGGTGAACGATGCAAAAGATGTTAAACAGATATTGCAGAATCGATATACCTTTGATAGTCAGAATATCCAATTGCTTGAAAACCCCACTCGAGATGAGATTCTTGACCAACTTGATCGACTCAGCACGACACTCTCAGAGCAGGATAACTTACTAATTTTCTATGCAGGCCATGGTTATTGGGATGAGGATAGTAACCAGGGTTATTGGTTGCCGAGTGATGCACAAGATAATCGGCGTAGGGATTGGATTCCCAATAGCACGATTGTTGATTATTTGAATAACATCAAATCGAAACATACGTTATTGGTTTCAGATGCCTGTTTTAGTGGTGGCATCTTCAAAACACGTGATGCATTCGCGGCAAAGCCTGATCAAGATACCCAAGCGCTTTATAATTTGTCGAGTAGAAAAGCGATGACGAGTGGTACTTTAAGGAAGGTGCCTGATAGAAGTGTTTTTGTGCAATATATGACTAAACGGTTGGAAGAAAATAGCGATGTCTATTTGTCGTCTCAAGATTTGTTTTCAAGGTTTAGGAAAGCCGCAGTGAACAATAGCCCCATGGAGGGTCTTGTGCCGCAATGGGGTGAGGTGCAACGTGCGGGGGATGAAG
>NVTU01000040.1 GCA_002401685.1 Kordiimonadales bacterium
GCCTTCGATAAGCTTTATGTCTGTCGGTACACTGTAGACCAAAGTAGCTTTACCTTTTGACGCCAGATTGGCTTCAAAAGCAGTTTTCAGCGGTACCCATTTTTCTGCTGCTAACAGTTGGGAGAGCCCGCGCTGAATGCCGTCGCTGGGGGCCTGTCCGGATGCTGCATACAGTGTGGCGGCTTCTGCAGCTCGGTCACCATCATCCAGTTGGACAGCGAGGAAAATTACGAAACCCAGCAATTGTGTGTTGTTCGGACGGTTGCTTAGCGCTTCCTCCATTTTCAAGAGAGCGGCCTTTGGGTCGCCGGCCCTAAACGCCTTCATGCCTTCGTCGCGTAAGGCGCGACCAGCTGCAAACTGTTCGTCTGTTTCAAAAACGGGTTCTGAAGCGCCAGCGATCTGAAAGGAAAGCAGGAGCGAAAGGGCTAGGCCAAGAAATTTTTTCATATTGGCATGCTAGGTGGAAGGATCAGTAATGCAAGCCCGGATGGGCTAAAGGGCCCCGTTTCAGGGCCCAATAGTTGTCAGTTGTTCATCGAAAGGTCGCCCAGCCGTCACGATGCACTGAAGGTGCGGGGCTGTGCAGTGCGTGTTCTAGCGAGCCCGCCGACGCAGCGTTTGCTCGCCGCCCGGCTTATTGTTACGGCCCATATTACCGTACTGCTTGCTTGCCATTGCTTTGGCTTTTTTAGCAGCAATTGCAGGGCGCTTTTTGCTAGACTTCTTTGGCTTACCAGCAGGGACAGCGTGCTTTTTAACGGCACCGGTTGATTTCTTGCTGCCTGTGTCAGAACGGCGGCTGGATGAATATTCAACATCGTCAGAGAGGAAAGAAGGATGCTCCTTCGGACTTGAGCGACGCGTCTCAAAGCGCTCGCCCTGGCCAGGACGATTTTTCTTACCAGCAAATTCAGAGCGGTCTTGGCGGTAGCCACCATCGTTTTTCGAGAAACGGCCTTCGCCAGAGAATTCTTTTTTGCCGCCTTGATAGCCTTCACTGCGTTGGTCACCAGCGTGCCCTGTGCGTCGGTCGTCGTCGCGCCTTGGGCGCCGTTCATCATCACGCCGAGGGCGGCGGTCATCTCCCGGACGCACGGGGCGGTTAGCCTGGTTGGCCCGGTCTGATTTGAAGGTGGGACGACCACCGTTTGGATTGCCTTTCCGGAAGCCAGCAGACGGGCCTTTTCTATTGAAATCGCCTTTGCCGCCACCGGAGCGCTGGTTGAGCGGCATCGGGTATGGGTGGTTTTCGTCGCGATCGATTTTCTGTTTGATCAGGCTTTCGATTGCGCGGAGCAATCCAAGTTCGCTTTTGCCCGTCAGCGTAATGGCGCGGCCGTGTGCACTACCCCGAGCAGTACGTCCAATGCGGTGTACATAGCTTTCGGCCTCAACCGGTGTATCGAAGTTGATGACATGGCTGATGTCTTTCACATCGATGCCGCGCGCAGCAACATCGGTTGCTACAAGGAAATCATACAGTCCCGACTTGAAATTATTGATGGTGCGAATGCGCACCTTCTGCTGTTTGTCACCGTGAATAGACGCCGTCTTGTACCCGTTTTCGGCAAGAAAGGCGGCAATATCGTCAGCATCGCGGCGCGTGCGAACAAATACGAGGCCTTTAGTAGGCTGTTCCTGATCTAGCAGGTGCAGCAGCAAGTCACGTTTCTTGTGGCCAGGTACGAGCATCACGCGGTGATCGAGGTTATCAGTGACGCTGCCTTGCGAATCTACTTTCACTTGAACCGGATTATTTAGAAGCGTTTCTGCGAGCTTCTGGATTGGGCCGTTCATGGTGGCCGAGAACATTACTGATTGGTGGCCGTGAGGCAGCTTGCGCGAGATCTGGCGTACTTCGTCTACAAAGCCCATATCGAGCATACGGTCTGCTTCGTCGAGCACGAAATATTCGGTTTCGTCTAGATAGATATTGCCCTGCTTCATATGGTCCTGCAGGCGGCCCGGCGTTGCAACAATAATATCTACGCCGCGACGGAGGATATGAACCTGGGTGCGGTAAGGTACACCACCAAAAACAGTACAAATACGCGCCGGTGTTTGCGAACCAATGGATTTGATCGCGTCAGTAATCTGGATCGCGAGCTCACGGGTCGGCGCAAGGATAAGCGCACGCGGCATGCCTGGTTTTGGTTTGCCTTCGAAATTCGCAATTCGTTCAAGGAATGGAATTACAAAAGCTGCGGTTTTGCCACTGCCGGTTTGAGCAACACCGATAACATCGTTGCCTTCTCTAAGGACAGGGATTGCAGCCGCCTGAATTTCAGTTGGTTTCTCGAAGCCAAGTGCAGCAAGCGCGCGCAAAATCGGCGTGGTTACGCCGAGCGATTCAAAGGTCGTCATCTATTTTTCTCATCGGTTAAGGGCGGCTTATAGGGCCGCACACAATAAAAACGTTAGCGGGAACGCCTTTTCCTTAACCAAGTCAGAAACAGGAAACCTGTTTGGGTGGGCATGCGTGAATTCACGCGGAAACTTCGTTCAATCAAGAGCCAAAAAATGGCTCAAACCTGCAGTAATTGGGCAGGCGACAGCTTTTCGCTGGGCGCTAGATGCCTGCGTGCGCCCTGTTTGTCAAGCTTTGTGAATGGTTGGCTGGTATGCCAGAAGAGCATTGCTACCTTTTAAAGGTGGATCGCAGCAGCTCCGATGATGGGGCCGTGTTCGTTTTTATCTTGCAGTAAGACGGCCACATGGTCGGCACCAATTGCGCGTGCCTTATCAGCGTTTAGGATAAAACTTTTGGCAGTACCGTCCCAGCCGTTAAACACTTCAGTATCCAGCACCACATTGGTATATTCAAGGTGACGGCCGCCATTTTCGCCGCGACCAATTTGTACTGTGGCATCAGCTAAAAACCAGACAATACGCACAGATACATTTTTCATTGCTGCGTGGTTTTTGAGTGCTAGTTCAACGGTGCCGCCTTTTAGAGTAAGCTCGGGCGTTAGGTAAGGGATGTCGGTATTGCGGGCTTTCTCAAACGCTTTCCGCACTTCGCTGGTGCGCGAGCCAACGCCTTCTGTCCTGCCGTCAAAGACCATTTGCGGTGTATAGTTGCCCCAGCGCCCAAAGCGCCGGTTATAAGCCGACTGACGGTTCGTATTATAACGGCTGCCGAATGTGTCTTTCCAACCGAGGCGATCCCAATAGTCCACTGCCCACGAAAGTGTGAGAACATTTGGTCTGTCACGCAGCGTTTTCAGCATCGCGTCTGCTGGCGGACAGCTTGAGCAGCCTTGGCTGGTGAAAAGTTCGATCACCGTAAGCCGCTCAGTGGCGTTTGCAGGTGCCGCGGCAAATGTGCTGGCGGCTAGGATAAGGGCTGTAATAAGTATTTTCATAAGCCGTAGGATACGCAGGCTTTTGGTCACTAACCAATCACCTATAGGTGAGGGTTTTGTGCGTGATCAGGGCGTCTCGCCAATCGGAAGCGCGCAAAGAAACATAGAAGAATATTGATCAGAATTGCGGAAGCTCTATTTCAATGTGGTCATTGCAGCGCCGACCATGGGGCCGTGGCCGTATTCGTCTTGCAGCAAAACCGCGACATGATCAGCGCCCATGGCGCGGGCCTTTCTCATGTCAACCACGAAGCTTTTGGCTTTGCCGTCCCAATCTTCGAGTATTTCGGTATCAAGCACCACATTGGTATAATGAAGACTGCGGCCTTGATTCTCGCCGTCACCAATTTTGACGTCAACATCAGCTAAATACCAAACCACACGCACGGCAACCATAGTCAGGTCGGCGTAATCCTCGAGTGAAAATTCTACGGTATCACCGTTGACTTTAATGTCAGGCGTAAGGTGTGGCCGTTCTATCGCGCGCGCATCGATGATGCACTTTTGAACTTCACCATCCTTGGAGCCAACCGCTTGTAGACGGCCATCGAAAACCATTTGCGGCGTGAAAACGCCAGCCCGTTGAAAGCGTTTATTGTAGGCTTTTTGCCGCATTGAATGATACTTTTTGCCGAAAGTGTCTTCCCATCCTAGTCGGTCCCAATAATCAACAGGCCAAGACAAGGTCAGCATGTTGGGGCGGTCTCGCATTGTTTTCAAAAGGGCATCTGCAGGCGGACAACTGGAACATCCCTGACTTGTAAACAGTTCAATCACCGTAAGGCGTTCCGCGGCCAGTGCTCCGTTGAAAAAGGAGGCCGACGAGATGAGTAATAATGTGGCGAGAAATTTCTTCATGGGGAAAATAGTAAGGGACATAAATGTAACTGACCAATCACCTGTATGTGAGCCAAAGGATCAGCTTTGGCTAATGTGCCCGCAGAGGCAGTTCGTATATCCCTTAGCATCTCATTCTGCCAATGTCGATTTTTTGCGCCGGATTGACAGTTTAGATAATAAAAGTACCGACATTTAAGCATTTATGGTCGAATCGAACCTAACTAAAGCGTAGTAGATGGAAATCCTTTCCACATTGATGGCCCTATTAGATCTTGACCAAAAACATTGGATTGGGTGGGCAGTTCCACAAAAAAGGGCAGCCAAACTGCTGCCCTCTCTGTTTAGTTTGATTACATGATTTATGCAGCTAAGCGGCGCAGCACATAGTGCAAAATGCCGCCAGCTTGATAGTATTCAACTTCGTTTTCTGTATCGATCCGGCAAAGCACGGTGATCTCTTTGTTAGAACCGTCTGCATAATTGATTGTTACAGAAACATCCTGACGCGGGCTGATTGAACCGGCGACACCCGTGATGTCAAAGGTTTCTGTGCCCACGAGGTTGAGGCTTTCGCGGCCATCACTGCCTTTAAACTGCAGCGGCAATACGCCCATACCCACAAGGTTTGACCGGTGGATGCGCTCAAAGCTTTCCACGATTACAGCTTTAACGCCCAGTAGAATAGTTCCTTTGGCTGCCCAGTCGCGTGATGAGCCCGTGCCGTATTCCTTGCCGCCAATAACCACAAGCGGCGTACCGGCTTCTTGGTATTTCATTGAGGCTTCATAGATGCTCATCACTTCGCCAGTCGGCTGGTGTGTTGTCCAGCCGCCTTCAGTGCCTGGTGCCATCAGATTGCGCAGGCGCACATTCGCAAACGTGCCCCGCATCATTACCTGGTGATTACC
>NVTU01000023.1 GCA_002401685.1 Kordiimonadales bacterium
TCTCTGCAGCTGCTTTCGCAAAAGCCGTTGAGGGAAAATTGAGCGCGGGGCAGAAAGCAGCCTTACCTGTTGTCACGTTCAGTAGCGAAATGTCGTTTCATTTGAACGGTGACGAAGCCCGAGTGATACATGCGGCTAACGGCCATACAGACGGTGATAGCTTCATTTTCTTTAAAGAAACCAACCTCGTTCACATGGGTGATCTGTTCTTTAACGGCATTTTCCCGTTCATTGACGTGGATCATGGCGGGTCTATTGGCGGTATGATTGCGGCGTCTGATAAGGTATTGGCGCTTGTGAATGATGATACCATCATCATTCCTGGCCACGGCCCAGTGACCGATAAAAAAGGGCTGGAAGCTTTCAAAGCGATGCTGATGGGAAGCCGAGATATTGTGTCAAAGCTGAAAGCAGAGGGCAAAAGCCTGGCGGAAATTCAGGCAATGAAACCGCTCGTGGGTTTTGGTGAAAACTGGAAAGGCTTTAATGCCACCTGGGTTGACCAGTATGTTGGCTTTATCTTCAACAGCATCTAGTCATCAATACATACTAGCTAATCGTTAGACGGGTCGTTTGTATAGCTGGCGGTCCGTCTCTGATTATACTGCTCTCTGAGTGGCCGCATCACTTCGATTTTATTTGACCGTTCCTGACCGCCTCTTAAAGTGTGATTTCATATAGAAACAACTCGGGGAGGCCAGTATGACTTTAAGACATATGCTTTTGGGCAGCATTGCAGCAATAACCCTTGTGGGTTCGGTGTCAGCTTCAGCACAGCAAGACCGGTTTGCAGGCGTCGAGATCAAAACAGAAGCCCTGCGCGGCAATCTTTACGTACTCTTTGGCGCTGGTGGCAATATCGGGGTTTCTGCGGGTGATGACGGTGTGTTTATCATTGATGATCAGTTTGCGCCGCTCACCGATAAAATTCGGGCAGCAATTGCCAAAATTTCTGACAAAGAGATCCGCTTTGTGATTAACACCCATTATCACGGCGACCATACTGGCGGGAATGAAAACTTCGGCTCGGCTGGTACAGTAGTTGTTGCGCACGACAAAGTACGCCAGCGCCTCTCTGCCGCCGCGTTTGCTAAGGCAGTTGAGGGAAAATTGAGCGCAGGGCAGAAAGCAGCGTTACCTGTTGTCACGTTCAATAGCGAAATGTCGTTTCATTTGAACGGCGACGAAGCCAGGGTTATATATGCTGCTAACGGCCACACTGACGGTGATAGCTTCATTTTCTTCCAAAATACCAACCTGATCCACATGGGGGATCTGTTCTTTAACGGAAGGTACCCTTATATCGATCTCGGCAGTGGTGGGTCAGTTGGCGGGGTGATTGATGCCGCTGAAAGGGCAGCAGGCATGGCAGACGACCAAACAATCGTTATCCCTGGCCACGGGGCGGTGACAGACAAAGCCGGATTACTGGCCTATAGAGATATGCTTACCGCGACGCGGGACATTGTCGCGACGTTGAAGAACAGCGGTAAGTCGTTGGAGGAAGTCCAGGCGATGACCCCGCTTGCTGCCTTCACAGATGCGTGGGGCAGCAGTAAAGAAGGCGAGAACCGCTACATTGGGTATATATATAACAGTTTGTAATATAAACACTTTTACGATTCTATAGTGCGTGGAGCGAGTTATGGCCGCATTTGATTAATTGGCTAATCAAATGCGGCTGATTTACCTTGAGCCGGTGGACCTTCTCTCTGCTGACTGATCCTATTAAACCCTTTAAAATCAACATGCTGATGGCTTTATAGGCCTGGGACTGTCTAAGGCTTTGATCAACGGCGGGACCCATGTGCAGATCTACATGTGCTATAACAGATTGGTTCTATTACATGATGTTGCGATCTGGTGGGTTTTTTTAAGTGGAATTGTGAAGTTTAGTTAGCTAGTTAATTAAACTAAGAGCTTCAAAAGTAATCTCAAACAACTATACCTTTTAGTACCTAAGAAAAGTAACGAGTACAAACCAAAAGCTAGACGTGCATGGCTTGGTGGCGCTGAGGTTAATCTTGTTTCAGGCCAACCATTGCAGCCAGGCTTTCAACATAAACCTTAAAAGCTTTGTCGCCCTTTTCAGTAATGGCGATTAATGTCTGCGGTTTTTTGCCGACAAAGCGTTTGCTCTGCAGTACATAACCTACGTCTTCGAGCTTTTTGATATGGGTACTGAGGTTGCCGTCCGACACTTCCAGTGCTTTCTTTAGAACCGTAAATTCTGCGCTGCGTGCTGCTGCCAGATAGGACATTATCATCAAACGCACACGAGAGTGGATGAAGTCGTCTATGGCGCGGTAGTTGAAATCGGCCACCTTACTAGTCCTCGGCGCTGGATAGGCGTTTCAAAAACAACCCGGGAAAAAGCACCAAAAACACGCAGGCAATACTTTTTACAAGAAGTGTTTCTACGTGGATCTCTGCCAGTTGAGCGTCATAAATCATAATCGCCCACCAGCCGAAAGCAGCAAAATATAGCGGTTTGGTAATGATGACCCGTGCCATAACAAAAAATGCGGATCCCATTACACCGGAAGATAAAATGCTAATGGTGCGGTTATCCGTTTCTCCTGACAGGATGCTTGTTACAAAGTATAAAACCATTGTTAAGCCAACCGCTTGCCACGCTGATACATATCCGGTGAGGGTGGGATTAGGGCCGCAATATTGAGGGCCCATTTTGCGGCCAAGGTAGGAAGAGGCGATTGAACCAGTGACAATCGCGACAACCCATGCTTCGATGTGAAACCGAGGCACGATACCCGTGCTCATAAGATATTGAGCTAAAAAAGTAACGGCTAGGACGGCGCCCCACAAGACAAGGTGGCTTCCGTCTATGCCCGCCCTTTTGCGGCCCGCGGACATCATTTTGCGAATAAGGGCTAAATCTGCCTCGGCTTGGCTGGCGGTAACGCCTTCAGTCGACTGGTCCAATTACTTACCTCAAATCAAAGAACTTTGAGATTCAAAGTACGCCGACTTCGACTTGTTGTCAAGACAACCGAAACTCAAGTTGTCTGGAACGATAACAGAGAATGAGAGCGTCAATCACTCTCATTCTTGGCTATAAAGATTGAATTCGTGGCCTATTCCGCAGCTTTTGCCGCAAAGGCCTCACGGTCAATCACGACGCGGCGCGTAATGCCGTTTTCGCCAGGGAAACTTTTAAACAAAGCAGCCGCCAAGAACGGCAGAGCCTTTGGCAAATCTTTCCTCCGGGTCTGTGTTTCGGCCCGCCCTTCAAAAACGATGGTCCCATCAGGCTTACGAAGTTCCAACTTGAGCGTCGCAGTGTAATACGTGCGGGCTACGAGATCATGGCTGCCAAACGCGCCGAAGCCGTTGCGGTGACCAAAGCCACCAAATGCACCAAACTGGCCATATCCAAAGCCGCCGCCAAAATGGTTAAACCCGCGGTGGAAGCGACCATGCCCCCAAAAGCTGCGCTGCCAATAGAAGCCGCCAAATGGATCAGGGCGTACGAATATTTTCTCACGGCCATCATCAATAGTTACGTCGAAACCGGCGATCAGCTCAGGCTCACTGTCGCCCGTTGATTTATACCCATACTGAGCGAGGTGCCCTGCAACAATGTTGGCATACTGCTTAAACTCTAGGCTATCTTCATTTTCTTGAAAGATGGGTGTCACCAGAACACGTTCACCACCGGGTGAGGTTAGCTCGTGAAACGTTGATACCTCGCTTCGGAAAGTGCTGGCGCACGCTGTGAGGGCCAGGAGACCAACCGCAAGTACCACTTTGTTTAAAAAGGTCTTCATAATCATTTCTCCGAAAATCCCCTGCAACACCAGTGTCTACTATAAGCACAAAGGCCAAGGCTGCAATCAAGCTAATATCACTTTTCCGTCGATAAAATACCATCTGTGCCATGAACTGAACCTGAACACGGCCATCATTCGCAAACGCATGCTCTGATTTCTAAACTAAATACCCAACCGCCTTTTTTACGTCCATTAAAATAGGGGCAGCGATGGCCTGCGCACGAGCTGCTCCGTCCTTAAGAATGCTGTCAATATAGGCAGTATCAGCCTGTAGGCGTTTCATTTCTTCGGTGATGGGTGCCAATTTGGTAACCACAACTTCTGTTAGCGCCTTCTTAAAGTCGCCAAAGCCCTTGCCTTCAAACTCAGCGCATACGGTGTCTCGGCTTTGGTCCATCAAGGCGGCATAAATCCCTACTAGATTTTGCGCTTCCGGACGGCCTTCAAGCAATGAGGCCTTCGCAGGTAATAAATCACCGTCCGTTTTAGCCTTGCGAATTTTTTGAGCCAGCGTGTCCGTGTCATCATTCAAGTTTAAGCGGCTCATATCAGACGGATCAGATTTCGACATTTTTTTCGTGCCGTCACGCAGGCTCATAATGCGAGCCCCTTCACCCATAATAATAGGTTCAGTTATCGGGAATAGCTCCACACCGAAGTCCGTATTAAACTTCTGGGCAATATCACGTGTAAGCTCCAGATGTTGCTTCTGGTCTTCGCCCACAGGAACGTGCGTAGCTTTATAAAGCAAGATGTCAGCCGCCATCAGGTTTGGGTAAACATAAAGCCCGGTTGAAACTCTTTCGCGGTTCTTGCCAGCTTTATCTTTGAACTGGGTCATGCGGTTCAGCCAACCAAGCCGGGCCACGCAATTGAAGATCCAGGCAAGTTCAGCGTGCCCAGGCACGCGGCTCTGATTAAACAGGATCGATTTTTTGGGGTCCACACCAGATGCAATGTAGGCAGCAGCTGCTTCGCGCGTTTGCTGTACCAATATCGCAGGATCCTGCCATACAGTGATCGCATGCATATCCACAACACAGTAAATACACTCATAGTCATCCTGCAAACGTACCCAATTGCGGAACGCACCCAGATAATTGCCAAGATGCATGTCGCCAGAAGGCTGAGCGCCGGAAAATACGCGTTTGGTCACAGAAACAACTCCAAGAAAATAATACCAGCCTAAGATAGGCGTTCGACACTACAGGCCTTATGGCAACTGCGCCTCGTAGGGTCAAGCTGGTCGTGGTTGTGGCTATGTTGGTTTAACGGCCAACATATCTTTTAAGTTCGGCCATCGTGAAAGTGCGAAGGCCTAAAATTGAGGCGGCGTATACCAAAATCCCCGAAGCAATCAAAAGGGCTAGTGCGCCGATCCGCAGCCAACCGGCTTCGGCAAACGAGCCTGCAAGTTCCGCATGCAGTGCCCATATCACGGCGCCCATCACCACACTTGCGATTAGGCATTTAATCACACGAAGCCTTGTCTCAGACAACATTGTATAGTGTCCGCGCCTAACGAGCCCGATGTACAGCATGCCAGCATTGATCCAGGCGGCGATCGCTGTTGCTGCGGCTAGGCCCATATGTGCCCAATATTGTAGTAGCCATAAACCGAGCAACGTATTGATCACCATCGAGACAATCGCAAAGCGGACCGGAGTTTTCGTGTCTTTTCGAGCGAAATATCCCGGCGTGAGTATTTTGGCGATCACATAGGCTGGAAGACCGCAGGCATAAACCATCAACGCCCCGCTGGTGGCGACCGCATCGGTCGCGGTGAAAGCGTGGCCGCCTTCAAAAAGTGTGCTGATCAGAGGCCCCGCAATGATTATCAGAGCAAAAGTGGCGGGTAACGTGAGGAAAAGCGACATTTCCAGCGCTTTGTTCTGTTGACTGTTAGCTAGCTTATCATTTCCCGACGCAACAAGCCGTGAAATACTGGGTAAGAGGACTGTACCCACGGCAATTCCGATAACTGCCAGCGGAAGCTGGTTCAATCGGTCGGCATATACCAGCCAGGAAATAGAGCCTTCCGGCAAAAGCCGTGTTGCCATCAGCATATCAATCAACAGGTTAATCTGCATTACGCCAGCACCAATGGCAGCTGGTGCCATGATGCGAAGCAGTTCTTTCACATCACTGGAAAGCTTGGGCCGAGGCAGTGAAATACGAATTCCAGCTTTAAGGGCGGCACCGTAAACCCAAATTAACTGTAGAATACCGGCAACGGACACCGAAATTGCTAGGGCGCGAGCCGTAATTATCTGATCTCCGCCATAAATGATTAATGCACTAATCATTGAAAGGTTTAGAAGCACTGGTGCGAATGCTGCGGCTGAATATCGGCCAAAAACATTAAGAATACCGCCAAAAAAGGATACCAGCGAGATAAGAAGCAGGTAAGGAAACGTATAGCGGCCAAGTTCAACTGCTAACTCGAACTTAACTGTGTCGCCGTCGAAACCGCCAGTTAAGCCGAATATAATGGGCGCCATCGCAACTTCCATAATGATCAGAAAAAGGATCAATACTGGCAGTAGGACGCCTAGCACCCGGCCAGCAAAGGCTTCCGCGGCCTTCTGGCTTTCTGGCGTGGTCTCCTGCCCGAGCAAGCGCGCGAAGAGTGGCACAAAGCTAACTGCTAAAGCACCTTCTGCGAATAGTCGTCTGAAGAAGTTGGGTAATTTGAAGGCGACCCAGAAGGCGTCTGCCGCCATACCCGCGCCGAGATAGCGGGCCAGAAGAATGTCGCGGACAAAACCAAACAGGCGGCTCAGCAAGGTGAAACCTCCAACCGCAGATACGCTTTTAAGCATGCTCAAGCGCTTTGCTCTTTATTGGAGGTTTCCATATGCGGCTTTTCAGGGTTCGTACCTTCTGGTTTCCTCTGTTTGACGCTGAAATTGGTTTCGCCGCCCGCCGCGAGCAGAAGTTTTTTCTCAATGTTTCTCAACCGTACTTTGTTAGTCACTTTTTGCCCCACTAGATCCCGAATATAGAAAACATCGATGGCTCGCTCGCCGTAGGTTGAAACATGCGCAGAGAAGATGGAGACTTTAAGGCGGTACAGCGCGTAGGCTAGATCATATAGGAGGCCCGGGCGATCCTTTGCGTTCACTTCTATAACCGTTGACCAGTTTGAGGCTTTATTATCGACGAGCACAACGGGTTCAAATTCAAAGGCTTGGTCTTTGCTGCCGTAAAAACGTTTTTCCTTGAGCTGCTCTTTGGGCCGCACATTTCCTTGCAGTGTATTAAATATTGTTTCTTCTAGGCGGTCTAACTGACGGCGGCTGTCAAAGGCCCGCCCCTCGTGGTTCTGCACCGTGAAGTTATCCATCGCCATACCATCGCGTGTGGTGTGGATTTTTGCGCCCAAGATGGAAGCGCTGGCAACACCAAGCGCGCCGACAATACGAGCGAAAGCACCAGGGTGATCTTCTGCGTAGACGGCGAGGTTGGTCATGTCCTGAAATAACTCCACCCTCGCAGTTACACCCAAAGGGGATTTTATCTGGTCTATTCGCCGGATTAGCCGAGCATTTTGCACCAGCGTATCTTTATCTTCCGCTATCCAGTAGCTGTCATTAAAGCGGGCTTGATAGGCACTGGCCTCAGTTTGGGCCCAGTCCTTTAGCTTGGCGAAAAGCGTGTCTTTTTTGGCAGCAACCCGTTCGTCGCGGCCCCGGCCTGCATGGCCAACATTCAGGACCTCTTCGGCTGCATGGTATAGTTCCCGCAGCAACTGTCCTTTCCAGCCATTCCAAACACCCGGACCAACAGCGCGGATATCAACAACAGTTAGGACAAGCAGCAGCCGTAGTCTCTCGGGGCTTTTGATTAGGTCGCAGAAGTCGAGAATAGTTTTATGGTCCGCTAGATCTCGTTTAAAGGCCGTATTGCTCATCAGTAAATGCGTTTGCACCAGCCAGGCAACGGTTTCAGTTTCAGCCGGTGTTAAACCAAGGCGGGGGCACAGTTTTTCTGCTACTTCAGCGCCAAGTTTCGAATGGTCGCCGCCTCTTCCCTTGGCGATGTCGTGCAGGAGAACACCCACATAGAGCACACGGCGAGATATAACCTGTTGAATGATCTTGGTGGCAAGCGGGTGATCATCCGCAAGGTCGCCGTTTTCGATCTGGGACAGTAGACCAATGGCGCGAATGGTATGCTCATCAACGGTATAGTGGTGATACATGTCATACTGCATCTGCGCGACAACACGGCCAAAATCTGGAATAAACCGCCCGAATACGCCGGCTTCATTCAAACGGCGTAGCGCAACTTCGCCGCCGCGTTTGGCCGTTAGGATATTCAGAAAGTCTTCGTTGTTATCGGGCTCCCGGCGTACACGCTGCGTGATGCGGCTGAGGTTTTGCTTTATAAGCCGCAGCGCGTCGGGGTGAATGTCCAAGTCGTTTTCGTTAGCCCGTAGGAATATGCGTAACATCAGTGCAGGGTTGTTTTTAAAGTCGTCTTTATTGGCAACTGAAAGACGTCCGCCCTCTACAGCAAACTCCTTAAGCTTTTTAGACCGCCGAAACCTGGAGAAAATAGTTTTCTTCTGTCGGGCTTCTAGCACGGCGCAAAAAACGCGTGTCAGGTCCCCTACTTGTTTGGCCACCAGAAAATAATGCTTCATAAAGCGTTCGACGCCGCTCAGGCCGGGATGGGGTTTATAGTGCAGGACTTCAGACAGCTGACGCTGCATATCAAAGCCAAGCCGCTCTTCGGCTCTGTTGGCAATGAAATGCATGGCAACACGCACCGTCCAAAGAAACGATTCCGCTTTTTGGAACTGGCGATTTTCCGTTTCTGTCAAAATATCAGGGTTTACGGCGCGTTCACGGCTTATGCCGTACAGGTAACGTGCAATCCACCACATGGTTTGTAGATCGCGAAGGCCGCCTTTACCGTCTTTGATGTTGGGTTCCACAACATAGCGGCTATCGCCCAGCTTCTTATGCCGTTTGTCACGTTCTTGGAGCTTTTGGTCAACAAAATCACTGCCGCTTCCAGAGACTACCCTGCGCACGAAGCGTTTGGCGGCTTGCTGATACAGTTTTTCGTCGCCCCATAAGTGCCGCGCTTCAAGAAAAGCGGTGCGAATTGTAAGATCAGATTTGGCGAGTTTGGAGCATTCTTCTGGCGTTCGAGTGGCGTGGCCAACCTTGAGGCCGAGATCCCACAAGACATAGAGCATATACTCGACAACGCTCTCAGCCCACGGCGTTGATTTGTAGGGGATCAGAAACAGAAGGTCGATGTCTGAGTAAGGCGCTAATTCTCCGCGGCCATAACCGCCGGTTGCCACAAGCGCCAGGCGCTCAGAGGATGTTGGGTTGCCGAGCGGRTAGACTTTCTGYGTMGCAAAATCAAASAGCGTGCGCAGCAGTTGGTCGAGCACGTARGAAAGYGARGCMGCAGAAACRATGCCTTTTTCGGCTTCRTCAAAAAASCKSCGYTTYACCTCGTTCCARCCRYYTTGRTGGGYMGCYTTCAGRATTTTGACRAGCCCCGGYTGCCACTGTTCYNTTGGSSKWKNTCTCCACAAGSTCGTCGAGCGCAATAACCARGGCTTTGCGGTTTATTAGRGCTCGGCGATTRYGGATYTTCGTCACTAAGGCGTGTCCTCATYTTAAAMTATYTTCAGGTCYCTGCAGCAACGTYCTTAAGACTATAGAGTATTTCSAGCGCGTCTTTYGGCGAAAGTTCRTCAGGGTTTATRTCKGCMAGCGCCTKATCSAGCGCMGATGGYCCYTTTGYTGCYTGCGTATCATGAAGTGGAGCGGACTGGAAAAGCGGCAAGTCATTGATCAAACCAACTGATTTATTACCGTTTTCGCTGCTTTCCAAATGGTCAAGAACCTGCCGCGCGCGTTTGATAACGGTATTTGGCAGGCCTGCGAGCTTGGCTACCTGAATACCGTATGATCTATCAGCTGCGCCGACGGCCACTTCGTGCAGGAATACAACATCGCCTTTCCATTCCCGTACTTTCATTGACCGCAATGATACCGCATCCAGCGTTTCCTTCAGCGCGGTCAGCTCGTGGTAGTGGGTAGCGAAAAGTGTACGGCACTGGTTTATGTTGTGTAGGTTTTCTACGGCGGCCCAAGCAATAGAAAGGCCGTCATAGGTTGCTGTTCCCCGTCCAATTTCATCAAGAATTACAAGGGAGCGCGGCCCTGCCTGGTTAAGAATTGCAGCGGTTTCCACCATTTCCACCATAAATGTAGACCGGCCGTGCGCCAGGTCGTCCGATGCACCAACCCGACTAAACAGGCGGTCCACCACGCCGATATGGGCGCTTGCAGCAGGAACATAGCCACCCATCTGGGCGAGGATGGCAATGAGCGCATTCTGGCGCAGGAAGGTAGACTTACCGGCCATGTTCGGCCCAGTGATCAGCCACAGCCTGTCATCTGGCGCTAAATCACAGTCGTTGGCTACAAATGGGCTGTTATCTTTCAACCGCAAAGCCTGCTCAACAATAGGGTGCCTGCCGCCCGTTATTTCAAAGGCAAGGCCATCGTCTACTTGGGGCCGAATGTGCCGTTCTTCTTCCGCCAATATTGCAAGAGACGACGTAACATCTAGTACGGCCAACGCTTCAGCCGCGAGGAAGATTGTATTGAACGACTGGAGGATAACCTCCACGAGCTTTCCGTAAATTTCATTTTCTAGCGCTAGCGCCCTATCACCCGCTTCGGAAATTTTACCTGCAAGCTTTGAAAGCTCAGTCGACGAAAACCGTACCGCGCTCGCTAGCGTCTGTCGGTGAATGAAAGTTTCATTCAGCGGTGCCTCTAGCATTTTGTCCGCGTTTTTCGCTGTAATATCAACATGGTAGCCAATCACGTTGTTATGTTTGATCTTAAGCGAGGTAATGCCGGTGAGGGTTTTATACTCGCCTTCAAGCTCTGCGATAAGCCTGCGGCTGTGGTCCTTTAGCATGCGGTATTCGTCGAGCGCTTCACTATAACCTTCCGCGACAAAGCCGCCGTCGCGCGAAAGCAAGGGCGGCTCTTCTACAAGGGCACGGTCTAGTTCAGCAATCAGGGATGCATGATTACCTAAATCTTCGTAGGCGGCAGTTAGCAGCATCGGCACTTCGTCCAGCACACCGCTTGGGCCGGATAGCAAGTTCTGAATGTTTGCAGCAGTTTTAAGCGCTTGACGGATGCCGGAGAGGTCCCGCGGCCCGCCGCGGCCCAGCGACAAGCGGCTTAGAGCGCGCTCGATATCTGGTGCTTGCTTAAGGCTGGCGCGAATGTCGGCGCGGAGGCTGGGCCGAGCATGCATATGCTCAACACAGTCGAGCCGCTCGTTGATCCGTACCGGATCTGTAAGGGGTGCCGCTAGTCTGCGCGACAAAAGCCGCGCGCCCGCGCCAGTGATAGTGCGGTCAATCGTGGCCAGCAAGCTGCCGGAATGCTCGCCGATCTGCGTGCGGGTCAGCTCAAGGCTACGCCTTGTCGCAGCGTCGATCATCATTGTGCCGTCGATTGAATGTCTTTTGGGTGGCGACAGGCGCGGCAAATTACCTTTTTGCGTATCTTCCAAATAGCCAACAAGGGCACCGGCTGCGGCCAAATCAGCCCGCGTGAAAGCGGCAAAACCGTCCAGCGTCGAAACATCAAATAGTTCCTGCAGGCGGCGGGTGCCAAAGCCGCTATCAAAGTGCGCTTTGTCCCATCGGCTTACAACATTCCGCCAATCAAAAATCTGCCCAGATATTGTCTCATCATTCGCTAGCTCGTCTGAAATCAGAAGTTCACTTGGGGCTAGTCGAGCCAAATCTGCGTCTAGTCGGCCTAGTTTAGTGGGCAAGATAAAAAACTCACCTGTCGACATTTCAGCGACTGCGAGCGACAGATCCTTTTGCGCACGTCCAATGGCAACCAAGTAATTGTTACTACGCGGGTTCAGAAGGTTATCTTCGCTGAGTGTACCGGGTGTTACCAGCCGTACTACTTCGCGCCGCACAACAGATTTCGCGCCGCGCTTTTTCGCCGCTGCGGGATCTTCCGTTTGTTCGCACACTGCAACTTTGAATGATTTTTTAATCAGGCGAGCGAGATACACTTCAGAGGCATGCACCGGAACACCTGCCATTGGGATGTCTTCGCCGTTGATTTTGCCGCGTTTTGTTAAGGTGATATCAAGGGCAGCCGAGGCGTTTTCTGCATCTTCGAAAAACATCTCGTAAAAATCGCCCATGCGGTAAAAAAGCAAGCAGTCAGGGTATTCTGCTTTAATTTCAACAAATTGAGCCATCATCGGCGTCAAGCTTGGTAAGCGCGCCATTTGAACCCATTTGTTTTCTGCGGGTTTTAACGGGCTGTTAGCCTTAGCTGCGCTATCTTCGGATATTGTCTCTAAAGCGGCACTCGACGGCATTCTGGTAAAACCTTTAAAGTAACTGCTAATTTCATTTGTCAGCAGCTTTGTGGCATAGTAGTTGGCGTATATAGTTCGCTTTTAGTGCATTCTAGTTTCCACGGCTACAAGAAGTACAAAGGATTCCCCCATGCCGATCATTACATCCAAGTTTACGGATGCAGAAGCCCTGCGTTATCACTCTGCTGGCCGCCCTGGAAAACTTGAAATAACAGCGACCAAACCGATGGCAACGCAGCGGGATTTGGCGCTTGCATATAGCCCGGGTGTTGCTGTTCCTGTGTTGGCAATCGCCGAAGATCCGGAAAAAGCATACGATTATACCACCAAAGGTAACATGGTTGCGGTTATCACCAACGGTACGGCCATTCTTGGGCTTGGTAATTTGGGTGCGCAGGCATCCAAGCCGGTGATGGAAGGGAAATCGGTTCTTTTCAAACGTTTCGCTGATATCGACTCGATTGATCTGGAAGTAGACAGTGAAGACATCGACGAATTCGTAAACTGTGTAAAGCTTTTAGGCCCCAGCTTCGGCGGCATTAATCTGGAAGACATCGGCGCGCCCGCTTGCTTCATTATCGAGCAGCGGCTGCGCGAGCTGATGGATATCCCGGTTTTTCATGATGATCAGCACGGTACGGCGATTATCACAGCAGCTGGCTTTATCAATGCGCTTGATATAACGGGCCGCGACATAAAAGAAACGCGCGTTGTTGCTGTGGGCGCCGGTGCTGCCTGCATAGCGTGCGTGGAATTACTTAAAGCCATGGGCTTGCCGCACGGCAATGTGACGATGGTTGATCGTACTGGCGTGATTTACGCTGGCCGGGCAGAAAGCATGAACCAGTGGAAATCTGCCCACGCGATTGAGACCGACCACAGAACGCTAACGGAAGCCATGGTAGGCGCTGATGTCGTGCTTGGCCTCGCCGGGCCTGGTGCCATCACTCAGGACATGGTCATATCAATGGCGGCGAAGCCAATTATTTTTGCGATGGCGAACCCCGATCCTGAAATTACGCCTGAAGATGTGAAAGAAGTTCGCTCTGACGCCATTGTAGCAACCGGGCGGTCAGACTATCCAAATCAGGTAAATAATGTGCTTGGGTTCCCGTATATTTTCCGCGGCGCGCTTGATGTTCGGGCACGGACTATCAACGAAGAAATGAAAGTCGCCGCGGCGAAATCTCTGGCGTATTTGGCACGCGAAGATGTGCCGGATGAAGTGGCAGCTGCCTACGGCGGTGAGCAGCCCCATTATGGCCCTGATTATATCATTCCTGCTCCTTTTGATCCGCGCCTTATTGCAAGGTTGCCTGTTGCTGTGGCGCAAGCTGCGATGGACACGGGCGTTGCACGCAAGCCTATTGAAGACATGGAAGCGTATGAGATTGAGCTTTCCGGGCGCCTTGATCCAACGGTTGGCACGCTGGCGGGTATATTTGAAGAACTTCGCAAACGCGAGCCTTTGCGGGTGGTTTTTGCGGAAGCAGAAGAAGAAAAAGTACTGCGGGCAGCTATTGGCTTTAAAGCTGCAGGTTACGGCATCCCTATTTTGGTTGGTTACGAAGCACCTATCCGCGAGAAACTACGCGAAATGGGCGTCGATGATAAAGAATTTGAAATTAGGAATGCGAGTAATTCGTCGCACAGAAACCAGTATATCGATTACTTGTATGAGCGCTTAAACCGCCGCGGTTTCTTACTGCGCGACATCCAGCGCCTCGTGAAACGTGACCGCAATATCTTTGCGGCTTGCATGGTGGCAACTGGAGACGCTGCTGCGATGGTAACCGGCGTAACAGGCCATTATTGGCGTGCCTTGAAGAATGTGAAGCGCGTTATTGACCCTTTGCCAGGCCGCCGTCCTTTTGGTTTGTCAATTGTGGTGACTAAGGGCCGCACAGTTTTCCTGGCTGACGCCACCGTGAACGAGCGACCTTCGGCTGAGGAATTGGCTGATATCGCTGAACACGCGGCTTATTTCATTCGTAGGCTTGGGCATACACCGCGCGCAGCCTTCCTGTCGTTCTCAAACTTCGGCAACCCGCCTTCTGACAAAACCAAGCATTTGCAGGCTGCTGTGCAGATTCTCAAAGAACGCGACGTTGATTTTGAATTTGACGGAGAGATGCAAGCAGATGTGGCGTTGAACCCTGAACTGATGAAGCAGTATCCGTTTATGCGGCTTTCGGGACCAGCTAACTTGTTGATTATGCCGGCGCTTCATTCAGCTAATATTGCCTATAAGTTGCTCTCTGAGCTTGGAGATGCACGAGTGATTGGACCAATGCTTTTGGGTATGAGCCATTCTATTCAGATCGCGAAGATGACATCGACTGCATCAGATTTGGTGAATATGGCTGGATTGGCTGCGAGCAACGCTTTTGCGCTTCAGCAGATGAAAAAAGAAGAAAGCGACAAGTAAAACCTTCGGTCTCTAGTCCTAGCTAAATGGCGACTTGCTCCTAAAAAGAGTTGGTCGCCTTTTTGACGGGCTAAGAAACTTTCTTTATGACAAACGGCTTGATTTAGCGGCTTTCAAGCATTGCACTTACGTCCTCAATCAGCGCTTGATCGTCTTCAACATCCAGAACACCAGCAAGCCTTAGGGTTACGGCACCGTGCAAGAGCATATGGAGTTTCATAATCTCTCGCCTGTTCCCAAGGGGGGTTGGGTTTTCACTGTTGAAAACTCGTATCGCCTCCGTAACAACACTGTGTACGGCCGTTTGTAACGCAGGTTTGTGCTTCATTGTAGCATGTTGGCGGCCGCTCATCAGGCCGTAAAGTTGTGGCCGGTCGCATGCGTAGCCCAGATATATTTTAGCAAAATGAGATTTGTTTGTAGCGTTTTTTAATCGCTCGGCCAACTGCTCAAAAGCGCGCGCCGCAACAGCGTCGAGAAAAGCTTCTTTGTCTGTAAAATGATTGTAGAGAGAACGGTGTGTTACTTCGAGTGACTTGGCTATTTTTCGAATGCTGAGGGCGGCATGATGGATCCCGGAACGGTTCATCAGCATAAGCGCCTGACTGATGGCTTCTTCCTTCAGGTTGCCGTGCCTGTATGTTGCTCGCGCTTGTGTCATGCGTTTCTTCATACAACCACACGGGTATAGGGGCTATGCGTTTTTGCTTTCCTCTTGAAAAAACATCTCGGGGGTATATTTAAGTATCCAGCGGATACAATAGATGTTTGGCGCTATTACAATCGGGACAAAAGATGGCTTTTGCAAAGTTACTGATCAGAATTATACCGCCGCAGTTGGTTTATTATTTGCTGGGCTTCCTCCGGGCAGCGCCAAAACCTATGAACCCCAGACCAGAAGAACAAGAAATTCTGGATGGCGCCGAGAAATTTACCTACGGAGGCGCTGGGGATAAAGTCGCATGGACATGGGGAGACGGCCCGCTTGTTATTTTCATTCACGGATGGGCTGGATGCGGCGGGCAATTAGCACCTCTTGCAGATGCCGCAGCGAAGGCCGGCTTTCAGGTTGTTGTATTTGATTTGGGGGCACACGGCATTTCTGCCGGAAAGCGTGTTGGATTTAATAGTATCATGGCGGATATTGTGGGGATATCAAATGGCTTGGGAAAGCCCGTGTATGCTTACGTTGGCCACTCTGCGGGTGGGTTGTGCGCCATGGCGGCACGCCGAGCGGGTCTCATTTCGGCGGAGCAGTTTATTTGTATCAACGCTCCATTTTACCCCTACCCCGGCACTCAGTCCTTCAAAAAGCTATTGGATGCGCCTGAACGGGTTATGGTGCAAAGCAGGCGCTTTTTTGCCAAACAGTTTGATACGCCGTGGGATGAACTTAAAGCTGGTCATGCCTACAAGAAAAGTGAAACCCAAGCCAAACAGCCGCTTTCTGGATTGTTACTGATGTATGATGAGGGCGACAAAATTGTTGACCACAGGAACGGTGAAAAAATCCAAAAGTTATGGTCTGGGTCCAAACTGGTGAAATCCAAAGGACTGGGACATAATAGAATATTGGCCGACAAAACCACGCAAGATAAAGCCGTAAAGTTTCTTGTTAACGCCAGAGCTGAACAAAGCCCAGCATAGGCAACGAGACTGGATTGCAGGTCTTTTCATCAGGATACTTTGTCAGCGTCCGACCATTCTTTTATTTTTCGGTACAGGGTCGATGGATTTATAGCCAGCTTCCTAGCCGCCTGCCGCACTTTGCCGCCAGAAAGCACGATGGCGCGTTCCATAATTCGGCGCTCTGATACCTCAAGTGGCTCAATTTCCAATTCAGTGTTTGAGCCACTATGGGTGACAGGCGCCTGTATTCCCGGCATTGCCTGATAGGCGGCTTGGCTTGGCTCATAGAGGTGTAGTCGCGGTTTTTCTTGGTTGTCCATCATCGGAGACAGCATCTCTTTTGTAAGAGTGGGGCCGCTATTGAGCACCACTGCACTTTGGATGACGTTGCCAAGTTCACGAACATTTCCAGGCCAGTTGTGCGCCAATAGCTCTGCTTCTGCCTCAGCCTCAATTTGCAGAAAGTCCTTATTTTCTTCTTGCGAGTATGACCTAAGAAGGTGCCGAGCGATTGAAATAACGTCATTATCGCGTTCGCGTAGAGGCGGTAAGTGGATAGGGATCACATGCAGACGGTAATAGAGGTCTTCCCGAAGGCGGCCGGCTTGTACTTCATCCCAAGGGATGCGGTTCGTGGCACATATGAAGCGGACGTTCACCTTAACAGGTGTATTGCTGCCCACAGGTACGACTTGACCAGTTTGAATGAACCTAAGCAATTTAGCCTGCAGTCCAAGTGGCATTTCGCAAATTTCGTCGAGAAAAAGCGTTCCGTTATTTGCTGATACCGCAGCGCCGTCCCTATCAGCTGTTGCGCCGGTGAAAGCGCCCTTCTTGTGGCCGAAAACTTCACTCTCGATCAGGTTTTCAGGAATTGCGGCACAGTTGAGCGCAATGAAATTTGATACGCCTCGTGGGCCAAGTTGGTGAATGGCCTCGGCGCATAGTTCCTTGCCCGTTCCCGATGGCCCCATAATGAAAACACTGGCCTTTGACGGGGCACAGTCCTCGATCATGCGGTAAACGGTTTGCATGACCGGGCTTTCGCCGATGAAGCGGTCAAACGTTTTTGCATGGTTGCCTTCAAACTGCTTTACGGCCTTTGAAAGGCGGTGAAGTTCAAGCGCATTCTTTACTGTTGTTGTAATGCGCTCAGCGCTGAATGGTTTGAGCAGGAAATCTGTTGCGCCCGCCTGCATGGCTTCTACCGCGACAGCAACCGATCCATGTGCCGTAATAACGATAGCACACGCATCACTTCCAGAAGGCTTGAGCTGCTTGAGAATATCAATGCCACCCATATCAGGCAGTTTAAGGTCAAGCAAGATGACCGTTGGTGCATGTTTATCGATTAAATCTAGCGCTTGTGCGCCGGTCTCTGCCATATGAATGGGAATTCCAAGCGGACGCATAAATTCGCGATAGGTTAGCGCCAAGGTTGGGCTATCCTCCACTATCAATATGTTTGCGTCGCTTATCGCCATCAGAACTCTCGAAAATACATGTGTTGCCCATTGGTAACCGGTGGCTGCTTTTGGGGCAAGTCTATCAATTTATAGAAAATTGCATGCTTTTAGTGACAATTGTTTTACTTTCAGGCGTTAAGTTAGAGTTAGGCATAAAACAGTGCAGGTAAAATCATGACGCAGACGTCAGTTGATACAGATATATCCGAAGCAGAAGCGGGCGAGGGAAATGACCCAGGCGATCACCGGAATTTCAGGCGGAGGTCTGTATTGTGGCCAGCACAATTGCTGATTGGCCAGCACTCCTTCACATGCCAGATTTGGAATTTGTCTTTGGGTGGTGCTCGCGTACGCATTGATTTACCGTTTCAAGAAGGCACAAGTTTGAGGTTAGTCATCGCCGATCGTGGTGAAATTCCTTCTGTTGTAGCTTGGTCCGTCGAAGGCAGCATGGGCCTTAAGTTTCAGGTTGGAAAAAATGTGGTGCGCGAAATGTTTAAAGACAGGCTCCATGTTTTGGGGCTTGACGAAGCGCCTTAATCCTTCCAAACCCTGCCCATGTCAGATTATCAAACGTATGAAGCACGCCTGAAGACTAGCCTGTGGGTTGAAGGGCACGTGCGCACATGTTTTACCGCCGATATGCCCGCCTTTGTTGTGGCGAAAGGGGATGCCGATAGGGGCGGTGTACTGCTTAAAATAAATCAATTTTCTGCCGGTATTTCGCTGTATGAACAAACGCTCGATTTTGACGGTAATAAGATGTGGCGCAGTGCTGGTAATTTTGACGCCGCGGCCGAAAGGGATTCCGACGCTGCTATTGCCAAGAAAAGGCAGTATGATAGCGACTTGTGGGTGATTGAGATTGAAGACAATGCGCAGGCTTATCAGCTGGACGCGCCTTTTAGCGAATTCTAAGGGCAAACGTGATTAGTCTGGCCTCTAGGGGTTGACGCGCCTTGGCTCGGACCATATCTAAAGCGCATAGATACAGCAGCATTTGAGAGTCCTCGGAAATACTATGGCAATACTTGATATCATAAACGTGCCGGATCCCTTGTTGAAAACAATATCAAAGCCAGTTGATGCAGTTACAGATGAGCTGCGAAAACTCATGGATGATATGCTTCAGACAATGTACATCGCGCCGGGTATTGGCCTTGCTGCCATTCAGGTAGGCGTTGCTAAGCGCGTCATTGTCGTTGATGTTGCAGAAATTCCAGAGAACCCTGAAGAAGAACCCATTCGCGAGCCCAAGTATTTGGTGAACCCTGAAGTGGTTTGGGAATCGCTGGAACATAACGTTTTCAATGAAGGCTGTTTGTCTGTACCTGACCATTATGCTGATGTAGAACGGCCGATCTCTGTAAAGATCCGGTACCTGGATTATGACGGTCAAAAGCGTGAAGAACGGATGGAGGGCTTGCTTGCAACAGTTGTTCAGCACGAGATCGATCACCTGAACGGGATTGTCTTCATTGACTATTTGTCAAAACTGAAGCGCAGTATGATCGTTAAAAAAGTTCAAAAAGCGGACAAGGAAAAAGAAGACGCCTGATTTTAGGCCCTTTTTCAGCGAACAGTTCAAGGTATTTTGGCGGAGGCAAACGGCATGCGGATAATTTTCATGGGTACGCCTGATTTTGCTGTACCAACGCTGGATGCGCTGCACGCGGGCGGGCACGATATTGCCGCCGTCTATACCCAGCCGCCACGGCCTGCTGGGCGCGGCAAGAAAGAACGCAAAAGTGCGGTGCATATGCGGGCTGAGGCATTAGGACTACCTGTTGTTACACCTGAATCAATGAAAACTGACCAAGCCCTTGCAAATTTTACCTCGTATCAGGCCGATATAGCTGTGGTGATTGCTTACGGTCATATATTGCCTGTGCCAGTGCTTGAGACGCCTAAGTGGGGCTGCATCAACGTGCATGCGTCGCTTCTTCCGCGCTGGCGGGGTGCTGCGCCAATTCACAGGGCGATTATGGCGGGTGATACCAAGACCGGCGTGTGTATCATGCGCATGGAGGCAGGGCTTGATACAGGCGGGGTATTCGCGCTCATTGAAACAGCGATTGATCCCAGCGATACAACGGCCAGTTTGCACGATAAGCTGGCTACTGCAGGGGCTGATGCCATTGACGGCGTGCTGTTATCCTTTGAGAATGGTGGCGCACACGCAGTTGAACAAGCCGCTGAGGGCGTAACCTACGCACATAAGATCGATAAATCGGAAGCACGGATCAACTGGTCAAAGCCTGCGATAGAAATAGACAGGCAAGTACGCGGGCTGTTTCCATTTCCAGGCGCATGGTTTGAACATGATGGCGAGCGCATAAAAATTCTTGAAGGTAGATCCGTTAGTCTGTCAGGCACTGCAGGTGTTCTGCTTGATGAAGCGCTAATGGTTGGCTGTGGAACAGGCGGATATCAAATTTTGAGGCTACAACGCGCTGGAAAGGGCCCAGTAAATGCGTCTGAATTCACACGCGGTAAACCAGTGGCAGCCGGAACCGTCTTTTCGTAACCCGTTTCTTCCGTTGCCAAGGATAGCCGTTTTCGCCTAACAAGGTCGCCGTACCCTAAAGTGGTAGGAGCTGATGCTCAGAAAGTAACGGATGCAGCGCTTTAAGCTTACAATTGAATATGATGGTCGGCCTTATGCGGGGTGGCAACGGCAGGATAATGCGCCGTCGGTCCAGCAAGCGGTTGAAGAAGCTGTGGCAAAGCTTGAAGACGGCCCGGTCGTGGTTCAGGGTTCTGGCCGTACTGACGCCGGCGTGCATGCATTGGGGCAAATTGCGCACGTCGATATCAGCCGGGATATCACTGCCTATAAGTTTCAAGGCGCCTTGAATTACCATCTGCATAAAGCGCCCATTTCCGTGTTGGCCTGCGAGCTAGTGGACAAAGAATTCCACGCACGTTTTTCAGCCAAAAAGCGGCACTATGTGTACCGTATCCTCAACCGGAGGCCGCCCATCACTTTTGATCGGGGTTTGGTATGGCATGTGAAAACACCGCTTGATGCGAACGCCATGCACGACGCAGCGCAGGTCTTGGTGGGGAAGCATGATTTCACCACTTTCCGCCACGTACACTGCCAGTCAGCAAGCCCGGTGAAGACGCTGGATTATTTAACAGTGGAACGAGAAGGCGAGACGATCCTGCTGAAGGCAGGCGCGTTATCATTCCTTCACCACCAGATAAGATCGATCACCGGCTCGCTTAAGATGGTGGGCGAAGGAAAATGGAGCAAAGCCGACCTGAAGGCCTCGCTTGATGCTAAAGATAGGGACGCCCTTGGTTTCAATGCGCCGCCGGACGGCCTATATTTCAGCCATATCGAATTTGATTGATCTGTGTCGGGAAGCTTGGCGGCCAGCAAATACTACAGTTGCTGGCAGTCCTTATTCCTTAGCGCCCAACATCAAAACTATATATTAAGCCGCAGCACTCGTCGGTGAAGCAAGCATGGCAAATATAGCGCTGGCGTCTTCCGTCATGCGTAGTTTTTCGCAAGTCTCTTTGTCGCGTAGCAGGCGAGATACTTTTGCCAAGGCTTTCAGGTGATCTGTGCCCGCTTCTTCTGGTGCCAGCAACATGAACACTAAGTCTACCGGGTGATCATCAACCGAATCGAAGTCGATTGGTGACTTGAGCTTGGCAAAAATACCTGTAACACCCTCAAGGCCGTCAATCCGCGCATGCGGAATGGCCACGCCCCGGCCAACGCCAGTGCTGCCTAGTTTTTCACGTTCTAGCAATTTGGCAAAAATTTCACGTGCGTTTAGCCCGGTTTTCAGAGCCATCTGACGCGCCAGTGCTTGCACTGCCTGTTTCTTGCTGGATGCTTTAAAATCCGCGAGAATACAGTCTGCTGAAAGCAGATCCTCGATTTCCATACCCTTGATCTTTCTGCCGAACCCCCTGTCCTCCCGGGGGTTCGGTTTTTAAATAGCGTACTAAATTTTAATAGCTCAAAGTAACATCACTTACGTGCGTGTCGGCAAATGTTAGTTCGGGCTGATCCAGCCCACATTGCCGTCGCTGCGTTTGTATACAACTTCAAGCGCCTCATTTTTGCAGTTCCGGAACATAAAGGCATCAGCGTCCGATAAGTTCATCATCATAACGGCGTCTCCGACACTAACATTCGGAATTTCCGTCTTTGTTTCAGCGATGATAATGGGCTGATCGTCTTGCGCGCCGTCCGTGGCTACTTCTTCGTCATCGGTCTCCGCAACAAGTGTATAATCCTGAGCCAATTCTAAACTGGCTTCACGTTGCGGCATTTTGTGACGGCTTTTAAGGCGTCGTTTGTATCGACGCAACTGTTTTTCTACTTTTTCTGCTGCCATTTCAAAAGCAGCGTACGGATCGTCAGCTTCACCGCGGCTTTGTAGGTTGATTCCTTGGTTAGCATGGAGCGATACGTTTGAGCGGTATGTATGACCTTCTTTCTCAAATCTTGTCGTAGCATCAATGGTGCGGTTGAAATATTTGTCTGCAACACTTGCAAGGCGATCTTCAACATGAAGTGTTAGAGCATCGCCAACTTTCATTTTTCGTCCGGTTACATTGATTTCCATAAAGGCACTCTTCCTTTCTGAGTGGTCGGGGAGACCACTATCATTACTCGAGCCACTGTTGGCTCAAACTACGGCTGAATTATGGAAATTAGCGTCAAGCTCCCCCGCTAATTTCTTCGCCGTATTGGTGGTCCTTGCGACCACAATTTAGCCTACCACAAAAGAAGCTATATGTATGGTTAACGCAGTGTGTTTTTTTCAAATAAATGATTCTAAAGGGTTTTATGACGTATGAATTCTTGCCGTATCATGGAAAAACATAACGACTCAGCTTGTCATGTTCTTTAGGCGTCGGCGCTGCACAGATGAGGGGATTCTCATCGCATCGCGGTATTTGGCAACGGTACGGCGGGCAATATCGATGCCCTCGGCTTTCATCAAGACAACCAGCTTGTCATCTGAGAGGATTTTCTTTGGATCTTCAGCATCGGTTAGCTCTTTTAGCCGGTATTTTACCGATTCGGCAGAATGCGCATCGCCGCCATCTGCGGCCGAAATTGACGATGTGAAAAAATACTTCAATTCGAACATGCCACGTGGGCACGACATAAATTTATTGTTGGTCACACGAGAAACGGTCGATTCGTGCATTTCAATTTCTTCCGCAATGTCTTTAAGCGTCAGTGGTTTGAGGAAACGCACGCCGTGTTCGAAAAAAAGGGCCTGTGTTTTTACCAGGGCGGTAGCAACTTTCAAAATAGTGCGGGCGCGCTGATCAAGGGCTTTTACCAACCAATTGGCGTTTGATACACATTCGGAAACAAAAGCTTTTGTTTCCTTGCTGCCGTCAACATCCTTCAGCTCGTTGATATATTGCGAGTTTACCAGCACGCGCGGCAAAGTGTCGGTATTCAGTTCCACGACCCACGTGCCAGCCTTGCTTTTTCTAATGAAAATATCGGGAATAACCGGCTGAACGGTTGCGCCGCCATATCCGAACCCTGGTTTCGGGTTGAGCAGCCGGATCTCGCGCACCATATCTGCGATGTCTTCCTGATCCACACCGCATAGGCGGCGAAGAGCTGGCATATCTCGCTTAGCCAGCAAGTCAAGATTTTCAATAAGCGCCTGCATCGCAGGGTCATAGCGATCGAGCTCAATGAGCTGTATGGCCAGGCATTCAGAAAGGTTTCGAGCAAAAATTCCGGAAGGTTCCAGAGTTTGCAGAGCAACCAGTGTCTTTTCCACATGCTCAGTCTCAATGCTGAGCCTTTCCCCTACTTCTAAAACAGCGTCAGCGTCTACATAGCCACCTTCGTCAACCAGATCGATCAGGTGGATTGCTACAAGGCGTTCAATTGGGTCATTGAGCAGTACAGCCATTTGGCGGGTTAGGAAATCTTGTAAGTTCTCTTCACCTTCAAGCGTTTGGTCGAGGCTGCGTTCATCACTAAAGCCGCTGCCGCCTTTAACCGCGCCGCCGCCATCATAGCTTAGACCGCTGGAGCCAGCGCTTTGCATATCAGCACGGTCTGATACGGCGTCGTTATTGTAAACATTGGTTTCCAAGTTGGTGTCCAGCGCAGAATCCGCTGTTGTGCCTGTATCAAGGGCACTTTCGATCCCTTTATCCGCGGCGATAAGTCCCTCACCAGCGTCACTAGATGTATCGCCTGAACTGTCCCGGAGCCCATCATCGGTTGCAGTGCCGCCTTGCTCACCGCCTTCTTGTACGACGGCGCTATCAGCGTTTGGATCTCTAACCTCCAGAAGTGGGTTTTTTTCTACTTCCTCGGTTACATAATCCGCCAAGTCAAGATTAGAAAGTTGCAAAAGCTTGATCGCTTGCTGCAACTGAGGCGTCATCACCAGTTGTTGGCTCTGCCTTAAGTCTAATCTAGGGGTTAATGCCACTTTGGCTCCTTGTACCCGTTACAAACTGAAGCTTTCGCCGAGATAAACCCGCCGAACGTCTTCGCTTTCAAGAACTTCGTCCGCAGTGCCCTCAAACAGGACGCTGCCTTCGTAAATAATATAGGCGCGGTCAATAATATCGAGTGTCTCCCGCACGTTATGGTCGGTAATCAACACGCCGATCCCGCGCTCCTTTAGCTGAACGGTTAAATCGCGAATGTCTGAAATGGCGATAGGGTCGATACCCGCGAAGGGTTCGTCTAGCAGAACAAAATTTGGTCTAGCAGCCAGTGAGCGCGCGATTTCACAGCGTCGTCGTTCGCCGCCGGATAAGGCCAATGCAGGCGTGTTACGCAGGTGTTCGATCGAAAATTCTTCCAACAGCTCGTTCAGCATGGCGTCACGGAGCGCCCGGTCAGGTTCCGCTACTTCAAGCACAGCCTGGATGTTTTCAGCAACGGTCATGCCGCGGAAAATGGATGTTTCTTGGGGTAGATAGCCAATGCCCAAGCGCGCTCTTCGGTACATTGGCAGGTGCGTTATGTTTTCACCGTCAAGCTCAATGCGGCCTTGGTCTGGCGCAATCAATCCGGTGATGGAGTAGAAGCATGTGGTCTTGCCAGCTCCGTTAGGGCCAAGTAGGCCAACAACCTCACCGCGTCTGACGTATAGGGAAATGTCGCGCAGAACAGGTTTTCCGGAATAGGATTTAGCGATGCCGTTGATCACCAAGCCCGCAGATGCAGACCCATTTTCTCCGGTGTTTTGACCATTTGAACTCATTACGTGCTTTACCTTTGACCAAATCAAAATCCGGGCCCTGAGGGCCTAATTCCGATTGGCTCATTTTATGCATGCGCAACCTCAATAAATCATGAACAAGCGCAGCATTCCATAAAAATTTGATTTTTTTTACTATTGGCGTTGATTTTGCTTTAGCAAAAGACCCGGTTTAAATGACGTGGGGGCGAAAGGCAGTGGTATTTTAGTTCTTGCTGTCTTTTTTCTTTGGAACATTGAAAGTGCCCGTGACACGTCCGGTGCCCATGCCGCCGGACTGCCCATCTAATTTTGCCAAGCCTGTCTCAAGGTTGATCTCAAGCCGGCTGCCGCGCAGTGTATTATTATTCTGCGTAAAAACCACGTTGCCGCCTATTGTTATCAGACGGCGCTCAACATCATAAATGCCCCAGTTCCCAGTCCCTGAAAAAGACTTTTCCTTGGAAATAAGTTTCACGGCACCTTGTGCATCCAGTCGCGATATATTGGGGTTCCCTCCTTCGCTGCCGCTCTCAAAAAACACCGTTAGTATGTCTGACGTCAGTGTCATATCACCTTGAATAACCTGCACCGCACCCTTGTATATTGCTCTGCCTTGCTTTTGCTGAAGCTCAAGCCGTTCGGCTGAAATATCAAGCGCCTGATACGTATCATGGTCCTTTAGCACGGACTGCGCCCCGGCGGATAAGCTGAAGCAAGGCACCAGTAGAAAGGCTGCGGCTATAAGGGCTTTTTTCATAATGACGGGGGGCTCCAGAAGGCCTAGTTTTTGCCAGTAGCAATTGGTTTGGGTGATTTTTCAGTCGGTCGTTTTGGGATGATGTGCATAGAGACCCCACCTTCAAATATTGCGATTTCTTTGTCAGCGTCGATGAACAGCTGCGATGCCGTGAAAGTACCAAGCTTGGATGAGCCAGTGATCGATCCCTGGCCGTTAGCGGTATGGTTCTTCAGGTCAACCTCGGCGCCGGCCATGTCAAACACATAGCCATCGCCATAAATCATATGAACGCCGCCCACCAGAACAAGCGAGCTTTCTCTGAAATTATAGAGACCCGTACGCGCTGTCACGGTGGCTGGTCCTGTTGTTTCCAGCAGCATTTGGGCTTTGATATCGGTTAACCGAGCATTCGGTGCATCGGGGCTATCCCTCAGCCCTGTTGCGGCTTCGACGTGAAACAGGCGGTCGTTGGCATCTGTTCCTACATAGTGCATATTGACCATGCTCATCATGGTATCGCCTTGCGCCACCTCATCTGTTGAAAGCGTAAAGCTAACTTCTGTGTCGTCAAGGTAGGGCCAAAGAATAGTGACAACAGCAAGTATAGCCGCGCTAATTGGCAATATAGTCCGCATAAGCTGGACAAAACCATCCCAGCCTCGGCCGATGCCAGCACTGCGTGTGGGCCTTAATGCAGCGCGCGCACCCTGTTGGGCGCTTGTTTTGCTATCAAAATGCTCTGGCGTTGTTGGCATTAACGGGTTGGTTTCTCTGTCTTAGTTAAGATAATCTTGGCGGCTTAGTGTGGTTCTTTTCACATTCAGTGGGAGAAAATATCCATCTCGCCGTAGCCCGCCAAATCCATTTCACAGCGTGTCGGCAAAAAGGCAAAAGCAGCTTCTGCAATATGGGTTCTCCCCTCCCGAGCCAACATCATATCCAGCTTTGTTTTTACAGCATGTAAGTATAACACATCAGACGCCGCATAATTTTTCTGCGCGTCACTAATTTCGTCAGCACCCCAATCGCTGGACTGTTGCTGTTTATCCAGAGAGACACCCGCAAGTTCGCGGCATAAGTCTTTCAGGCCGTGGCGATCCGTATAGGTGCGCACCAATTTTGAGGCAATTTTTGTGCAGTAAACAGGGTGTGTATCGACGCCCAAATATTTCTTCATGACAGCCACATCAAAGCGGGCGAAATGGAATATTTTGGTGACATTTGGATCCGTCAGCAAAGCCTTCAGGTTGGGCGCTTCAAACATACCTTTTTTGAATTTCACCATGTGGGCGTTGCCGTCCCCACTTGAGAGCTGCACAAGGCACAGGCGGTCGCGGTGTGGGTTTAGGCCCATGGTCTCACTGTCAATGGCAACCGAGTTGCCTAGGTCAAGTCCATCAGGTAGATCGCCGTCATAAATATAATTGGCCACGAAGCCCTCCAGTGCAGAATGAATTTTACATACTATAGAAGGCCTTGTGGCAGAAAAAAGATCAAAGTGCGAGTGATTGTGGCTGCTCTCGGCTTTTTGTTGTGTTTGTGGTGGGCTGTGAACCGCTGTTGGGATCGGCCTTAGTGAAACGGGCCGCCGGCACATTGGCAGACGTGTACCCGGCGAACATGCTGCAGATGCCATTCACCAAACGCATACTATGTATGTAAAAAAGTAGGCTTGAAGCGTTGCTCACCCGCGCTATTTTCTGGCGTGTGCATAACCAAGTAAGGCGTTAAAAATGACAGTGGCGACACTAGAGCAAATATTATCTGATTTTGAAGCGGGCGGCTGCGAAGCCATCAATACCGGTCCAGGGTGGGATCAGGGGCGTGCGACCTTTGGCGGTTTGGCGGCGGCGATTGCGGTTTCCGCAATGAAAAAGCCTGTCTCTGAGGACAAGCCCCTCCGTTCAATGCAGGTTATTTTTGCGGCCCCGTTGCCAGCATCGGGCGCAGTAGCAAAGGCACGGGTTTTGCGAAATGGCCGATCGGTCGCGCAAACCACCGTTGATATATCCGTGGGCGATGATGTTGTTGTGCATGCCAGCGCTGCATTCGGTGCCGCTCGCCCAACTCTGGCGGTTGAAAGCATAGCTGAATTCGCGCCGAAATCACGCGAGGGCGTGGCGGCGTTTAATGCCGGCGCGGTCGGTGCCCCGCGTTTCCTTGACAGATTTGAGCTGCGCTGGGTTAAAGGCAACGGCCCAGGTACAGGCTCAAATAGTCGGAAGATTGGCCTCTGGGCGCGCAATATGGAGAATGTTGACGCATTCCCTGAAGCAAAAATAATAGCACTTGCTGATATCCCTGCGCCGATTGTGATGAGCCATTATACCTACCCTATCATTGGCAGCTCAGTGTCGTGGTCGCTCGAGTTTATTGTACCTGCTGCGGAAGCAACCGGAGACTGGTTCTATATGGAGTTTGATATGGAAGCGGCAGCAGAAGGTTATTGCCAGCAAAGTGGCCGTATTTTCACTGAAACCGGCAAACTGGTGGCCATCACGCGCCAATGCATGGTCTATTTCGAACCGAAATAACAATAATTGGTGCCCTGAAGAAGACTCGAACTTCCACGTCCACAAGGGACACTAGCACCTGAAGCTAGCGCGTCTACCAATTCCGCCATCAGGGCACCGTATGAATTGGTTCCGGGGATTTAGCCCGCCACTTGCTGGGTGTCAAGCATCATCGCTCCCCGTAAGCAAACTGTTTATCTTTATAGAATGCCCATGCCGATCAAGGTGAACAAGCCGACGCCGAGCAGCAAGCGGTATACTACGAATATACCCATGCTGGCCCGCTGGAGCCAGCGCATCAGGAAATGGATGGATACGAGTGCTGCTGCGCAGGAAAAGGCTGCTCCGATGGCAGCGTTTATAAGCATTTCTGTTGGTATTGTACCCGCAACACTTAAGGCCGTTGCCGCGCCTGAGGCAATGATGGCTGGGATTGAGAGCAACATGGAAAACCGTGCAGCTTCAGGGCGTGAAAACCCTAATTGGCGCGCCGCCGTCATTGTAACACCAGCACGGCTTGCGCCCGGGATCAGCGCAAAAATCTGAGCGAGACCGATTAGTAGCGCGGGTTTTATCGCCATGCGGTCTAGTTTCTTCTCAACAGTGCCAAGCTTGTCTGCGTAATAGAGTGCAATACCAAAGATAATTGACGTTGCTGCGATTACTTCTGCAGTTCGCATATGGTCGTTGAGGCCAGTAGCAACCATCATCCCGCCGACAATCACCATTGGAATGGTGCCAATTATCAGGGCCCAAAACAATTTATGATAAAGCGTGCCTTCGGTCGCGCGTTTTGCCGGCCCAACGCCTATGCTTGCCGCACCCGCTAGGAATAGACCTTTTGTATCCTGGCGAAAATACAGCAGAACAGCTAGCAGCGTGCCGATATGCACAGAGACATCGATGATCTGCCCTTGATCTGCCCAGCCCGTTAGCGCAGGGACCAAGATCAGATGGCCAGAACTGCTAATGGGCAGAAACTCGGTAATGCCCTGCACAAGGGCAAGAATGAATAGTTGAAAAAGGGTCACGCGCTGTTTCTACCTTAAGGAGTTGATACTGCCCTTTGCTGTAGCCGCAATTGAGGGTAGCAGCAAGCGGGGATTCTGCGAATTCTCCCTTAGATTAACGATTGATTCACGGTATTTAGTACAGATATGGTACTAATATCGCGCCTTCTCAGCAGGCTAGGCCGTTGTATTTAGGTAATCTTTCCAAAAGTAAGTCAGTATTGCTGACTTAAGTACCATTTTTTACGTGATATTCTTCAATTTTGAATTTATAGTACAAAAACCTTAGGCCAATAGACATAAAATTACGTGTAGTTGTGAAGCAGCGCCAGCGCCCCCAATTTGGGCGAGGCCGAAACTCCGCTAATTGTCTGAATATGAAGAATGTGAGGGGCGCTATGTCCGAAAAGCTTTTGAAATTTACGTCCATCGAGCAGGCTATGCCGGTGAAACGTGCGGCCCAAAAGCGGCTTGCGGATTTCAATGAAGTCTATGCGGAATTTGATCCGGAAAAAGCGCGCGAGCAAGCGAGCCGCTGTTCGCAGTGCGGCGTGCCTTTTTGCCATATTCATTGTCCGCTTGGAAACAACATCCCTGATTGGCTGAAGCTTACGGCAGAAGGTCGCCTTGAAGATGCTTACGAGATGGCAGTTAGCACCAATAATATGCCAGAGATATGTGGGCGCATTTGCCCGCAAGACCGCCTGTGTGAAGGCAACTGCGTTATTGAAAAGGACTTTGATGCAGTTACCATTGGGAGTGTTGAGAAATATATTGCTGATATGGCTTGGGATCAGGGCTGGGTGAAACCCATCACACCGGCTGTTGAGCTTGATCAATCGATTGGTATTCTCGGCGCGGGCCCTGCGGGCTTAGCTGCGGCGGAAGAGCTGCGCAAGCTAGGCTACCAAGTGCATATATACGATAGGCATGACCGTGCCGGTGGGTTGCTGGTGTACGGTATTCCGGGTTTTAAATTAGAGAAAGACGTTGTTGGCCGCCGCACAGGCAGGCTTGAGCAATCTGGTATTACATTCCATCTTGATTTTGAAGTTGGGCGCGAGAAAACTCTTTCTGACCTGCGCGAAGAACATGATGCACTGCTTATAGCGACCGGCGTTTACCGCGCGCGGGGCATTAAAGTGCCGGGCGTAGGCCTCGGTAATATTTACGAAGCGCTGGACTATCTGATCGCGTCAAACAAAGTTGGCTTTGGGGATGATGTGCCAGAATTTACCAACGGTAACCTGAACGCCAAAGACAAAAACGTTGTTGTGGTTGGTGGCGGCGATACGGCGATGGACTGTGTTCGCACAGCTGTTCGTCAGGGCGCCAAATCCGTCAAATGCCTTTACCGGCGCGATAAAGCCAATATGCCGGGTTCCGCCCGTGAGGTGCTGAACGCGGAAGAAGAAGGCGTTGAATTTGTTTGGCTCTCCGGGCCTGAGGCTTTCCTCGGGGATAATAACGTCAGTGCAGTCCGGGCGTACCAAATGCGCCTCGGCGCGATGGACGCCACTGGCCGCCAAGCGCCGGAGCCTGTACCGGGAAGTGATTTCAAAATCGATTGTGATTTGGCAATACTGGCGCTCGGCTTTGAGCCTGAAGACCTGCCAGCCTTGTTCGGTGCGCCCGAACTGCGCGTTACGCGCTGGGGCACCGTAACGGTGGACCATGCAAGCATGATGACCAACGTCAACGGCGTGTTTGCCGCAGGCGATATCGTGCGCGGGGCTTCGCTGGTAGTGTGGGCAATTCGTGATGGCCGCGATGCAGCTGCCTCAATTGTTAAACACCTTCGCCAAAAAGACGCTGTTGCAGCCTAAAGGGACCAAGAATAATGAATAGTTTTAACCAATATGTCCCTGGCCCTATTGGCCTTTATGACCCGGCTGATGAGCATTCCTCCTGCGGCGTGGGGCTTATCGCGAAATTAGACGGCAAGCCTGACCGCGAAGTAGTCCTACGCGGCATTGAAGCGCTGAAAGCCATTTGGCACCGCGGCGCTGTGGACGCTGATGGTAAAACCGGTGACGGCGCCGGTATTCTACTCGAAATTCCGCAAGAGTTTTTCAAAACACATATCCGCGCCACCGGTCACGAGCCAGATGCCGGCCGGCTAGCGATCGGCATGGTTTTCCTGCCGCGTGTTGACTTGGGTGCGCAGGAAACATGCCGCACTATTGTAGAAACAGAAATTCTGCATTTTGGCTATACTATTTACGGCTGGCGGCAAGTGCCCGTTGATGTATCAGTGATGGGCGAAAAGGCTGAAGCTACAAGGCCTGAGATCGAACAGATCATGATCGCCAATACCAAGGGTGTTGATGACGAAACTTTTGAGCGTGAGCTTTACATTATCCGCAGGCGTATCGAGCGCAGTGTGATTGAAGCGCAGGTTGGCGACTTTTATATGTGCTCACTTTCCAGTCGCTCGGTGATTTATAAAGGCCTGTTTTTGGCCGAACAGCTTTCAACTTTTTATCCAGACCTGCTGGACGAAAATTATGTTTCTAGCTACGCGATTTATCATCAGCGTTATTCCACCAATACATTCCCGCAGTGGTGGCTGGCCCAGCCTTTCCGCATGCTGGCGCATAACGGCGAAATCAATACCATCCGCGGCAATGTAAACTGGATGAAAAGCCATCAGATCCGCATGGCCTCAATGGCTTTTGGCGATAATTCCGAAGATATAAAGCCCGTGGTGCCAACAGGGGCCTCCGATTCGGCGGCGCTTGACGCGGTATTTGAAACCCTGGTGCGCGCTGGCCGTTCTGCGCCGATGGCAAAAACCATGTTGATCCCCGAAGCATGGTCAAACAAAGCGAGCATGCCTAAGGCGCATAGCGATATGTACGCCTACACCAATTCGGTGATGGAACCATGGGATGGGCCTGCGGCGCTTGCAGGTACAGACGGCAAGTGGGTTTTTGCTGGCCTCGATAGAAGCGGCCTTCGGCCGATGCGCTTCACCGTAACCAATGACGGCTTCCTCATCGTCGGGTCCGAAGCAGGCATGGTGATTGTGGACGAACGCGATGTACGCGAGAAAGGCCGGCTTGGCCCTGGACAAATGATCGCTCTCGATATTGAAGAGGGCCGCCTGTATCACGACAAGGAACTGAAGGATCGCCTAGCAGCGTCCCAACCTTTTGGGGAATGGGTCAAAGATATTAAATCAATCTATGATTTGCCTGGCTACAAGGGCCTGGAAGATGGTTCTTACAAAGGTGAGAATCTGCGCCGCCGCCAGATCGTGGCGGGTCTTAGCCATGAGGACCTTGAGCTGATCTTGCAGCCACAGGTGATGACGGGCAAAGAAGCCATCGGATCGATGGGAGACGACACGCCTCTGGCTGTGCTGTCAGCGCAGTACCGGAACTTGTCGCATTTCTTCCGCCAGAATTTCAGTCAGGTAACCAATCCGCCAATCGATAGCCTACGCGAGCAGCGCGTGATGAGCCTGAAAACGCGTTTTGGTAACTTTGCCAATGTGCTCGATGAGGGCCATACGCAAGGAGGCGCGCTTGTGCTCGATAGCCCGGTGCTTTCGAACCGAGAGTGGCAGGTTTTGATCAAGAACTTCGGTGAAGAAGCTCAAATCATCGACTGTACTTTCGATGTTGAAGGTGGCCCTAATAGCCTCCGGAACGCCCTTATCCGCATAAGACGCGAAGCCGAAGACGCAGTGCGTGAAGGCCGTGGCCATTTGTTCCTTTCTGATGAGAAAATTAGTGCCCACCGCGCACCAATTCCAATGATTTTGGCAACAGGCGGCTTGCATACACACCTTATCCAGAATGGTTTGAGGACATTTACCAGCCTTAATGTTCGGTCCGCTGAATGCCTAGATCCGCATTATTTTGCAGTTCTTATCGGCGCCGGTGCGACCACGGTGAACGCTTATTTGGCGCAGGATGCCATTGCTGAACGGCAGGCTAAAGGTTTGTTCGGGAAGCAAAGTCTGACTGAGTGCATCATCCGCGCTTGCAGCGCCATTGATCAAGGCTTGCTCAAAATTCTTTCCAAAATGGGTATCTCCATTATCTCCAGCTACCGCGGCGGTAATAATTTTGAGGCCCTTGGCTTATCTCGCGCTCTGGTGGCGGAGTTTTTCCCGGGCATGCCGACTAAAATCTCCGGCATTGGCCTATCTGGCGTGCAGCACAAAGTGCTTGAGCAACACAGCAAAGCGTTTTTCGAAGGTAATAACACCCTGCCCATTGGCGGGCTTTACCGCTACCGTCGGGACGGCGAAGTGCATGGGCATGATGGCTCATTGATCCATATTTTGCAGAGCGCTGTAGGCAATGATAATTACGCTAAATACCTGACCTACTCGCGCGGCTTACGAAACCTGCCGCCGCTTAATTTGCGAGATTTACTTGATTTCCGCCGGGCCGAGGAAGCTGCGTCGCTCGACGAGATTGAAAGCATCACCCAGATCCGTAAACGGTTTATCACGCCAGGCATGTCGCTTGGTGCGTTGTCAAAAGAGGCACACGAAACGCTTGCAATTGCGATGAACCGGATCGGTGCAAAGTCTGTTTCTGGTGAAGGCGGTGAGGATAAATCACGTTACAAACCATACGCGAACGGCGATAATGCCAATAGCCCAATCAAGCAAATTGCTTCTGGCAGGTTTGGTGTGACCGCTGAGTATCTGAATGCTTGTGACGAGATTGAAATTAAAGTCGCGCAGGGTGCCAAGCCCGGGGAAGGCGGCCAGCTGCCAGGCTTTAAAGTCACGGAAATGATCGCTAAACTTCGGCATGCAACGCCGGGTGTGACGCTAATTTCCCCACCACCGCACCATGATATCTATTCGATCGAAGATTTAGCACAGCTGATCTACGACCTGAAACAGATCAACCCCCGCGCCAAAGTGTGTGTGAAACTCGTGTCCAGCGCAGGTATCGGTACCATCGCAGCGGGCGTAGCAAAGGCCCATGCCGACGTAATATTGATCTCGGGCCACAACGGCGGCACGGGTGCCAGCCCGCAAACCAGCATCAAGTATGCGGGAACACCGTGGGAAATAGGCCTTGCTGAAGTGAACCAAGTGCTGACCCTCAACGGGCTACGGCACCGGGTGAAACTGCGGACTGACGGCGGTATAAAAACCGGGCGCGATGTTGTTATTGCGGCCATGCTGGGTGCGGAAGAGTACGGTGTAGGAACGGCGGCGCTTGTTGCTATGGGCTGTATCATGGTGCGTCAGTGCCATTCGAACACCTGCCCTGTCGGCATTTGCACACAGGACGAAGAGCTGATCAAAAAATTCGGTGGCACCGCAGAGAAAGTCGTGAACCTGTTTAGCTTTATCGCCGAGGAAACGCGCGAGATATTGGCCGAACTTGGTTTCGAAAAGCTAGAAGACATAATTGGCCGGACGGAGCTTTTGCATCAGGTTAGCCGTGGTGCTGGCCATTTGGATGATCTGGATCTCAACCCGCTTCTGGTTCAAGTCGGCGGCCGCAACCAGAAGCATATTTGCACACTGACCGAACGCAACCCTGTGCCCGATTCGCTGGACGCGCAAATGATTGAAGACGCGAAGGCTGTGTTCACCAGAGGTGAGAAGATGCAGCTGACCTACAGTGTGCAAAACACTCTGCGCGCTATCGGCACGCGTTTTTCTAGTGAGATTACGCAGAAATACGGCATGAAAGGCCTTAACCCCAATCATGTGACAGTGCGTCTGCGCGGGTCTGCCGGGCAATCGCTTGGCGCATTCGCGGTCCAGGGATTGAAGCTTGAGGTTACGGGCGATGCCAATGATTATGTCGGCAAAGGCCTGTCTGGTGGCACCATTGTTGTGAGGCCATCCAACCATGCGACGTTTAATTCCAAAGACAATACGATCATCGGAAACACAGTCCTGTACGGGGCGACGTCAGGCAAGCTGTTCGCGGCAGGCCAGGCAGGCGAGCGTTTTGCTGTCCGAAATTCAGGGGCTGACGTGGTCGTTGAAGGTTGCGGCGACAATGGTTGTGAATATATGACAGGCGGTACAGCCGTTATTCTCGGTGATGCTGGCGAAAACTTCGGGGCAGGTATGACAGGCGGCATGGCCTTTATCTATGATGAAAGTGGCCGATTTGAAGAACATGTAAACAGCGAAACCGTGCTTTTGAACCGTTTGGACAGTGCCCACTGGGAAGAAGTGCTGACGGGGCTCATCACTGAGCATGCAACCGCTACACACAGTCGCTGGGCGTTAACTCTCCTGTCAAATTGGGAAAGCAAACGCGGCCAGTTCTGGCAAGTGGTACCAAAAGAGATGATTGACCGGCTTGAGTTTCCGATCAGTGATCGTGCGCCTGAAAAAAGCTTAAGCGCTTAGGGGACGAAAAATATAACGGCCGGACAATGACCTTATTGTCCGGCTGCCAGATCCTATCCAGCAGCCAGCGCGATTTCTCTATAGTGGGTTAAATTTCCTAGGTCGACTTTTGGGTTGTCGAATATTGGGTCTTTCAACACCTCTAAGAATTCTTGAAAACGCGGGTGGTTTTCCTTCCAGATACACTTTTCGTCATAGACCTCTTTTGACCAAGTGCCCCAGTCTGTCACCAGGCTGAAGTATATCTGATGCGGGTTGTAGCGCGACGCCAGTTCAACAAAGGCAGGCATTTCCGTGAAATTATCGACTTGGGCAACATAATCTAATCGGAAGTATTTAAAGAATCCTTCTGCGACCCTTTGTGACAAAAATGCTAAGTTATTTTGCAGCAAGTCCCAATTGCCGCCGCGGCGGGTGATGTCATACGTGGGCCCAGTTGCAGCGTCCAAACTGATGATTAAATTGCCCAGATTATTGTGGATCTTATGCAACTTATCCCAGTTTTTTTCCGTGAACATCACACCGTTGGTTTGCAGGTGTATTTTTAGGTTTGGAAAATCAGCACCGTTAAGATCCTGTAGAAATTCCCGGTAAATTTTTGACCCAAAAGGATCGCCTGAGCCGGTAACATTAATCGCGAACGTGCGGTCGGTTGGCTCCTTCAGGAATGCATGGACCATTTTTGCGTGGATTGCTTTTTGTTCCTCAAAAAGAAGGCCGCCGGAGTGCAGAATTTTTTGTGTCCTGCAGCTTGGGCAGGATAAATTGCAAGAATGATCGCTACAGAAATTGATAAAAACCGGGCCATCATCCAAGGCCGTTATTTTATTTTTGATGATGGCACCGTAATGCGCATCGCTTTCCATTTCAGTCAGCGTTGGCAGGCTGTTATTTTGTATGTTCGGGCACAGTTTTTGATCACAATATTTAAACGAGCCGTCAAAAATGGAAGCACGAATGGCTTGGGAGGCCTCTGAATTCCATAAGTCCGCCGGGTTGCTTTGTTTTACATTGCCGAGCGGTAGTTTCAGCCAGGAAGAACAGCAGGAAAAAGCATGGCCAGACTTATAAATGTCATATTGCTCAAAGGGGCGTGTACAGAAACGGCCTGACAAATCCTTTTGTTCGTTCAGGTTACCTACTGCGTCTTTTTTCTTACGTAGTCTGAATTTTTTTGCTGGCTTAAAGACGTTTTTCAGGAATTTGAACTGGATCATCTTTTTCTCTGTTGTGAAAACTAACCGTGCGTTGAGCATTTTCTATACGATTGATTTTGCATTCGCGCCAGCATTTAAGGTCACCACTAAATACCTCAGGACCATATCTTTTACGGATCTTGAAGAAACACGCTGGCGCTATAGTCCAAGTTGCAGTAAAAAATGCAGATATGCCTATTCTTTATCATCATTGGCTCAGTCCTGCCGCGCGTTTCGTGCGTGTACTTCTTAGTGAGAAGCGCATGGACTTTACCTTGCGCCTGGAACAAGAGTGGGATCGCCGCCCGGAATTCTTGGCGCTGAACCCAGCTGGGGAAGTGCCTGTACTGGTGATGGATAGCGGTAAATGCTATTCTGGCGTTATGGCAATCGCGGAGTATTTGGAAGAAATAGCGCCCGAGCCCGCGCTTTTGATAGGCACTGCTGAGGAACGCTACGAAATCCGCCGCCTTGTAGGCTGGTTCCATACCAAGCTTGGCAGCGAAGTGACGCGTCATTTGGTTTCTGAGAAGTTATACAAACGGTTCTACGGTATCGGGGAACCTGATTCGGAAGCGCTGCGCTGCGCAGCTCACAACCTGAAAACCCACCTTAGCTATATTTCATACATCGCTGAGCGAAGGCATTATTTGGCTTCAGGCCAGTTTACGATGGCAGACGCCGCCGCAGCAGCCCATATTTCAGTTGCGGATTATTTCGGTAATATCCGTTGGGATGATTGGCCGCAGGTCAAAGAATGGTACATGCGGGTGAAATCTCGCCGGTCCGTACGCACGCTGCTTGCTGACAAAATTCCCGGCCTTGCGCCCTCAAAATACTATAGCGAACTGGATTTCTGATGAGCGCCGCGGGCGGTGATATCCGCGCCGCGATTGAAGCCAAGGCGTTTGAACTTGGCTTTGACCAGATGGGCATTACCCGTGCCACCACAAGTGAAAAAGTGATCGAGGGCTTTCGGAGTTTCATCAAGCTTGAGCGCCACGCTTCTATGGAATGGCTGGCCGACCGTATGCACCAGCGGGAACACCCGCAGAACCTTTGGCCAGAAGCAAAGTCAGTGATCATGTTGGGCGTGAATTACGGCCCTAAGGATGACCCGCGCCTGCTGCTTGATCATAAAGAGATGGCCAATATTTCGGTTTATGCGCGCGGCAAGGATTACCACGACCTGATCAAAAAGCGTTTGAAGGCATTTGCCCGCTGGCTAGTGCCTGAATATGGCTGCGATCTGAAGGTGTTCGTTGATACGGCCCCTGTACCTGAGAAGCCGTTGGCGGTAAGTGCCGGGCTCGGATGGCAGGGCAAACACACTAATATGGTATCGCGCGAGTATGGCAGTTGGCTTTTCCTCGGGGCGATTTATACCGATATGGAACTGCCGGCAGATACACCGCATGAAGATAAATGCGGTAGCTGTACCGCGTGCATTGATGCCTGCCCCACTAATGCTTTCCCAGCCCCTTACGAAATTGATGCAGGGCGCTGTATTTCTTACCTGACGATCGAACATAAGGGCCCGATACCAGAAGAGTTCCGCAGGCCGATGGGCAACAGGATTTACGGCTGTGATGACTGTCTGGCCGCCTGCCCGTGGAACAAGTTTGCTCAAGTTTCCGCTGAAGCGGCTTTCCATGCTCGTGTTGAGCTCGGCGCGCCAGCCTTGAAGGACTTAGTGACGCTCGATGATGCCAGCTTCCGCCAGATTTTCTCAGGCAGTCCGATAAAACGCATTGGACGCAACCGCTTCATTCGTAACATCCTATATGCTATCGGAAACACTGGTGACGCTGATCATATGGGCGCAGTAAATAAGCTGTGTGACGACCCAGATGAAGCCGTCAAGGACGCAGCAAAATGGGCAAAAGAGCAAATTCTATCGTCCTAAGTATGGGCGGCGTAGTGAATTCTGGTATCGATACCGATCTGGGCGATTATTGAAGTTTCAATATCGCTGTTTCTTTATGGCTTGCCCCGTCGCGAAGTGCACCGCCTGCTGCGAATTTTGGCCATTGGCTGCCCGCAACAAAATAGAAACCTGTAGGCGTGGATACGCCGAGCGTTGGCTCGTCAAAACCGTCGAGCATCTGACCAATACTTTGTACGCTGGTGACTGACTTTCCGTCTTTGGAAATGACGATCTCAATCAGCCGTTGCGGCGTGCCAGCATTCTGGATGCCGATAAGTTTCCCCTGGTGGATTACCAAGCCGTCGATGCCAACGAGGTGGGTGCCCATTGGGGCCCCAAGGGCGGAAACGCTGCCGCTCGCGCGGTCTAGGCGCCACAGCCCACGTCCCCAATCAGAAAGGATCAGGTCACCCGACGCTGTCTCTGCCATGCCTTGCGGGCTTAGGGACCCTGGCAGGTCAAAAGCCTTTTCCAGCGCGTCGCCTGATACTTTATAAACCGCACGTCCGGACGCATCGCTGGCGAATATGGTACCGTCACGGCCTACTAAAATATCGGCGATTTGGTGTTTTTCTGCCGTACCGTCGAGCACCCAATTATTTTTCAGAGCGCCTGTTGTTGCATCAAATTCGGCAACACCTGTTTTGCTCACTGTTGCACTGCCGCTGGTGCTTTGCGGCACCCAGCCGTAGGTGGCAAGAAGCGAGCCGCGTTTGGCGTCAAAAGTGATGCCGAAAAAACTGTCCATTCCGTAGGCTTTACCGTCTGCGATCAAGCGCGGTGTCTCGCCCTCGAGTGCGTATAGGGCCCCGGAAACGACGCTGGAAACAAATAAGGTACCGTCCGGTGCAGCAGCGATGCCTTCGATAAGTTTCATGTCTGTCGGCACACTGTAGACCAAAGTAGCCTTGCCTTTTGCCGCCACGTTGGCTTCAAAAGCAATTTTCAGCGGCGCCCATCTTTCTGCTGCTAACAGCAGGGAGAGCCCGCGCTGAATGCCGGCGCTAGGGGCTTGTCCCGATGCCGCATAGAGTGTCGCAGCTTCTGCAGCTCTGTCTGCGTCGTCCAGTTGAACAGCGAGGAAGATTACGAAACCAAGCAATTGCGTGTTGTTCGGGCGGTTGCCTAGCGCTTCCTCCATTTTCAGGAGAGCGGCCTTTGCGTCTCCGGCCCTAAAGGCTTTCATGCCTTCATCGCGTAAGGCGCGACCAGCTTCAAACTGTTCGTCTGTTTCAAAAACGGGTTCTGAAGCGCCAGCGATCTGAAAGGAAAGCAGGAGCGAAAGGGCTAGGCCAAGA
>NVTU01000024.1 GCA_002401685.1 Kordiimonadales bacterium
TTAGCAACATCGTTTAAGCGCCTTTTAAGATCGATTCAAGATCATCTAAAGGCATGCGATTAATAGTCGCGCGTTTGCGTAGCCATTTTATATAATCGCGAAAAGCTTGTTCATCAGGAATTTGGGGTTCAAAAATTGGACCATCACGGTTCACTTTTTTGATGGAAACGTCTTCAAGCGGCATTTGGGCGGCCAAAGCGGCAAGACTCGCATAGCTTAGGGTTTTATTACTGTTCTTTAACTGGGCATAGCCGGCTTTCGTCGTCACTGACGGAACGGTAACGCCCCATTCAGCTGCGGCAGCTTTGACAAGCATATGGCGCGCGAGTGCGCCGCAATCCCTTAACATTGGCCAGGTTTTTCTGACACTGCCGCTGCCTCCGGTTCCCTGCAATGTATAGAGATCCAGCAGGGCGCCGTCTGTATCCGCGCGCAACGCGTACGGCATACGTTCGACGCGCACTGACGACCATTCGACATCAAGCTCTTCGGCGACGATCATTGGTAGTGCCGTTTCGACACCGGTACCCATGTCAGGAACTGGTGCACCAATTGTAACGCTATTATCACTGTTGATTTGGACATACGGGCCCAGTTTTCCCGAGAATAAGTTATCGGCAGTAACAGCGGTTGCCTTGCCAGAGGCAAGCATCGCAGGCGCTGCAACGATAAGCCCACCACCTAGGGCGAACACTCTTAAGGCATCTCTTCTGGTTTTTGTCATTGGGTGCTCCTAAACGTTTTCTATGGCGAGTAGTTCAGACGCACGGTGAATGGCTTTACGTATTCTGAAATAGGTGCCACACCGGCAAAGATTGTCGTGGTTATCGTCAATTTCTTTGTCTGTTGGATTGGGTAACCGTTTCAGCAGGTCAACAGCGGCCATAATTTGTCCTGCTTGACAATAGCCACATTGAGGGACGTCAAACTCCACCCATGCCTGTTGCACGGCATGCAATTTGTCGCCCTGCGATAAGCCTTCAATTGTAGTGACTTCGTCACCTTGCCCGATCGCAGCCATTGGCACACTGCAGGATCGCATGGCTTCCCCGTTTACATGGACGGTACAGGCACCACATTGCCCGATGCCACAGCCAAATTTCGTGCCCTTTTTATCAATATCTTCCCGTAAAAACCATAGGAGCGGCATATCGTCATCGCCGGTGTATTGATGCTGTTCGCCATTTACCTTAAATGAAACCATTTCTCTCTCCCTGCATAATCCTGCTTCAAGAGAGAATACGTAGGCACGGTATTACGTGGCAAGGCCGCTTATCGTGCGCATAAGACCGCTTAGCGAAGGTTAAGCAGTCTAATTCTTTACTATAGTATCAATGCGCCTTCGGTTGGCCGCAAGTATAGCTGCATGAAGCCCGGAGTTTCTGATGAGCTTTAGAGCCTGATTGAAACTATCACAGTGTTTTTGGTCGTGGAACCGTACGGAGAAATATTCGGTTGCCGCTATCTGATGCGTGCGAATATTTCTTAACTGCCCGCTTTTTTTGAAATAGTTTTTTCGGGCAAGACGCAGGATCCATTCGTCGCCGAAAATAACTTCAAACCGGCCTTTGTACAGCAGTTCAATATGTCCTGGCTGGTTCTCAAACTCCACATATCGTGGGTTGTTTTTTACGGCGTCCGCAAACCGTTTGCCCAATGTAACCTGTGCTCCGTCAAAGGTTACAACTGAGTATTTTGATAGGTCTTCTAAACGGTGCAGGGAGAATTCATTTTGAGCCAAAGTAATGGCCACGTTGGGGTGAGTGAAGTACCAATCTGTCGCGCATCCCATTGATTTTACTTTTACGTTCTGTGTAAGAATCCCATCAACGGTCTTTAATGAGAACGCCTGGGTCATCCGTAAATCAGGCATTTGAACAAATTTAATTTCGATTTTGGCCTGATTAAAAATTGCTTTAACAATATCAATTTCTATACCGGCTGTAGCATCGGCGTTTATGTATGGTGGTAGATATTCACGTGTAGCGAGCCGTAGTGGCGCATTGGTAGCAGAAACAGTAGATGCGCAAAACGTGATCAGTGACAACCATCCCAAAAGACAGGCAACGGAACGAGGTCCCGGCCACTGCCTATTGATCTCATTCATAAATGTCTGCCCCGTCGTCGTAAAGCACTAGATAGCCTCGCTGTTCCCGTTGGTACAGGAACGATACGTTGGTAAGTGTGAATAAATTGTTTCATCACCTTAAAGCGATTGGCTCGCCGTGGAGAAACTATTTTATCCAGATAGAAAAAGAGACGCTCAAAAGAACGCCTCTTTGAATCACATTATTGCATAAAACCTATTTAATTTCAGTTTCGTTTTCAATGATTTTGCCAACAATGCCGTACTTGACAGCTTCTTTAGCAGTAAGCCAGAAGTCACGGTCAACATCTTTGGCGACTTTGTCCACTTTTTGGCCTGTTGCCTTGGCAAATATCGCATTCAGGCGGTCCCGCATCGCAATAATCTGTTGTGACTGGATGGCAATGCTGCTGGCATCACCACCAACACCGCCACTGGGTTGGTGTAAAAGGAAGCGTGTGTTCGGCGTAGTGTAGCGATTTTTCTTTTCTGCCGCCACATAGATGAGCGCGCCGGCACTCGCAACATAACCTGTACCGATAACGATTACCTCGGGTTTAATGAACTTGATCGTATCATGAATCATGTCACCAGCTTCAACGTGGCCGCCAGGCGAGCAAATGGTCATAATGATAGGATCATCAGACGTGTGCGCCATAGCCTGCAAGCGTGCGCATATAGCCGTCGCCATTTCCATATTGATGCCGCCTGTTACAAATACTTTGCGCGCATCAAACAAAATCTTGTTCAGATGTTCGCTGTTACTGCTTTCATCTTTTTTCTTATCTTCGTCATCATCATTCACGAAATTTCTCACAGTATTATTCCTTCATCTCTGCTTACACAGGTGTTCTTAAAAAAAGACTAATCAATATCTGAAACCGGTTTATTATCACCGTGTACCCTAGCTGCTAACGAAGCTGCCAGAAATGGGTCAAGCGCTCCATCCAAAACTTTTTGTGGCTGGCCGCTTTCGTGGCCTGTCCGTAAATCTTTCACCATCTGATAGGGCTGCATCACATACGAGCGTATTTGGTGGCCCCAGCCAATATCTGTTTTCGTTGCATTCACGGCGTCCGCTTCTTCCTCGCGTCGGCGTAGTTCAGCTTCATATAACCTGGCCTTCAGCATGCTCATGGCTTCGGCACGGTTCTTATGCTGCGAGCGTTGGTTCTGACACTGCACCACAATGCCTGACGGCTTGTGGGAAATACGAATGGCAGAATCAGTTGTATTCACGTGCTGGCCGCCCGCTCCAGATGCCCGGTATGTATCGACCTTAAGGTCACTTTCATCTATTTCGATTTCAATGCTATCGTCAATTACCGGATAAACCCAAACCGAGGCAAAGCTCGTATGACGTTTAGCGTTTGAATCAAACGGGGATATCCGCACTAATCTATGCACGCCGCTTTCGGTTTTCAACCACCCGTATGCGTCTTCGCCCTTTATTTGGATCGTCGCCGACTTAATACCTGCTTCTTCACCGGGCATATATTGTAATGTTTCATACTTAAAGCCGCGGCTCTCTGCCCAGCGCAGATACATCCGGAACAGCATATCTGCCCAGTCTTGTGCCTCGGTACCGCCTGCACCTGCATGAATTTCGACGAATGTATCATTGCCGTCAGCTTCGCCAGACAGAAGTGCTTGCAATTCAGCTGTTTTCGCTGTCATGGCCAACGCTTTTAAAGCATCCTCCGCTTCGGCTTCCATCTCTTTGTCATCGTCCATTTCTGCCAACTCAATAATTTCTACATTATCGGCCAAATCGGTTTCGATGGTTTGTACAGCGGTGATCGACGCATCAAGTTTCGTGCGTTCACGCATCAGCTTTTGCGCAGTAGTTGGGTTATTCCAGAGATCAGGATCTTCTGAAAGGGCGTTCAGTTCTTCTAACCGAAGAAGGGCTTGATCCCAGTCAAAGATGCCTCCTCAGCAGTGCCATTGACTGCTGGAGTTGGTCGACGGTTGCCTGAGCTTCCGCGCGCATACGCATATCCTTAATATTGGTAGATAATTAGTTGGAGGAGCATAATAGAGCGGGCGTCAATAAATACCACCCGTTCCTTTACGAATTGTACTTTTGCTTTTACCAGCTGGCTGCGATCCGTCAAGTACCGCAAATAATCCTGTGCGAGGTTCTGTGCCTGGTTTGTAAGCCTCGAGGATAACGTTTTTATCCCCGTATTGCGCGGGTTGGCCAGTATCAGCATTGATCCGCACCAACCTTATGCCTGCAGGTTTTCGAAATGGAATGCCTGGTTCGCCACGCAACGCATCTCTCATAAAGCTTTTGAATATCGGGGCCGCTACGCTTGAGCCCTCTTCATAGCGACCAAGTGACCGAGGCCTATCAAAACCGGTATAGACCCCGACAACTAGGTCAGCTGAGAAACCCATAAACCATGCGTCGCGCTGGTCATTTGTAGTGCCAGTCTTTCCGGCCAGCGGTTTATTCAATGAATTGATACTTCTACCGGTGCCGTTCCGAACGACACCTTCCATCATGGAAACCAATTGGTACGCTGTGTGTGGGTCAATTAGCTGCAGACGTTCATCAGGCAAATCAGGCTCCTTCAAGGCAGTTTCCAAAGGATTGCTTGGATCAATTTCCCGTGTCTGTTCGCATGGACGGCATATTCTTTTGTCATGCTTGAAAATTGTTTTGCCGCGACGATCTTGAATTCGGTCAATCAAGGAAGGCGTAATTTCTTTACCCCCATTAACGAGCATTCCATACGCTGCAGATAGTTTTAGCAGAGTAACTTCCCCAGCACCCAGCGACGCGGCAAGCGTTGCATCCATGTTACTTTCAAGGCCGAACTTACTAGCGTAATCAAGTATTGAGCGCATGCCTAGTTCTTGAGCCAATCTAACGGTCATCAGGTTTTTGGACTTTTCGATGCCAAATCTGAGCGTCCGCGGGCCGTAAAACTTGTTTGAGCTGTTCTTAGGTTTGTATTTCCCTAGGCCTTCGCCCTGATCAATGACAAAGGCCGCATCCAAGATGAGATCTGATGGCGTGAAGCCACGGTCGAGCGCGGTGGCATATACAAACGGCTTATAGGCAGAACCTGGCTGACGCTCGGCTTGCGTCGCCCGGTTATATTGGCTCGTTTTATAATCATACCCGCCAACCATCGCTAAAACACGACCTGTGTGCGGGTCCATTACTACATTTGCGCCTTCAACAGCGGGGATCTGTCTTAGGCCATATTGTGGGACTGGACCGACTTCTTCACCGGCAGCATCCCAAAATCCTGCGAGAGTAATGGTCGGAATTGTTGCTATATACTCTACGGCAATAACATCGCCGAGCGCTATCACTTCGCCAATGTCCGTTATTTTTGGACTGCGCCGGGCCCATGTAACCGTTTCGAACGGGACAAAGCCATAGGATCCGTCCCTTAGACCTATAATTGCACCGTCAGTACGCACCTCATGAACCGCAGCAAGTTTCCAGCGTGGAATGCCAAGAGGCTTCTTCAGCGCCTCAAGACGTTTCTGCCAAACTTCATCAATTTTCATGCGGGTAATAGGCCCTCGATAGTCGTGGCGGCGGTCGTATTCGACTAGCCCTTGCCGCAAGCTACGTTCAGCAATTGCTTGCAGGCGAGGTTCAAGAGACGTGCGCACCGAAAGACCGCCTTCGTAAAGGGCTTTAGTGCCGTATATACGCCCTACCCTACGACGCACTTCCTCCGAGAAATATTCAGCCTTGAATTCAGCACGGCCTGTTCTCCGGCGCATGACCAAGTCTTCCGCGACGGCAACTCTGTATGTCTCATCATCAATGTGGTCCAGCGCCCGCATCCGGCTTAATACCCAGTTGCGCCGACCAACGGCACGTCCTTTATTTCGTACAGGGTGATAGTTATTAGGCGCCTTTGGCAAGGCTGCGAGAAAGGCCATTTCTGCAACCGTCAACTCATTCAACGCTTTGTTAAAATAATTCAATGACGCAGCAGCGATACCATAAGAGCGGTTACCAAAATTGATCTCATTAAGATACAGTTCGAGGATTTCATCTTTGGTAAAGGCGCGTTCGATCCGCAAAGTCAGGATCATTTCCTTCACTTTCCGGTCAAGGCGCTGTTCGAGCGTGAGTAGGAAATTCCGAGCGACCTGCTGAGTAATGGTTGAACCACCCTGTAGCGTACGGCCGCGTGCTAAATTCATAACGTTGCGCAGGTTTGCCCGCACCATGCCCATATAGTCTAGGCCGCTATGGTTATAATAATTTTTGTCTTCTGCAGAAAGAAAGGCATTTATCAACTGTTGAGGCACAACGTTGATTGGCACGAACAGCCGTGGCTTTTTAGAAAACTCTGTTAACAGGCTGCCGTCTCCAGCATGAACCCGTGTTACAACGGCGGGTTCATAATTTGCGAGTTGCCGATAATCCGGCAGGTCCCGCCCGTAATATACGATCGCTGACACCACCACGATAACAGCTGATACAGTACCAACGGCGCCTAAAATCAGGCCCCACTTGAACAAGCGGCGCCACAAAGGCTTTTTGACCCTTTTGGCATGGTTGGTAGAGACCTGTTTTTCTTGTTTATCGGGGCCTGTCATATCAGTCAGTCTAACTCATCAAAGAATGGGGGGGCATCCAAGGCATGCTGCCCTGCTTGTTCGGCCAATAGTCTTACTTATTCTGCCTATAGCCCTACTTGTTTTGCCTATAGAATGTGGCCCCTATGTGGCATTTAGCGCCCGAGCGCCAGTAAAGTATCAAAATATTTATCAACTGCAATATTTATAGCTTTGGAAATACGGCGTTGGCCTTCCTTGCTGCTTAGCATACGGGCGTCTTCACGGTTTGTGATGTATCCCGTTTCGATCAATACTGAAGGTACATCGGGGGATTTCAAAACGAGAAAATTAGCAAACCTGTGACCGCGTTTATGCATGCGCACTTGGCCTCGCATTTCTGGCACCAAGATCTCAGCGAACCGCGCAGAGTTGTTTAATGTCTCTCGTTGGGCCAGCTCAATGAGGATATTTGACACTTCGTCTGTAGTTTCTGCGAGGTCAACGCCCGCTAATATCTCGGATCTGTTTTCTTTGGCGGCCAAACGAGCGGCTTCTTTATCTGATGCACGCTCATTGAGCGTATAAACGGTACCCCCCCGCACCTTCTTATTATCAATTGCGTCCACATGAACACTGATAAACAAATCCGCATCAACTGACTTCGCCAATGCAAATCGCCGACGGTGCCGCACAAAAATATCACGTGTGCGGGTTAAATAGACCTTATATCTACCGGTAGCCTCGAGCCTTGCCTTAATTTCTTTAGCAATCTTCAGGGTTATGGTTTTCTCATTTGCGCCGCTGCGCCCAAGTGTGCCTGGATCTGGACCGCCGTGCCCTGGGTCTAATACAATGACGCGTTTGCCGTTTTTCTTACGTGGCTCAATAACAGGTGCCCGCGTCTCGCGATTTGATATCCTGATTTTTCTCGTATCTGCGACCGCTTTCACAAATTGTGCACTAGTTGCAGGCTTCAGGTCGATCACATACCGGTTAGAGCGCCGACCAGATGCTGGTAACGCAAAGCGGTTTTTGACGGTCGCTGCCGATTTTAGATCAAGTACTATCCGGTAGACATCACTTGAAAAAAGCCCGTGCCGGTACCCGGCTACTAAACCCGATACCTTCACATTTTTCTTTGTTCCCCAATTCGCGTTGGGGACATCGATTACGATGCGGTTTGGATTGCTCAACATAAAGACGCGCGGGTTAATCTGGCCTGACACATCCAAAACAAAACGCGTAGCGTCCGCTGTTTTGCCGAAGCGTAGGCCTTCAATTTTTATGTCCTGGGCCTGAAGGCTACTACCCACGGACACCAATATGAATACTGCAACAAAAAGGCATTTTAAACTATATGTCACTAATTAATCCTACACAGCGGTGACTGTTTGTCCTTACTTTATTAGGTCGCAGACGATTAATTGTCTATAGGTACTAGGATATAAGCCTAAAGAACCTCAGGCGTGCGCTTCAGTTTGGTAAAACGGGCTGCCTTATAATCTAGGCATTCAAGACGCTTTAATAAATTGAATTGATTTCCATTGTAATCGCCCTGCAATCGCATTAAGTTAGCAAACTGAGATTACCGATTTGTCGCATAAGACGCGAAGGATCACGGTTCTACTCTGGCGCTGAAGGCGGTCTGAAAGATGACCACCCCGCTGGAAGAAGGGCCAAACAAGGACACGAAGCAGCAATGGCCTACTGGCTTTGCGTATTGTTAAAACTATATAGTGACTGCCGGAAATCTATTTCTCGCGGTCCCTTTTTGTTTCTAGCTAAGCGTCCGGCTTCTAACATCTTTTCCAACAATCTAACTTTTTTAATAATGATTTCGCTTGCGCCCCCCTTGCATTGCAAGAGGCTGTGACTGCGCGGCGATCACGTCGGAGTACTGAACTATGTCAACCCGTATGCTTATCGATGCACGTCACCCTGAGGAGACCCGTGTTACAATCGTAAAAGGGAGTCGTGTCGAAAATTTTGATTTTGAATCCTCTGCTAGAAGGCAGTTAAAAGGCAATATCTATCTCGCACGCATAACCCGTGTAGAACCTTCATTACAGGCAGCTTTTGTCGAGTATGGCGGAAACCGCCATGGCTTCTTGGCCTTTAGCGAAATCCACCCTGATTATTATCAAATTCCAGCCGAGGATCGCGATAGGATTGTTGCGGCGGAACTACAAGCCGTTGCAGACGTCCATAAGAACGAGCAAGAGACAACAGACGGCGATAAGAAACGACGAGGCCGCCGCCGTCGGGGTAGGAAACCTGCTGCCGAGGTGGTCGCTGATGGGGACGCAATTGTTACTGAAGACGCTTCTGAAGAAGATAAAAATGAAGCCCATGCTGATGACGCCTCTAAGGTGGAGACGCTTGATGCAGAGGCCGGTACCGAAAAAACCGACGAGAGTGCTAGCGACGACGTAACAGATAATGATGAAACGCCTGTAGAAGCAGATAATGATGATGATCAATCATCTGAAGATGCTTCCGGTGAGGAAGAAACCGACACCCAAGAGAGTGATGATGAAGACAAAGATGCCGAAGTCGAAGCCGCAGCATCGGCACGTCGTCGTAGCCTTAAGGCTTTGAAGCATCGCTACAGCATCCAAGAAGTTATAAAGCGCCGCCAAGTTCTTCTTATTCAAGTGGTTAAAGAAGAGCGCGGAAACAAAGGTGCAGCGCTCACTACCTACATGTCATTGGCTGGCCGCTACTGTGTACTAATGCCTAATTCCACGCACTCTGGTGGTATTAGCCGCAAAATATCAAACATTAGCGACCGCAAGAAACTGAAGCAGATCACGTCGTCTCTAGGTGTCCCTGATGAAATGGGCCTCATTGTACGAACAGCCGGTATGAATCGGACCAAGGCTGAGATTAAGCGAGATTTTGACTATTTGCTTCGGCTGTGGAACGGCATCCGTGACCTTACTTTGAAGTCAACGGCCCCTGCCCTTGTCTATGAAGAGGGAAATCTGATCAAACGCACGATCCGCGATCTATATACGCGCGATATTGACGAAGTTTTGGTTGAAGGCGAAGAAGCATACCGCGCGGCAAAAGATTTCATGAAATTGTTAATGCCGAGCCATGCGAAGAAAGTGCAGCACTACAAAGATACCATCCCACTATACCACCGGTATCAGGTAGAAAACCAACTTGAAGCGATGTATCAACCGGTTGTTCAGCTTAGATCAGGCGGTTATATTGTTATCAATCCGACAGAAGCATTAATTTCAATTGATGTTAACTCGGGCCGCGCGACCAAAGAACACAATATTGAAGAGACAGCCGTTAAGACCAACCTTGAAGCTGCAGATGAAGTTGCCCGCCAGCTTCGATTGCGCGACATGGCAGGCCTTGTAGTGATTGATTTCATCGACATGGAAGATCGCGGCAATAATCGCTCTGTAGAGAGACGTATGAAAGATGCTCTGAAAGATGACAGAGCACGCATTCAAGTTGGTCGCATCTCCAGTTTTGGTTTGATGGAAATGTCCCGACAACGGTTACGCCCTAACCTTCTCGAAGTCGCCATGGAAACGTGTGCGCATTGTAACGGGATTGGTCTTGTTCGGTCAGTAGAGTCTGCATCTTTGATGGCACTGCGCGAGCTGGAAGAAGAAGGCATTAGAGGCCGTAGTTCGGTCGTTCGTATTGCAGCGTCGCCAACCGTAGCGGTTTACTTGCTCAATACGAAACGCTCTATTCTTACTGGGTTTGAGCAGCAGTATAATTTTGTTATTGAAATATTGGCAAATCCAACTCTTGGCCCATCAGACATTGAGCTTACGCGTGAAATTCGCGATGAGAAGGAAGAGCCCGCTCCTTCTAATGTTGTAAAACTTGATGGTCCCGCACTTATTGAGAGCGCTCCCGCTGTCGAGGTCGAGGAGCCGACTGAAACAGAAGAGCCTAATAAGAAAGCAGCCAGCGACACTCCTCAGCAGTCTGATGATGAAGATCAGCCGAAGAAAAAACGCCGTCGTCGTAGACGTCGTCGTCGGGGTGCAGCCTCAGGGGATGAAAACGGTGAAGGCCAGAATGTTAGCGCCGCCGGCGATAACAGCGATACGACAGCAGATACGACTACAGATACGACTACAGATACGACTACAGATACGACTACAGATGCAGCACAGACAGAAATATCTGCAGATGATAGTGCTCAAACCGTCTCAGATGTTGACGATGAAGAAAAGAGTGAGCGCCCACGTCGCCGTAGAGGTAGCCGAGGCGGACGACGTAGGAAAGAACGCAATACCGAAACTGTAGAAGGTGCAAGCCCGGCTACAGATCATGCTAAAACTACAACAGAGCTGCCTGTGGCCGACGTAGCTTCAGCGGATACAAACGAAGGTGTTCAGACAGCTTCAGACGATAGCACTACAGATATGCCTAAGCGCCGTCGCCGCCGTGTGAAGAAAAATGTTGATGATCAAGAAGTTGTCGCTTCCGGAGCTGACGCCGAAACAGTGACAACTGAACCGGCAAAAGACGAAACCGACGCGCCGAAGAAACGGCGTCGTTCACCGCGTCGCAAAGTTAGTGCCGATGCTGCCACTACAGAAAGCCCCGCAACCGAGACCGTGGGCTCGGATGCCGAGTCTACGCCAAAGCCTCGGCGTCGCCGCAGGACCAAGGCAGAAATTGCAGCGGATGAGCAAGCTGGTACGCAAGCAAGTCCGGCCAAGCCTAGACGCCGTCGTTCTGCCGCCAAAAAGCCGGATTCAAGCGAGCGTTCAGAGGCCAGTGCAGCAAAAGTGGCTTCTATTGCCAAGGCTCCTCCTGTTTCGGCAGATACAGCCCCAAGACCTTCCGTTTCTGAGCCAGCAAAAAGCGGGTCAGCCAATGACGGATCAACCACTACTACCGCACCCGGGCCGAAGAAAAAGGGCTGGTGGCAGCGCACCTTTGGTTAAATACAACATTTTGTGAAGAAAAAGCGGCGTGCCTCGGCATCGCCGCTTTTTTGGTTTCTAGTGATATCGCTGCCATTCTTCACGTCGTTGTCAGCTAATGTTGATTGACGCTTGTCAGCGTCCTCACTAGTCTACAATGCAACTTGGAGGTCTATATGCGACGATTATTAATTGGTTCCGTCTTTGCACTAAGCGCGATGACACTATCCAGCACTGACGTCAGCGCTCAATCGCTATTGCGGGATGCTGAAACCGAAGCATTCCTTCATCATATTTCAGAGCCAATATTTTTGGCAGCTGGTCTCACGCCCGCTTCGGTGAAAATTTACCTTATTAACGACAGTTCCCTGAACGCATTCGTAACCGGCGGTCAAAATATTTTTATCCATTCCGGGCTGATTAATTCGTCTGCGACAGTCGACCAACTACTGGGTGTTATAGCACACGAAACAGGCCATATCGCTGGTGGTCATGGCCTTAGCAGGAAAGACGCCTTTGCGACAGCTGGGAACTTAAGCATTTTATCCTTGGTGTTAGGTGCGGCAGCGATTGTTGCTGGAAGTCCGGATGCAGGCTTAGGCTTGTTCGGCATTGGGCAGTCAGCTGCGCGAGGCCAGGTCCTTGCATACACGCGGTCTCAGGAAAGTACAGCGGATCAGGCTGGCGCAAAGTATCTGGAGAAATCAGGTATTTCAACGCGAGGCTTGATTGAGTTTTTCGATTTGCTACGTGATCAGGAGATATTGGCACAAATTCGCCAGAATCCTTACGTAAGAACGCACCCTATCAACAGAACACGTATTTTGTCCTTACAGAGCAACGCAGAGAAAAGCCCCTATTACAATCGGCCACCCGACGCACAAGATGAAGAAGCGTTTTCCAGAATTAAAGCGAAGCTTTCTGGGTACCTTAGCAAACCACGTCAAACACTCCGTGATTACCCTATTAGCGATAAAAGCATGGCCGCGCGCTATGCACGTGTTTATGGGTATCACCGGGCGCTTGAGTGGGACCTTGCCCTTGATGAGGCAAACCACTTGATTGCCGCAGAGCCAAACAACCCGTTCTTCTACGAGATCAAAGGCCAAATACTTTTCGAGAATGGCAAGGTTGAAGAATCTCTACCAGTTTTTCAGCAAGCAGTGTCCTTAGCTCCTGAAGAATCCCTTCTTTCTACTGCACTTGGTCAGGCGATGGTGTCGCTGGAAGATACCAATATGATGCTGCGCGCCATTCCCATCCTTAAGGGCGCAGTAAGGCGAGACCCTGAAAATGGTTTCGCCTGGTTCAATCTCGCCAAAGCTTATAGCTGGACGGATCAAGGCGACCTTGCAAACCTTGCAACTGCCGAACGCTTTTATTCGGGCGGCAATGCCATTCAGGCGTCTCTGCACGCCAGACGTGCCCTTGACGGATTTAAAGAAGGCAGCCGTGATTGGATCCGGGCACAAGACATTCTTTTTGTGACGGAGCGTGATGCCGCCAAACAACGGAAACGGCAAAAACGCAGGAAGCGGCGTCTAGGAATTGGCGGGGACGTAGGTGAGCCTGTTCAAGGCCTTCAAATAACCCGAGGTCCTCTAGGCAATGAAAAGATAAAAACTAAAGAAGAAAAGTTTCGAGAGAAGCTGCAACCAAAAGACAATCAATAAACTACGTCGCGCCCTAATTGGGCTGCGCAATCGGACTAAAATTTAATGAAAAAAGAGATATTACTATCGCTTGCTCTGATGTTGGCGACTTTCACTCCCGCAAACGCACAGGACGCAGGGATTCCTACTGCAGAACGTGAGAAAATTGAACGTGTTATCACCGAGTATATCATTGCTAACCCTGAACTGGTGGAAGCTGCGCTCATCGAACTGAATAGGCGGCGTACAGTCGCTAAAATGCTACCAACCATTGATGTTTACCGGAGCTATTTGGAGCGTGACCCCAAAGCAGGGGTGATGGGGAACCCGGATGGCGATGTGACCCTTGTGGAGTTTTTTGATTATCGCTGTGGCTATTGTAAACGCCACTTTAGCGAGGTGCGTAAGTTAGTTGAGGACGACGGTAATATCCGCTGGGTACTACGCCATTACCCTGTGCTAGACCGACAGGACGAGCCGCCTGTATCACGCCTTGCTGCGCGAGCCGGGGAAGCTGCGGTTTTGCAGGGGAAGTTCTCTGAATTTCATGTAGCGCTTATGACTTCTCGCGGCGCGCTTTCAGAGCAGCGGATTTACGATCTGGCATCATCTGTTGGTTTAAATGTGAAGACCTTAAAAGCAGATATGTCGACTAAGATACTGGAGAAACGTATCGTAAACTCATTGGCGGTAGGTCAAGATATTGGCTTCACAGGAACGCCTGGCTATATTATTGGCGAGGATGTTGTACTTGGCGCAGCGGGCCTTGACCGCATGAAAGAAGCTGTCAAAAGAGCGCGGGCAGCGACAAAAGAAGTGAGTCGTTGATTTAAGGGCGTCTGCCCTCCAACAATGCTGAAAACGCAAAAAAAAGGCTGCACTTCATGTGCGGCCTTTTTTGCTAAGTGTGCAGCTCTAGATCAACCCAGAAAGCGGTGAGCTGGGATCAGCATATAGTTTCTTTGGCATTCTACCTGCCTGATAGGACAGCCGACCGCTCTCTACAGCTAACCGCATTGCAGCCGCCATTTTTACAGGGTCCTTTGCCCCTGCGATAGCCGTATTCATCAGCACGCCATCACATCCTAACTCCATTGCTATCGTTGCATCTGATGCAGTACCAACGCCTGCATCAACAAGAATAGGCACACTAGCTTGCTCGATGATAAGCCGGATTTGCACAGGGTTCTGGATGCCTAATCCAGAACCAATTGGCCCGCCCAGAGGCATGACCGAAACACAGCCCATATCTTCGAGCGTTTTGGCAGCAATTGGATCATCATTACAGTAAACCATGACCTTAAAGCCCTCTTTTACAAGCTCTTTAACGGCTACAAATGTTTCCGGCATGTTGGGGTACAGTGTTCTCTGGTCGCCCAATACTTCAAGTTTAACCAGATCCCAGCCCCCTGCTTCACGGGCTAGTCTTAGCGTGCGCATAGCAGATTGAGCGTCAAAACATCCGGCGGTATTCGGTAAATATGTGATTTTCTTAGGGTCAAGATAATCAACAAGCATTGGCTGACTTGGGTCTGTCACATTCACGCGCCTAACGGCCACTGTAACAATCTCGGCCCCTGACGCCGCAACAGCCGCAGCCGTTTGCTCAAAGTCCTTATATTTCCCGGTGCCCACAATCAAGCGTGAGCTATAATCTTTACCTGCCAGTTTCCAAGTATCGTTTGTATTGGCCATCTGTATTCAGCCCCCGCCTATAAAATGTACTATTTCTAAAGTGTCACCCTCAACGAGATCCACGCATGCATATGTCGACTTGGGCACAATCTCCAGGTTCCGCTCGATAGCGACTTTTTTTGGGTCAAGACCAAGGTCAATCAGAAAGTCCGCTAATGAAACGGTGTCTGGAATGCGCTTAGTATCGCCGTTCACGGTAATTGCAAGCATGGAAGAACACTTTCGGGTCACGTCTCGTAAAAAAAAATCGCCTTTTCGAGACCTACTATAACTGCACTGCAGCGCACTAAGTTGAACAAAATAGTTGCAACAGCTTTGCATGCAATGCATATGGCATTATACAAGGTGCTTCAAGCGATCTATCATAATTGCAGACCAAAATTAGGCGATACAATCCTATGGGTAATGATGCTGTAAATAAGCTGTTGATATTGAACGGCCCTAATCTGAATTTACTTGGCACAAGGGAACCCGAAACCTACGGGACAATTACGCTCGATGAGATCGAAAACGATTGTGCGGCGCATGCTTCCGAGCAAGGTTTTACCGTTGATTTTCGCCAAACTAATACAGAGGGCACACTGGTGGATTGGCTGCAGGAAGCTTCCGGCACCGCTATCGGTATAATCTTGAACGCAGCTGCCTACACCCATACGTCAATCGCCATTCATGATGCGGTCGCCGCTATTGAAGTGCCTGTAATTGAAGTCCATTTATCGAATGTTTTTGCGCGGGAGGATTTCCGTCATCACTCATTTGTCTCAGATGTTGCGGCAGGAGTGATTATCGGATTAGGTGCGCAGGGATATATACTTGCGATTGATGCGTTAGCGAGTATGCTGCGCAACCAGTCTTGATCTAAGGGTAGACATACATGTCAAAACTAAACGAATACAAAGAACTCATTCATGATTTGGCGGAGTTGCTGGATAAATCCACACTTTCCGAAATCGAAGTTGAAGAAGATAATTTTCGCATCCGCGTAGCGCGTGAGCCTACTGCTGCAGCCACCTATATGGTGCCGCAAGCGCCGGCCGCAGCGCCGTTAGCGCCGGCAGCTGCTCCGCTTGCAGCCGCAGAAGCACCGCAAGCCTSAGCCGCGGATCACCCTGGCGCTGTTACGTCGCCCATGGTTGGAACCACCTATGCGTCCGCCTCACCTGATGTTGATGCTTTCATCAAAGTTGGTGATAAAGTTAAAGCTGGCGACACATTGCTGATTATTGAAGCAATGAAAGTGATGAATAATATCGTGGCTCCGAATGCAGGCACTGTAAAAGAGATTTTCTTCTCTGACGCACAGCCTGTTGAATTCGGCGAAGTCCTCTGCATCATCGAATAAGGGCGAGCTCTGATGATTGAAAAAGTCCTTATTGCCAACCGTGGCGAAATTGCACTTCGTATCCACCGTGCCTGCCACGAGATGGGTATCAAAACCGTAGCTGTACATTCCACGGCTGATAGTGAAGCGATGCATGTACGCTTGGCGGACGAAAGTGTTTGCATCGGCCCACCAGCATCCGCGGATAGCTATCTGAATATTCCAGCCGTAATCTCTGCCGCTGAAATTACCGGCGCGGATGCCATTCATCCAGGATACGGATTCCTGTCTGAGAATGCGCACTTTGCAGATATCGTTGCGGAACACGGCCTGACGTTCATTGGTCCTAAAGCCGATCATATCCGCGTCATGGGTGACAAGATTTCAGCTAAAGATGCCGTTAAAAAGCTCGGCATCCCTGTGGTTCCAGGTTCTACTGGAGAGATTAAAACTACTGAAGAAGCCATAGAAATCTGTAAGAAAATTGGCTTTCCTGTGATTATCAAAGCGTCTGCAGGTGGCGGCGGGCGCGGCATGCAGATTGTGCGTGGCGAAGACGAGCTTGCGGTGAAATTGCAAACGTGCCGTACCGAGGCCAAGGTCTCCTTCGGTGACGACGCTGTATACATCGAAAAGTTTCTAACCACGCCTCGTCATATCGAATTTCAGATCATTGGCGACAGCCACGGAAACTGTATCCATCTCGGTGAGCGTGACTGTTCTCTGCAGCGAAGACACCAGAAGGTCCTGGAAGAAGCCCCTTCTCCTGTCATTGATGAAGAAACACGTAACCGAATGGGCGGAATCGTCTCTAATGCGATGGCTGATCTTGGCTATTGCGGCGCGGGTACGATTGAATTCCTCTATGAGAACGGCGAGTTCTATTTCATTGAAATGAATACACGGCTTCAGGTGGAACACCCCGTGACAGAGATGATCACAGGGATCGATATCGTACGTGAGCAAATCCGCGTCGCTGCTGGTGAGAAACTTTCCTATACACAAGATATGGTTCGTTTCTTTGGACATGCAATTGAATGCCGGATCAACGCTGAGCATCCTTTCACCTTTATGCCGAGCCCTGGCACTGTAACGCAGTATCATGCGCCTGGTGGCTTGAATGTTCGTTCTGATAGCGCGGTTTACACCGGCTACAAGATACCGCCTCACTATGACAGCATGGTCGCTAAACTTATCGTGTCCGGTTATACCCGCGAAGGCTGTTTGCTTCGCCTTAGGCGTTCTCTTGATGAATATGTGATTGAAGGTATTACCTCCAATATTCCTTTGCACCAGGCCTTAATGAAAAATGAAGACTTTCAATCCGGTGATTACAATATTCATTGGTTGGAAAAATTCCTTAAAGATAAAGAAGATACTAACGATTAAAGGTATAGACTGGCGTTATGCCACATGATGTCATAACGCCAAATCTGCTCATAGAAGCCTATTCTTCGGGCCTTTTCCCTATGGCAGAAGGCCGTGATGACAAAGAACTGTTCTGGGTCGACCCTGAGGAACGTGGTGTCATCCCACTAGATGATTTTCATATTCCCAGATCGTTGGCCAAACATCTCCGCCAAGACCATTTTCAGGTTACCATCGATACAGCTTTTAACGACGTCGTTAAATCATGTTCTAAGCCCGCGCGCGGGCGCGAGACCACTTGGATAAGTGAGCGGATCGAGACGCTTTATACAGATCTGTTCAATCGTGGTTTTGCCCACTCTGTAGAAGTCTGGGTGGAAGAAAAGCTCGTGGGTGGCCTGTACGGGGTTTCGCTTAACGGGGCTTTTTTCGGTGAGAGCATGTTTAGTACTGAGACAAATGCTAGTAAAACTGCACTGGTTTATCTCATCGCTCAGTTGAAAGCTGGGGGATACTTTCTGCTCGACACTCAGTTTATAACGGATCATCTGAGACAATTTGGAGCGCGAGAGATTTCACGAGAAGAATACAGGATGCGCTTGGATTACGCCTTAAGGCGTGACCGTACGGCTTTTGGTCAGTTCTCGCTGCCAGCATCCGGTGCAGAGGTCCTGCAATTTATTACCCAAACATCATAAACCGCGTGCTCCAACGCGTTTAATGCAGGACTGGAGGCAACCATCCATCCTTCAAAAACACGGTCCCTTGTGCCACCCCGTTTAACATCGTCAATTTCGAGAAATGCATAAGTCTCGGGCGGTTCAATTGGCGGTGTGGTTCGACAGTAACGGGCAACGATAGCTAGCGTGCCAAAACGCAGCTCTTCGCCTATCGCAAGATCAAACTCGGTTATGCGGGCAGTTATCTTATCGAGGGTACGAAGAACGACGCGGTTCTTTGATGTCTCCTGACCGGCTTCAGGAACAGGAACAATTTCTTGCGACAAAGTGCTGGATTGAGCAGCTGACGCTAGCGAGCTGCCAAGTAGAAATATACCGACACAAAGCCAGCGCAGTTTAATCACTGTCGCCGCCAGCGAACTTCCCAATCAGACTAATTAGGTCGACTGCGCCCTGCGTTTCTTCAATTTCGTCCCCATTTTCGAGAAATTCTTCATCAGCGCCAGGTGAAAGGCTGAGGTACGACCCACCAAGTAGGCTTTCAGAGGTTATGATTGCGGCCGTATCAGCAGGTAGCTTAACCCCTGCCCTTACAGAAAAGGTAACTACCGCCTGATAGGTTTCAACATCAAGCACGCTATCAACGATTGTTCCGACTTTAATGCCGGCCACTCGCACATCGTTACCAATGTTCAGGCCGTCAATTTTGGTGAAACGCGCTTGCAGGGTGTAGCCCTCTACACTGAGCACATCGGTCCGCTGATAGGCAAAGGTGAGGAACCAGCCTGCCACCAAGAGCACAATTGCGCCAATTAACGATTCGACCAAATTGCTAGACATACTTAATCCCTTGCTCGATAGACTGAAATACCAGCCGAACTAATCACTGTTTATGGGCGCCAAGCTTCATACTTTGGCTCAGAACTGCTCGGCGCTGCTTGATAAGCGGCATTGCTGCCTGTCTGGTTTTCTTGATGCGCTTGCTCCCAGGACTTTGACTTAACAATTTGCTCTGAAGGCAGCTCATCCACTGTATAGTGAAGCCAGCCGTGCCAATTGGCCGAAACCCGAGATGCTTCCACAGGACCGTTTTTATAGATCACCCATCTCCGGTGCCCCTTTTTTTCGCGGTAATAGACATTACCCTGCTCGTCAGTGCCGACTTTGAGCCCTTTACGGGCTGTAAAGAGACGTGTGCCAAATGTGGCTGAGTTCCACCAAGTAAAAATTGGTGAACCGAAAATGGCTTTGATCAAGGATCCCATGAGTATTCCCGTATGTTCATTCCTATTTCCGCCCGTTTAGCATGTTTAGATTACAAGGGAAAGTAACTGCGGCAAATAACCCAAGACTTATTGGTTCCACAATCTTTTACCTGATTCTCACTAAGCACAGCTACAGTGATTTATAATCATGTAACTAGTCTTAATATGTGGACAAATTATGGCAACAAGGCCGAATCGTGGCTTTCGCATGAGTCGAAGGACATGTTTAGTGCCTCGCACGCTGTCAATCACAATATGTTGAAAATACTACTTGAAGATTGACACCGTTCCCCCCTAGGATTGTGACGAAAATTCGGGGACCCACTAGATATAGTGGGAAGACTATATTGGGCACAGCGATATTTACTGGTAAATTGCTACAGGAATAGTGAGTTAGCAGCAAAAATAGTCGCTCATTTAGGCAGGAAGCCTAAAAAGGGGAAAATTATGCGTATTGCTCGTCACTTCACTGCTACCAACGAGTGCCCATACAGCAAACTCAAATGGCACAACGCAGTAAGCGAAATACGCAATCCAGATGGTTCCATCGTGTTCCATATGGGCGATGTCGAAGTCCCCACCGCTTGGAGCCAAGTGGCCACTGATATTATTGCCCAGAAATACTTCCGCAAGGCTGGCGTACCTAAAGCGTTAAAAGCAGTTGAAGAGAATAGCGTGCCGAGCTGGCTTTGGCGAAAAGAAGCCGATCTCGACGCGTTAGAAAAACTCCCTGAGGATACTCGGTACGGGGCCGAGCATAGCGCGAAACAGGTTTTCGACAGGCTTGCCGGCACTTGGACTTATTGGGGATGGAAAGGTGGCTACTTCGAGGCAGAAGTAGACGCGCGTTCCTTCTATGACGAAATACGGCTGATGTTTGCACGCCAAATGTGCGCGCCGAATAGTCCGCAGTGGTTCAATACAGGCTTACACTGGGCTTACGGTATTGATGGCCCTTCTCAAGGCCACCACTATGTAGACTTCGAAACAGGGAAGCTGGTTAAGTCAAAGAGCGCTTATGAGCACCCTCAGCCCCACGCATGCTTCATTCAGTCTGTCTCAGATGATCTTGTCAATGAAGGCGGGATTATGGATCTTTGGACAAGAGAAGCACGATTATTCAAATATGGTTCTGGTACAGGATCCAATTTCTCTAATATCCGGGGTTCTGGTGAGAAATTGTCAGGCGGCGGCCAATCTTCAGGCCTGATGAGTTTCCTTAAAATTGGTGACCGTGCAGCTGGTGCTATCAAATCAGGCGGCACCACGCGACGTGCGGCGAAGATGGTCGTGGTTGATATCGATCACCCTGATGTAGAGGAATTCATTAACTGGAAAGTTATTGAAGAGCAGAAGGTTGCAGCGCTCGTCTCTGGTTCCAAGCTTAATGAAATCCACCTAAATTTAATTATGAAGGCGTGCCATGAAGCGAAGGCTGAGCTAGAAGAAGGTGCTTTTGAATCGAAGCAAAATCGCGAGCTGAAAAAACAGATCATTGCCGCCCGCAAAGTTATGATCTCTGATAATTATATTCAGCGCGTTATCCAGTTTGCCAAACAGGGTTATGTTTCAATCGACTTCAAGACCTATGACACGGACTGGGATTCCGACGCCTACCTTACGGTTTCTGGCCAGAATTCTAATAATTCAATCAGGGTTACGGACGATTTCATGCGCGCCGCGAACGACGACACCCCTTGGCAGCTTAAAAATCGTATCGGTGGTGGAATTAGCAAAGAAATCAGCGCCAAGGATCTCTGGCGCGATGTAGGCCATGCCGCTTGGTCATGTGCCGACCCTGGTATTCAGTTTCATACAACAATCAATGATTGGCACACCTGCCCTGCTGGCGGTGATATCCGAGCATCCAACCCCTGCTCTGAGTATATGTTCCTTGATGATACAGCCTGCAATTTAGCGTCTCTAAACCTGATGACGTTCCGCGCGGAAGATGGCAGTTTTAAAGTTGAGGACTTCAAACACGGCGTTCGTCTTTGGACCATGGTTTTGGAAATCTCCGTGATGATGGCACAATTCCCGTCAAAAGAGATTGCTAAACTGTCCTACGATTACCGCACCATAGGCTTGGGCTACGCAAACATCGGTGGCTTATTGATGAGCCTCGGCATGTCATATGACAGTGATGAAGGCCGCGCACTTTGTGGTGCAATAACTGCCTTAATGACAGGCGAAAGCTATGCAACGTCGGCGGAAATGGCGTCTGAACTCGGGCCGTTCCCTGAGTATAAGGCCAATGCAGAAAGCATGCTCCGGGTCATTCGTAATCATCGCCGTGCCGCCCACGGCCAAAAAGATGGCTACGAGAAGCTTCACAAGAACCCAGTTCCTCTTGATATCGCCAATTGTGGTGACACTGCCGTAGCGACTGCCGCAGCCGCAGCCTGGGACCGAGCCCTTTCCCTTGGTGAAGAATTTGGTTACCGCAACGCCCAGTCTTCGGTTATTGCCCCAACCGGCACAATTGGCTTGGTGATGGACTGTGATACGACAGGCATCGAGCCGGATTTTGCGCTTGTTAAATTTAAAAAGCTCGCAGGCGGCGGTTATTTCAAGATCATAAACCGGATTGTGCCGCAGGCACTTGAGTTCTTGGGCTACGGCCAAAGACAGGTCGACGCGATTACCAGCTATGCAGTCGGCAATGCTACGCTGAAGAATGCGCCTGGAATTAATCATGAAACCCTGCGGGCAGTTGGATTTACTGATCAGAAAATTGAAGCTGTTGAACAACAGTTTGAGAATGCGTTCGATATAAAGTTCGTGTTCAATCAATGGACGCTTGGTACAGACTTTTGCAAAGATAAGCTCGGATTTTCCGATGAGCAATTAGCAGATTATAGTTTTGATATGCTTGCCGCTCTTGGCTTCAGCAAGTCGGATATCAATGCAGCAAATGTTTACTGTTGCGGCGCCATGACACTTGAACAGGCGCCGTACCTTAAAGAAGAGCACTATTCTGTCTTCGATTGCGCCAATCCTTGCGGCAAAGTCGGTAAGCGGTATCTTGCTTGGGAAAGTCATATTCATATGATGGCAGCGGCACAGCCGTTTATTTCCGGGGCAATTTCCAAAACCATCAACATGCCAAACGATTCAGAGGTTGATGACTGCATGGCAGCTTACGAGTTAAGTTGGTCGCTGGCGCTTAAGGCAAACGCCCTTTACAGAGACGGCTCCAAACTGAGCCAACCTCTGAACTCCGCTCTGATTGAAGATGACGACATCGAAGATGATGATGCTGACCAATCTGCAGCAGACAAAACAACTATAATGGCAGAACGAATTGTAGAGCGGATCATTGAACGTGAAGGCCCTGTCCGCCGCAAAAAATTGCCCTCACGGCGCAAGGGCTACACTCAAAAAGCTGTCGTTGGCGGCCATAAAGTATATCTCCGTACAGGGGAATATGATGATGGTTCCATTGGGGAAATCTTCATCGACATGCACAAAGAAGGCGCTGCCTTCAGATCACTGATGAATAATTTTGCGATCGCTATTTCCATCGGCCTTCAATACGGGGTTCCGCTAGAAGAGTATGTGGATGCCTTCACCTTCACTCGTTTTGAGCCTTTTGGCCGTGTGGAGGGTAATGACACAATTAAGATGGCGACCTCTTTATTGGATTACCTATTTAGGGAACTGGCGATCTCTTATTTGGGCAGAGACGATCTCGCCCATACCATGCCTGCAGATTTTGAGCCTGGCACAACAGGCCGCGGTGACCAAGGGGATAGCCTGCCCAAAATCGACCCGGCACTTGATAAAAACGTAGCTGATGTCCTTGCGCGCGCCCAAAAAGCGGCGTCATCTGGCTATGTCCGTGGAAATAACCTAGTAAACCTAAGGAACGCCGTAGGATCAGGGGAAGCCCTGGGGACAAAACCTGCCAAGGAACATAATTCTGTTGTTGCTCTTGCCACAGATGAAGGCACTGTAACCAAAACTTTCGGTTCAGCTATGACAAACGGCGCGACAGACGCTACACCACATGCGCGGCTTGAAGCCCGGGCCAAAGGATATGAAGGTGATGCTTGCGGAGAATGCGGAAACTTTACTCTTGTGCGCAATGGCACTTGTATGAAATGCAACACCTGCGGCGGTACTAGCGGCTGCAGTTAGAATTCAAGAAATCCATTCACCAACCCGTCCCGGTGAATGGCAATCTCGGGGAAGGTTCGCCTTCCCCCCTTTTTTTATCAAATTCCTTTTATTTAGTTCCCACTTAGGCTTGCGTGTCTTTTCGCCGGACGCTATAAATCTTTATTAATTATTTACTTGAGGGTGTTCAAGTGGGCCCTCAAGGCGGTTGGCTATTGAACCGGTTTTAGTGTATTGTTCTGTTTTTATTTTTGGAGCCATTAGTGGCTGACACAATAGGTGATAATGTTTCTGCGGCTTTAAGTAACGAGAGCCGCTCGGGTACACAACATGTCAACGCGGGCGCTGTCGCAGAGTGTCTTCCTGTAGGCGTTCTTGTTGTAGGTTTGCAATCCGCAAACGTGGTCGAAGCCCTGTTTATAAACGGGTGCGCGCGCGATATTTTTGCCCTTCCTGCTCAAGTCACATTACCATGTGCCCTCGATTCGGTGTGGAGTACGTCAGACAGTCACGTACTCGTTGCTCAAATTCAGGACGTGTTTCGCAACGGATTCGATGCACAGTTTGAATGGAGTATGCGCACGGGCGCTGTCGAACGCTTTCTTTCTAGTCAACTTATTCCGCTCTTTGCTGATGACGGCCGCGTTTCACAGGTTGTTTGTACCGTGGAAGACCAAACGGCAGAAAAACTTGCCGAACGAAATCTGTTGCACCACGCTTTTCATGACGCGTTAACCGGTCAGCCGAACCGGGTTCTTTTTCGTAATAAACTAGAGGAAGCGGTAACTGACTGTGCATCAAACGATCAATCCACAGGCTGCGCTGTACTGATTATAAATATTGATCGATTCCAGCAGATTAACGAAAGTTTCGGCCATAGCGCTGGAGACCGTTTTTTGATATCGATGGCGTCCACGCTACGGCGCTGTATACGGGGCTCTGATACCCTCGCGCGATTGTCTGGCGATGAGTTTGCTATATTGGTCTCACCGTTTCACAGTAGCGATGAAGTCGACGTTATTAGCAAGCGCATTCACGATGCGATGCGGCAACCCTATGATCTCGATGGCCATGAAGTTTTTACGTCGGTCTCCGTGGGTGTCGCACTGACAACAGACCCGACCACGCACCCTGAAGACCTTATCCGTGACGCAGACTTTGCGATGCACCGTGCAAAGCTTGCCGGGAAAGCACGTTCAGAAGTGTACCACGGTAAATCTCATCAGCGTGCGCAATCTCAGTTTCACTTAGAGACCGAACTGCGCCGAGCGGTAGAAAGAGACGAGCTTACGCTCTTCTATCAACCAATTGTAGATCTAGGTAATCAGAAACTTCGGGGCTTTGAGGGACTTGCTCGCTGGTTCCACAAAGACCGTGGCTTTGTATCCCCTGTTGAGTTTATTCCCCTTGCTGAAGAAACTGGTATCGTTGTCAAACTTGGTCGGTGGGCGATGGACGCGGCGGCCCAACAGGTCCGTCAGTGGATCGACACTTTCGGCGAGGACCATGCCGTTCCCATAAATGTGAATGTATCTGGCGTCCAATTTGGCCGAGATGACGTTGCTCAGATGGTCGAAGACACGCTGGCTCGTTATAAATTGCCGGGGAAATACTTGCGCATTGAGCTGACAGAGAGCGCCATTATGGCGAATCCTAAGCTAATATCTGAATCGCTTGAACGTATTAGAGCGCTTGGAGTGAAGGTGGCTCTTGATGATTTTGGGACAGGCTACTCTTCTCTCAACTATTTACACCAATTCCCAATAGACATCATCAAGATCGACCGTAGTTTCATTAATCAGCTTGAGCTTGGCAACCAACCCTACAAAATTTTGAAAATGATTGGTATGCTGGCACAGGACCTTGGACACGAAGTTGTGGCTGAGGGACTAGAAGATATTGAGCATGTTGAGATGTTACGAGACATGGGTTTTATGTTTGCCCAAGGCTATTTTTATTCCAAGCCGGTAGACTCGGCTGACGCAAGTAAATATGTTGCTGGCAAGATTCCGTGGAGCCATCGCTAAATTTTAGCTTGAACCTTCCGCTCCCTATGACCAAATATCTAACTTCAATAGATCGCTAGACAAGGTGACAGATTATGAGCGAGGACGATACGTCTACAACCAAGCCCAAAAAGGCCTCTGCAAAAAAGAAAACCGCTGCTGTAAAAAGTGAGGCAACAAAAAAGGCCGCCGTTAAAAAGAGTGCGACTGTGAAGAAAACGGCTGAGCCCAAAAAGTCTGCCACCAAGGCTACTAAGCCTAAAGCCGGCGTTAAGAAAGCTACTGCTCCAAAAAAGCCTGCCGCTAAAAGTAGTGTCAAAAAGGTAGCGGCTAAAGCAGCGCCTAAAGCGACTGCAGCTAAGCCTGCAGCGAAACCTTCCGCTCCTCGAGCAGAAACCGTTGGATCCGGGGAAGCGGCTCACACTGCTGAAGCCAAAGCCCCTGAACAATCCGCCGAGCCGGGCTCATCTGAATCTAAAAGCAACGCAGAACAAGAAAGCAGAGCTGATTCCGTCTTTGACAAAGACAAGGTGATTAAAGAGCTTAAAGGAAAAGACTGGAGCACTGTGGTATTGCGCGGTGTGTTCATGTTGATTTTCGGAATACTCTGCCAGCTTGCCCTATATGTTGTATTCGTTCTCGCTGTCGTTCAGTTCCTGATTATGATCGGTACTGGAAAACCTAATTCTTCAATCACCACGTCAATAGCTACAGCAGCCAGCTATATGCGTCAGACAATGGATTATCTGAGTTTCAAAACTGAAGAAAAGCCATTCCCATTTGACAAAGAGTTTCCGTCGGAGGATTAGGGCCTGTTTGGTTTTAGAGGCAACAAAAGTTACTTAGGGGCGTTAATCGCCCCTTTTTCGTGCCTGCCTTAAAATACGCCGGACATGGCAAAAACAATTTCAATACCCAGGCGAATAAATATCACCGCGGCAATCGCTGTAAGAACGCCTTTTATCAAATCAAACATCTCACTTCCTATCCTATTCCTCAGATTTGTCTTATCTATTCTCTGGATTTATCGCGAACAGATAAGGCCGTATCCGGAAAGTCAGTAAAAACACCGTCTACGCCCATTTTATACACCAGCGTTAGCTCGTCTTCAACACGCGCAAAACCCTTTGCAATACTATCATCACGTATGGTCCAGATATGTGTCACCGCACCCATGGCATGTATACGACCAAGCAGCCCATTCGCCTTACCATCTGCGCCAAATAGCAAAGCTTTATTTAACCCGAAACCCGCTATTTTTCCGGTGAAATCCTCAACTTTAATATTGGGCGTCCACATTCCTTTTTCCGTATTAAAAGAGCCTTCCTCAAGTAAAATCAACGGCGTCTCCGTCATGCCGCCAACAGCAAGCAAAAACTCAGCATTGAAGCATTGGAAGAATAAAGGGATGTCCTTTGCTACGATACTTTCGAGCTGTTGGGCCATGTCTTTAATCAAATCTGGCTGCAACTTGCCGAAAAGCCCTGGCCTCTTAAGTTCGATATAAAGCCCAACGCTTTGGCCCCCGACAACGGCTTCCTCAACGAGAGAAACAATTTCCGCCAAGGTTGGGATGGTAAATTGGCGGTCATACTCAGTACTGCGGCCGGCCCGGGGCTGCACAGCTCTCAATGTTTTAAGCTCAGCTAACGTGAAATCAAAGACATACCAATCTTCACGTCCTCCCAAGGTTTGCTTTCTATCAGCAAATTCGGGGTGCGCAGAAATATCCGTGGTGTGTGACAGGTAAATATCGTGACGGGCAACAAAATGCCCATCTTTTGTAAGGACCAAATCGGGCTCGATATAATCGGCACCCTGCCGGATCGCCAAGGCGTAGCTCTCTAACGTATGCTCTGGCCGGTATCCACTGGCGCCACGATGAGCGATAACAATCGGATCATTTGTCATACCGTAGGCCTCTGATTCCGTTGAATAAGCCGTAAAAATAAGAAATAGAATAAAAATATTTCGCACAAGCATCGCCCCTATCAATGGTGCCGTAACGGCAACGTCCCAATGTGGACGCCATTTTGACATGCTCCAAGAGAAATGCAATCCTATCGGTCTGTGGAGTGTTTTTTATGGATTTGCTACAACTTGTCATCAGTGCTTTATCTATTCTTGCCGTTGCCGGAATAGCGGCATGGCTTTACCCAAACAAATTGAAGCTGGATAGCGAAAATGTCGCTAAAGACTATCGACGCTTTAACCCTGAGGCCACTATTGGATCGCCCTTAGTTACAACAAAAGGGAATGGTGCAATTATACCTGTTAAGGCCCCGACTGGTCAGTTAGGTATTGTAACCCAACTTGGGGATAGGCTGGTGTGCCGTACCCTTTTGTCGACTGACCGTTACGAAACCAATCATAATGGCGACATGTTGATCATTCGTCTGGCAGATTTCACCCAGCCAGCCATCAAATTGAACTTTGGCCCAGAAACAATGACAAAAGTGCTGTCTCTATTTGCTATTCACGCCCCCAACACTAAGTACAGTGCAAGTGCCGATACTAGCTTTGCCACCGATAAGGATGTAACTGATGCCTCTTGATCTCCCAAAACCAACCGAGGTTGCTGTCCCCTTATTTATCGTGTTTTTGCTTCTCGAAATTTTTTATGGTTGGAAAACTGGACGTATCAACTTTGAAGGCAAAGACGCCCTCACCTCAATGTTCATGGGGCTGATCAGTGGCGTTGCAGGGCTTGTGGGCGTTTTTGTACTTGGCGGCATCTCCTTACTCGTTTGGGACGCGCGTCTATTTGATTTGGGTACAGATCCCTGGGTCTTTGTTGTTGCGTTCATTGTTGTGGATTTCGCTTACTATTGGATCCACCGATACGGCCACCGCATGCGCTGGATGTGGGCGGCACACGTTGTCCACCATTCTAGCCAGCATTATAACCTTACCACGGCTCTTCGGCAGACCTGGACAGGCTTTCTAACGCCAGGTTTCCTTTTTTACTTGCCGCTGTTCTTTCTTGGTCTCCACCCCGCGATTGTGGCTTTCTGCTACGGTATAAACCTAGTGTATCAATTTTGGATCCATACAGAGGCCATCAACAAATGCCCGCGCTGGTTCGAATATATATTCAACACGCCCAGCCATCACCGGGTCCATCATTCCAATAACCCGCGCTATCTCGACGCAAACTATTCGGGTGTGTTTATGGCCTGGGACCGTATGTTTGGGTCGTTCGTGCCGGAAACAGACGAAGAAAAATGTAACTACGGTTTGGTAACCGATCTTGGCACCTTCAATCCGTTGCGCGTGGCATTTCATGAATGGGTCGGCATCTTTAAAGATATCGCCACGGCTAAAACATGGCGTGCCCGCGTGCTCTTCTTGATTGCACCGCCCGGCTGGACACCAGATGGCAGCCGTATGACCAGCGACATGATCCGTGCAGCATGGATCGCGCGCACAGATGCAAAAGGCGAAGCTTCAAAACGAGCGGCGGAATAATATTTCTAATTCCCAACGGCCAAGGTAATTAGGATTCGTTGGGAACTGCTTTTTCAGCAGCAGTTATGTTTGTTTCATTGGATTTCAAAAAATCAGATATTTCAGGGCCCAATTGTCGGTAAATACTGGAGTTGACACCTGCCCAGATCGCGGTTGATACGCACGTAACAAAAGCCCCAAAAAGCAGATCAATGTAATAGGCTGCGCTACCCACTACAGGGGTCAATAATAGAAACCCAACCAGAATTATTACCAAAAACATTGGAACGGCCGCCAAAATATAGCCCGCGAGGATCCGCAGCCCTTGCCCTTTAGATAAGGCCCATGCGTTACTAAGTGTTATCTCTGGACTACCGATTGCCACGGCAGGGAAGATTAGAGCTGACCGGAAAAACCACGGTGCTATAAGGACAAACAAAATTAGAGCAACTACTAAAATAGTCAGTACTGTCTCGTCTTTTGCAAATTGATAAAACGGCAAACCAATGATCAGCGCGCAAGCGACTAGAGTCCCCGCTAAGCCAAAGCTACGCCACATGAATTGGCCGTAAGCCCGGTTATGCAGATTTTCAGATCCGTCTTTGTTTTCCTTTGTAGCCCATAACACCAAAATCGGGTTTTCCAGCAGAACCTCTCTGTGCCAGCTAAAGGCAATAAAGATGCTTACAAATAGCATAGCAATGCTACTTGCGCTGCCACCATTTGACTCTGTGAACCAGTCTATTAAGGCCACCAAAATTATCATTGGGCCTACGATTTTAAGGATAGCTGATGGATGCTTGTAAAGCGCGGTGTATGCGTCCTTTACAGCAGTAACTGCAGAAATATTTGGCATGTTCTTCCCCCCAATACAGATGATGGTTCGTACCTTAGACAAGGAGACTTTTACCTGCAAGCCTCTCAGATCACACAAATAAGTGTCGTTGGAACATTACGTCTTTAAATCCTCCATCAGCTTTCCATAATTTGCGTTATCCTCCAATATTCATTGCCATACACCTCATGTTCTATTTTGCGCTTGCGTAACGCTGCGGAATCGGCACATTGTGCGCAAAATATAAAAGGGACAAATAGTAACCTTTGGCCCATTTGCCGTTGCCCCCAGCTCGGCACCTATCAGGAGACCGCACTATGTCAGACGATCCTATTGTAATTGTTGGAATGGCCCGCACCCCAATGGGTGGCCTCCTCGGTGATCTTGCCGCTGTGACAGCGACTGATCTCGGCGCTACTGCTATCTCAGGCGCGCTTGCCTCTGCTGGTATCGACGGCGACGCAATCGATCAAACAATAATGGGTTGCGTGCTTCCTGCAGGCCAAGGTCAGGCCCCTGCCCGCCAAGCCAGCATTAAAGCCGGCATTTCAAAGTCGACGGTCGCTGTTACAGTCAATAAAATGTGTGGTTCCGGCATGCAGGCGATGATGAATGCGCATGACAGCCTGGTTGCTGGCACCAATGCTGTTGTCGTGGCTGGCGGCATGGAAAGCATGACCCAAGCACCACACCTAATGCCCTCTGGCCGTACAGGAACAAAGTACGGAAGCGCGCAAATTCTTGATCATATGGCGCTAGACGGCCTGACGGATGCCTACGGCGGCGAGCCAATGGGTGTTTATGCTGAACTGTGCGCTGAACATTACCAGTTTAGCCGCGAAGCACAGGATGCTTACGCAATCGAATCTCTCAAACGCGCGCAAGCTGCAATAGAAAACGGCGACTTTGAAGGCGAAGTTGTCCCAGTAACCGTTAAGTCTCGCCGCGGCGACATTATTGTCGATACGGATGAGCAGCCGCCAAAAGCACGGTTCGATAAAATTCCTAAGCTGCGCCCGGCATTCAAGAAAGACGGCACCATCACTGCTGCGAACGCCAGCTCAATTTCTGACGGCGCTGCAGCGCTTGTAATGATGAAAGCATCTGAAGCTAAAAAGCGCGGGCTAACACCACTTGCCACGCTGAAAGCGCATGCAGCATTTGCTCATGATCCTGAATGGTTCACAACAGCACCAGTCACTGCGATCAAAGACGTTATGGCCAAAGCGGGCTGGACCAAAGAAGATGTAGATCTATTCGAAGTAAACGAAGCTTTCGCAGTAGTGCCAATGGCAGCAATGCAGGAACTTGGTCTCGACCACTCTAAAGTTAACGTAAACGGCGGCGCTTGTGCCCTTGGCCACCCAATCGGGGCCTCTGGTGCTCGCATTTGCGTGACGCTGATCAACGCGCTTAAAAAACGCGGCCTCACCAAAGGCATTGCCAGTTTGTGCATCGGCGGCGGCGAAGCAACTGCTGTTGCAATCGAACTCAACTAGGGCTTTTAAGGCCCACATAACAAAGGAGCGCATCATGCTACTCAGTGAAGAACAGCGCATGGTGCGCGATATGGCCCGCTCGTTTGCACAGGACCGCATTAAACCAAATTCTGCAGCCTGGGAAAAAGCAGGCATAATCCCTAATGAAACCCTGCGCGAAATGGGCGCACTCGGTCTCATGGGCATGACAGTGCCCGCCGAATGGGACGGCGCTGAAACGGACTATGTATCCTACGCACTTGCCCTTATGGAAATCGCAGGCGGGGACGGCGGACTTTCAACGCTTATGAGCGTTAATAATGCGCCAATGTGTGCCGCAGTACTTCAAAACGGCACCGATGCGCAAAAAGAACAGTATCTAAAACCAATGGCGCGCGGTGATATCATTGGCTCTTTCTGCCTGACAGAACCACAAGCTGGTTCTGATGCCTCCATGCTCAAAACCAAGGCTGAGCGCACCAATAGCGGCTGGCGCTTGAACGGCACAAAGCAATTTATCACTTCTGGCACTGTGGGCGGCGTGGCGATCATCTTCGCGGTGACAGACCCAGACGCCGGCAAGCGCGGTATTTCAGCCTTCTTAGTGCCTACAGATACGCCAGGGTACCGAGTTGCAAGTACAGAGCACAAGCTTGGCCAGAAATCATCGGATACCTGCCAGATCGTGTTTGAAGATATGGATATTCCAACTGACTGTCTGCTGGGTGACGAAGGCGCAGGCTATAAAGTAGCGCTTTCAAATCTTGAAACTGGGCGTATCGGCATTGCGGCTCAGTCGGTCGGTATGGCGCGCGCTGCATACGAATATGCCCTCGAGTACGCACAGGAGCGTATTGCATTCGGTAAACCCATTATGGGTCACCAAGCCGTTGCTTTCCGTTTGGCTGATATGGCAACGCAGTTAGAAGCCGCAGAACTCATGGTGCTAAACGCTGCTTCCAAAAAGGATGCCGGCGAGCCGTGTCTTAAAGAAGCCTGCATGGCCAAGTTGTTCGCCAGTGAAATGGCAGAGCGAGTGTGTTCAGACGCCATACAAACTTTGGGCGGGTACGGTTATCTATCTGAATATCCAGTAGAGAAAATATACCGCGATGTGCGTGTTTGCCAAATTTACGAAGGTACCTCTGACATTCAGCGCATCGTCATCAGCCGAGAGATTGTGAAGTAGTCTCAGCTCGGTTTGGAGCGGGGCGCGATGTTCCCGCCCCGCATACCAGTTATTTGGCTTTATAGAAAATCGGTTTTCCGTGACTGGAAGAAGAATGTCAGGCCCAACATTCCAACGATTGAGAGAAGCTCTGCCGCTAAGACGGTCAATGCATCGGATGACCAAACGATCTTATCACCCTGAATATACGGGGCAATTCCGTCCAGGCCCTTCACCCACATGAATGCAAAAGTGAATGTCATGAAAAATGCGACCATTGCAAAAATGGTCCAGCCTTCTGATTCAAATGCAAGCGATACTGTCAACATTACACTGTAAAAAACCAGGATGTAGACCAACGTGATCGAGATAATAGGTACCCAACCCGCAGCCAGAAAGTCGAGCGTGGCGATAGCATAGATGGCGATCGTAAAGAGCACGGACCATGGGATAACAAAGGCTGCGGCGTTCGCTACCATTTTTGCGATGGTATAATCTTTAACCGTAATTGGTAGGCTCATCACAAAAGACAAATTGCCCTGCTTGCGCTCGTTTATCACCGTGGTGAAGATTAAATACATGCTCAGCGACATTACAGCCATAACAAACAAGGAGGCTGAGATAGTACGGACTATATCCTGTCCCCATATCACGCCAAACAGCGTGATGAAGCAGCCGGAAATGTAAGCCGACAACATCCAGCGCTGGAAATACCAGTCTTTAAGAATGAGCTGTTTGATAATTTGGGTATTCATGTCAATGCCCTCCCGCGGCTGGCGGATACGTCGGTTACAAATATCTCTTCAAGTGTCATTGGCTCAACGCCGAGTATTTTACCGCCACCGCTTTCAATTAGCTCTGTCGTCGTACCGTTGAACAAACCAGTGGTCACAACAGCAATGCTGCCACTCCTCTGAATGTGTTTCACCCCAGGAACATTTGGCAAATCAATACCTTGCGGTAATTCGACCCGTACGCGGCGCCAACGGTCCATGAAGTCATCTTTTGTGCTCGATGAAATTACCTCGCCCCGATCAATGAACGTGATGCTGTCCGAAAGATGCTCAATATCCTGTGTATTATGGGACGAAAATAGGATCGTCCGGTCTTCATCCGCTAGGACTTCCATCATAGCGCTCAACACTTCTTGGCGCGCCACCGGGTCCAGCCCTGTCGTCGGCTCATCAAGTATCAACAGTTTTGGGAAGCGTGCAAAGGCTAGTAACAGCGTAGATTTAACGCGCTGGCCGTGCGACATGCCTTTGATTTTCTGGCTAGCCTTCAAATCAAAGCGGTGAAGCAGATCTTCAGCATACTTGGTATCCCAAGCTGGGTAGATCTTCTGCATGAACCCCATATGCCAACCGAGCGTGGCATTAGGGAAAAGCCTCATATCTTCAGACACATACCCAATATCGCGTTTCGCCAATGCTTGCGCATCTGGCATGCAGTGGCCAAGCACACGAACCTCACCTCGGTCCTGATAAACCAGGCCCATAAGGATGCGAATGGTGGTGGACTTCCCAGCGCCATTCGGGCCAATAAAGCCCATCACCTGGCCTTTTTCGAGCCTTAAGTTTATATCCTTTAACGTGAACTCTTTGTAGGTTTTTCCTACGCCAGAGCACTCAATTGCCAAGTTTGTCATGTGCGTTTTTTCACTCCTATTTCTCGTATTTCTCGCAGTCGTAACTCGAGCTCTTTCGGCCCTATTTTCATTGCGTCGGCCAACTTGATGGCCTGAACCAGATGGTGTTCCAGCTCTTCGTCTTGCTTTTCAACGTAGTTGCCGTGCGGCTCGGCTACAAAACAGCCTTTGCCGTGCTGAACAACTATCGTTCCGTCATGTTCCAGTTCCTGGTAAGCACGTTTGATCGTGATCACGCTTACCTTCAGTGCAACAGCCAATTCCCTGATGGATGGCAACCTGGTACCTGCAGGCCAATCACCAACCGAGACACGCTCTTTGATGCGGGTCATCACCTGCTGGTACATCGGGCTGTTATCAGCTTGCGATAGGATAAAATCGATATTCATTCGGCCTCACTGTGTATACTGTGCATATCACTGTATATATACAGTGAAAGCGCCCTGTCAAGGCGCTCTCATGAAAAAAATACATAATGAACTGCTACGGAATTCCGTAGTAGACGGATAACCTAAACGGTTTCAAATAGTTGGAGAATATCAGGCATTACTGTAAGTGCTGCGTTGTGCCCCAGCGCAATAAGCTCTTCTGCCTGGGTGAAGTTCGCCATATCGATATGACCAATGCGCGGGGTAATCACTATATCCGGCTTATCAGCAGCCAATTTAGCCTGACTTAACGCCATCAGTGCCAGTGACCACCCTGCTCGCGCGGACTTCAGCGCAGCCATGCTCGGTTTCTTCATCAGCGGATCAAAACCGAGCCGCTTGGCACGCGCTGGATAATCCCCTTGCAGGTCAACGGCAATGATCACGTCTGCGCCCAAATCCCGGGCAACCTGTACCGGCACCGGGTCAACAATACCACCATCCACCAAGTATAGGTGATTGGTTCTCACAGGTGGCAGAACACCTGGAATCGCAGAGGACGCTCGGAGGGCTGTAACCACGTCACCTTCGTCGAGCACAATAGCCTCACCGCTATAAAGATCAGCTGCAACAGCGGCGAAAGGCTTGCGCAAGTCCTCTATTCCGAGCGTGCCGAAATATTCGCGCAGTTTTCGTTCGATCTTATCAGCCCCCATAAGGCTGCCTTTTGTGAAACCAAACTGGCTCAGGGAAAGCACCTCTCGCATGGTTACGTCGCGGGCTAGGTCTTCCAGTTCGTCAAGCATGTCACCGGCAACGCAGGCCCCAACAATGGCGCCAATGCTTGTGCCAGCAACTACATCAACTTCAATGTCTTCTTGTTCGAGCGCCCGCATAACGCCAATATGGGCCCAGCCTAGGCCTGCCCCGCCGCCGAGTGCCAATCCAATCCTCGCCATAGTATCTCCTGTTATTATTATATCTAACAGATAAGGAGAGGCACCGAGGGCTGCAAGTGCCGACGATGTTATCTAGGCGACATATACCAATACGGATGAAGGTCATTGCCTTTATGGATGGTCAACCGCGTCGCAGGCCCGCCCGCTGTACTCACCGTATAAATGTCCGCATTGCCGAGCTCGGCATAGTCTGCAACAAAGGCAATGGTTTTTCCGTCCTGGGACCAGCTTGTCTCCAGCATCCAATGCTGTAGATCGTCGCTGAAGGGTTTGTAGCCGGTAGCTTTGGCATTGGTTAGGTTATGGGCGTTTTTGCCGTCCTTATCCATAATCCAAACATCAACATACCCATCAGAATCTGAACGGAGATGCGCGATACGCGTACCGTCTGGTGACCAGCTGGGGGCAAGGAGGTAGCCTTTACCGCCGATAGTGCGTCGACCAGTGCCGTCGGCCTGCATAAGGAATATTTTCAGCTCATCGCCAACAAAACTGTCGTAGACGATTTCGCTGCCGTCCGGGGAATACGCCGGATTTCGGTCATGTTGCTCGCTGCTCTGGCTGAGATTTACATTGCCTGAACCATCAAGGTTAATGCGGAAGATATCCCCCTTGCCCCGGAAGTAGGCGGCGCCGTTATTTACAATCCGGCGGTAAATAAGGCTTTTGCCGTCTGGCGCCCAGTGTGGGTCATATGCATACTGCGGGTCTTGCGTTACGCGCCTTACATCGCTGCCATCAATATTGGCCACGGCAATCTTCCAACCGCCGTACCTATATGTAGTAAAGGCAACCTTTGTCCCGTCTGGAGAGACAGCCGCTTCATATTCGCCCCGTCGTCTGACTTTCCAAGCGACATGTAATCGAGGGTCGGCGCCGTGGCGTGTCATGCTGTGCAGTGCAAGTGTATTACCCGTTTTCTCGGACGAGAACAGAAGGCGCTCGCTCCCCATCATGGATGTCGTTGCATGTGCAGCGGGCTCATGACCGTGTGAAGGTTCGGCGCCAAATGTAACTGACGCCCAGAAAAAGGCAGTGATTGAAAGGATCGTGAAAAAAACTGACCGTGGACTAGGCATAAGATTCTCGCTGTTATGTTACTTTCCGGAATCCTAGCGTTTTGGAAGCGTTTTCCAAACATGCAGCCCTTTGAGTGGTGCCAATGATCGTCTCAACGGGCTTTTGCGGGGCCTTAGCGGAACCCGATTGCCGAGCGCCGCGAAAAAGTGGCACCAATTGCCAATACAAAGAAAGCCCGCTCGCATAGGCGAACAGGCTCTCCGAAAGATAAAAGGTCGATTGATCCTAAATTCTTACTTCCCGGTCTTTAGAACGGGATTTCGTCGTCCAGATCAGCTGCGCCGCCCATTGGTGCACCTTGGCTTCTGCTTTGGCCGCCGCCTTGGTTGCCGCCCTGATTGCCGCCAAAGCCGCCTGATGACTGACCGTCACCGCTATCGCCACCGCCGTAGTTTGACTGGCTGCTATCTCCGAAGCCGCCGCCTTGGCCTTGGCCTTCGCCGCGACCGTCAAGCATCGTCAGTTCGCCGCGGTACCGTTGCAATACGATCTCCGTCGTGTATTTTTCCTGACCAGACTGGTCTGTCCACTTGCGGGTCTGAAGTTGGCCTTCAAGATATACTTTCGAGCCTTTCTTCAGGTAATTCATCGCAACTTTTCCGAGGTTATCATTAAAGATAACAACGCGGTGCCATTCGGTTTTCTCGCGGCGATCGCCAGTTGATTTGTCGCGCCAGCTCTCAGATGTAGCGATAGACAGGTTCACTACAGAAGCCCCATCGTTCATGCTACGCGATTCTGGATCACGGCCGAGATTGCCTACTAAAATTACTTTATTGATACTACCGGCCATGAAAGCCCCCTTATTGATACTATTGGTGTCACGGCCAAGCCAAACTTAGCCCGCATGCCGCGACCATAGAACAAGACATTGCCGTCTGCAAAAGGAACCTGAGAATAACGTAATATTCCCGATATGTTCTATACAGGGTTCGTTTGTCCTCAGCAACAGCTCTATTTACCTGCACGCCCTGTCTATTCATGCTTTTCTATGCCTAAATGCCCATACCGTATGGGTAAGGAGAACTGGAATGCTTGGGAAAATCGCTATCGCAGCCCTAATCGCCCCCTTTTCAGCCGGATATAGCGCTGCAGCAGTTGCACAAACACAGCCAGCGCCGAAATCAGTTTGCCTGACAGACTCGGGATTTCGGGCGTTTGACTTTTGGCTTGGTGAATGGGATGTCACCGTTCGAAAAGGCGGCAAGTTTGCGGGAACCAACAGCATTACATCAATTGAAAGCGGCTGCGCTCTTCTGGAACAACGGAAAGGTGCTAGTGGCAGCACTGGCATGAGCACCAACCACTATAACCCTGTCACCAAGAAATGGCGGCAACTGTGGCTTTCAGCAGGCGCCTACGAGATTGATATTCAGGGCGGGTTGAAGGGTGGCTCCATGGCTCTCGAAGGTACCATCGTTTATTATGCCACGGGAAAGTCATTTGATTTCAATGGCACATGGACCCCAGAAGACGGCGGTACGGTACGTCAGCATTTCAAACAATATGACCCAGCCAAGAAGGAATGGGTTACTTGGTTCGATGCGACATACACACCGTCTGCAAAGAAAATGGTTTCGGAATAAAGGGTTTGTTGCGAACTAGACCTGCTCCGATCATTCTGTGCTGGCGTCCGAGCTACCCTTTAGATACTGCGTTGTTCCCTGGATAGGCTGAAGCATTGGCCAACGTGACTGCGTATACAGTTCGTATGTCACATCTATGCCGCTTGGGTCATCCAGTGTTGATGTGCTGATGCTGATGCGTTCTCGTTCATCAAGCCCTTGCCATACAAGCGGCGTACCGCATTTGCCGCAAAACATTCGTTCGGCCAATTTGCTGGTCTGTAGGCACTTTGGCAGCTCTTTGGTCCAGGTAAGTTGTTCTGCTAAGATATCGGTAAAAGTCATAAAGGGCGCGCCTGAGTTTTTCTGACAATCACGACAATGACAGTTGCCGGTGTGATGATCTGCAAGGTCTAGCGTGAACCGCACGGCGCCGCACAAACAGCCGCCATCTCTAATATCTTTGCTCAAATCATCTCTCCTGCCAATTTTTGTCAGTAGTGTGCTTTATGTTCTTTTTTTGTTCTGTGCGAATAGCTTATGTTATGGCGCTTGACAGAGCGGGACACAAGGGCCATTTCATGGTCTGAATTTTGCGAGTATACGAGGGCTTAATGTTAACGAAAATTTCTGTACGCGGCGCTAGAGAGCATAACCTCAAATCAGTTGATGTAGATATCCCACGCGACAAGCTGGTGGTTATCACGGGTCTTTCTGGGTCAGGCAAGTCGTCGCTTGCCTTTGATACCATCTACGCAGAGGGCCAGCGCCGCTATGTGGAAAGTCTAAGCGCTTATGCGCGCCAGTTCCTGGAATTGATGCAAAAGCCCGATGTGGACCATATCGAAGGCTTGTCACCCGCAATTTCTATTGAACAGAAAACAACCAGCAAAAACCCGCGCTCTACGGTTGGTACAGTAACTGAGATTTACGACTACATGCGGCTTTTGTGGGCCCGCGTTGGCATCCCCTACTCTCCAGCAACGGGTTTGCCGATCGAAAGCCAAACCGTTACCCAGATGGTTGACCAGATCATGGCGCTCGGCGACGGCACCCGCCTTTATCTGTTAGCGCCTATCGCTCGTGGTCGCAAAGGTGAATACCGCAAGGAGTTCGCTGATCTGCAGAAGCGTGGTTTCCAGCGAGTGAAAGTAGACGGTGAATTTTACCTGATCGAAGATGCCCCTACTCTCGATAAAAAGTTTAAGCATAACATTGATGTAGTGGTAGACCGCCTTGTTATTAAAGATGATTTACAACAGAGAATTGCAGAGAGCGTCGAAACAGCCCTTGAATTGAGCGACGGGCTAATTGTTGCAGAAATTGCTGAAAAGGTGGCTGAGGGCGAGGAACC
>NVTU01000025.1 GCA_002401685.1 Kordiimonadales bacterium
CGCGCGAGCTGGGCCCCAAGAATATCCATGTTGTGCATACTGTGATCGACGGAGCGATCGATAGTGTTTTCATTCGTGACAACGTGCCGCAAGTCGACGACCTGCGCACCAAAGATGCCATCTTATCACCAGAAGCGATAGCTCAAAATTATGTCTGGCTGCACGAACAGAAACGCAGCGCTTGGACCCACGAGCTGGACTTACGGCCCTGGTGTGAAAACTGGTAAATCCTGTTGGCGCATAGCCGCGTCAACGGCATCAAGAAAATGACCAAAGAAAATTGCTAAACTTTAAATCTGTAGATCTTTTGCAGTGCCACCCTCAGAGAAACTCTAATTTAATGTGCAAAATCAACAGCTAACAAGCTGTTGGTCACTGCTCGCCCTGTCGCCTTTTTAAGGGCACTCTTCACCGTGTTACTAACGCCAGATTAATTCGTACCTTGTAAAAACACGAAGTATCCTCACATGTGGTGTACCAATAAAACAAAAAACAATACAAAAACAATACAAAAACAATAACAACAGACCAGCGAATGCTGGCATCGACAAGCGAGAGGCCAATCTAATGCAAGAACAGAAAATTTTTCCGGCGTACGGAATGTCCAAAGCGGAATACGCAAAGCGCCTGCAGGAACTGGAAGCACCCGCTTCACAGCCCAGCGAAGGATTTTTTGCCCGGTTCCGGAAAAAAACTCAATAGATATTCCAGGTGAAGCTTAAGTAGCAATAGCAGCATGAGAAAGTATCATGCTGCGCACTTTCTGTGTCTGCGTGGCGGGTCATACCAAATTTAGTCCGCCCGCATATTTCTCATGGCTTGTGACGTCTCTGATTAACTGAGAGAGACAGTAATTGGCCCCTACCCCTTTTTAAACCATGCGGTAGTGTGATCTACGAAGGCTCTTACTTTTGGGGCCAGGTAGCGGCTGGGCGGGTACAGAATATAGACACTAAGCGGGTCGCGCTCATGGCGTTCCATCACCCGAACTAAGCGGCATTCCTTGATGTCCTCGGCCACAGTGGGCAGCAGGCACTGTCCTATACCTCGGCTATCAAGGGTCATTTTGCGGATCGCACGCACTGAATTGATACGCGCCTTCGGTTTTACGTTGATCTGGATCGCAGACCCGCCGCAATTAAAATGCCAGCGGTTAAGCGGGCTAATAGCAGCGTTCACAATACAGCAGTGACCGCGCAAATCGTCTGGCTCAAGCGGCATGCCGTATTTCTCTACATACTCAGGCGTAGCGCACAATATATGTTGGAACCCAGCCACACGTTTGGCAATAAGGCTGCTGTCTTTTAACTCGCTAGCGCGAATGGCGACGTCAAATCCTTCTGCAATCATATCGACCTTGCGTTCATCGAGCACCAGATCAACGGTTATCTGATCGTATTTTTCGATGAAGTCGCTAACACAGGCGGTTAACATTTCCTCGCATATAGCGCGCGGCCCTGCGATGCGCAAATGCCCGCGCGCACTGCCTGTATGCTCCTGCACTGTGCCTTCCAGGTCATCAACACGTTCCAACACATCAAGGCAGCGCGGATAATAGGCGCTGCCAATTTCCGTCGGGCTGACACTGCGCGTGGTCCGGTTAAAGAGACGCGCACCGAGCTTATCTTCCAGCTGGGCAATATATTTGCTGGTTAAGGCGTTCGAGATACCAAGCTTTTTAGCAGCGCCCGAGAAGCTTCCCTCCTCAACAACACCCGCGAAAACCCGCATACACTCTAGCGTATCCATATTATCAACATTTCGTTTATAATCATTCAATATAATACACAATTATCAATGAACTTATAATCCCCTATATCCTGAAGCACAAGAGGCGCGGCGAAGTTTGAACAGCAAACGAAAGCGCCTGACAGAGACAGTATTTAAAAAACAAAACCCTTTCCGGAGATTACCAATGATTAAATTTTACCGCTTCCCGCTTTCAGGCCATTCACACCGCGTTGAATTAATGCTGAATCTTCTCGGCGTTGCTTACGAAGGCATCGACGTTGATCTGGCTGGCGGCGAGCACAAAAAAGAAGCGTTTCTTAACATAAACCCTTTTGGCGTTATTCCTGCGATTGACGACAACGGTTTTGTCCTTGCAGATTCCAATGCGATCATTCTGTATCTTGTTAAAAAATATGGTGATGCAAGCTGGCTTCCTAACGACGCTGAAACTGCGGCGAACATTCAGCGCTGGTTGACGGTATCATCAAGTGAAATTGCCCGCGGCCCAGCGGCTGCACGCTTGGTGAATGTTTTCGGTGCAGGGCTTGATCATGCAGACGCACTGAAGCGCGCTGAAGCCGTACTTACAGTTATGGATGCACACCTCGGAAAGCAGGCGTTCCTGGCAGCTGACAGCATCACAATCGCTGACATCTCCGCCTACAGCTATGTAGCCCATGCCCCTGAAGGCGATGTGCCGCTGAACCTTTACCCGAACGTACAGGCATGGCTTGCGCGCATTGAAGCACAAGACGGTTTCGTTCCAATGCCAAAAACTGCAGTTGGCTTGGCTGCTTAATGGAGTAAGCTTATCCGTGTCCCTGGTACGTAAGCCTGTGCCAGGGCAACCTCTAAACCAAAAGGTTTCGACAATGAATGAAGTCTCAGCAAATGAAATATCCACCCCTTTTCACGAAGGCGAATTAGCCATTCAGGACAGGTACGGGGTGCGGGAAAAAATGCACCGATTTGCGACTAAGGTCATTCGGGACAATATGCCTGATCAACACCGCGAGTTCTACGGTGCCTTGCCGTACCTACTTGTGGGTTCACTAGACCGTAGCGGCCAGCCCTGGGCATCCATGCTGGTTGGCGAACCGGGCTTCTTGTCATCACCCGACAACAAAACGCTGCGAGCTGGGTCCAAACCGCTATTCGCTGATCCACTGAATGATAACTTGCAAGACGGTGCGCCTCTAGGCCTGCTCGGCATTGAACTGCATTCACGCAGACGCAACCGAATGAACGGTACGGCATCAAACGTCGGCGCTCAGGGCTTTGACATAACTGTCGATCAATCCTTCGGGAATTGCCCCAAATATATACAAGCGCGAGACTTCGAGGTTCTGGATACAATTTCAACGCCTGAGATCGAGCGCCCGGTCCACCGCGCAGAACTGCTTGGCACTGCCGAGCAAGCCATCCTCAGCAAGGCGGACGCCTTTTTCATCGCCTCGGCTTTCCCTGGCAACCAAGACGACCCGCGTCACGGCGCAGATGTTTCACACCGTGGCGGCAAACCCGGTTTCATCCACATTGAAGACGCGAGTACATTTATTTTTCCCGATTTCACAGGGAACAACCACTATAATACGCTCGGTAACGTAGCGCTTAATCCCAAAGTTGGGTTCCTGATCCCTGATTTTGAAACCGGCGACATGCTCTATATCGCAGCGACAGCGGACATCATCTGGGACGGCGACCAACTGAAGGCTTTCAAAGGCGCTGAGCGGCTGATCCGCGCCCGTATCAGCAAAGTGATCAGGGTCGAGAACAGCTTACCCTTCCGCTGGACTTTCAACAGCTACGCGCCAAACCTTGCAAAACTGGGATCGTGGGACGCTACGTTCGCTGCGCTTGAAGCCGAGAAAAACCGCAACATGTGGCGCACCTACACCGTTGCGCACAAGCGGAAAGAAAGCGATACGATCACGTCGTTTTATTTGGCTCCCGAAGACGGCAAGGCCGTTTGCATTCCAAAAGCAGGCCAGTATCTGCCTATTAAACTCAACATCCCCGGTGAAGTCGGCCAAGTTACCCGCACCTACACAATCTCTGATGTTGGTGACGGCAAAGGCTACCGGTTGTCGGTTAAGCGCGAAGAAAAGGGTACGGCCTCCAAATTCCTGCACGACCATATTGAGGTTGGCTCCACCATTGAAGCCATGGCACCGCGCGGAAAATTCTTCTTTGATGAAGAAAGCAAACGCCCCGTGGTGTTATTATCTGGAGGGGTTGGTATTACGCCGATGATCGCTATGGCGAACAAGCTTATTCGCGATGCAATACCGGGCAAAACCTCACGCGCTGTGCATTTTTTCCACGGCGCTCGAAACGGTAACGATCATGCCTTTGGCGATACGGTTAGGCAATTGGCAAAAGACAGTGATCGGTTCTCTGCACACATCCGGTACTCGCAACCCACTGCAGCTGACGTTGAAGGCGTACACCATGACAGTGAAGGCCGCTTGGATGTGGCACTGTTGAAAGCCGCACTGGGCTTCAATGACTATGATTTTTACTTGTGCGGACCTGCACCGTTTATGAAATCCCTTTATGAAGGGCTGACAGGGATCGGCGTTAATGAAGAGCGTATTCACTATGAAAGCTTTGGCCCTGCAACAGTATTTGGCAGCGCAAAAACAGACGCGCCAGCAAAAACAAAGGCCGACGTGTCCGCGGAGCCTGTGAAGGTTTCCTTTGCCAAATCCGGTAAAGAAGTGCTGTGGAAGCCAGAAGATGGATCTCTGCTTGAATTGGCCGAAGCACAAGGGCTATCGCCCGCCTTCTCCTGTAGGGACGGCGTTTGCGGCAGCTGCATAACAAAAGTGGTCAGCGGCAACGTTGAATACGCAGAGGAGCCGATTGCTGAGCGAGCAGAAGGCCAAGCCTTAATCTGTTGCTCTACCCCGCGTGCAGCTGAGAAAGGATTAGTGCTGGATCTCTAGATTAAAAAGGCGGTTTCCTATAGCCCAATAGGCTGATTTTATGGACCCCGCCTTTCACTTTCAGAAGACTTTTTCATTTTCAGATGATTATTGAAGAGCGCCTTAAGAGGTTCAAAAAACTGCATTTTTCGCAAACAAAGCATTGCGCGCAAATTAGGCAGTGCCTAATGTAGCGACGATTCTTTCCTCCCTTACATTAGGACGCGTAAAAATGTCTTTTCTTTCCTCAACTCTCGACCGCATTAAACCTTCCCCAACAATGGCCGTTACAGCCAAGGCAGCTGAACTGAAAGCAGCCGGCAAAGATGTTATTGGTCTCGGCGCTGGTGAGCCAGATTTTGACACGCCAGACAATATCAAAGAAGCCGCTATCAAGGCGATTTGGGACGGCCAGACCAAATATACAAAGGTTGACGGCACCCCAGCGTGCAAGGAAGCCATTATCGCGAAATTCAAACGCGAAAATGACCTGACGTTTGATGCGAACCAAATCACCGTTAACTCGGGCGGAAAGCACACAATTTATAACGCGATGGTGGCAACCCTTAATCCGGGCGACGAAGTGTTGATCCCAACGCCTTACTGGGTGAGCTACCCGGACATCGTTCTGCTCGCGGGCGGGACGCCGGTGTTTATCGAAGCTACCATGGCGACCGATTTTAAAATGACGCCAGAGGCGCTCGAAGCCGCCATCACACCAAAAACCAAATGGTTGATCTTCAACTCACCGTCTAACCCAACGGGCGCGGCGTACACAGAAGCAGAGATCCAAGCGCTGGGTGAAGTCCTCAAGCGTCACGAGCATGTTTGGGTATTTGCTGACGATATCTACGAGCATATCGTTTACGGCGATTTCGAATTTAAAACCATGGCGCAGGCTGTGCCTGAAATTGCTCACCGCACGCTGACTATGAACGGCGTTGCCAAAGCCTACGCGATGACAGGTTGGCGCATTGGTTATGCGGGCGGCGACGCCAAGTTGATCAAAGCCATGGCCAAAGTACAGTCCCAGAGCACATCAAACCCGTGTTCCATCAGCCAAGCGGCAACAGTAGAAGCGCTGAACGGCCCACAGGACTTTTTGTCGGTTCGCGCCGCCGCGTTCCACGAACGCCAAACACTAGTGGTTGATATGCTCAGTAAAGCCGAAGGCCTGGAATGCCCAACACCAGAGGGTGCCTTTTATGTATACCCATCTGTTGCGGGCTGTATTGGCAAAACCACGCCTAAAGGCAAGGTTATCAAAACTGATGAGGATTTTGTTACCTACATCCTTGAGGATTTCGGCGTAGCCGCCGTACAAGGCGAAGCGTTTGGCTTAAGCCCGCACTTCCGGGTTTCTTACGCAACATCGACCGAAGCCCTAATGGAAGCGTGCGGTCGTATTCAAGATGCCTGCTCACAACTGAAATAAGAGACCATATGAAACACCTGCTCAGCGTATTTCTTTTCATCGTTTTATTGCCGAGCACTGCCAGAGGCGTCGAGTTTGACGCCTCTTTGCTTTCGCAGTGCCTGGCCCTAGCCGACAATCCTGCTGATGAAGCCCTGCGCAGCGGTTTGCTGGCGCACAAACATATTCGGCTGATCGATGAGGCATTACCTACGCACCGCGGCATATCCTTCGAGCAGATAAGTGAGCAAAAGGAGAGGCTACAGGCCTACGCGGCAGCGCTACCGGCAATCGAAGCTGAATTGCCCGCGCTCGCCGCGCAAGCCACCGAACTGCTCGACGAAACAGCAGCCCCAACAGAGCTGAATATTCGCATCGTCTGCGGGGCGCCTTATGATGCCTTCGGCTTTACCCGGGACGGCGAAACATACCTGTTTGTCAACTTGCCGATGATCGCGCCTGACTTTTTTCCGTTTCTTTTGCGGCACGAACTTTGGCACGTGGCTTTTCGTAGCCAATATGCGGCGATAGCGCAAAACTTCGAGCAGGCTGAGCAGCCGCTAAAAAGGCTTGCCTTTATCATGCTGAATGAGGGTGTCGGGCAATATTATTCTTTCCAGCGCCGGGTCGAGCCACAGATCGTTTACAACAACTGGGCAGAACGCACTGGAAACCTTTTCTCGCTACTGGATGAAAAGGCCGCAGAGTTGGCAGCGGCAAACACCGGGGATGAGCAGGACCAACTACTTTGGACGGCGCAGGCTGGCGTACCGTTTTGGAAAAAATGGGGTGCGGTCACAGGTGCGGTTATCACCTACAGGCTCAAAAATAAGTTGGGCGCAGAAGCCCTTCGCCCCCTCATCGCTTTGGGACCGTGCGTGTTCTTGTCGCGCTACCAGAAAGAAGCCGCCAAGATAGCCAGTTGGCAACCTATCCCTGATAGCCTTGTCGAGGCTGCGTGCGCCGCAAGCTAACACGGCAGCATGGCCCTCTAGCCTCCCAAAAACCGCAATGAAAGCCGCAATGGAAGCTGAAAGCCTCGCCACCATCCTGATCCTGACATCGGCGGTGCTTCACGCTTCGTGGAACGCTGCCGTTAAAAAGTCGGATGATAAATTAGCTATCATGGTTTTCCTTACAACATACGGCGGCCTGCTTTATGTACCTTTCGTCCTTTTTGTACCCTTTCCCGACGTAGCGCTTTGGGGCTGGATTGCAGCTTCAGCTGTTATTCATTTAGGTTACCAGTTGGCGCTTGCTGCAACGTTAGATCGCGGTGCGCTGACTTTTGCCTACCCTGTTGCGCGCGGCACAGGACCTCTGCTTGTTGGGATTTTTGCCTATTTGGTCCTTAATGAAGGAATGACGCTGTGGAAGCTCTCCGCCATCGCGGTTCTGGTCTGCGGTATTTTCGTTACGGCCCGAGTTGGCAATAAGGAGGACCACCGCAACGGCAAAGCCCTGCCTTTCGCCCTCCTGACTGGCACTATGATCGCCAGCTATACTATAGTGGATGGCCTTGCCGTGCGGTCGGTAGAAAACCCGTTCACTTACATTATTTGGGCAGGCATTGCTGGATCTCCGCTTATCTTGCTTGTTGGTATCAAACAACGTGGCTGGGGCATGGTCACCTCTTCACTCAAGGTTTGGAAACTAGGCTTGCCTGCCGCAGTTCTTGCCCACGGCGGCTACGCACTGGCGCTCACGGCTTATACGCTCGGCAGTCTCGGCGAGATTGCCGCGCTCAGGGAAACCAGCATAATATTTGCCACCATCATCGGTGTGTTGTGGCTCAAAGAACCCTTCAGCAAAAACAAACTCGCCGCCATAAGCCTGATCGCATTAGGAGCACTGCTGCTCAAATTTGTATAGCGCTCTAATAGTAATCGATTTTACCAATCAAACTATACAACTTAACTTGTTGGATAGATTTATAAAAGTCCCCTATATTGGTGTCAGCAAACAAGCAAAGGATTGACACCATGGCCTACACACCAAACCAGATCAAAACCGCCGAAGCACTGAAACCTATTCTTGCTGAGACCGTGCAGCTTTATGTGCTTACCCAAAATGTTCATTGGAACGTCACGGGCCCGCTGTTTCAAAGCATCCATCTGCTAACGGAAGAGCAATATACAGAATTGGCCACCGCCGTGGACGAGATTGCAGAGCGCATTCGCATGTTGGGCCAAAAAGCCCCGGCCAGCTTGAAAGCGTACCAAGAGCTTGGCGGCATCCCTGACGGCGACGAAAATGCCACTGCAGAGGTAATGGTTAAAGCCCTTGCTGACGCCCACAGCTATATTGCAAGTAGAATTCGACCGCTGATCAGCAACGCCTCAGAAGGCGGCGACGAAGTGACCGCAGGCTTGTTAACGGATCGCTTAACAGTACACGAAAAAGCACATTGGATACTTGGCGCGACAATCGCCTAAGACCTTATGGTTTAACCACAATTTTTGGATAGCAGGGCTCAACAATGAGCCTTGCTTTCTTGCTTCTTGTCTTAGCCGCCTGAGGGCATTTAGACAAAATACCGTCCTACTAGGATCCCTGCTTTAGGCCCCAAACCGCAAGGGCTTTAGGGTTTTGAAGCTGCACAGCACAATCCGGCATGCCTCCATAATTTCATCACCCTCTTGACACTGGCATATTTCGTCACTATTTCGTTAGTTAGCGAAATACCGAAAGAAGCTCCGCATGTCAGATGTCTTTAACGCCATTTCATCGCCAGTAAGACGGCAAATATTGTCAATGCTTAAAGCCCAGGACATGACGGCGGGGCACATTGCAGAAAAACTCGATGTAGGGAAGTCTACCCTTTCGGGGCATTTCAATGTGCTGAAAGCCGCAAGCCTTGTCGTGACAAACCGGTCAGGCACCACAATTACCTACAGCCTCAATACCAGCGTCGTTGAAGACTTGCTTTCGTCGGTGGTTGGGTTGCTCTCACGAGGAGAAGAAAATGATTAAACAACTTAAATGGGCCTGGGCCATCGCCGCACTGACATTACTGGCTGGCATTGTGACATTATTTTATGTGGACGGGAGCACAGAATTGCCGATCAAATGGACTGTCGGCGAGGAAATAGATAACGGCACCAGCGCTTGGATCAGCTTTCTGACCTTACCTTTCCTCCAGTTTATTCTTTTGGCATTGTTTAGTTCCCTAAAAATACTGGAGCCCCGGCAGCAAAACCTGAAGAACTCGACAAAAGCCCTGCTCGCAATCGCGCTCTCCATGACCTGCGTGCTGCTGATCGTGCAAGCAACATTCATATCAATGTCGATGGGTTATGAAGTACTTGATGACAGTGCCATTTTAGTCGGCCTCGGCCTGATGTTTTTGGTCACCGGCAATTATCTTGGCAAACTTCGGTCTTCCTTTTTTATTGGCATCCGTACGCCCTGGACCCTCTCCAGCGATGAGGTATGGCAGCGAACCCACCGTTTGGCAGGGAGGCTATTTATGGTAGCCGGCTTGGTGATGATTGTGGCCAGCCTTGCGCTTCATAGCCGCCACCTACCCCTGATAGCCACGGCGGTTCTTTTGCCCGCAGTGATAATTCCAGTGGTTTACAGCTGGCTGTTGTGGCGCGCAGAGCAACAAAAGACCAAAAAACCTGAACAAGAATAAAATCCGCACCGAACGGCCAAAACGCCGATTGGCATCTAAAAACTAAATACCGACAGCACAAGGAAAACAAATGAGCAAATCATTGAACCGCAGAAACTTTTTATCAGGCGCCGCGAAAACCACCGCGACCCTCACTTTGGGCGGGTCGCTCTTATACCTAGCGGGATGTTCAAAACCCATTCAAAGGCCCGACTTGAATCTAGTGAAAGACCCTGCCGGGTTATGCGATTTACCAAAGGGGTTTCGCTATACCGTTATTTCAAAGGCTGAGGAAACCATGTCAGATGGGTACATCGTCCCGGATTATCACGACGGCATGGGCTGCTTTGAAGGGCCAAATGGTGCGTTGATTTTGGTCCGCAATCATGAGGTGCCGTTGTATTTTCCCTTTGATCCAGCTTCGCCAGCGCCCGACTTCGCCTATGATCCGACATCAAGCGGCGGTACAACAACCATATGGCTGGACGATAACTTAGCAGTAACCCGCCACCATCTTAGTTTAACCGGCACCATCAGGAACTGCAGCGGCGGAAAAACACCGTGGCAAACCTGGATTAGCAGCGAAGAACCAGGTAGCCCCGGCTGGGGATCAGGCTGGCAAATGGGCAAACGGCACGGCTACAATTTCGAAGTTGATCCGCTAAAGCCGCTCCAACTGGCGCAGCCGCTTAAAGCAATGGGACGCTTCAATCATGAAGCCGTCGCCATCGACCCTGCCAGCGGCATCGCCTACCAAACAGAAGACAGCAGCTACGGGTGTTTTTACCGCTTCTTGCCAACCAAAGCCGGCCATCTTGCCGAGGGCGGCACCCTGCAAGCGCTGAAGTTCGTCGACGGCGCAATCAACCACACCACAAAGCATCCGCTTCAGTCGGGGGAAAAATACCTATGCACCTGGGTCACAGTTGCCGAGCCTGATCCGGAAGACAACACCGTCCACCTGCAAGCGCAGAAAAAAGGCGCTGCCATATTTGTGCGAGGCGAAGGACTAGCCGTTCACGACGACGGAATTTATTTCTCTTGCACTACTGGAGGGGCAGCGGGCATGGGGCAGATATTCAAATACGTCCCGGGTCCAGGGCATGGTAACGGCACCATTGAACTGGTTTATGAAGCCAAAGTCAGAAGCATATTAGAGAAACCCGATAACATCACCCTCAACCAGTGGGGAGACTTGATTATCTGCGAAGACAACAGCCTTGACACCCAGTGCCTTGTGGGGCTAACGCCTGAGGGGAAAATTTATTACATTGCGGCCAATACCCAGTCCGAATGGTCCGGCGCGTGTTTCTCACCCAACGGCAAAATCCTCTTCGCTAATATCCATAAAGGCCCAGGGATGACACTTGCCATTCAGGGCCCATGGGAAGCCTTGCGACAAACTGCTTGATTGGCTCCGCCACACTAGCTTTGTTGTGGGTAGAGCTCTCACTGAGCCCTACCCACGCGTCCCAACTATCAAGACTGGGATGCGGCGAAAAACCTCATCAACTCGAGTTTACCCAGCTTGCGAGCTCTAGCTGTCCGTGTTAGAAGCCAGTTAAAGTTAAGAAGCATTCGCAAAAAGGGTACCGATATTCATGAGTAAGCAAATTGATCTTGTCTCACTTGGCGGCTTGAAGCCCGGTGCTTGCGGCGTGGTAAACGCCTTCGGCGCGGCACCTGACCAAGTCACCGCCGACATGATCGACCGTTTGCGCGAAATCGGTTTCGCTGAGGGCCTGAAAGTAGAGCTCTTGCATCAGAGCCTGTTTGGGAAAGATCCAATTGCGGTGCGTATCGGCACAATGACAGTGGCACTCCGCCGCAAAGAGGCTAACCTTATCAAAGTACAACTAGCATGAGCGCGGCAACAGTAGCCGTTGTCGGCAATCCGAATTGCGGAAAATCGGCGCTTTTTAATGCCCTCACTGGCTTACGGCAAAAGGTTGCGAATTATCCCGGCGCTACTATTGAACGCCGGTCAGGCGCCCTACTCGGCAATGACAACATTGAACTGATCGACTTGCCCGGCTCCTACAGCCTCACGCCCCGCAGCCCTGACGAAGCTGTAACACACGATGTCTTAACCGGCTCACACGATACGGAGCAAAAACCAAACGTAATATTATGTGTGGTGGACGCAACAAACCTGCAGCAAAACCTGCGGTTTGCGATCGAACTTCGCAGCCTCGGCATCCCGATTGTTCTCGCTCTAAACATGATTGATCTGGCGGAACGCGAGCAGATTAAAATCGATATAGAGCTGCTTTCCAAGCGGCTCGGCGTGCCTGTGATTGAAACCGTTGCTGTTCGTAAACGCGGGCTTGAAGCGATTAAAAGCGAAGTTGCTGCAGCGCTAAACAGCACCCCAAAGCCTTCAGCCGATTACGGCGACACTTTGAAGGTGCGCCAGCGTTTCGCCCGCAAGATAGCCAAGGATGTAACCATTAGCGAAGGCGTAGGCCACAAAGCCACCCGGCTGCTGGACAATGTTTTGCTGCACCCTGTTTTGGGGCTCTTCATTTTCGCCGCCTCGATCTTCATCATGTTTCAAGCCGTTTTTGCTTGGGCTGAAGCGCCAATGGATCTGATTGAAGGCGGCATTGGCGCTATGCAATCATTCTTCAGCAATGTCTTGGGCGAAGGCCTCTTCCTCAGCTTCCTGAACGACGGCATTCTCGGCGGTGTCGGAGCTGTAGTCGTCTTCTTGCCGCAAATCATCATCCTGTTCCTATTTATTCTTCTATTAGAATCAAGCGGCTACATGGCCAGGGCGGCCTTCCTTATGGACCGGTTCATGGCAATGGTCGGGCTCAACGGCCGCGCGTTCATTCCGCTGCTATCAAGTTTCGCCTGCGCAATTCCCGGCATTATGGCCGCGCGCTCGATCTCAAATACCAAAGACCGACTGACCACCATCATGATCGCGCCGCTGATGACCTGCTCAGCGCGACTGCCCGTTTACACGGTGATCATTTCAGCCTTCATACCAAACACACCGGTACTGGGGCCATTTGGCCTGCAGGGCGTGGTCCTGTTTAGCCTATTTTTGCTGGGCATTGTTTTTGCTCTTATTGTTGCCGCTGTCCTGAAGCGCACGATAGCCAAAGGCCCTTCTGATACGTTCATGATTGAACTGCCTAAATACCAGATGCCTAACCTGCGTTTTGTATTCACAGGCCTTTTTGAACGTGCACGCATTTTCCTTAAGCGCGCTGGCGGCATCATTTTGATCTCGACCATCGTATTATGGGCGCTCTCGATCTACCCCAATCCGCCAGAAGGCGCTGACAGGCCAGACGTTGCCTACAGCTTTATCGGCATCATCGGCGGCTGGCTTGAAGTAATTTTTGCCCCTATCGGCTTTAATTGGGAAATCTCTGCTGCGCTTGTGCCCGGCATGGCCGCACGCGAAGTGGCAATCGCGGCGCTCGGTACCGTTTATTCGCTGCAAGGCAGTGAAGAAGCAATTGAGGCTGGCCTGGTCGGCATGCTCAACGGGGCGTGGTCTCTGCCAACGGCACTTTCATTCCTGATTTGGTATGTTTTTGCACCGATGTGCTTCTCTACCATCGCCGTAACCAAACGCGAAACTGGCGGCTGGAAATGGGCACTGTTCATGCTGGGCTATTTGTTTGTACTGGCCTATGTGGCATCCTTCATCACATTCCGAACGGCTACGGCTTTAATGTCGTAGCCGCCTGCAGCCTGCCACAAACTAGTTCTTATGCTAAGTCTGGCCTTGCTGCCGCCTTCATTATGCGATAGCCCAATAGCAATCATTTTTTAGGTTAGTGCCTAGTATTAATTTCCGGAGGGGGAGATTTCCAATGAAAGTACTTTTAGCAGGTATTTCACTTTTGGCCGTTGCAGCGTGTGGTGAAAGCGCCGCACGCGACGCCAACCATAAAGCAACAGCTGAAAAGCTTGCGCTTGAGACCATCATTATCGACAGCCATGTAGATGTACCGTACCGCCTCAATAGCGGCTGGGAAGATGTGTCCCACGCTACAGAAACCGGTGATTTTGACTACCCACGCGCAGTAGCTGGCGGCCTGAACGCGCCTTTCATGTCAATCTACACTCCGGCCCAGTATGATGGCACGCCGAAATCCAAAAAACATGCTGACGAGATGATCGACATTGTTGAGCGCATGGTTTCAGAAGCGCCTGATAAATTCGTCATCGCCCGTAACCCGGACGAGCTGGAAGCAGCCTTTAAAGCTGGCAAGATCGCATTGCCGCTCGGCATGGAAAACGGCGCGCCGATATCTGGTGACCTCGCAAACCTTGACCATTTCTTTGAACGCGGCATTCGCTACATCACGCTAACCCATTCCAAAGCCAATCATATTTCAGATAGCTCCTACGACGTAGAGCGCAAATGGGATGGTCTCTCTGAGTTTGGCGAAAAGGTTGTCACCCGCATGAACGAGCTCGGCATTATGGTTGATATCAGCCATGTATCTGACGATGCCTTCTGGGATGCGCTGAAAGTAAGCGCCGTGCCGTTGATTGCGTCGCACTCGTCCGCACGCAAATTCACGCCCGGTTTCGAACGCAACATGAACGACGACATGATCAAAGCACTGGCTGAAAAAGACGGCGTGATAATGATCAATTACGGCTCTTCATTTGTAACAGAGGAAGCCAATAAATACCGCCCGAACCGGGACGAAGCCTATACAAAGTACCTTGCCGCTGAAGGCCTGGAGGCCTCAAGCGATCTTCGCGCAACGTTTGACGAAGACTACGGCAAATCAAACCCGTACCCATTCTCCACCCTAAGCGACGTCCTTGATCATTTTGATCACGTGGTGAAAATCGCTGGCGTTGACCATGTGGGTATTGGTTCTGATTATGACGGCGTGGGTGACAGCCTCCCTGTCGGCCTGAAAGATGTGGCCTCTTACCCTGCCCTGATCGAGGGTTTCCTAAAGCGCGGCTACAGCGAAGCCGACATCAAGAAAATGCTTTCCGGCAACCTGATCCGTGTTTGGCGCACTGTGGACACATACGCGGCAGCGCACTAAAGGCTGAGACGCTACAATGTTTTATGTGTTTGATCTGGACGGTACGCTTGCCCTAGTTGAGCACAGAAAGCATTTTGTCAGAAATGGCGGACGCCAATGGCGTGCGTTTTTTAAAGCATGCGTTGATGATGGGCCTAATACGCCCGTCATCAATAGCCTATTAGCACTACAAGCCGCAGGGCACCGGATTGAGATATGGTCCGGCCGGTCAGACGCAGTGAAAGCCGAGACCATAGCTTGGCTTCAGCAGCACGGCATTGACCCCGCCCTGCTGATCCATATGCGGCCCACCGGCAATAATGTTCCCGATGACGAACTGAAGCAAAGCTGGCTGCGTGCCTGCGTTACTTGGCCCGACGCCGTCTATGATGACCGCGACAAAGTAGTGGCCATGTGGCGGCGAGAAGGGGTGGCGTGTTTTCAGGTTGCACCCGGTGACTTTTAACCCCCTATAGCAACCAACGTTTATACATATCTTCTAGCTGTTCGCTCCAAATTGATTATGATCCTCGCAAAGGCCAGATAAGGCCAATTTCGAGAGATTGAGGGAGCACATGAAAAACATCATCAAATGCACACTTGCCGCCACTTTACTGATGGGCGCAAGCCATGCAGCCATAGCAGCCGACGCCAACAGCGATTGGTTCCAGTATGCGGCGATATCGCCCAACGGCAAAACCATCGCGTTTGCCTATAAGGGCGACATCTACAAAGTGCCGACAAAAGGCGGAACCGCTGTTCCGCTTACAGTAAACGCTGCTTGGGAAGGTTCACCTGTCTGGTCAAACGACGGCAAGTTACTCGCCTTTAGAAGCGACCGGCACGGCAGCATGGATGTATTTGTGATGCCGTCTTCAGGCGGTGCGGCAACGCGGCTAACGTACCATAATGCAGGCGATACGCCGTTCTCCTTCACGCCCGACAATAAGATGGTGACATTTGGCTCAAGTCGCACAGATGCAGCGTCCTCAAGCCTATTCCCGCGCGGCTCCTTGCCGGAGCTGTATAATGTTTCCGTGGACGGCGGCACACCCGAGATGGTGCTGACAACGCCAGCCCAGGAAGCCCAGTGGAACAAGGATGGCAGCAAATTGCTGTACCGCGAAGAAAAGGCGCTGGAAAGCGACTTGCGCAAACATGATACCTCCGCCTTCGCGCGTGATATCTGGATGTACGATGCAGAAACCGGCGCGCATACGCAGCTCACAGATTTTGCAGGCGGCGACCATAACCCGGTGTGGGGCAAGGGCGATAAGGTCTTCTATACGTCTGAAGAAGCAGACAGCACTTTCAATGTGTGGCGGATGGAACTTTCCTCCGGCAGCAGACAGGCTGTTACCAACTATAAAAAGCACCCGGTGCGCAGCCTCTCAATCTCAAAAGGCGGCCTGATGGCCTATCTGCATCACGGCTCGCTATACACGGTAAAGGACGGCAACAAGCCGAAAAAAATAAAAATTACCATCAACACTGACGGCCACGGCCGCGACGTTCAAACCGTTGATGTCTCCCGTCGCATCCGGGGCTTTTCCGTTTCGCCAAAAGGTAAGGAAGTAGCTTTCGTTGCGCGCGGTGAAGTATTTGTGACTTCAAGCGAGTTCAACACAACAAAACGCATCACCAACAGTGCTGAGCAAGAACGCTCCGTTGATTTTGCCCCCGACGGCAAAAGCATTGTTTATGCCTCAGAGCGCAACGGCAAATGGAAGATCATGCAGAGCAAGATCGCCTCTGACGACGAGAAATATTTCTTCGCTGCCACTGTGATCGATGAGACCATCCTCTTTGAAGCAGACAACGAAGCTTTCCAACCAATGTATTCGCCTGACGGCAAGAAGGTTGCGTTCATTTCCAACCGTGACGCCGTTAAAGTGATTGATATTGAAAGCGGCGAGGTCACCACACCGCTGCCTGCCGATAATAATTACAGCTACGCCGACGGCGATATCACCTTTGATTGGTCTCCGGACAGCAAATGGCTGACGATCGATTTTGCCCCGCGCGGCAGACTGTTCATTACCAATATCGCTATTGTTCCGGTGGATGGCTCTGCCCCGCCGCGCGACATCAGCCTATCTGGTTATCAGGACGGCGGACCGAGCTGGCATTCAGGCGGCAACGCAGTGCTTTGGTATACCAGCCGTTATGGCCAGCGGGATCACGGCAGTTGGGGCCGTGAATTTGATATTTTGGCAGCCTTCCTCAATCAGGATGCTTTTGATAAATTCTCAATGTCCAAAGAAGAATACGAGCTGAATAAAGAGCTCGAAGAAGACAAAAAGAAGAAGAAAGAAAAAGACGAAAAGAAAGCCAAGGAAGAGGCCGACAAAGCCAAGAAAGCGGACGGTAAAGCCGACGCTGAAGACGCCGAAGCAGATAAAAAAGACGGCGATAAAGAAGACGACAAGGACAAAGTCGAGCCAATCGAAATCGACTGGGACGGCATCGCTGACCGCACCGTTCGCCTGACCGTTCACGCCAGTGACCTTTCAAGCGCGGTGCTGACAAAAGATGGTGAGAAACTTTATTATCTCTCACGTTTTGAAAATGGCTATGACCTGTGGATGCAGGACCTTCGCAAAGGCGAAACCAAGCTTGTTACCAAATTGGGCGCACGCGGCGCCGCCTTTGAACTCGCTGACGATGAAAAATCTCTTTTCATATTAGCGGACGGTAGCCTCGCCAAATATAAACTCGATGGTGCCAGCGCCTCACGTAAAGGCGTTAGTCTACGTGCCTCTATGGAAGTGCACGCGGGCGCTGAACGGGACTATTTCTTCGAGCATATCTGGCGGCAGGTTAAAGACAAATTCTACAATCCCAATATGCACGGTGTTGATTGGGCGGATATGAAAGCCGAGTATGCGGCCAAGCTGCCAAACATTGGCAACAACCGCGATTTCGCCCGCATGATGGAAGAGTTGCTCGGCGAGCTGAACGCTTCCCACACGGGCGCCTATTACGGTGCGCGCATACCGAACCGTGACCGGGCTGCAACGCTTGGTTTACTGTTTGATTACACGGATACATCCGGCGCGCTTAAGATCGACGAAGTGCTTGATAAAAGCCCGTTTGCAAAAGCATCCAGCAGCGTTAAAGCAGGCATGTCGCTTGTGGCCATTGACGGCGTAAAGCTTGACCGCAGCCAGAACATCTACCAACTGCTCAACCACAGGGCTGGCGAACGGGTACGGCTAACGTTTTCTAAGGAAGACGGCACAAGCTTCGACGAAGTTATGAAGCCAATAACTGGCGGCGCGCAGAACCAGCTGATGTATGAGCGTTGGGTTAAATCCCGCGAGGCCCTTGTTGAGGAACTGTCCGGAGGGCGGCTCGGCTATGTGCATGTGCGCGCTATGAATGACCGTAGTTTCCGCCAGGTTTATTCCAACATCCTCGGCAAGAACTTCACCAAGGAAGCCATTCTTGTTGATACACGGTGGAACGGTGGGGGCTGGCTGCATAACGACCTTGCCAAGTTGCTCGCCGGTAAGCAGTACCTGAAAATGAAGGTTCGGGGCCGTGTTTATGAAGGCGACCCGCTTGACCAATGGTACAAGCCCTCCATGCTGATCATCGGTGAAGGTAATTATTCGGATGCGCATGCATTCCCCTTTGCTTACCGTGCGCTTGGCATTGGAGAAATGGTAGGCATGCCGGTACCTGGCACTATGACCGCCGTCTGGTGGGAGACCATGCACTCAGGCGATATCACAATTGGTATTCCGCAAGTCGGCGTGCTGGATATGGAGGGCAACTATCTGGAAAACTTCCAAATTGAGCCTGAATATAAAGTGAAAAATGACCCTGCATCGAGCGCCGAAGGGAAAGACCTTCAGATTGAGAAAGCTGTTGAAGTGATGCTCGGCAAACTCGACGCCGAATAGCTTTTAAATAAGTTGAAAATTAGGGACTGGCTGTGTGCTGGTCCCTTTTTTTATGCCAAGACCCGTCCTATCTGCACGCCCATATTCGCATTCAACTGCCGCTATCATCAGCCTTGTCTGGGTTATATCTATGATGATTACCGGCTGCTCAGTATGTTTTCATCGAAACCATTTAGGGCATTGATGACCAACTAATCATCTAGGAACTCGCAGCCAGCCCCCATAGAATCAGACCACTTACGGACGCTACGGATACATAGGATTAGTCACGGCGGCAGCTTTTCTGGCGCATGCGACGCGTAGATGATGATATTTGCCGCGCTTTGCCCCCGGATTTCCCTTGCCACCCGCCTTAAAGGCACTACCCTTTATAACGCGTCGGGGAAGGGCGTGCACAATAAAAACTGCGCGGATAGCCTCTTTAGGCTTAGGGAGAGATGATGCCAGATTCAGGGAAAACACCAGTGCAAGAAGAACAAGGGGCCGACACGCCCGGCATGTCGAAGAAAATGCGAAACTATACGCTGGCCGTACTAACGCTGGTCTACACCTTCAATTTTGTCGACCGCCAAATTTTGGTGATCATGTCGGAATCGATTAAGAACGAGTTGTTGCTCAGCGATACTCAGCTGGGTCTTTTAACGGGTCTGGCTTTTGCGATGTTCTATGTCAGCGTCGGTATTCCTATTGCCTATTTCGCTGACAGAATGAACCGGCGTAATATCATCGCAGCCTCCCTTACTGTGTGGAGCGCAATGACAGCCCTTTCAGGGTTTGCGCAAAACTACTCTCAGTTACTATTGGCCCGCGTTGGGGTTGGGGTTGGTGAAGCTGGTGGCAGCCCGCCCGCGCACTCCATGATATCAGATATGTTCGACAAAAAATCACGCGCTACTGCCTTAGCCATTTATACAGCGGGCTTATATTTGGGCGTCACTGTCGGCTTTATTCTGGGCGGTTTTCTTGTCGATATATACGGCTGGCGTGCCACATTTATGATTGTCGGCATTCCCGGCGTTCTGCTGGCCTTAGTGCTGCGCTATACGGTTATTGAGCCACAGCGCGGGGTGTTCGAAAAAACCTCCTCTAAAAAACCTCCTTCCTTTAGGGAAACACTTGCTGCTGTGAAGAACATGAAATGTTTCCCCTACGTCGCCTTTGGCTGCGCTATGTCAGCTTTTGTAAGTTATGGCAGCAGTAATTTCATGCCTTCTTTGCTCATCCGCTATCACGACATGGCCGCTAGTGAAGTTGGCCTTGTACTGGGCCCTACGGCTGGCGTTGGTGGCATGATCGGCGCCTTTATGGGCGGATATCTTACGGATAAATACGCAACCAATAACCCTAGCTGGTACCTGTGGTTCCCAGGCCTGATTGGTGTGTTCGGCATTCCGCTCGGCATTTTTGCTTTCCAAACAGACAACACAACCGCAGCCCTTGTGGCGTATTTCTTCTTTGCAGTGATGGGCACACTCTATCTCGCTCCCTCAATTGCAATAGTGCACAGGCTTGTAGAACCGCGTATGCGGGCGATGTCTTCTGCGATGCTATTTTTTGTTCTAAACCTTATTGGCCTCGGCCTTGGCCCACTGTTTGTTGGCTTCCTTAGCGATATGCTGGCCGACGCCGACGGTGTTGCGAACTTGCGGCTTGCTCTTACAATCGCGACACCGCTGGCGCTTGTGAAAGGCTATGCATACTGGAAGGGTGGCAAGCTGTTGCCTGAAGACCTTGAGCGCGTGGAGGGAACTGGTGGTTAACGCCAGCTTCCAATGCTATTTTGATGAACTAGTAAAACCGCGGGCAGGCATGAACCCTGCCCCGCAAACCTTCCCGAAGGCGCCCGCTGACGCCAGCGAAGAAGCGCAGATGATGATTGCGTCTTTTGAAGGCAGCATGCCGCGCCCCAATTACGATGACCCGGCGGTAAGGCAACAAATCCGGCCGGTCATTGAGGCCATGTGGGGCAGCGTTACAAACTATTTGGATTTTGACTTTACCCGCCGCAATGAAAAGCTCGGCGGTGTTAACTGCACGGTTTTCACGCCAGCGGCCCTAAAAAATAAAACCCAAAAGCTGCTCTATCTGCATGGCGGTGCCTACTGGCTCGGGTCTCCCGAAGCCAACTCAACAGTTGCCCTAATGATGGCGCATCACAGCGGCCTGGAAGTTATCTCTGTTGACTACCGCTTGGCGCCAGAGTTCCCGCACCCAGCTGGGCGCGATGATGCAGTTGCCGTATACGGCGCCCTGCTTGGCCAAGGCTATAACGCCTCTGACATTGCTATGTTCGGCGATAGCGCCGGCGGCGGGCTCGCGCTAATGACAGCGCTTGAACTAAGAGATCATACCTCCCTGCCCTTACCTGCAGCACTCGGCCTCAACTGCCCCTGGGTCAACATGGCGATGGACGGCGACAGTTATGAGACCGTTGCTGCGTTGGACCCAATACTGAGCGTTTCCGGCCTTGCGCCTGCAGCCGCGGGGTACGCCGGTAATTTGGGCATCACCGCGCCAGAAGTGAATGCGCATAAGGCGGACCTAACGGGCTTACCGCCGATGATCATCCAAGTCGGCACACGCGACATCCTGCTATCAGACGCTATCCGAACAGCCAAACAGGCCCGACTTTGCGGCGTAGATGTTGAATTCGAAGTGTTTGACGGCATGTGGCATGTTTGGCACGCCACGCCCGGCTTACCGGAGGCGGAAAAAGCAACACTGGATATTGCGACGTTTCTTTGCAACCATATGGGTTGAATAAGCTTTTACGGAAGATTTTGTGAAACAAACCAGCCGCCAACATAGTTTTTTTGAGCTCATAACCCTTATCTTCCTTGTTATTGTAGCAAGTTACAAAGCGGCTGAGTGGTCAGTTGCCGGGCTGCTGCCGTGGCTGCACGGCCTATTCCTGTTAACCGCATATTTGCTAGTGCGACTGGTGGCTGACAGGCTGCACGCACGCCTCGGCGTTGCCCTGTTTGCGGTGACAGCACTGTATCTGATCACAGAGATTGTCATCCAGCAAACCACCGGGCTACATTTTAACCTGTTCATATTATCGCTGATGCAACAAAGCGGTTTCACTAGCCAAATAGGCGTGTCTGGCTACAGTCTAGCAGCCGTTACATTCTTCGTTTTTGCCGTCGCACTAATCGGCGCGCAGCGGCTGAAAAAGCCGTTTTTCGTGCTGCAGGGACGTATCTTACTGGCCTCAACACTTGCGCTCGGGATCGCTGTTCAGGGCCTATACGGACTGCTATTTTTTGTGGGTGCTGCCGAAGTTGAGGATGTGCGCAGAAAACTGCCGTTGTTCACGGCTCTTCACCCCTACAGGTCCGGTAAAATTCTTGGCTTGGTGCTCAATGAACGCGCAGAGAACCCATTTGCGAACCGTACAGAAATTCCAAGGAAACTACCCGACCCTGCCGCGCGCGCGACCTTTTCCAAAGGCGCGCCAAATATAGTGCTGGTGGTGACCGATAGCCTGCGTGTGAAGGAACTGCGAGCGGACCGAACACTTGCGCCGAACCTGATGGCATGGGCGCAAAGCGGTAGTTTGTCGCTCGATGCATACAGCACCTCCAACTGCACGCACTTCAGCTTCTATTCTATGTTTACCGGCAAATTACCAACAGGCTTCGGCCAAGCGCGCCGATCTAAGAATACAGTAGGCATGCTGCGTGATTTTGAAGCCAACGGGTACACGATAACAACAGCAGAAGCCAACCCGCTTGACCTGTATGATGTTGCCAGTTTCCTCTTTCCCAAAACTACCGAGCGGTATATCGCCCTTGAGGAAAACGGTGCCCGTGCAAGCGACCAGGCTGTCACAAACCAGACCCTGAAAATTTTAAAGGCAGCTGTTAATAGCAACCAGCCGTTTTTCCATCTCGCCTACTATTTTGGTACCCATTACCCCTACGACACGGCCTTCGGTGACGATGCCATAGACGGCCATACAAAGTATCTGGCCTCCATTCGATCCTTCGATGAAGAAATTGGGAAATTGAAACGTGCGCTGGAGAAAAACGGTCAGTTGGGGAATACCGTCGTCATCATCACATCCGACCACGGCGAGGAATTCCTTGATACAGGGCGTATCGGCCACGCCAGCAGGCTAACGGACGAGCAGGTCAAAATACCCATGGTAATTATCGCTCCGGAGCAAGCCAAAGCCGACCCGGCACGCGTTCGAAGCCACATGGATTTAATGCCCTATATATTGCAGATGGTGGGCGTGGAAACAGAGCCCGGTAGCGGGCCAATATTCCTAGCAAACTGCAGCTACGACTTCCCCAAGGGGTTCGCTGTTATCAGCCTGGAAGGGCGGGCAGACTTCAGTTACCTAAGCGGTTACCTAACCCCGATCCGCAGCCCGAACGGAGCGTTAGCGGACCCAGCCCTGCAATCCAAGGCCGCCGCAGAACTGCTGGTGAAGATAAAAAACTAGAGTTAATTCGGCAGTAACTAAACCAATGTTCGAGCTCCAATAAACCCCTATAAACCCACGGCATGCCCTGCATCTACGCCGAAATTTATCCAGACTGTTCTTACACTTAGCCAATCGTCCTTCGTGCTTGTTCCCACCCTGTGTCTCTTAAGTGCCCGATTATAGCGATTTTTTTTCACTCGATCGTGACCTAGGGGCAATTGACGCCTTTTCGTCTAGATGGCAGGCTGTTGGCGTGCGGGATAATAGCAAAAAAATATAACAATTATCCAATGATAGACCGGAGAATTCGATGTTTCAGAATTACCTCACGTCAGCGGTGCGTAATATTTTACGGCACAAGCTATTTTCCTTCATTAATGTTTTCGGCTTAGCCATTGGTTTGGCCGCCTGCATCATGATCCTTCTTTTTGTGCGCTACGAGACCGGGTTTGATAGCCATATCTCGGATGCAGATAATATCTACAGACTTGAATCGAAGTTTACACCACCTGGCCGAAGCCCGGTTCACACCTCCCAGGGCACTGGCCACATCAAATTTGGGATCGAGGAAAACTTTCCAGAACTTAGCAATCTTTCCCGTTTTATGTTTGATGACGAAACCGCCCTAGTGCGGCGTGGCGATACACTATTTTACGAAACATTGATGTTCGCTGATAAAAATCATTTTGAGTTTTTTGACTACGCCATGGTCGCTGGCGACAAACAGAATGCGCTTTCCAACCCTTCTTCAATTGTCCTAAACGAGCGTATGGCCGTCAAATATTTTGGCGCTGAAAATCCAATCGGACAAGAAATTACAGTAACTGTGCTTGGTGTCGAGAAAGAGTTTACGGTTTCGGCCGTCGCCAGAAATCTGCCTGACAACAGCCACATGAAAATGGATATGGCGATCTATCTGGATGACAACCAATTCGCTTTTAACCCCAATTATTCGGGCCGTTGGATGGCGACAAATATGTATGTCTATTTCAAGCTAGCACCGAACGCCTCGGCCGCAGCAATAGAAGCACGCTTTCCTAAGTTCATTGATGTGAACGCAACGCCTGAAATCCGTGAGTTTGGCATGACACTCGCCAGCGCCAATCTGATGGCGGAATGGCAGCTTGTAAAAATCAAAGATATCCACCTTTACGGCGCACCGCTGCGGGCAATGAAACCACGTGGCAATCTAACCAACATTATCTCCTTCTCCGCGATTGCATTGGTAATTTTGGCCATCGCGATTATCAATTTCACCAACCTGTCTACAGCCAGGATATCCCAGCGTGCGCGTGAGATCAGCGTCCGAAAAGTGTTGGGGGCCAAGCGCGGTCAGATCATGCTGCAACTGCTTGGAGAGGCTAACATCCTGGCCCTAACCAGCGTTATTCTGGCACTGGCCTTTGTGGAGATAACGCTGCCAGCCTATAACGCGTTCCTTGATACAAATATATCGCTGGGTTTTGCCGAAAACCCTTGGGCGGCCCTTCAGTATCTTGGCTTTGCTGCTGTTGTTGGCACGCTAACCGGGCTGTACCCCGCGCTTCAGCTTTCATCCTTCCGACCGTCAGATGTGCTTAAATCAAATCAGTCGTCTTCTGCAGGTTCCTCAAAAGTGCGCAATATACTGGTTGTTCTCCAATTTGCATCCTCCATTGCCCTGATCATCGCGACGGCCACAGTATATAAACAAACTGATTACGGCCGAACACTTGATACAGGTTTCAAAACCGACGGCATGCTTATCGTGAAGGGCCTGGACGCGCCCGTATTCGCCGGGCGGTTAGAGAGCTTCAAACGCGAGCTTGCCAACCATGCAGATGTTTCGTCGGCGACTTTATCCCTGCGAACACCGTCAGAGGAAATATTCGGCGCGACCCGGGCAAATCTGCCCTCTAGCGACGACAATGTTGTGCTGACGATGCAGCCAATTGATTTCGACTATTTCAAAACCTATGAAGTAAGCCCAATTGCGGGCAGACTGCTCGACGAGGCTCGGAGTTCAGACCGTATCCGCCCACTTAATGCCGACTACCGGGATGGCGGCGCAGTTCTGAACGAAACCGCCGTGAGGCGTTTTGGCTTTGCAAGCGCCGAAGCCGCGATAGGACAACCTTTCAGAATGCTGGCCGATACGTCCGATACATCAAAGGTGGTGACCGTAACCATTGTCGGTGTGATCCCCGATCTGATTATTGGTTCTACCCGCGACGTCGTTGATCCGTCCGTCTACTATGTAGATGAATTTCGGTACCGACAGCTTTCGCTCAGCTTTTCAACTGAGAGCCTTCCAACACTGATGATACATGCGGAAAATGTGTGGCAAAAATTCGCGCCGGACTTACCGTTCCGCTCAGAATTCTTGCAGGATAATATTGACGCTCTCTACAACGGCGAAGAGGCGACTAGCCAAATGTTCGGTGTTTTCGCGGCCTTTGCCATCCTTGTTTCTGCGCTCGGCTTATACGGGCTTGCCGCATTTGTGGCGGAGCGACGCACCAAGGAAATCGGCATCCGCAAAGTACTCGGTGCAACGATGAGGGACATATTGGCCTTGATGGTTTGGCAGTTCTCCAAGCCCGTACTGGCAGCGAACCTGATCGCGTGGCCCATTGCCTGGTATGTGATGTCGGACTGGCTCGCTAGTTTCCAATATAGAATTACCCTTAGCCCGACGCTCTTTTTAGTCGCAGGACTTTTCGCCTTATTGATTGCATGGATAACCATCGCGCAGCATGCATCCAAGGTGGCCCGTACAAAGCCGATCACAGCGTTGCGGTACGAGTAGGATCCTTCGGCACTGGCTAAACAAGTAAGCCGGCTTAGGCAGGCCCACTTGATTTAATGAGCGGGGTCTTGTTCTCGCCGTTCACATAGAATGAAACCCCAGATAACCGAGCCGAAGTTTGGCGCTTAGGTTTCTATCTTCAGGCTGTTGAGGATCATGTCGCTGACCCTAGTTTTGGCCTCTTCAAACTGCGCGTCCGTAAGCGCTTCTCCGCCGTTCAGAGCTCTAATCTGTGCTTCAAAATCCGCATAATGCTGGGTCGTGCCCCAGATCATGAAAAACAGCGTCCGCGGGTTAACTGGCGCGAGCTTGCCTTCTTCAATCCAGCGGTTCAAAATTTCTTCCCGGCTCTCTAACCAAGGTTTTACAGTTTCGGCCAGATAATCCTGCAAGAACGGTGCGCCGCTTGCCATCTCAATCGCCCATAGGCGTGATCCGTAAGGCCGCACGCGTGCCAGGTCCATCTTGGACTTAACGTAGGACGAGATTGCTTCTTTAGGGTCGTCTGTGGCGTCAAAGTTATCAGCTGCATGCAGCCAAATCTCGCACACATCTTCGATCACTGTTCGGTACAAGTCTTCCTTGGCACCGAAGTAATAATAAACGTTTGGTTTCGGGACACCTGCGCGCTCCGCAATCAGGCCAACGCTAGCACCCTTGAAGCCCTTTTCTGCAAAAACAGTTTCTGCGGCTTTCATGATCTTGCTTTTGTTTTCTGCGCGGATACTGGCTTTGTGGCCTGTTCCTGGCGCGCCTTTCGTAGCCATACGGTCCCCCTGGCACAAAATAATTTACTGACTTAACTCTAGTCTCAAACATTTACGCCCAGGGCGATACCCTGGGCGTAAATAATTTTTAAGCCGTTATCGTCGCTTTAGAACTTGTAGCGAACGCCAACGTTGATACGCCACAGTGTATCACCAAGGTCTTGCCTAAACGCCACAACGCTACCAGCATCGAAGCTAGAGAAGACGTAGACACCGTCGTCGTTAATAGACGCTGCAGCTACTGGAATAGCTTCGTTCACATCACCCGAAATAGCGCGGCTTTTCTTGCCGAGGCCACTACCGATGAAGTTAAACACGTTCTCGAAATCGACGAACACTGTAAAGCCATCACCATTACCCATGAAACCAGGAAGTTCCTGCGAGAAGCGTAGATCAAGATCTGCCGCCCAAGGGTTATAGAAAGTACCGCGCGGTGCGATACCACCAGCAAACTCATCCAAACCATTTTCTTCGATGAATGCCAAGAATGCAGCACCGTCGATGCCGCTTAGATCAGCATTTGGATCATCAAGGCCTGTTGGGATGTAAAGCAAGCTACGAGCTTCAGCATCTGAATCGCCGAACGTATTGCGTGATGTATTAGCATCAAACACGAACGAGAGCGGTGTTCCAGAACGGACACGGAAGAAACCAGAAACCTGAGTTGCCAAACCTTCCCAGAACTCGTTCCGGTAAGCCAAGCTGAATGTCAGGTTATGCTTGTTAGCAAACGCAGAGCGACCAAGCGGGCCGTCGTTGAAGTTATCCGTTACGCGCTCTTCAAAGTTTGAACCCGCAGTGAATGACTGGCCAGCGTTACCAATGATGCTATCGAAGAAAGCATAACCGGTACGAAGATCTAGTGTAGCAGTTTCGGATAGATCATAGCGTTTCTGGAACTGGATAGAAACGTTTGTCTGATGACCGCCACCATTGATAGCATTGGTTAGGCCGATGACCTGACCGCCACTTGATGGGGAACGGAAACAAGCGTCTGTAGTACCACTGAAGCCTTCACGCAGACCGATGAAAGTTGGGCTACAACCGTCAGCGAAACCAGATTGACGCAGATCAAGCTGGCTAAAGAGTGGCCGGCCGTCAGGTGCAGTACCTGTTTCTGTCAGAGAAATATCAACAAAATCTACAGCGTTCACAAGGTCAGCGTAGATAACATCGAAGTTAATCTGCCAGTCATCAAAGAAATCAGAACCGGTATCTGCTGTATAGTGAGCAACACCGAAGCTGAAGCGATTAATACGAGGAAGCTTGAAGTCTGGGTCAGTGAAAGCAACAGAACCAAGATTTGCCTGAGCTTCTGCTTGAGCACCACCGACAACACACTGAGGAACACCGCTAAAGCCGCCGTCAAGAACCTGAAGGTCAGCAGCATCACAGCTTACAGAAGCGATACCAAGACCAAGCGCGCCACCAAAGTTTTGGAAGCCGTTGGCAAACCAAACAGTAGGGTCACCGCCAGAGAATGTAGCAAAGCCACCAGTGATGGTAGTATCGCCGTAATCTTGCTCAGGCATATTCCAAACGAAACCGATACGCGGCTGAAGGGCACTTAGGCCATCAAACGCTTGTGTATTGGCGAAACCAAAACGGCTTTGGAATTCAGGGTTAAGGAGCGGAGCATCGTCTGATTTATAGTAATCGTAACGAAGGCCGCCTGTAACAACAAGGCTGTCTGAAACCTGCCATTTGTCCTGTAGGTAAAGCGTGTGGATGTTACGCTTGAAGATCGCAGCAGCATCGTTCGGGTCACCACTGAAGGAAGCGCCGATACGAATTTCGCGAGCGTTACCAGCTTCAAGATCATCAATACTGTTGAAGAAAATCGTACCAGTACCGTTGATAATGAACAGGTTGAATACGTCAAGCTTTTCAAGTTCATACCCTGCTGTGATCAGGTGATCGCCAGCTTGGTAGTCGCCCTTGAACTTATACTGAGTAGTCTTTGTATCCAAACGGTTCGCACTACGGAAAAGACCCGGTCCAGAAACGAAGTCCTGACCAAAGAATTCGTTGGCAAATGATGCGCCAATTGCAATTCTTGGGAAGTTTTCTGCTTGTGCTTCACCGCCGCCGAGAGGGCCCTGATCATCAGCTACGTTACTACGTGAATAACGGAACTCTGTTGAAAAGTTATCAGACCAATCGGACTGCAAGCGGAAACGGTATGTATCAGAAACCGACCCACGATTTTGGAAGTTGTCTGAGAATGTGAACTGACCACGACCCGTAGCAATGTCATCACCAAGAATACGGTTTTCTTCTAGGCGAGCGTATGAAACTTCTGCCTTGTGATTGTCATTAATAAACCAATCTAGACGACCAAAGTAGCGAACGCTTGTATTTGGTAGTGTACGAACAAGTGTACCAGGATCACGACCATAGCTGTTGATCAAGATGTCACGGATACGATTTGCTTCGTCGAGTGTTACACCGCGTTCATCATTGAAGCCCGCACCGATTGGGCCTTCATCTTGAACACTTGCAGTGTCAGTTTCTTCGTATGAACCATAGAAGAACAGTCTGTCTTTAACAAGTGGTCCACCAAGATCAGCACCCCAGTTTTTCCGCTTGAAACTAGCGCCGCCAGTTACGTCAATACCGTCAATTTTCGAGCCGCTGAGCTCATCACTGTTGAACAGGAAGAACGCTGAGCCGTGAAACTCATTTGTACCTGATTTTGTAACAACGTTAATGTTACAACCGGTAAACGCGCCGTATTCAACATTAACCGGTGAAAACTCAACCGATGTTGCAGCAACGGAATCAAACGGAATTGGGAACGTGCTACGTGACAAGTTACCTGAAGCGTTCAAACCAAATGGGTCGTTTGCGCGCACACCGTCAATTGTGAAAGAGTTTGCCCGTGGGCTACCACCAGCACAAGAAATACCAAAACCTTCACCACCAGAACCAGCGCCGATATTTACGCGTGGATCAATCCGGATAACATCACGGATTTGGCGACTAATGGAAGGTAGGCTATTAATTGTCGCCAGATCAAATGTCGAACTTGGACCAATAGCAACTTTCGCAGCAACCGCGCGCGACGCTACAATTGTAATTTCTTCGATATTGTTAGTCGAAGCTTGCAAATTAATAGCAAGCGCCTGCGTTCCACCAAGCGTGGTGAAAATTTCGGTCACTGCCTGATTTTGGAATTCATCAGACGTAACACGAACGGTGTACGGCCCGCCGACTGTTAGTCCGCGAAAGTTAAAGATACCGTTAGCGTTGGTTGTAGCAGTTTTCGAAAAACCAGTACGGCTATCGCTAATTGTTACTGAAGCGCCAGCTACTGCCGCTCCTGTAGGAGAAGTAACAGTTCCCCGAACTCCTGACGTAATTTCCTGCGATATGGCAGGAACACTTGCGGCAATAGCGGCAAGTGCAACGCTGCTACAAAGAGCAGTCTTAAATAGGCGTTTCATTCCCTAAGCTCCATTGAGTACAGAACACCACGAGGAAAACAGCATAAACACCCTCCCGGCATTCAAAACAAATTAATGTTCAATCTCCAAAAGACTTCAATCACAACGCACGCTGCCAAAAAAAAACGACCCGGAAAATCTGGGCGGGTTTACCTGACAGCTCGTCCCACACATGAAAATCTTCTGGGGGGAGTTTTTCAGCTTTCTGACGGAAGTGTCAAGATTGCGTGAACCCACAGAAAAGCTGAACTAACTATCAAGTCTCAACAGTGTCGAAAAAGGCACAGTTTGCCTCATTACCGTGTCGCCTGCGACGTCTTTTAGTGACATCAGCACTTGTTTCGCCTGCCAATCGATCTCAAGAAGCCCGAAATTCTCAGGGCCGTAGAGTTCCCCGATTTGGTGAGGCCCGGTTTCAGGGACCTTACCGTTGAAATAGGATTTGTTAATTGAACTGGATGTCACCTCGCGTAACGCAGGCCTACCCTCGCGTTCGAGCTGATAAAAGCCGCCGACATGCCGGTCCCCTGACATCAAAATCAGATTTTCGACGCTTTGCGAATCGAGCAATTTGAGCAACCGTTCTCGCTCAAGCGGCAAGGTACGCCACGCCTCCCATCCGTGCCCTTCAGCAAGGACCTGAATGGAAGAAACGAGGATACGTAGATCGGCAGGTTTAGCGAGCTCTGTTGCTAGCCATTCCCATTGCGCATCCCCTAACATTGTTTTGCTTGCTGTTCTGTCCGGCACAAATCGCTCTTTGCCTTTTGCCCCTCTTTTATCTGTTCTTTTAAGGGAAGATCGGAACCAGCGTGTATCCAGCATGATTATCTGTAACCGCTGGCCTTCAGCACCAAATATCGCGCTATGGTAGACCCCGTCACGAGACTGAACACTTGTATCATGCGGCCACCCAAAGAACTTAAACATCAGACCTTTTGATGCTTCCTTCAACGGAAACTCAGCGCCTGCATCATCCTTACCGTAATCATGATCGTCCCATGTCGCCATAATAGGGACGGACTTGCGAAACTGTGTGAAATCCGGATGGCCCGCCAAGTCGCGGTATGAGCGAGCGATCATCTCCGTCGTATGGTTTGATATTTTTTTGCCGCCGCGATAATCAGCGTAAATATTATCACCCGTGAAAAGAAACAAATCCGGCTTTTGCGCGCTGATATGTTTCCAGATTGGTTGCGGCAATTCTTCGTCCGCGCACGACCCAAAGGCAATGCGCGTAAGCGTTCGAGTAAGCGGAGGAAGGGCCGCGCGCTCCGTTACAATGAGCCCATTGCTTGAAGGGCTTGCCTCAGCCGAAACTGAAGGCGTCATCCCAAAAACGGCAGCGGACACCGCCAAAGCACGTACATACTTCATCTCAACCCTCCCCACCCAGACCGCGTTTGGCCGGGACCTGTTATTGGGCGACTAAGCCTATTTAGCAAATATCTCGTTTAGATAGCCAGCAAGCCTAACGCCGCCTTTAGAAAGCTGACTTTTAATCACTGGCGTATATTTATAGACATAGTCCCATGACAAGATGCCGTGACCATTCTCGTAAATATCACCACGCATACTGATAAGCTCGGCCACCCAGTCGGTTGGTTTGGCTGTCTGCCACTCAGCAACGTGGGCCGGCTTAATCTTACGGTCCAGAAAGCGGGTCCATTCTGTGAACGACAAACGCTTATGCTGTATCAGGCGCTCATCCCAAACCGTATGCAGGTTAGTTAGTTCCTCAAACCATACAACATCAATGCGGTTTCCGCCGCGGTCCGAAGACCGGCCAGCATGAAGCGGCATATGTAGATCGCCAACGAGATGGATGATATAGCGAAGCGCTAACGCCTTCTCCTCTGCGGAAGCTGCGTCATCTTTGAGGATCGCCGTAAACTTGGCTAGTGCTGTAATAGCATCCCCAGCAGGGTTCTTTTGGCTATCTTCGTAACTTACCCCGTCCGGCAGGTTGATATAGTGGTACGGGCTTGCTTCCCGCTGAAAAAACTCGCTCGGGTTAGAGCGCATTTCGTCAGGCCAGGTGGCTGCCTCAGCCATAAATTCATCACCTAGGATAGCTTCAACGGCGGCCTGCGCTTCTGGCGTCATATGGCGCATTGCCAGTTCCGCAATAATCCGGTGCCCAGTTGGGCCATAAGCTGACGCCTGACTTGTCACAACAAGTACAAGGGCCAAAAGGCCCACCAAAATCCGCATGCTATCCTCCTCGGTTTATTATTTATTTATTGTAGATTATCTATATATGAGCGCCCGGTTCGCTTCCGCAGCGTCATTTGTTCTCAAATGCGTTCAGCCCGTAGTCCAAGGCCTTGCTATTCAGGTGCGTTGCTACCGACTGGCCAATATCAGCAAAGCTTTCCCGTACGCCGCCACTGCCCGGCTTCAAATTAGGGCCGTAAGCGACAAAAGGAATATGCTCACGCGTATGGTCGTTGCCCGGCCAAGTCGGATCACATCCGTGGTCAGCTGTCAAAATCACAACATCATCCGACTGCATAGCGTTTAGGAACTCTGGCAAACGGCCATCAAAATACTCAAGCGCATTGGCATATCCAGCCACATTCCGGCGGTGACCAAACTGCTCATCAAAATTCACAAAATTCACAAAAGTAAGTGATCCATCAGCCGCGGTTTTCTGCATTTCAAGCGTGGTATCAAACAGCGCACCAAGGCCGTTGGCCTTCACTTTTTTCGTCAGGCCCATATGGGCGAAAATATCTGCGATTTTCCCCACGGAAATAACCTCGCGCCCTTCGGCTGCCAAATTATCCAATAGTGTGGGCTTTGGCGGCGGCGTCGAATAATCCCTGCGGTTGCCAGTACGAGCAAAGGTACCTACTTCGCCGACAAACGGACGTGCGATCACGCGGCCAATCTCGTATTTATCCACCAGTTCCCGTGCCACTTCACAAACTTCATACAGCCGGTCGAGGCCAAAATAGTCCTCATGCGCAGCGATCTGGAAAACACTGTCTGCGGACGTGTAAACAATTGGCTTGGTGGTCACCACATGCTCTTCACCGAGCTCTTCAATAATCACAGTGCCGGAAGCAGCCTTGTTGCCCAGGAAGCCTTTCAGCTTACAACGATCAGCCAGCTCGTTTAGGAGTTCCTCAGGGAAACTAGGGTATTTGCCAGGGAAATATCCCCAATCATATAGTACAGGCACACCCGCCATTTCCCAGTGGCCGGACGGCGTATCTTTGCCGAAAGAGCGCTCAGCGCAAGCGGCGTACATGCCAGTAATGTCACCGTCAATTTCCACCCCGGCAGGCACCTTACCTGCGGCAAGCTCTGCAGCTTTACCCATACCAAGGCGCGCCATATTGGGGATAGAAAGTGGCCCTGCATTCGGGCGGTCGCCAGCGACATTCCCTTCAGCACACCAGTCGGCAATATGGCCAAATGTATTTGAGCCAACATCGCCGAACTTCTCTGCGTCAGGCGCAGCGCCTATACCAAAACTATCAAGGACCAGAATGAATGCACGTGCCATCGATTATCCTTCAATCACTTCCGCTATTGCGTTCGCCGCAGCAGGCTTATTTTCACTGATATTGACTGCGGCCTTAAAAGACGCCGCTGCTGCCGAGGCAGCGTCATCCGACGCAGCATACACCATAGCCAGCGGCTGACCGACTTCAATTTTGTCGCAGATCTGGCAGATACCCGTATAACCAACAGAATGGTCAACAATCTGAGCGGGCTCTGTCCTGCCGCCGCCGAGCGCGACTACAGCCATGCCAACAGCGCGAGTATCCATGCTGGAAACATAGCCTGCTTTTTCAGCCAACACAGGCTGAACATTGGTTGATAGCGTCAAATAGCTCTCGTGTTTTTCCATAAAGTCCGCAGGACCGCCTTGTGCAGCAACCATCCGGCCAAACACTTCCGCCGCACGGCCAGACGCCAGCGCATGGTCAGCTTTTTCGCGAGCGGCCTCATAGGTAGGCTGTAGCCCCGAAAGCAGAACCATATGCGCAGCGAGATCGAGTGTAATCTGAAACAGGCGCTCATCTGATGACGATGAATTAGTAAGAAACTCTACAGCCTCTAACACCTCAACTGCGTTCCCGGCGGTTGAACCCAACACCTGGTTCATATCTGTCAGCAGTACCGTGGTCGGCGTGCCAGCAGCCTTTGCAACCCGCACAATATTTTCGGCAAGGACCCGGGCTTTACCAAAGCTATCCATAAAGGCACCGTTACCAAACTTCACGTCCATCACCAGTGAGCCTAGGCCCGCAGACAATTTTTTAGACAAGATCGAAGCTGTTATAAGCGGCACGCTTTCCACTGTCGCAGTTACATCGCGTATACCGTAAAACCGCTTATCCGCAGGTGCGATCCGCGATGTCTGACCAATGATAGAACAGCCAATTTCTTTAACGTTCGCAGCGAACTGATCAATATTTGGATAGGGGTCATAGCCCTCAATCGCTTCGAATTTATCCAGCGTACCGCCCGTATGACCGAGGCCTCGCCCGGACACCATCGGAACGAACCCGCCACACGCTGCCACAATCGGCGCTAGCATCAGGCTTACCTTATCGCCGACGCCGCCTGTCGAATGTTTATCAGTGATCGGTGCGTCTTTATCAAAGCCGTATGTGCTCCAATCAATAACATCACCACTGTCACGCATGGCAAGTGTTAAGGAGGCGCCTTCTTCAGGCTCCATGTTCTGGAAATATACAGCCATCGCAAAGGCGGATATCTGCGCGTCGGTCACGCTGCCATCGGTGATGCCGGCAACGAACTGCTGCAGATTCTCAGACGAAACCACTCCGCCCTCGCGTTTTTGGCGGATCACTTCTTGCGGTATAAAAACACTCTTACTCATCGGGTATAACCTAAGCTTTCTCTAAATTCTCTGGCCCAAAGGAATGGGGCAACAGGGCGGCGCTGTTTAGTTCCAGCACAATATTTCCGTCCGGATCACAAATGGTCACCGGAATGCCCTTTGCTGTAGTAAATTCACGAATTTTCTGCCGGCAGCCCCCACACGGGGTGCACGGCGGATTGGCCTCAGCCAAAACCACAAGGTGCTTGATACTGGTACCGCCTGCCATCACCATATTACCAATAGCCGTCGCTTCGGCACATTGGCCTAGCGGATAGGCCGCGTTTTCAACGTTGCAGCCAGAATGTACCGTACCTGTTTCATCAAGCAGGGCGACACCTACCGAAAAATTGGAATAAGGCGCGTAGGCCTGGTCATGCGCCGTGCGAGCGGCTGCAATCAAAAGCGTTTGTTCAACACTCATTTTAGTGATCCTTCTCATACGGGATACCGCTGGCGCGGGGCGCCTGAATTTTACCAACAAATCCAGCCAGAATGGCCACGGTCAATATATAGGGCAGCATAATTGTAAACTGTACTGGGATTTCGCCAATCAACGGCAGCTCGACACCTTGAAGCCGCCCTTGAAGCGCATCCACAAAACCGAACAACAAACAGGCTAGCAGCGTTGGGACAGGTTTCCATTTCCCGAAAATCATCGCAGCAAGCGCCAGATAGCCTTTACCCGCAGACATATCGCGGATGAAACCCGCGCCAAGCCCTGTCGAAAGAACCGTGCCTGCAAGTCCGCAAAGTATACCAGCAATAATCATTGCCTGATACCGGATTCTGGCAACTGATATTCCGGCAGTATCTACGGCTTCTGGGTTTTCGCCTACAGCCCGCAGCCGCAGCCCAAACCGTGTTTTATACAGCATCCAAGCAGTGATCGGAACCAGCAGAATAGCCATATAAGTAATAAGATTATGGCCTGAGATAATCTCGCTGTAGACCGCACCAACAAATGGCACATCTGCGAGCTCTTCGGCAAAAGGCCACGTCATCGATTCAAAACGCGCGTCACCCGAAAGCAGCGGCGTTTGGCCACCCTTCTTGAACCAAAAATTGGCCAAGGTTGGTGCCATACCTGCCACAGCGATATTAATCGCCATACCAGATACAATCTGATTGCCGCGCTGTGTGATCGCTACATAGGCGTGAAGTAATGCGAGGGCAACAGATGCCCCAACGCCAGCAAAAAGCCCCATCCACGGCGAGCCTGTAACTGCAGCAGCAGCCGCGGCGGCAAAGGCTGCGGCCAGCATTTTACCCTCAAGCCCAATATCAACCACGCCGCCTCGTTCAGCGACAAGACCCGCGAGCCCGGCCAAAATTAACGGCGTTGCAATACGCAGGGTAGAATCGGCAAGCAAAACGATTTCATTGAGGAATTCCATTATGCGGCACTCCCTGCACTGAACCGTTCAAAAATCTTGGTAACGGGCTTTCGGAACATATGCTCCATCGCACCTGCGAACAGGATCACTAAGCCCTGGATCATCACAATCAGATCACGTGTAATATTCGGCATCTCGAATGCGAGCTCGGCCCCGCCTTGATACAGGGCGCCAAACAATACCGCAGCCAGCACAATGCCAACCGGGTGGTTACGCCCCATAAAGGCAACTGCAATTCCAACGAACCCGTAGCCCAGCGTGAAATTACCCATCAGTCGGTGCTGCTCGCCCATCAGCTCATTTAGCCCCATCATGCCAGCGAGGCCGCCCGAGAGCATCAGAGCATAAATCGTCATACGCGGCACTGACACACCAGCGAAACGCGCTGCATTGGGATTTTGCCCTACTGTGCGCAACTCAAAGCCAAAGCGCGTGCGCCACAACAGGAACCAAACGCCAACAGCGCATACCAGCGCAATCAACAGCGACAGGTTCATTGGCCCTTCTTCAAAAGGAATACCAACAACGCTTAGAACGTCATGGATACCCATAAGCGAAGACCCTTCGGGGAAATCCGCACTTTCAGGCATCTGGCCGCCTGGGCGTTGCATAGGACCAACAAGAAGGTAGGCCAGCAAAGCCGAGGCGATGAAATTAAACATAATAGTAGTGATAACAATATGGCTGCCGCGTTTTGCTTGCAAGTAAGCAGGAATGAAGGCCCACAACGCACCAAACGCAGCCGACGCGATAATCGCCATAAAGACGGAAAGCAGCGGTGAAAAATCACCAAACAAAAACACAGCTAGCGTTAAGCCAAGACCGCCGAGCATAGCCTGCCCTTCGCCGCCGATATTGAAATGCCCGGCATGAAATGCCATCGATACCGCGAGGCCAGTGAAGATAAAATTGGTGGAATAATAGAATGTGTAACTGATAGCCTCTTCAAATCCAAAAGCGCCTTCAATCAGCAATGACAGGGCCATAAACGGATCTTCACCAAGGCTCCAAATAACGAGGCCGGAAACAAGGAAAGCAGCCAGAAGGTTCAGCACAGGCAGTAGAATGCTTTCTGCCCACCAAGGTAACTTATTTACGCCAGCCGCCATTATACGCTCCCCGCGTTAGCAGTTTGGTCTAAGCGCTGACCCGCCATCATAAGCCCAAGTGTACGCTCGTCAGCTTCTTCAACGGGCATCACGCCGATAACTTCACCTTCGCACATCACTGCGATGCGATCAGAGATCGCGAGCAGCTCATCAAGGTCTGCCGACACCACAAGGAGCGCCTTGCCTGCATTTCTAAGCTCAGTGATCTGGTCATGAATTTTTGTTACAGCCCCGATATCTACACCGCGTGTCGGCTGGCCGATAACCATCAACTGCGGATTACGGGCGATTTCGCGGGCAATAACGATCTTCTGCTGATTGCCCCCCGAGAAGGAACCAATCGGCAGGCTCGGGTTACGGGGCCGTACATCCTGGCTTTCGAAATATTCATCAGCCTTGGCGGCTATATCTTTGAGTTTCAAGATCCCGTGCTTGCTGAAATCTGGCTCGCGCTGATAGCCGAGCATGATATTGTCACGCGCTGACATGCTCTCCACGACGCCGGTTTTAAGCCTGTCTTCAGCCACGTGTGCCATGCCCATGCACCTAAGCGAAATCGGGTCTGTGCTTACACCGTGCGCATTCACGATAACATCCGACATTTCGATGCTGCCTGCGGACACGTCGCGCAAGCCGGTTATTACTTCGAGCAATTCGGTTTGGCCGTTTCCTGCCACACCTGCGATGCCGAGCACCTCGCCGTCATACACTTCAAGGGATATCGCCTTCAGTGCCGTTTGCTTCTGGTCGTTCGTGCAACTAACTGATTTCAGAGCCAGACGTAACTTATGTTCTTTGTGCTTTTCACGCGCGACTTCTCGTACGACTTTGGCACCAACCATAAGTTCGGCCAGCTCTTCCGCTGATGTCTCTGTTGTTTTCCGCGTGGCCACAACTTTGCCCGCACGGATCACCGTCACATCGTCAGTAACGGCCATAATTTCATGCAGCTTGTGGGTCACAAACAAAACCGTTTTGCCCTGCCCTTTCAGAAGCTCGACCAGCGCAAAAAGCTGGTCACATTCCTGCGGTGTTAATACGGCTGTCGGCTCGTCGAGGATAAGGGTTTCAGCACCTTTATAAAGCGCCTTCAGTATCTCGGCGCGTTGACGTACGCCTACGGCCAAATTTTCAACCGGTTCATCAAGCGGCAGGTTAAACCCGAATTTCTTTTCGAGCTCCAGAAGCACAACACGCGCTGCGTCTTTAGCTTCATCCAGATTGCGGCTGCCTTCAGCGCCCAGGATAATATTCTCAAGAACGGTAAAAGGTTCAACAAGCATGAAATGCTGATGCACCATGCCAACACCCTTGGCCATAGCCGCCGCCGGGTCAGCAAACTTTATACTTTCACCGTCGACCAATATCTCGCCGTCGTCCGGCGTATAAAGGCCAAACAGCATCTTCAGCAAAGTTGATTTACCAGCCCCGTTTTCGCCGACGATACCGTGCACTGAGCCGGACGCAATCTGCATGCTGATACGGTCGTTCGCTCGGACCTCTCCAAAGCGTTTCGAAAGGTCCCGTGTTTCAATGGCAAGAGCTTTTGTCATGATACTGTGCTGGCCCTAGTGGCCAGAATTCCCACCTTCGACATCACCAACAATAATTTCACCAGATATGATTTTGGCACGAGCGAGCTCTAGCTTTGCCTTCATATCTTCGGTGATCAGCGCTTCATTATGCTCATCAACAGCAAAATCGACGCCGCCCTCTTTGAGGCCAAGCACAGTAAGGCCAGGCTTCCAGTTTCCAGCTTTGGCATCGTCCATAGCCTTTTGAACGGCTAGATCAACTCGCTTAAGCATGCTGGTAAGCACGGTGCCCGGCGCGATATGGTTTTGGTTACTATCGACACCGATCGCGAATTTCTTCCTGTCTTTCGCTGCCTGAATAACACCTAGGCCTGACGGGCCAGCGGCCGAGAAAATCACATCGACGCCGCGCGCATACTGAGACTGCGCCATCTCGGACGCTTTAATTGGGTCATTCCATGCAGCGGGCGTGGCCCCTACATAATTTTCAACG
>NVTU01000041.1 GCA_002401685.1 Kordiimonadales bacterium
TTGCCAAGCGCGTACGGCGATGTGGTACGGGAAGTATTCAAGGACTTGGGCTGCGGCATTATCCTGGAGCCGGGCCGGATGATCGCAGGCAACGCAGGCATACTGGTCTCAGAGATGCTGTACGAGAAAACCAGCGACAGCCGCACATTCTATATCATCGACGCCGCGATGAATGATCTGGCGCGCCCTGCGCTTTATGATGCTTACCACGAGTTTGTACCAGTTACAGAACAGCCGGGCGCTGACTTATCACCCGTTGATTTCGTTGGCCCTATTTGTGAAAGCACGGATGTTTTTGCCAAGCAACGACCTTCGTGCACCTACAAGGCTGGGGATTTGGTTGCAATTAAATCTGCCGGTGCGTACGGCGCAGTCATGGCATCGACTTATAACAGTCGTCCACTAGTGCCTGAAGTGATGGTATCAGAAGAAAAATTTGCCGTTATTCGGGCGCGTCAATCGTTGGAGGCGCTCATATCCATGGATAGCGTGCCTTCCTGGCTCGAAGACGACTGAACCGAAACCGAACTTGAACGGCTGTTCGCAAGAGCTTTATTCACAACTTCCAACAGCTGATCCATATTGAAGGGTTTGGTGATCAAGCCTTCAATAAGCAGGGATAAGTTATGCGCCCGTTGCCGTTCATCGGCAAAGCCTGTCATCAAGAGGATTGGCACATGCGGCCGACTAGCCCTAACTTTTAGTGCCAGGGAAATACCATCCATCATCGGCATGGCAATATCGCTCATTAGCAAATCGAAGTGATGATCATCCATCATCTCGACGGCTTCGGCACCGTCTGACGCGGTTAAGATGCTGTGGCCGTGCATGGTAAGCACACGACTAACAAAGTCGCGGACCGACTCTTCATCTTCAACAATTAATATCCGCGCCACTCCAAGTTCCTTCCAGACGATTGGAAAAAATTGACTGTTTCGTCAACTTTCACAGTATAATTTTCCTAAAACTAAGCAAAAATCATTCCAACCACGACACTACTTTCCAAAAATGCCGAAATTAAGTATATTTTTAACTATTATAGGAAACGTACAATCGGAAATGTCAATGGATGAGATTGATTGAAGGAAGAAAACCGACTAAAAGGTTAAAATACACCACTTAGACGTCAGTTGTTCTCGCGGATGCAGAACAATATTACGTACTTTCATAATAAACATACCTAAAGCCACGAATTTGGCTGCGAAAATTGCTGGACTCGCGTAATTGACGATGAGTTTCCCGGGTAATTAGAAATAAAGGCCGCTACGCGGGGTTTACATCTTCATAGATTGCAAGCTTCACTTCCACAGCACCAACTGGGGCAGGTGTCCGGAATTCTTCAAACTGACTTTTGCGGCCCCACCGTAGTATTTTCGCAGGCGCACTAAACAACCAGCTGTCCACCTCTCGCCCGGCTCGATTTACTGCTATGGCTTGCACTTGCGGCACGCGCCCACTACGGCTGTATTTTGGGCTTGCGTTTTCGACGTAGCCTTTAAGTACAAGACCTTGAACGCCCCCGCGCTCCTCAAAGCTGCTGCTCACCAAAAATACACGAAAGTACGGTTCAGCCTCGGCAAAGGATTTAGTAAGGACCTCGCCTGGCTCCGGCTTAAACCGTCCCTTGGAAGACATACTTTCGCCGAAAGCCGACATGAAATTAACGGTGCCCTTCATATTTTCTTTCATAAAGGCCGTTGGGAAAATCGCGAAATAAATAGCGGCCAAAACGAAAACTACTAACGAAAACCATCCAAATGCAATCAGCTTACGCTTGCGTCCCTGCGCAGCCCGTTCGCCTTGCCTACGCTGATCCGCCCGGCGCGCAGCCAGGAAATCATCTTCATCATAGTCCCCTTCATAGCGGTCGTCATCGTCACCCTCGTCCACGGTTTCACTATCAGGAGCAAAATCGTCAAACGCAGCGCCGATGCCAAGATCGCCACTCGGCTCTTCGCTGCCGTCAAATCCACCGCGCAACGCTTCATTGGGAGAAGCGCCGCTATTCAGGCCTTCATCTTCATCAAAGAGCGTATCTTTACTAGCAGCAGGCCCTGCAGCAGCCATTGGCCCGGTTACTGATTGCCGTAAAGCAGCTGTATCGGCTGCGACCTGTGCATCTATCGGGCCATCGAAACCGGTGGCGCGATGTGCAGGTGGCCTTGGCGGTGGTGGCGGTGCGGCCACAACGGGCCGCTGTTTACGCATAATATCACCGGATGCTGCGTGCCAACTGTTTTTACACTTTGCACAGCGCACAGTACGGCCTTCGGCAGGAATTGCACCGTCAGGTATCTTGAATTTTGCGTCACACGAGGGACAAACCAGGATCATAAAAGTGCCTAAACGCCTGTCTAATTTAAAAAATAGCGCATTTAGTCAATAACGCCATAGTGTTGCTAACAGTATATGATTGTACCACACCGTGACAAGCACCAGATTTACCAATGAGAGAATCAGCACAATTCTAAGGCATAGGATACTGGACGCCTAATGCGGCATATGCAATTCTGCGCACAGAGTTAATAAAGGGCCGCTATGATCACTTTTGAAAATGTTGGTATGCGCTACGGAATGGGCAGTGAAATTCTAACCGATGTTAGCTTTTCATTGGAACGCCGCAGTTTTCATTTTCTGGTTGGGCCGTCTGGTGCCGGGAAAACTACCCTTCTTAAGCTGTTGTATCTCGCGCATAGACCCTCACGCGGGCTCGTGAACTTTTTCGGAAAAGACCTCGCGACGCTGGAAAGAGAAGCGTTGCCGCGCATCCGTCGGCGCATCGGTGTGGTGTTTCAGGATTTCAGATTGCTGGAACATTTGACTGCGTTTGAGAACGTGGCTCTGCCACTCCGCTTACAAGGCGCAAAAAAAGCGCAGGTTTCTGACCATGTGGAGGAATTGCTCTGCTGGGTTGGCCTCGAGGACCGCATGCACGCACGGCCTGCAACGCTCTCCGGCGGCGAGAAACAGCGCGTTGCCATCGCCCGCGCAATCATCAACAAACCGGACTTACTTGTGGCAGATGAGCCAACCGGTAATGTTGACGCTGAAATGTCTAAACGCTTGATGCATCTGTTTGTGGCCCTCAACAAAGAAGGCACCACTACGGTAGTTGCAACCCACGATGAAGGGCTGGTTAAGTCGGTCGGCGCGCCAATCCTTCGCCTGGAAAAGGGTCAGATCACGCGTGAGCCGGGCGGAAGCCCAATTGATCCGGGAGCCTGACCATGTGGGGCCGCACATTACAGTTTTTACCGGATAAGAACACACGGGAAGGCTTGCTGCCTTGGGTGATAGGCGTGATGCTATTCCTTTGCACGCTGTCGTTGGTAAGTGCCCTTGCGATCGGGGCCGGGCTCGACCGCTGGTCGGAGGGCCTGACGTCCAATTTCTCGGTTCAAATCGCAGTACAAGACAGCACCGAGCGCGCCGCGCAAACAGATGCCGCCCTTCGGCTCCTGCGCGCGACACCCGGCATTGAAAGCGCGACCGTGCTTGCGGACGCAGAAATTCTGGAGCTGTTATCACCCTGGCTTGGCGACATGACAGCCAATACCAGCCTACCAATACCCACGCTGATTGAAGTGCGGCTTGAAGCGGAGGCGGTGGTTAACACTGAGGCCCTTTCGGAACGCCTGAAAGCTACGGCGCCCGGCTCGCAACTGGATGACCATCAGGCGTGGATGGTACAGATTTTGGATCTCGCAGCAGTTGTTCAGTCCTTGCTCGGGGGTGTTGTCGCGATGGTATTACTGTCGACAATTGCTATCGTGATTTTCGGCTGCCGAACCGGCCTTGCCACCCACCACGAAAGCATTGAAATCATGCATTTGATGGGAGCAGATGACAGCACCATCTCGCGGGCGTTTGATATCCGCTACATGTCGCACGGCTTAAAGGGCGGGCTTTTTGGCGTATTGCTGGCAACAGGAACTTTATGGCTTCTATCTTCCTTAGCGGAACGCATGGGGCAAGGGTTGATAACGGCAAGCATAACGGACACGCCGCACTTTCTATGGCTTGCCCTTTTGCCGCTACTATCCGCGCTAATCACCATGTTCACTGCTCGCATCACCGTCCGACGTGCTCTCCGCGAACTCATGTAGGCGATCCTTTTGGCACGAAAAAAAAACATAAAGTTTTTAACTTTCCTGAAAATACCTTTCTATATTTTTATAGCGTGGGCGCTGGGGTTTGCTTTGTTTTTCATACGTCTCCCTGAGCCGGACAGGGACGGGAAACTTTCTGCCGAAGCCGTCGTTGTGCTCACCGGCGGTGGGGGCCGGCTAAAGGCCGGCGTTGCCCTATTGAAAGAAGGCCGATCAAAATTAATGCTGGTCTCTGGAGTCCACGAAAATGTGCGCCCGCACGAACTCATCCTACTAACCGGAGCAGAAGCCGCGCTGTTTGATTGCTGTGTTACCCTTGACTACAAAGCCACCAACACACTCGGCAACGCCGTTGAAACCGCCAAGTGGGTCGAGGCCCGCAATATCACAAGTATTTTTTTAGTGACAGCCGATTACCATGTGCAGCGCAGCGTCGTTCTCTTCCGTAAATCGCTGCCCGGTGTCACTATTGTGCCTTTCCCGGTAAAAACCAGAATGCCGCTCTTCAAATTGGCGAAGGAATATAATAAATACTTGGCGACCCTCATTTTCGACTTTGTTGGGTATTAAATATAACGGATGATTAGCCGGGCTATCGCCTTACGGCTTGGAGTGAAGCATGCATAAACATTTCAAAACATTGATCGGCCTGCTTTTCCTCGGGATGCTTGCCTATAGCGGCCTATGGTACACGGCAGCCTTTGATGCACAGAAAAAGGTGACGCAGCAGCTTGCAGATTGGCGCGATGGTGGGCTCAAAGTTGAATATAGCGACATTAGCCATAGCGGCTTCCCCTACCGCCTCAACGTGGACATCGCGGGCCTTCATATCAATACGCGCGCGGACGGGTTTGTTTTCTCTGCAAGCAGCGTTACTCTGATCAGCCATCTTTGGACGCCCGGGCACTGGCTCGCAGAAGCACGCGACGCCAAAGGGTCGTTTGCAGGCGGCTCAACTGCATTCTCTGACGACAGGCTTTTGGGCAGCTATCGCCTGCACGATGACGGCAACATAATCATTGTGGTTACGACGCAAACGTTAGGCGCTTTCACCCTGGGTAAGTTGATGGGCCGGGACGGTATCGCCCTCAGCACATGGCAACTTTCGCTGCGCTACAGCGACGCACCAAAGACAGGCGACACCGGCTTATACGGTGAGCGTTTCCTCGATTTCAAAATCGCTGCTACGACACCCGGCCACAGCTTTAGCCTAACAGGCGGCGTCAGTGGCCCAGGCATCAACGATTGGACAGAAGACGCGCTCGGCACCTGGCGCGACGAAGGCGGACTGCTGGAAATTGACGTCCTGGACTACAGCGTACCCAAAGGGCGAACAAAAGGCAGTTTCAGCCTGACGCTTGACGAAAAATTCCGCCCGCTCGGCAGCGCAAATCTAACAATTACAGGGGACCACCAGTTGCATGCCTTGGCAAAAGCCCTCGGCCTCAAAAAATTCCCGAAGAACTTGGCCGCCGGTCCAACAAGCATAATGCTGCAAAATGGCCGCTTGGCACTAAACGGCGAAAAGGCTTCGAAACTGAAGCCCATAGTCGGCAAAGCTGGCGAATCATTATTCTCGAAAGTGCTAGATGTGATTAGCAGCAATTAATCTTTATGAGGGCGGCCAAAGTCTGCTGCTTCATCATCCTGCCCGGCATCAATGATACGGCGGCGGATATTACGGGTTCGGTCGAACAGATTGAACAATGCGTCCCCGTCCCCCCAACGAATAGCGCGTTGCAGCGCCGTTAAGTCTTCACTGAAGCGCCCCAGCATCTCCAGAACAGCATCTTTATTATTCAGAAACACGTCCCGCCACATGGTAGGGTCAGAGGCCGCAATACGGGTAAAGTCCCGGAAACCACCAGCAGAATATTTGATCACTTCTGAGCGGGTTACTTCTTCCATATCGGAAGCCGTACCCACGATATTATAGGCAATAAGGTGCGGCACATGCGATGTGATCGCCAGCACCAGATCATGATGCTCGGCTGTCATTATTTCCACTCGGCTTCCAAGTAAAGCCCAAAAGGCGGTAAGCTTCTCAAGCGCTACTGGCTCGGTATTTTCAGCGGGCGTCAATATACACCAGCGGTCATCAAACAGGCTGGCAAAACCGGCTGCTGGGCCTGATTGCTCGGTCCCCGCCACCGGGTGACCAGGGATAAGGTGAACACCGTCTGGAATATGAGGCTGAAGTCCATTAAGTACGCTGGCCTTCACTGACCCGACATCGCTAACCGTAGCGCCCGCTTTCAACTGAGGCCCTATCAAAGCCCCAACGGTAGCCATCGCGCCCACAGGCACGGCAAGAATAATTAAATCAGCATCTGTTACAGCCGTGGCAGCATCGCTGCTATACGCATCCGCAAGCTCCAATACCCTTGCTTCAGCCAGCACATCAGCGTTGGCATCAACAAGCACAAGCTTGTCAGTAGCCCTAGCACGAACAATCCCGCGCGCGACAGACGAGCCAATAAGCCCGGCACCGATCACGGTGATCTGCCGGTATTTTCCGCTGATATCTTTAGAAGTATCCGTCACAGGTTTACTTTCCGATAAACTCACTGATAAGGGCAAACACGCCTTCATTCTGTTCAGCTGTACCGATGGATATTCGCAAATGGTTCGGCAGCGGCGGCAATGCCCGTACCAAATAGCCTTTGCTCATCAGGAAGGCGTTGCAGGCTTCCGCGCACTTATTGCCGCTTGGAAACTCAACAAGCACAAAGTTAGTCTGGCTTTCAATTGCATCAAGACCAAGACCGCGCAATTTCAAAGTTAGCCAATCCCGCCACTGGGTGTTAAAATCGACGGACGCCTGAAGGTGTGCTTCATCTTTCGCTGCTTCGATCGCAGCAGGGTGCCCTGGCACACACACATTGAACGGCATCCGCACCCGGTTCATCACATCAATAATACCCGGCGCACCGTAAGCCCAACCAACACGCAGGCCTGCAAGCGCATACATTTTAGAAAACGTTCGTGTCATGATGACATTGTCATTCTCTTCAACCATGCTGGAACCAGCGTAATAATCATCTGCCGTTACACATTCAGCGTAAGCTGCATCGAGCACGAGAACGATGTCGTCGCGCAGGCCGGCGTGCAGGCGCTCGATCTCATCCCAGGTATTATAGGCCCCGGTTGGATTGTTGGGGTTATCAACAAAAACCAGTTTAGTTTTATCAGTTACTGCAGCCAGTATGCCGTCCACGTCGGCAGCCCAGTTTTTGTTAGGCACAGGAACACCAACAGCGCCGACAGCGCGGGTCTGGATTGCATACACCATGAAGCCGTACTTGCTGAATATAACTTCGTCGCCTTCACCGGCATACACATGGATCAAAAGCGTCAGCAGTTCATCAGACCCTGCGCCGCAAATGATGTTGTCAGCTTTCAGCCCGTGCAGCTCCGCAATGGTATCCCGGAGCCCATTTGAGTTAGCATCAGGGTACCGCATCAAATTTTCTGCGGTGTTGCGGAAAGCTTCAACGGCCAAAGGGCTCGCACCGAATACAGATTCGTTTGAGGACAATTTCACCGGATTGGCAATGCCCTCAAGTGTGGCTTTTCCTGGCACATACGGTGCCATACCCATGATCCATTCGTGTGCTTTTGGCGCAGCCATAATATTCTCCAAAAAACCGCTAAAAAGCGGCAGTATTCTGCTTGAAACGAGGGCATAGAATTAGACGTACGTTGAGCTAAAGGCAAAGGAAAGTTTTAACCCGTTGACAATAGTTAGGCTTGCGGCTTTTCTGTCGTCGAAACACACCTCCGGGCGCGCAGCACCAGTAAACGCGAACCACCAGCTAATGCGATAAACAGGGCGGAGCCACCAAGTGCAAACACCAGAAGGCCATACAACCACGCTTTTTGCTGAAGAAGCGCTCCAGCTTGATGGCGGGGCTTCGCTGTCGCCTGTTGAGGTAGGCTATACAACATACGGGGCGCTGAATGCTGATGCGAGCAACGCCGTGTTTATTTGCCATGCCCTAACGGGGGACCAATTTGTGGCAAGCAATCACCCGATCACCGGCAAATCCGGGTGGTGGGTACGCACGGTTGGCCCTGGCAAATTAATTGATACTGATAAATATTTTGTCGTGTGCTCAAACGTGCTTGGCAGCTGCCTTGGCACCACCGGTCCGCGGTCAGTTAACCCGGCCACAGGGAAACCATGGGGTTTGGAGTTTCCGGTTATCACTATTCGCGACATGGTCCGGGTTCAGGCCGCTCTTCTCGACAGGCTCGGCGTTGAGAAGCTGTTCATGGTTATCGGCGGATCGATGGGCGGCATGCAGGTTCTGGAATGGCTTACTACTTATCCTGAGCGCTTACACAGCGCCGTTGCCATTGCCACCGCCGCCCGCCACACAGCACAAAACATTGCCTTCCACGAAGTTGGCCGCCAAGCCGTGATGGCTGACCCCAACTGGAAGGAGGGCCAATATTACGGCGCCGCGCCCAACCCGGACAAAGGACTGGCTGTTGCGCGGATGACAGCGCATATCACCTATCTTTCAGAAGATGCGCTCACAAAGAAATTTGGTCGGAACCTTCAAGCTCGCGACACGGTGAGCTTCGGTTTCGACGCCGACTTTCAGGTAGAGAGCTACTTGCGCCATCAGGGATCAACCTTTGTCGACAGGTTCGATGCCAACAGTTACCTCTACATTACCCGCGCGATGGACTATCTCGATATTAGCAGTCGGTACAGCGGGCGACTAGCGGACGCCTTTAAGGCGGCTGCGCATGTACGTTGCTGCATCATCAGTTTCTCGTCTGATTGGCTGTATCCGACCATTGAAAACAAAACCGTGGCACACGCGATGAATGCTGCAGGGGTACCGGTGAGCTTTGCCGAGATTGAAAGCCCGCACGGGCACGATGCGTTTCTACTGGAGAGCCCAGAGATGGATGCAATGATTGGCGGCTTTGTTGGTGCTGCGGCTAAAGCTTTGGGCACCAGCGAGGCAACGTCATGAGTAACGCCTTACGCGCAGACCTGAAGCTGATTGCCAACTTAATTGAACCGGGCAGCCGCGTCCTCGATGTCGGCTGCGATGACGGTGCCTTACTAGACTATCTAGTGACAGAACGGCAAGTAGATGGCCGCGGGCTGGAGCTTGGCCAAGCTGGCGTAAACAGCTGTGTCGCGAAGGGGCTGTTTGTTATTCAAGGCGATGCAGATAACGATTTGGCCGAATATCCAGACGACAGTTTTGACTATGTTGTTTTGTCGAAAACACTTCAGGCCGTACACCGCCCGCGGGAGGTGCTGCTAAATCTCCTGCGTATAGGCAAGCGCGCGGTTGTCACTATCCCCAATTTCGGTCAGTGGCGCGTGCGGTTTAGCTTGTTTCAATCGGGCCGCATGCCGGTTACCAAATCCCTGAACCGAACCTGGTATAACACCAGCAATATTCACTTCTGCACGATCCTCGATCTGTTTGATCTGATCGAGGCCGAAGGCATAACTGTGAAAGAGTTTGTCCCGCACACCAAAGACGGCCGCCGGCTCAATGTTTCTAAAACACGGGCAAACTGGGTGGCGGATCAGGGGCTATTTCTGCTGGAACGGTAAAAGCCAGATTTAAAGCGACGGCAATTCCCGGGTAACCAGAACGCCGTCTGCGTCGGCTATAATCCAGTCCCCTGGGTGAATAGTCACCCCCGCTATTGCAATATCCACATTCAAGTCGCCAAGCCCAAGTTTTTCGGTTTTGCGCGGGCAAGACCCAAGCGCCTTGATGCCTACATCCTCTAGGATCAGTTCATGCCTATCGCGGACCCGACCGTAAATCACAACACCGGCCCATCCATTTTTAGCTGCATCAGCGGCGAGATTTCCGCCCATTAAGGCCGTGCGGTCACTCGCGCCGCCATCAACGACAAGGACCCGGCCATCCCCAGGCCCGGCGAGCTGCTCTTTAACTTTGCTGTTATCGTCAAGAGTACGGAGGGTAACGGCAGGCCCAGCGAAATCGCGAAGCCCGCCAAAATCTTTAAAATCAACTGCAAGGATTTCCGCGGCAGACCCCACCGCATCACACACATCTGCTGTGGCCAACTTAGGTGTCGGTAACGCCCGTGATGTTGTGTCCCCCGCAGTCATTTTTCTTAGTCCTTTTGCTTGTGGATGATAGGCACCATCATATCGCCCCATGCGCCTTCTTCGTTATGGTAGCGTGAAGCCCGCATAAGCTCGACAGTAACACCGTTGTTTACGGCCTTAATCACTGCGTCATTTAACCGGTGCAATGCATTGGCCAATTGCCGCACTGCCATCTCTTGATTGTCTTCCAAAGATGATTTATTCGCTTCATCGCTCATCGTCAGGGCTCCATTTCGGATTAAGATTAGTATAATTTTATGACACAAATACTAGTGTTCACGCAATAATGATACAAGACCTTTCACTGGTCTCTAAGTTTTTCTTACATAGGCGGATGAAGATATCTTTAAAATTTCACCTTCTCAGCAATATTCTACTTAGATCAAATAGCCAACACACCAGCAATTTACTGCATATGCGTGAAAACGGGCATGGTGTTTGGCTTGGCTTTACCTTTAGGCATTGCGCCGTAAACCTGTTTACGCGCCACCATAACCAAAGCCCCACCAAGGTTCTTGCCCAGTTTACCAATGATTTTTTCGCTGCTCCGTATCAGTTTTGTAGCACCTGGCCAAGTGAAGGGTGGCTGCATTAAAACTGTGCTCCAACGATCCGGTGGCAGCATTTGTTCGCCCATTAAGGTCATAAGTTGGCGCTTGGAATAGGGCCTACCGTGGCCAAAGGGTGTGGCCTCAGCATTCGACCAAGTCCTGAGCCTGTTCGGCACCACAATAACCACCTGCCCGCCGGGGGCTAATACCCGCCACACTTCACGTAATAGGCTGGCCGGCTTCGTCGCTTGTTCAAGCGCATGCACAAGAATAACCCGCTCTGCCGCCGAATCGCTAAGCGGCAGATGGTAGGGGTCAACCAGACAGCTACAGCTGGCCTGCGTCGTGGGCCAGTGGCACACTCCCTGTTGTGCGGGCATTAAAGCCAGAAACCGTTCGCTAGAAGTCGCGGCCTGCCGCTCCACCATATAATCAAAATACGGCAGGCAGTATCCAAGCCCAACGGTTAACCCGTTTGTTGCCGGCGGCAAATATCCCGTGATTTTTTCTGCCAGCAATTGCGCCGTTTGAACGCCCAGAGGCGTCTCATAAAAACGGTGAATTGTCAGCACATCAGGACGCATAAACCCTCGTAACTTTTGCCAGTTGTTCGGCAGCCTAGAGCGCCGTTATTATAGGATATCCATCCTAAGCTTTTTGCAGCAGTCGCTCAACTACCGTGCTAGAATAAATCTACGCCCCCCAGAATGAGCTCGAAAACAGGGGCTGCCGCCTTCCACATGAAACGGTATTCCGCCCGCGCTTCGTCAATTTGGAACTAAAGGCCAAGCCCCGTCAAACTTTGGTTTGCCCCTACCCGCTGTGTCACGAAAAGTTGCACAGTTATTAGCGGGAACTTCGATTTTACCCATAGCAAAACGCGCAGCAATGCCACATGTATAAACCGTTCAGCACTAATTCCCCGCTTTTGAGCACAAAGGGCAGGAATATAGGAGCGCGGACAGGAATAAGAAAGCAAGGGCTGGCGCTAACAGACATGTGCCTAACAACATGCAGCGCCAGGCTCAAACCAAATGCTTCGACTAATACGGCAGGATCAACCTGCATGCGACACGGGAAAATGGGACTAAACTGTATGCCAGTAATTTTATTCGCCGTCTTTATCGACCTGCTAGGCTTTGGCATTATCGTGCCAATACTGCCTTATCTGGCCATGAAGTTTGGCGGCGACGCGGTAATGGGCGCTGCTCTTATCTCAATTTATAGCGGTGCCGCCTTTATCATGGGGCCGATTTGGGGCCGCTTCTCTGATAAGTTTGGAAGAAAACCTGCCCTTGCTGGAACGTTCTTCGGCGCGGCTATCTCTTATGTAGTCCTCGGGTTTGCAGACACTGTTTTCCTGCTGTTTCTAGCGCGTGCCATGTCGGGTGCTATGGCTGGAAATGTCGGTATTGCTATGGCTGCGGTTGCCGATGTAACCACCGAAGAAAACCGCGGCAAGGCAATGGGGAAAATTGGCGCGGCCTTTGGTTTGGGCTTCGCTTTTGGCCCCGGGATTGGCGGCGTACTAAGCAGTGTTGGAACCACACAAGAAGGCGACGTCAATATATTAGCTGCTAGCTCCTTAGCGGCGGCGCTCTCATTCTTAGCGATGGTCCTAACCGCCATTTATGTGCCCGAGACCAATAAAAACAGACTTGAGGGCGCAGAAGCACGCAAAAATGCCCCGAATTGGCGCGAAGTTATTCGGCAGCCAGGCCAAGCTTTGCTGCTTTTGATGTTCGTTGTCACCGCCATTGGGCAAAGCGTGAGTTTTGCGCTGACGCCATTCTGGGCAACTGAAGTGCTCGGCTGGGGCCCGATGGAAGTTGGCTATCTTTTGATGGCCACAGGTATGTTCGTCTTTTTCCTACAGCTCTACGGTGTGGGGCCGCTCTTTAAGCATTTAGGCGAAGTGAAATCGCTGATGGTAGGCGTTGCTATCAACATCACGGGCTGCGCTATCATCATCCTGATGCCAGTTACTGCTGTGACGGCAACCATTGGCTTTCCGCTGGTGATGGGTGGGCTTACGTTGGCATTCCCTGCCCTCAATAGTCTGGTTTCCAAACGAACCTGCAAAAACCTTCAAGGCACCGCGCTTGGGATGTCTAACGGCTTTTCTGCCTTAGGCCGGGTGGCCGGGCCGGTGGCAACTGCACCGCTTTTCCTCAGCAATACCAATGCACCGTTTCTGGTTATTGCCGCTGCGGGCCTTGTTGTATTTGCCTGGAGCACACGCGAAGTTATGCGCTCAAACCGAAACGGCGAACGCGAGAAAGTTACAGTTTAAATGCTGAATTGACTATATGCAGCCATCCATATGAGCCGAAATCCACTTGCTGTAATCGATTGCAGTCGCCTGCATAGCAGTGCGAAATCCTTCAATCACTGCAGCGTTGCTATCTGATCCAACCGCCACGGTTTGTGTAAAGGTTGGGTGATCAAGCAGAACACTATCAGAAAGCCTCACCAGCGACATCTGCATCGCCAGTTCAACACGGTCATCGCCGCTCACAGCACCCGGCACATACTCCATAGACCAAACTTTAATACCCAGCCTGCACTGGGCCTTGATATCAAGGCCGCCTTCGCTAATCATATTTGCTGTTGTCTGCGCGCTGAGGGCCCGTACAACATAGTCCCTGACCAGATCACCAAGATGCACAGACCAAGATGCGCCCTCAAGCGACGTCCGCCGCTCGTTTTCCAAATGCACAGGTACGCCGCGCCCATCAAGGCCCTCTGCCATGATGGGACTGTTCACGAAAATGATCGGGCCTGTAGGCGACGCTGCACCAACCTGCCCCGGATACCGGAGCGTATAAATATCGTCTGCAGGGCCGTCATTCCCTAAAGAAATAAGCGGGCCACACGCCGCAACGCTAAGAAGCCCAATCCCGAGAATTAGGTGTTTAGCCTGCCTGAACCGACATTTTAAGGACCTACCTACGACCGAGGATCCAATAGTGGAAAGTGAGGTTTTTACTGTAAGATCTTTGGTCATTTCTCATCCCCTTCAGCGCTACGTGTTTTCACGTTATATTTGCTTTCCTTGCCGCCAAAGATCAGATCAGCAGGATCCTTCTCAAGCTTCTTCATAAGGCGAGACAAGCTCTGCGCAGTTGCGCGCAAGTCAATGATCATCCGGGACACTTCAGGCAAACTACCGCTGATAAACTGGGTTACATTTTCCCCATTTGCTGCAACCAAACTATCAATTCTATTAATTGTAGTAGTGGCGGCTTGCAGGGTAAGCACCGCTTCCTGCACCAAACGTGCACCGTCAGTCTCTAAGATCGCGTTTCCGGTATCTGCCAGTCTCGAAATATTATCCGCTGCAGCCGTGGCCTTCACAAGTACAGCCCGTGCTTCGGCAACCATCGCGTCAATATCAGTAGTGCCGCGCGCCAAATTGGCGGTCAACTGGTCCGCGTTTTTTAGTACTTTTGAAACGGATAGGATATTCTCGTCACTCAGCAGCTTCTGTATCTGCACAATCGCTCTAATTGCCTCATTCAACAGGTTTGGCGCGCTATCGAAAACAGCCTGGTAGGTTGAGGCCTCCGCTTCAATCACAGCCCGCAGCTGATCATGGAACGGCTCCAACTGCGCACCGCCGCGCGGGCCGCCTTTAATTTCCACGTAGGCCACACCTGTCAGCCCCTGAAATTCAAGTCTCGCGCGCGCGCCCTCGGTTACTGGAATATCTGCTTTAAGACGCACCCAAACTTTCACCTTTTGCGTATCGTTTGGGTCAAGCGTGATATCCCTGACATCACCCACTGGAATACCAGAATAGTAGACAATGCTGCGCTTATAGAGTCCGGACACCGTGCCATCAAAATAGATGTCATAGTCCCTGTATTCGGCGCGCAAATCGACATTTGCGATCCAGATACCAAAGCCTAAGATACCAGCCAAAAAGGCTAGAACAAAACTACCAACTAATACATGGGACGCGCGGGTTTCCATACCTGCTTTTCCTTAATTAATGCCAGCGGCACGCGCTCGCGGCCCGCCAAAATAATCCTGAATCCAGGGGTGGTCAAATTTCATAACGTCTTTAAGGGGCGCTACTGTAAGCATTTTTTTGTCGCCCAGCACCGCAACTCTGTCACAAACACGCACAAGTGTGTCTAAATCATGAGTTACCAAGAAGACGGTGATACCGAGTGATTTGGTTAGTTCCCGAATAAGCCCGTCGAAAGCCGCAGCGCCAATTGGGTCGAGGCCCGCTGTGGGCTCATCAAGAAACAATATTTTCGGATCTAAGGCCAAGGCCCGAGCAAGCGCTGCGCGTTTTCGCATCCCGCCCGACAAGTCAGCCGGAAACTTACAGCAGGTATCAAGTGACAAGCCAGACATTGAGACTTTGCTGCGTGCGATGTCGTCCAGTAAATCGTCTGAGAGATGGAAGTGCTCCCGCAGCGGCACTTTGATGTTTTGTCCAACGGTAAGCGAGGTAAACAAAGCGCCGTCCTGAAACAGCACGCCCCATTCACGGCGTGCCTTGCGCGCCTCTTCCTGCGACAATGAGGCCTGGTCCCGTCCATTAATCGCAACGGTGCCACTTGTTGGCTTATTCAGCCCAATGATCGTACGCAGTAAAACACTTTTACCTGCGCCAGAGCCGCCAACGACGCCCAAAATTTCCCCGCGCTTCACATCCAGGTTCAACCCGGCATGCACTGAATGATCACCAAAGTTATTCACTAAATTACGGACTTGGATGATGGTATCGGTATGGTCAGTGTTTTCCATTTATCCTCCTAAAGTCCGACACTAGTGAAGAAGATGGCAAAAACAGCGTCCAGTACGATCACCAAAAAGATAGCCTGAACGACGCTTTTGGTCGTGCGCATGCCTAGGTCATCCGCGCTGCCTGCAACTCTTAAACCCTGATAGCAACCGCATGAGGCAATAATCATTGCGAAAAACGGCGCTTTTATCAGCCCTGCCAAATAGTGGTCATAGGAAACAACATCGCGGAAATAAACAATAAAATTGGCCGGCGAAATATCTAGCTGCGCCCATGCCATCAGCACCCCGCCTGCGATACCCACTATATCCGCGTAGAATGTTAATAGCGGCAAGCATATCATCAAGGCCATCAGGCGCGGCAACACGAGTACATCAATGGGGTTCATGCCCAGCGTGCGCATTGCGTCTACTTCTTCATTCAGTTTCATCGACCCAATTTGCGCGGTAAACGCACTACCTGAGCGCCCAGCCACAATAATGGCAGTCAAGAGCGGCGCCATTTCCCGCAAAAGGGTGATACCAAGAAGGTCGACAACAAAAAGCTCTGCGCCAAACTTCTGAAGCTGGATTGCGCCTTGATTGACCATCACCGCACCGATCAGAAAAGTGATCAATCCGACAATGCCCATAGCATTCAGACCCGCCACTTCCATTTGGTGAACCATCGGAACAAGGCGGATACGCCCAGGAGAAAGCAGTGTGCCAAAAAAACGTGAGAGTACCAGCCCAAGGAAACCGAGTAGCCGTGCGATCGAGGTGTTTGCCCGCATAAAGGCTTCACCAGTATGAATAATCGGCGCAAGGAACCACGGCAAATGTTCGGGCTCAGTCGCGGCCGGTGCCGGGCAGCTCGAAATCAGTTCCATCAGTTCCTTATAGTCTGCCGACACACCCGTCAGCACCGCCGCGCCAGCCTTATCAATTTCAGCGGCAAAGCGGCGGATCATCACGGCGCCTGTGGTATCAAGGCCCGTCAGTGCCGTACAATCAAGCACCGCACCTTTGTCAATCGCGGCCACTGTTGCAGCCATTGCATCGTCGATATCCTGTGCATTTTCAATGGTCCAAGCACCCATGAAACGCACAAGAGAGCTCGGCGTGCCCTCTTCGACGCAAATGAACTTGGTATGGTAGACAATATCAGCCATTATTGACTTTGGCCCTTAAATCTCGAATGTTGCAGAGCTATATAGGGGCTTAGTCCTTATGCAGCCTGTGGAAATTCTACTGAGAATCGACTAGTAGGGTCGCCGAGTTTGCGCCGAAACACAAGCCTTTAAAGATCACACTTATGACCAAAACCACGCCAAACCCGCTGCACGCTTTCGCCCACTGGGTCACTACAGCTGAACGCAACTGGTCAGACACCGCGCTAGAACGCGCTAACAACGCCTTTATTGATACAGTGGCGGTGATGATCGCCGGAGCCCACGAGGCGGTTACTGACAAAGTGCGGAGCCTCGCCATTTCCTGGGGGAAAGGCGGCTGTAATGTGGTTGGCACTACTGAGACCTTATCCGCGCCGATGGCAGCGCTTGCAAACGGGACAGCAGCGCATGCGCTTGATTTTGACGATGACTTTGACCCGGCCAAGGCCCACCCGTCCGCCGTGCTCATACCGGCTTTGATCGCACTGGCGGATGATCGGAGAAAAACCACTGAGGATTTGCTCGACGCTTACATCGTCGGCCTGCAGATCATTGGGCTCGTTGGACAAGGCGTAAATCCCTACCACCGCAGCCGAGGCTGGCATGCTACAGGCACGGTTTCAGCCATTGGGGCAGCTGCTGGATGTGCCCGGCTTCTAAAGTTAAGCGCGCAGGAAACCGCTCAGGCTATCTCCCTTGCCACCAGCATGGCAGGCGGCTTCATGAGCCAGTTCGGCACAATGGCAAAGCCCATGCATGCGGGGTTCGCTGCAGCCGGTGCCGTTAAAGCCGCCTTGTTCGCGGAAACTGGCATAACCGCAGGGGCGGAGACTTTACACGGCGAGCACGGCATGGGCACCTTGATGGTTGGACCTGATGTAGCCGTCCTGCGCGAAACCATGAAAAACAAAGACCAATACGGTCAAAAAGTTGAGTTTCGTACCGCATCTATTGGCGTGCCGCTTCATATCGAAAAGTATGGCGTGAAAGTAAAACGTTTCCCCAATTGCGGCAGCACGCACCGCGCGCTCGATGCATTGATGGTCCTGCAAGAAAAACACGGGTTTGCAGCTGATAAGGTCGAGAGAGTTTTTGTGCGGGCACCTGCTATGTTGCTGAAAAACCTCGCCTACGACGATCCGCAGACACCCAGCGAAGCCAAATTCTCTCTAGAATACAATATCGCAGTGGCGCTGTTATACGGCAATGTCCGCCTTGCAGATTTTGACCCCAAAGCCATCAAACGCACCGACGTTCAGGAAGCGATGCAGCGCGTGGCAAAAGAAGCCGTATCCAAATTAGATTCTGAATTTCCAACCGAAGTGCATGTTTTTCTTACCGGCGGCGGCCACCTAACTGCCGCGATAGACCGGCCAGTGGGCTCAAGCGAACGTCCTTTAAGCCAAGCGCAACTATGGGAGAAGTTCGACGCATGCACCAAGATCCATATGACACAGCAGGATGCTGCATCGCTGCAAAAGCGCCTACTTTCAATGCAGGATGCCGCGTCACCATCCACAGAATTAACGGAATTTCTCACACGCTGTTAAGCTTCAGAACCAGCCTACTTGGAAATGCCTTTTACATTTCCCAACGCAGATGTTCACCGCGGCAAATTTTTTCAAACACCGTACGCTGGCGCTCCAAGCTATTGGCCAATACGCTTTCAACGATATCTTGCTGACTATACCCTAGCGCCTTGGCCGATTGGCAAATGGCACGCTGGGAACCCAAGTTACAGCTAAGATTAAACTCCAGCGCCCAAACCTTACCGTTGGGTTCAATCCTATAATCGAACCTGCCATAATCATAAGGCCAGATAAATTCGTTCACCCGTTTGGTATGGTCGATCAGTTCAGGGAATTTCCCGTGGTCTTCCATCAATTCAATGCTGGACCCTTGCTCGAAACCACGTTTCTGGGCGTAGGTTACAATGTTGATGTCGTCAGACGCTGGGTTCAACATGGGATACAGTATCCACGGTTTTCCTGCTCCGATACACGGCACAGTTACATCAACACCCGGCACATACTCTTCAACGATTACGTCGTGGTTATCGCGAAGAAGCTTCTGCACGACGGGCCGTAATGCATCCCAATCAGTACCGTGATCAATACCCCAGGACGCCGAACTGTTATTCGGTTTAATCACATAGCGCTCAGCTTCAAAAGAAGGTCTCGGCGCACTGTGGTCACAGGTACGGTAGATCTGCCACTGCGGCGTTGCGATGTCCAAATTCTGATACATCATTTTAGTAAGGTGTTTGTCGTCACCGAACCCGCGCATGCTTGGAGGCGCGCCCAGATAAGGTACGGAATGATATTCGCTTAGGCAGGAGGCTAGAATTTCGCTGTTCCGAAACCCGCCCCTGTTAAAAAGCGTGAAAATGAAATTATGTTCGATAGGCTGGAACAAAACCTCATAAGTGTTCGAGATTTCCAGTTGTATATTCAACTTTTCTAGGCAGCCACGAATTTCATCATGGTACGTCGCATGCGACCCATCATTGCTGTCAAAGGCACCACCCGCAAGCGCGTGTTTTGCCAAAAACAGAACCTTCAGACGTTCAAGGTCTTCATCTTTTAAGCGGAGCGGCGCACCATCTGATAAAAGAACATGATCCAATGATATTCCAGACAAAGTTTTCCCCTTGAAGAGATTGATAGTCGAACCCATTTAAGGCCAACCAAATAATACAGAGCTTTCCTCGCGAAATAATACTTGCGCCCGTTAGTGTCAAGTTTTAGGCATATCACAATGCGGGGAGGATCAGAAGAATAGGATCTAAAATATGAGTGCCCGGTCTTTTACTGCCATCGTCTTAGCTGCACAGCGCCACGGTATCGTCAATCCGATCGCTGAAAAGCATCATACCAGTCATAAATGCCTAGTTGAGATCAACGGCGTTGCTATGCTGGAACGCGTTGTAAAAACCACGCTCGCTGCCAAAAATGTGGGCAGCCTCGCGATCGTGATTGAAGATCCAGAGATTGCGCTCAGCCTACCCGGTATCCGCACGTTGTTTGATCAGGGCAAAATTGAATTTGCGAAAAGCGCCGCAAGTTTAGCAGACAGCATTGTCAGCGCGATCGAACAAATTGGCGAAGACCGCTATCCGTTTTTCTATACAACTGCAGACAACTGCCTTCACAGTTCCGTGATCATTGACCATTTCCTCGACACGGTATCCGCCGATAATGCCGATGCTGCTTTCGGCATGACCCCAGACGAATTGGTTCAACAAACATACCCGGGCACGGGCAAAATTACAGGGCAACATAAATTATGGGACGGGATCTGGAGCAACTGCAACATATATGCGCTGTGCACCCCGCGTTCCAAAACGTCGGCAGAACTATTCCGAAAAGGCGGCCAGCTAGGCAACAAGAAGAAACGTCGGGCTGTTATCCCTATGTTTGGCATCTATTCGTTCATTCTTTACCGGTTCGGCTGGATTACCTTTGACGGCCTCGCAAAACGGGCGTCCAAAGCACTTGGCATGAATGTCTCCAGTGTAAGAATGCCGTTCGCTGACGCGCCGATCGATGCGGATGATGAAGTATCCTTCAATTTCATCGAAGACCGCCTCAGAGAAAGAGAAAACAAACCCACTTAACCAGCTGCCCAAAGTCGTGCGGCGATGCGACCCACTTGTCATCGTCTATTCTTGGCCCTATTCTGAAAAAAAAACACAGAAGGGACGGCACCTGTGCGCGCAGACAGCACCACCACCTTAAGAACGCTTTATCCGCCTATCGAACCTTATGCTTCTAACTATATCTCTGTTTCAGGGGGGCATGAGATTTACGTAGAGCAATCCGGTAATCCCGGCGGTATACCAATATTGTTTGTTCACGGCGGGCCGGGCGGCGGCACCAGTGCCATCCAGCGCCGTTTCTTCAACCCGCACAAGTTTAGGATCATACTTTTTGATCAACGCGGGTGCGGGCGCAGTCGGCCCCATGCATCGCTCGACAACAATACGACACCCGACCTTGTCAACGATATGGAAGTGATCCGCACGTTCCTGGGTGTTAAAAAATGGATACTGTTTGGTGGCTCTTGGGGCAGCACGTTGTCTTTGCTTTATGCGCAAGCATACCCAAAATTCGTTAGTGGCCTAATCCTGCGCGGTATTTTCCTGAACAGAAAACGCGAGATTGATTGGTTCTACAAAGACGGTACTCGGTCTCTATTCCCGGAAGCATGGGCGCGCTTCGCTAATGCTATTCCTGAAGACGAGCGCGGTGATTTGGTAAAGGCTTATTACAAGCGCCTGACCGACCCTGCCTTTGAGAAAGACAGATTACCGTTCGCCAAGGAGTGGAGCTTATGGGAAGGCAGCACTGTTACACTGATCCCAGACCATGCGCAGCGTGCGCACTCTGTTGACCCGGTTTTTGCCATCGCCTTCGCCCGCATTGAAGCGCACTATTTCATGCACGGCGGTTTCTTAACCCATGACAATCAAATACTCGACGATGCGCATAAGCTTGCTGGCATTCCAACGCAAATCATTCAGGGGAGATACGACTGTATTTGCCCACCAACATCTGCGTGGGAGCTTTCGCAGGCTATGCCTTGGGCAAAGCTAAAAATCGTTCCTGTAGCTGGTCATTCAGCTTTCGAGGCCTCTATCCAACACGAGCTTATCTGCGCGACCGATGCGATTTAAGCGCGCTCCTTAGGACCATAATGAAACATTATTTATTGACTGCTATCGCACTTTGCGGCGCGCTTTTCATTACTTCAACTACCTTGGCTCATGACGGCGACACCCATGACCACGGTCTCTTGGTCGAAGGCGCCTGGGCACCGCACACAGGCAAACGCACCGTTTCCGCAGCTGTATATTTGGTAATTAAAAACAGCGGGAAAGAAGCAGATACATTCATCGGCGTAGAAACATCTGCTGCTGCGGTAGCGATGTTGCACCAATCAAAAGAAATCGACGGTTTCATGCGGATGGACCATGTGGAAAGCCTTACCATAGAGCCCGGGGCAACCGCTACATTCGGGCCCGGCGGCTATCACATAATGCTAACGCGCTTAGAAGCGCCGCTTAAACGCGGAGAAATTTTCACGCTTAATCTGGCGTTTGAAAAAGCCGGCATCGTCCCTGTAATTGTTGAAATTATGGGCATTGGCGGACCAAAATAGATCGCCCTGACGCAAAGCCCCCAAACAGACCCACAATCAGTAGAGACTTGTTATCGAACCCAGCCGGAAAGTTCCTGCCTACTGATGGCTTCTATCATCTTCATACTGTCTGATCCGGCATTTAGGCAGGGAATATAATGAAAATGGGTGCCGCCAGCTGCTAAGAAGGTTTCGCGCAGCTCCATATTAATTTCTTCCAGCGTTTCCAAACAATCTGCACTGAACGCGGGCGCGACAACAGCAAGCTTTTTCACGCCCTCGGCGCCGAGCTTCTTCACAGCCACATCACTGTAGGGGCCAACCCATTTCGCGGTCCCAACGCGGGACTGGAAACTTGTTTGGAACCTCTGGTCATCCATACCAAGTGCCGCCCGCAGAAGAATGCTCGTCTGATGGCATTGATCCGGGTAGGGATCTCCGGCCTCGTGATAGGAAAGCGGTATTGAATGATAGGACGCCAGGGTCACATCGGGTTGCCAATCCAATTCCGCGACTGACCCTTTAATTTGTGCGACCATCGCCGTGATAAATTCTGGTGCCTGATAGTAAGCTCGCACCGTGCGTATGGCAGGTTGCCAGCGCATTTTCTTCAACGCATCAAAGGCACTGTCATAGGCCGTGCCCGTCGACGTCGCGCTATATTGCGGATAGAGCGCAAACAGCACAATTTTGTCGCAGCCCTTTTTGTGCAAATCCTCTAGCCCCGCTTCAATGGTCGGGGTGCCGTAGCGAAAAGCCCAAGCAACCTCCGCCACGCCTTCAAGGGCCTCTGACAATTTATCCGCTTGGGCGCGGGTATGGGTGCGCAACGGCGATTCGCCCAAATCATAGTTCCAGATCTTAGCATAGGCCTTCGCGGACTTCAGCGGGCGCAGCGTTAATATAGGGCCATACAATATCGGCAACCATGCCAAGCGCGGCATTTCAATCACCCGGCGGTCTGACAGAAATTCGGCTAAATAACGACGAACAGCTCCGTATGTCGGCGCGTCCGGCGTTCCCAAATTTATAAGAAGAACGCCCGTTTTACCGCCCGAAAATGTGGTATCTGGCCCTTGCATATTTACCCTTAAGTGCTTTCAAAACATTGCTTTTACAAGTGACCATAAACGCCCGGTCTTCACAAATTGTAAAGAGCTCGTCGTATATTTTCCTACGTCGCAATCTAATATAAAAGACGCACCAACATTGCGCCGCTTTCTTTCAGCGGGTCGCTGGCTACTGATACCACCCGGCCGTCGCGGGGGGCAAAATACCGGCGCTTTTCAACACCAAACCGGTCAAGCATAATGGCGAGAAGGTCGCCTTTTTTCACAGCCTCTCTAAGACTGACTTTCATCAAGGCCGTCCCACCTTCTTCCGCATAAATGTTAGCAAAAGAAGACCCCACATAAGGCGGCAACAATGGTTTTATCACGGTACCCGCCAACATGCCTTCCGCGACCATTAGATTTTTAATGCCCATCACGGCGCGGTCAATCAGCGGCTGTTGAAAGCGTTTCGCCCCACCGATTTCAAAGGTTACTGCTGGAATTGATGCCGTTACAAAACTAGTTTCCAGAGACCCTTCTTGGCCACTGTCCCGTTTTATCATATCAGGCATAAGGGCGGTCGCCATCGCCGCAATCTCTCTGTTTCTGTAATCTGCAAATATAAACAACGGGTAATCGGACCCTGTGCTTTGCGTATGAAGGTCGACCGCAATATCGGCATTTCCCTTTAGCAAATTATGCCAAAGATTTCCTGCATAACGGCTGGCGGCACCGCCTCCAGATAGTGTGCCAGGAAACAGCCGGTTTAAGTCTCGCGGAGACCCGCCGCCTTCACTGCGGAGATAGTAGCGGCTGTTACCAACAAGCCCGGTTTGATTAAGTCCCGGCACGGCAATGATGGTCCCGCGCAATTTTTCAGGGCCTAGCTCTTTCACCAAAGCATGGATCACCGCGATGCCGTTAAGTTCATCGCCGTGAACAGCCGCTGTTAGGAGCATCCGCCGCCCGGCCTCGAGCCCCTTAATAACGACAACAGGCACATATAATGGCTGACCATCAGACTGGTATCCTGCTAAAAATTTATAGGTATATTTCCCCGTCGGCAATGCATCGGCGTTCAATTGAAGAATAACCTCCGTTTGAACCTGTGTTTCTTGTGACGTCCGTGCTGTTGCCGTTAAACTGGTACTGAACAGACCAATGCCAATAATTTCGGATAGAAGAAATATTACTACGAATAATCGAGCCAACAAAGATGTCCCTTATAATTGAACGATAAACGCTAGTTTATAGAATTTTTTGCCCTGGTACAGCCCCTTGGACCAATAAAATACCAATTTATCTTCTCCTGCTAGATAGCGAAATACAGTAAAACCATTTTCATGTTGCACAGGACCCGGTGCTGGTGCCTAATGGTTTTGGGGATCGGAGGGACCAAATGGGCGCGAATTGTTGCCATGACGTAAAGTTTGACGGTGTAGACCCAGTATACAAACGGGTTTTACTTATCGTTATTGCTATTAACGCCATTATGTTTCTGGTTGAAATGCCAATGGGTTTCATAGGCCAATCCCAAGCCCTTAAAGCCGATGCTCTTGATTTCCTCGGCGACACTTTCACTTATGCACTATCCCTTGCCGTTATTGGCAAAGCCGCCAGCCTCCGGGCCAAAGCCGCCCTTGTAAAGGGTGTCAGTTTGTTCGCAATGGGCTTATGGGTTTTAGGCAGCACAATTTACAGCGTGTTTTATCTGCAGCAACCAACGGCCGTTATTATGGGGTCCGTGGGTTTAGCGGCTCTATTCGCCAATCTTCTAAGTGTAGTGCTTCTCGTAAAATTTAAGGACGGGGACGCCAACGTACGGTCCGTTTGGCTGTGCAGCCGCAACGATGCCATCGGCAATGTCATGGTGATGATTGCCGCGTCCGGCGTGTGGATGTCGGGCACGGGTTGGCCTGATCTGATTGTTGCCGGTATTATGGCAAGCCTGTTCTTATGGGGCGCTGTAACAATTATTCGCCAGGCAATGGGCGAGTTAAATCACAAACACCCCCAACAGCATTCGCCAGCCGAATAAGGAAGACTATTTGTCAGTAGAGCCCAAAGCTATCGTGCCCGAGCAGGGCTTTTTCCTGCAGCGCCGCTTCCTTCCTCTTTTTGTCACCCAGTTTCTTGGTGCTTTTAACGATAACTTGTTTCGCCAGGCGATCATTATATTGATCACCTTCAAGCTAGCTGAACAAATTGGCATGTCGGCCGGTATCCTGAACAATATGGCGATCGGCCTTTTTATTCTGCCGTATTTTCTATTCTCGGCACTCGCAGGCCAACTAGCCGATAAATACGAAAAAACCGGCCAGATTTTCTGGATCAAAGTTTGGGAAGTTATGTTGATGGTGGTGGGCGCAGTCGCGCTTTACTTAGAGAGCTTGCCAATGTTGATTGCAGTGCTGTCCGGCCTTGGCTTGCAGTCTACCTTCTTCGGCCCGATAAAATACGGCGTCCTGCCCGACTTAATGAAAGAAAAGGAACTGCTTTCCGCCAACGCTTTGATCGAAGCTGGTACGTTCATCGCCATCTTATTGGGCACCATTATCGGCGGCTTGCTGATGCGCGAAGAAGGCGGTTGGCAATATGTTGCTGGCCTTACTATTGCAGCAGCCATAACCGGTGTGCTCTTTGGCCGCAAAGTCCCAAAAACCGGCCAGGCGGCCCCTGATATACAGGTCAGAAAAAACATTTTTGCCTCCACCAGCCGGCAGCTAAAAGTCGCTCTTGGTACCGCCGTCACCCGCAGGTCGATTATCGCCATTAGCTGGATCTGGCTGTACGGATCGCTTTATATCAGCCAACTGCCGATCATCGCGAAGGACCATTTGAACGGTGATGCCTCTGTTGTGACCCTATTTATGGCATGCTTCTCGGTGGGTATCGGTGTCGGTTCTATGCTGTGCAGCAAACTGCTAAAGGGCAATGTTTCAGCGCGCTTGGCAAAACCCGCGCTCATCATTCTTATTGCGCTCAGCGGCCTGCTTTATCTGCTGATGCCGGCTGCCAATCCGCAGGAAGTCCAGCTAACACTTGGCATTTTTCTCAGCGACCCGTTCAATATACTTATTGCGACTATTCTGACAGCAACTGCGATGGCCGCCGGCGCGATTATTGTGCCTATGTATACAATACTGCAGGAAAAAAGTGCGCGCGGTGAACGATCACAAATGATTGCAGCCAACAACATTATAAACAGTGGTTTTATGGCCGGGGGCGCAATTGGAGCAGTGGCCCTGTTATCACTTGGCTTTTCAACGGCTGGTATATTGGTGGTTATTGGGCTTGGGAACTTGTTGATAGTTCCAATTGTAAGCCGCCTGGATAAATCGCTTTGACCGGCGAGGAAAACAGGCCTAGCTACACCTCTGAGTGACAAGGCCTCTTACTTGCAATAAAATCTTTTAGTATCAGGGCTTGAGCCTTCCCCCTTACGCTGCTTATAGTAGCCCCAAGGGAGACTTTGTGAATACAGTTTTCAACAACCGCCGCCACCCAGTGCGTGAAGTCATTGGTCAGAGCCTACTTTTGGGATCGCTTATCGCTGCCGTTATTTATGGCGGCGGCTGGCACCCTGCGACTGAGTTTTGGACGGTGCTGGTTAAGGGCAGCGCGATTGGCTTGATGGCTCTATTTGTGCTTGTCGCCATGCAGTCTTTCAATCACTTCGTGCTTTTTCTGGCGCTGAGCGTCTCAGTTTCAGGCGACGTCTTTCTCGCAATTCAAGGCGAAGCGAGTTTCATGCGAGGACTACTGGCTTTTGCAGCTGCGCATTTCCTATTCATCGTTCTATTTGTTAAAAACAGAATGCATATCCAAGACGTTAGCTCCTTGAGGATTAGGCTTGCAGCCCTTTTGTGGGTCGCGGCTGCTATATCGGCTTTTTTCCTGTACCCTGAACTTGGGGACCTTCTCGTCCCGACAATGGTCTACACGGGTATATTGATCCTTATGGCCACCACCGCGCTCTTTAGTAAGTTTCCGATTAAGCTTTTGGGAGTGGGCGTGATTTTATTCGTCATTTCTGACGCAACGCTCGGCGCTCAAAAGTTTCTAACAGTGCCCGATTACGCCAATTATATTATCTGGGGATGCTATTATCTGGCTCAGCTATTGATTACTTTCGCCGTTATACTTACAGATGACCGGCCCACCCACTATGGTGGGTACCGCTTCGACTAAGCGCCCGGCGCTCGCTCCCCAAGGCTCAGCCTTCAGAAAGTATAAAGGCCATGATTGTGGTTGATCGCGACAAGAAAAAACTCCAGAAAAAAGCCGCAACACTGATTGAGGCACTGCCGTACCTTCGCAAATATGCCGGCGATATTTTTGTTATAAAATACGGCGGCCATGCGATGGGCGAACCGGCCCTTTCCCGCCAATTTGCTGAGGATATGACCCTACTTAAGCAAGTAGGCATTCACCCGGTTATTGTCCATGGCGGCGGCCCGCAAATTGGGAAAATGCTGGAACGGCTTTCTATCAAATCTGAGTTTATTGATGGCTTGCGCGTTACGTGCAAAGCCACAGTTGAAGTAGCTGAGATGGTGCTCTGCGGTAACATCTGCAAATCCATTGTCGCCGACATACAATTGGCAGGTGGTCGGGCAATTGGCTTGTCAGGTAAAGATGACGGCATGGTAACCGCCGTTAAAATGGACCGCACCGTACCCGATCCAGATTCCAACATTGAACAAGTCATCGATCTTGGTTTTGTCGGCGAACCGAGTGTAGTGGACCCCCGCATGCTCCAACAAACCATTGAAGCCGGGATTATACCTGTAATCTCGCCCATTGCATCGGGTGCTGACGGTACAACCTATAACATCAACGCCGATACAATGGCGGGTGCAGTTGCGGGTGCCCTGAATGCAAGACGTTTCTTCCTGCTTACTGACGTACCTGGCGTTCTGAATAAAGACGGTGAGATGCTGACGGAACTTACAAAAGTCGACATTGACCGATTGATTGCAGACGGCACAATTTCAGGCGGCATGCTGCCCAAGGTCGCGACATGTTTAAAAGCGGCTGAAAGCGGCGTGAAGGGCTCGGTTATATTAGACGGCAGGGTACTGCACGCAATATTGCTCGAAATTTTCACCGAAAGTGGTGTTGGAACGCTTATCCGTTCTTAACTTATCTACGTTCGGGCCAGCAGGGCTGAAATCGACTTAGCCGAATTACGCCTGATCAAGGAAATAGCTTAAGTGCCATTCAAGTTCGCTGGCGTCGATCGGGTATTTATTACCGTCCTTCGCGCTCAGCAGCTGTGCCGTTGGCACCAATGCAAATTTGGTCTGCAGCTCATAAGCGGTGCGCATATTCAGTTCCGCCTTCCAAGCGAGCGACGTAACTGCCCGGCCACTTTTTGAATGAATGATCTGGCGAATAGTCTCTGCCGTCACATCCGCCATTACCGCCAAGCACTGTACAAGTAACTCACGGCGATTTTCTTCAATCTGCGTTATAACAAACTGGTCGTCCAACACGCCCCGCTGGAAAAAATCACGCGCCTGCTTGGCGAATTTTGCTTCTGCGCTCGCGCCGATACGCTCACTGGCAAGCCTGTCCCGCACCCGGTCCAGCAGGTCCTCAGCGGGCCCTTCTTCCAAGCCCGCTTGGTCCATCATGGCAAAAACAAGCGCCGAAGCCACAAAACCAGCAACCCGCTTCATTGCACGGATGGAAAGTACTGGCCGTAATGCGACGGGCTTATGCAGCTCTTCGACGCTCTCTGCCTGGGTGATGATTTTGTCGAGCGTATCTTCGCGGATTTGTGCGCTTTTATTGGTGAGCAAAGCCGCAATCGCAGGGATTTCCAAGCTCGCCGCGATATCATCTGAAACATCTTCAGTTACAGTATCTCTATTGGCAATTGCTTCCAGGGCGGTGCTTGTTGCACCGGCTGCAATTATCTCACGCAGGTCATCATCGTTCAGCAGCGGTGAATATTGAAGTATCGGGCCACATACGATGGCCTCCACATCACGCGCCAGCTTATCAATGATATGCTTTGGTACATTATCAGCAGCCTTGATCTCATCCGCGATAATCGCGCGCACTTTGGGCAGTTGATCTTGTGCCAGCACTTCCAGTGTCTTTAGGGCCTTATCCCGCAAAGCGGACCGTTCTCCGGCCTCAAGTCCCGGCACCAAACGCCCGATCTTGCGCGCTAACTCTGCCCGCACATTTTCGTCTTCATCATCTTTTAATTTTTCGTCGGCCTGGGGCGGTGTAGACGGATTTTTAGCGATCTCTTTGCGCACCGCTGGACTGCTGTCTTCTGCTAGAAAATACAACACTTCGGGCCGAGCATCATGGCGTGCGGCAAGCTCCGTCCGCTGGTGGTCAGAGCCCTTCTTAAGAACAAACTGTTCATCTTCAACCGACATATCTTTCGGCAGGGCTTTTTTGCCGCCCAGTAGCGCTTTTAATTTCTCAAGCATCAGCTTTGTTCCCCGTCCATATTATAATGCGCACTTGCGAAAGCGATACTATTTTTCCCCGATTGCTTCACTTCGTATAAGGCCGCGTCTGCCCGTTCCGTCAGAGCCTTAAGCGTAAGGTCAGTGCCGGGCCTAGACAAACAAATCCCAGCAGATGCTGCCAGTTTGAGCTCAGGGTTGCCGATTGAAGCCCTTACTTCAGGCATATAATCCAACAGTTCTTGTGCCTTCATGGCGGCCGTTTCCTCGTCCGCATCTTCGATCCACAAAACGAACTCGTCCCCACCAAACCGACCCGCGAAATCACTGGCCCGAATGATGTTCTGGAGTTTGTAAGCAACCAAACTGATGGCCTCGTCTCCGGCTGCGTGGCCAAGCGTATCGTTCACCTCTTTAAAATGATCTAAATCAATGAAGATAAGGCAACCAGAGTGGCCTGTGCGGCACTGATGTTTCAGCCTTTGTTCCACTACTTCGCGAAAAGCCCTTCGGTTCAGCAGATCCGTTAGTTCATCTTTCCCTGAAAGCCGGTACAAACGGTCAATCAATTCAGCCTTACCGAAAGCAGCCGTCAATATCTCACCAATATCTTCCAGCAACAGCCTTTCCTGTGCTGACCAAGGGCTAATATCTGTGTCGCGCCCGATAACCACCATTCCCATACCTCTGCCGCCGCGTTCCAGTCGAAGCGCCAGAAGAACGCCCCCGTGCCCAGCAATCTCCTGTACACCAATCGGTGAGATCGCAAGCTCGCGCCAGATACTGTCCAAATCCAATATTTCCATCCTGTCACCGCACAGCGAGACAGGCACCAGGCCATCCTTATATTTCATCACTGACCAAACCAGATCAGCGCGCATAACGTCAATCAGCTCGTTCGAGGCCGCCTCCAACAGATCATGAGCGTTTTCTGACGCATTTAAAATACGGGTGATACGCTGCCGTACTGCAAGCCGCAGGTTATCAAGCCGGGTTTGTTTGGCAACTTCCACACGGGCCGTAACATCGCGGCAGGTGCCGCGCACACCAACAATGGTATTATCCGGGCCGAACGACGGCTCAACTGACATTGCAACAAACTTTTTCTCGCCCGAAACAAACTCAACGCCAATGGCATCGAAATCTGTTTTTTTGTTCACGCGGAAAGGGTTACGGGCGGGGCTATTGCCACTTGGCCAGAAAACATCCTCTGCTTTTAACCCCAGCCATTTATCAGCCTGGCATCCAAAGGCGTCTAGGGGCGAAATAAAGCGGAACATTCCGTCCAGAGAGACTTCAAAGGAAAGGTCGACCGCGCTATCAAGCAGTCCTTTCAAAAGCGCACGGCTTTCAAGTAAAGCCTCCGCCATTTTCTCCATCAAGCCTGTATCGCGACCAACCAGTAAGATTTGATCGCCCTGCGGTATGATGGTGACCCACATCTTGCCACCCATTTCGTCTTCAATCCGCACTTGGGAAAGAACACCACTGCTGCGTACAGTGCTCACAGCTTGTACAAGTCCGCCGTTTTTCGCCTGCCACAACCCTATCAGAGGACCGGCCGAAGAAGAGTGCTCGCCAATTGTACCGCTTGCGCCTATAAGCACAGAACACGCTGCTGAAGTCTCAACAAGTGCTTGATTTTGCGCGTTTTTTTTCATCAGTTGCTGTCACCAGTTAAACGTGCCAATGCTTTGGTAATAAATGCACTGTATCGTTGATAGTCTTAAGGTAGTTTTAAGGCTAAGCCCAAGAAGTTAAGGTAATAATGCTCAGCTCATCCGTAAATACATATCATGAAGCCCTTCTTGAAACACGTGACACTTGGGTTTTCGATCTGGATAACACTCTTTACGGCGCAGAATGTAAGCTTTTCGATCAAATAGATCGTCAAATTGGGTCGTATGTACAATCGCTTTTACATATCGGGCCAGATGAAGCCCGCACCCTACAAAAGCGCTATCTAATGGAATGCGGAACAACGCTGAACGGGTTGATGCGATTTCATGAAGTGGACCCTCAGCATTATTTGGCGACTGTACACGCGATCGACTTCTCCGCCATTGAATATGACGAAAAATTAGTGAAGGCCCTAGGTGCGCTTGAAGGCCGAAAACTTGTCTTCACCAATGCTGACAAACCTTACGCCACCGAAATTATGAGGCGTCTCGGCATTCTTGACTTTTTTGAGGGTATTTTTGATATCGTCGCCGCGGACTTACAGCCCAAACCCAAACAGATCGCGTACGACATGTTTGTCAAAAAGTACGATATAGACCCCAAGCGCGCAGTGATGTTTGAAGACATGGTCCGCAATCTTAAGCCTGCCTACGACATGGGGATGGCAACTGTTTGGGTCGATACAGGCAGCCAGTGGGGCAAAGCCGATCATGACCCAAGTTTTGTGCATGCAGAAACCAAGCGGCTTAACAATTGGCTGTACGATTTTAGTCACCGCTAATTTTTAGCGCGCCGAACTCCTATTACACACCCTCGTGAAAGCACCCTTATTGGACATATAAGGCGGCGGCGCGTAAAACACGGGCAACATAAACTTAGTGTTCAGACAGCAAGCCGTTGATTGACAGCTAAGTGTGCCCGGTTATTGTGCAGTCAAATTGCACAAACACAACGCCCCAAGGATCCTTTCATGAGCCACACTGCCCTTGAAACCACCGTCAACCGCGCTTTTGAAGAACGCGACAGCATCAACACCAGCACACAGGGCGAATACCGCGATGCTGTGCACGAGACGCTTAATCTGCTTGATAGCGGCGAGGTGCGTGTAGCAAGCAAGGAAAACGGCGCATGGACAGTGCACCAATGGCTCAAAAAAGCGGTGCTTCTTTCCTTCCGACTAAACGACATGGGCATCATTGAAGGCGCACCCGGCGCAAACACCAATTGGTGGGATAAAGTGCCAAGCAAGTTTGCAGGCTGGGATGAAAACCGTTTCCGCGACGCGGGCTTCCGGGCGGTGCCGGGGTCCATCGTTCGCCATGCAGCGCATATTTCCAAAGGCGCAGTCCTGATGCCGTCGTTCGTGAACCTCGGCGCTTATGTGGGCGAGAACACGATGGTAGACGCATGGTCCACCGTTGGTAGCTGCGCACAAATCGGCGCGAATGTGCACTTGTCTGGCGGCGTTGGCATTGGCGGCGTGCTCGAGCCTTTGCAGGCTGGGCCGGTTATCATTGAAGATAACTGCTTCATTGGTGCTCGCAGCGAGATCGCTGAAGGCGTGATCGTTGAAGAAGGTGCCGTGGTTTCGATGGGCGTTTATATCGGCGCATCCACAAAAATTATTGACCGTGCAACAGGCGAAATATTCATGGGCCGCGTCCCCGCCTACAGCGTCGTAGTTCCCGGCAACCTTCCGGGCAAACCACTGCCCGACGGCACGCCGGGGCCGAGCCTATACTGTGCTGTGATCGTCAAGCGTGTTGACGAGCGTACACGATCCAAAACTTCTATTAACGAATTGCTGCGAGACTAGTCCCCATGACCGAGATTGACCCAATTTCCCTATCGCAAGACCTTATCCGTGTCCAGAGCGTAACACCTGACACCGGTGACGGGCTTGATATTCTCGCGGTCCAATTGGAAAAACTTGGTTTCACCTGCACAAAAATGACGTTTGAAGAACCCGGCACCGAGGCCGTTGCAAACCTCTATGCCCGCCTCGGCGATACTGCACCGAACTTCTGCTTTGCTGGACACACCGATGTGGTGCCAGTGGGGGCTGCTAAAAAATGGTCCGTCTCGCCTTTTTCGGGCGACATTAAAGACGGGCAGCTTTGGGGGCGCGGGGCTGCAGATATGAAATCTGCCATTGCAGCTTTTGTAGCCGCGACATCCCGCTACCTGAATAAAACTGACGGCAAGCTAAATGGTTCGCTATCCTTTTTGATCACGGGTGACGAGGAAGGTCCAGCCGTGAACGGCACCAGGAAAGTGCTCGACTGGCTCGATGAACGCGGTGAAAAACTAGATTACTGCCTCGTCGGGGAACCAACAAACCCTGAAGAACTTGGCCAGATGATCAAAGTTGGCCGGCGCGGCAGCATGCACGGCACCATCACTGTTCACGGCATTCAAGGCCATGTAGCCTATCCGCATATGGCGCATAATCCTGTTCCAGATTTGGTGAAAATACTCTCTGAACTGAACAAGGAACCGCTAGACGCTGGCAATGATCAGTTCCAGCCGTCAAATCTAGAAATTATTGATATCCACGTCGGGAACGAAAGCCAGAATGTAATTCCGTGCGAAGCGAAGGCGCGGTTTAATGTGCGCTTCAATAACGAGTATACCCCGGAAAGCCTGCAGGCTGAACTCTCGGCACGCATGAACCACGCTGGCGTGGCGTACGATATCGATTGGTGGGTCTCTGGGGAAAGCTTCCTGACACCTGCGGGGCCGCTGTCGGCCGCCGTGGCCACTGCGGTAGAAAAACACACAGGCCGCATGCCTGACTTATCGACGACAGGCGGCACATCCGACGCGCGCTTCATCAAAAACATGTGCCCTGTTGTTGAATTTGGCCTCGTTGGCGCGACAATGCACAAAGTGGACGAGCATGTGGCCGTGCAAGATATTGAAACACTTACTGCCATTTACGAAAGCGTAATTACAGCAATTCTCAGCAATAAATAATACTGTCAAGGAATGGCCAAATAGGAATGATTCGCACCTTTCTGTAACGCTTTGCATTAAAAGTCCCCACTAAACTGAAATCTGCGGCATTTTTTTCTCGGTGTTTCTGGCCGTTCTGTTAACCTTTTGCCATGAAGTTCAAGGTAGAATTTACGCAGTTTGCAGTCTAAAGCCCTCTCCTGGACGAAATAACCATAAGTTACAAAATATCTCCTTTAACGTGATTTTCAAAGAAACTAGAGAATGGGATCGAAGCTTTTTTATCCTTAGTGGCCTTGTCTCTTTATTGGGTTTGTCTTTTCATCTGTTTGAACAATCGGAATTTTATTTAGCACAGCAAACAATAAGATCCTGAAAGCAAGCCACAATCTGAGAGTGTTAGGCACTGAGGCGAGCCCCAACAATCCGGGCTAAAAATGGCCTGAAGTTTAATGTTTTTTGCACACTATCAAATTTTTCAGCACGTTAACCATTTGCGTATCGCCCCCGCCTTCTGTGAAACAATGCATTCAACGTCTGTTTAAATTTTGCTACACTGACAGCTCCCCTGGGCGGCTTTCGGGGAAACACTTGAGGAGTCTCAATGGGACAATCTTACAGTATTGACCTAATCGATCGCAGTGCGCGTAAAACACGGCTCGGTTCAATTTCAAAAGATTGCATCCAATGTGCATCCGATAGCAATCAAGCTGTCCGTGTAAAGGGGCGCCTGCATTTCACACCAGAAGACAAACAGATTTACCTGAAAATGGCGGCAACGCACGGTGACAAACTTTCGCTTTCCATTTCCAATGATACGCGCACTTACTTAGGCGATTTCTGCCTTTCGTACTTTGACCCACAAACCAGCACAGCAACGTTTGACGCGCTGGGTGATGTTAAAGTTATTTGTTGAGAGTTTTTTCCCACACCCGTTAATAGGGGACAGCTTTGGATAAAATGTTCAAGATATACCTTCTGAATAAAGATGGTTCAAAAGAGTGCCTCGGCCAGATGGAAAGGAAGCACATAACCTATAACCGCTACAGCGAAGGCTTGCTGATAGGGGCAGGGAAACTCCATGAGACCGACATTAAAAAAGGCGTGTTCCTGAAGTTTGCAGCGCAATTTCAGAACAAAAGCGAGCTGGAATTTGAAGGAGAAGATGTGATTTATAGCGGCACCTTCCGCTGCATCAATTTCATCCCTGAAAATAACGCCGTTGTCTTCGGGTCTATAGGTCCAGTATACGAATTAACCCCTGAGTTCGCCGCCGAAGAAGAGGAAGAATTGGAGGAAGCCATTTAGGCTAGGCCAATTCCAGCCCGTCAGGTTAAGGAGGCAATATTGGCTTCCCAATTGGCGCCGTCAAACTCGCCTTGTTTCACTGACGTAACCGTTTCAGGGTCAATACAATTGAGGTTCACTGACCAACCATTCGGGTGGCTGCGCGGCACATAAAAGGCCTTCACGCCGCACGTTTTGCAAAACAGATGTTTGGCTGTCCTGGTCTTGAACCGGTATTCGGTAAGGTTGTCCTCGCCTGCGGTTATCCGGAATGCATCGCGGCCAACAAACACATGTATAAAACCCGTGCGCGTGCATATGCTGCAGGTGCAGGACACTGCATCAATATCCGCAGGTGCATCCACCTCAAACGCCACACTACCGCAGTGGCAACTGCCTTTATGGGTAACTATGCTCATTCGTCTTCCCTACCGTACTTCGCTGCGTGCCCGGAGCGCCGCTGAAAGCGTGCCGTCATCCAAATAATCTAGTTCGCCGCCCACAGGCACACCGTGCGCAAGTGCGGTTACTTTCACCTCGCTTGGTGACAAGCGTTCCGCCAAGTAATGGCTGGTGGTTTGGCCGTCTACTGTGGCATTAAGCGCAAGGATAACCTCCTTAACACCGCCCGCTTCAATCCGTGCCAGCAAGCTATCGGTATTGAGGTCTTCCGGGCCGATACCGTCGAGCGCTGACAGCGTGCCTCCTAGTACATGATACAGGCCTTTAAAGGTTTCTGACCGGTCAAGCGCCCACAGGTCTGCAACGTCCTCCACAACACAAATCGTGGTGCGGTCACGGCGCATATCCTCACACACATGGCAGGGGTTATGGGTATCGATATTGCTGCAGGTGTCACAAATCTGAATTTTATCAGCCACGTTCGCAAGTGCGTCCGCGAGCGGTAGCATCACGCTGTCTTTTTTCTTGAGAAGCTGCAATGCCGAACGCCGGGCAGAGCGCGGCCCAAGCCCCGGCAATTTCGCCAACAGCTGAATAAGCGTATCAATTTCACTACCGTGTGATCGGGGCATTCATTATCCTAATCCGACGAATTGGCCATAACTGATATACGGCCTGTCTTAAACTAAAACGGCATTTTGAAGCCGTCGGGCAGGCCCATGCCGCCGGTCATGGCTTTCATTTGCTCAGCCGCAGCGTCGGTGGCGCGGGCTTTGGCCATGGTGTGGGCTGCGATGATCAGGTCTTCCAGTACTTCGCGGTCTTCTGCGGCATAAAGGGTAGGGTCAATCTTCAAGGATTTCATATCACCTTTGCCGTTCAGGACAACTTTCACAAGGCCGGCGCCTGCGACGCCTTCAATTTCCATATCCGCCATCTGGGCCTGCATATCGCCCATTTTGGACTGCATTTCCTGTGCCTTTTTCAGCATTTCGGTCAGGTTTTTCATCGTCTCACTCCGCCCTTTTCGAGCATAAATTTTACGGTGCAATTAAATTTTACGGTGCAATTAAACGGTCAGCATACCCGCCTTAGAAATCAAAATCGCTGTGTTCATCCCCCACAGCAGCGTCGGGGTCGGTTGGCATATCGCCGTGTAAATCACCGTCTTCAACCCGGCTGTCACGCACCGCGAGCAGCTTGGCTTCAGGGAAAATTGCGATCAACGCTTTAACGATAGGCTCTTGCAGGGCCTCGTCCTTACGCTGTTTGTCCCGGGCGACTTCCTTGGCGCGTACGGTCGTTTCGCCTTCTTCCTTGCCGACTACAACATTCCAGCCAACACCCGTCCATAATTTTAGGCACTGTTTGACCCGCATCAGGAAATCAGGCGGCGTTTTCCGGGTGATGTTAATTTCCATCGTGCCGGGCTTATAGGCGATCACGCGCACATAATCTTTCAGCAGCACAGCAAGCTGCGCTTCTTTCTCGTACGAGAATAACCCCACCATTTTCTCAAAGCTGATAGGCATCGGATGCGGGGCATGGCTTTCGCCGCCCGCCCCGGGATGCAAGGCAATTACCTGTGCGCTTTGCTGGGCCCCAGAGACCGCACCAGGACCATGGCCACCTACTGCCTGAGCCGCATACGCGCCAATCGCCGTTGCGCCGCCGCCGCCCGCAGGCACCAGCGCTGGCCCACCTGATGCGCCGCCCGGCTGGTTTTGCAGCTTTTTCACTAAGTCCGCCGGTGAAGGCATGTTCGCCGCGTACGCCAAGCGTATCAGTATCATTTCAGCGGCCGCGATTGGGCTCGGCGCAGCTTTCACTTCGCCGAGGCCTTTCAGCAGCATTTGCCACGCCCGCGTTAGGTGCGGCATGGAAAGGGCTTTTGCCATATCGCCGCCTTGGGTTTTCTCGGCCTCAGATACCAGCGCGTCAGAGCCCGTATCAGGTGTTACTTTCAAACGCGTTAGCCAGTGGGTCACTTCAAGTAAGTCGTTGATCACTACTTGCGGATCAGCGCCGTTATTATACTGCTGCCTAAGCGTGGTAATGGCACCGGCCACATCGCCCTTCATCACCAGTTCAAACAGGTCCAGCACCTGCGCCCGGTCTGCAAGACCCAGCATTTCGCGCACTTGCTCTTCGGTAACATCGCCAGCGCCGTGGGCAATCGCCTGATCAAGCAGTGACAGGCTATCCCGCACTGAGCCTTCAGCAGCACGTGCAATCAGCTTCAGTGCGCCGTCGTCGGCTTTGCAGCCTTCTTTTTCCGTAATACCAGCCAAGTGTTTGATCAGAGTATCGCTTTCGACGCGTTTCAAATCAAAACGTTGGCAGCGCGACAATACGGTAACCGGCAGCTTGCGAATTTCCGTGGTCGCGAAGATGAACTTCACATTCTCAGGGGGTTCCTCAAGCGTTTTCAACAGCGCGTTGAAGGCGTTTTTCGACAGCATGTGCACTTCGTCGATAATGTAAATTTTGAACCGCGCAGCAATAGGCGCATAGCGCACGCTTTCGATAATCTCGCGGATATCATCTACACCCGTACGCGACGCAGCATCCATTTCCAGCACATCAACATGGCGCGATTCTGAAATCGCCACACAGTTATCACACGTCCCGCATGGGTTAATGGTTGGCCCGTCGCTTGTTGTACAGTTAAGGGCTTTTGCAATGATCCGCGCCGTCGTGGTTTTACCCACGCCGCGCACGCCTGTCATGATAAACGCATGCGCCAAACGGCCACTGTCAATCGCATTCGACAGCGTTCTCACCATAGCGCCCTGGCCGATCAGGGTATCAAAATCAGCGGGGCGATATTTGCGGGCAAGAACCCTGTATTCCTGATCTGCTGCGCTATCGCTCATATGCCGCTCACTCTGTAAATTAGGGACAAAAACTTGAGCAATATGACTAGCAGGATAAAGGCGCAGGTGAAAGGGGATTTAGGAGCGAGGGAAGCTTTACCCGCTTGACTGAACAACGGTGAAGATTTCACGCTCAAAAGCCACCCAAAACCGCGTGGCAAATTTCTAAATTTTAAGGATGGGTGGGAGAACAACAACCCGCGGCAACTCGGTACGGCTGCTTCCTTTCGGACCTGACCGGATTAACGAGCGACACGTCCATCGCTCTCCCGCTGCTTATATGGCTATTTCACTCGGCACTTGCAAGTGAAATAGCTCCGCCCTAGATAATTCCCTATAGAGCAGGAGAAAATGCATGCCACTATCAGCTATTCAGACGTGTTTTTCGGGTAATCCGCTAGACCGGGCCGACTATTTACGTACTGATCCCGAAATATTCGGTGACTGGATGAAACGAGACGATGCGCGAGTCGTTTTACTTGCGGGTGAAAGTTTACAGCCTGATGGCCAAATCCGTGTCGGCTTGTCGACCGAAAGCCGCATATTAACCGATGCAGTCGGCGACATTGCATGGCAGCGCCCATCTAAAACACGGTTTCTTCCTGTCAGCACTACAATTTTTCTAGGCTTAGATGACGGCGCGCCGCGCTACGCTGCGATGCTGGACGGCAGTGCCGATGATTTCAGCGATATGTTCGAGGCCGACGGCTGCAAGTTCCGCGACGGCAGGGGCATGGCGTTCAAACTCGGCGGCCCACATCCATCTCTCGGTATTATCGCTCAAGCCAAAAGCATGTTGCTTTGGCATGAAAGCCACCGGTTTTGTGCCAAGTGCGGTAGCGAAAGCAAGCTCGCAAAGGCAGGATACGAACGCAAATGCGAGGCCTGCGACACCCACCATTTCCCGCGCACCGATCCGGTTGTGATCATGCTGGTCAGGCGCGGTGATAAAGCGCTTGTTGGGCGCGGTAACGGCTGGCCTGAAGGCCACTATTCCGCGCTTGCCGGTTTCCTCGAACCAGGAGAAAGCATGGAGGAAGCTGTTGCACGCGAGGTTTTTGAAGAAGTTGGGCTCAAAGTTTCCAACGTCGTCTACAAAGCCACACAGCCTTGGCCGTGGCCTTCTACGCTGATGATCGGGGTTGAGGCCTGGGTGGACGAAGGTGATTTGACGATCGACCCCAAGGAAATTGAAGATGCCATCTGGATCAACAAAGACGACGTCCGCGCCAGCATGCGAGAAGAGCATCAATACCGCTTGGTCCCGCCGCCCTTCGCCATCGCCAATAACCTGATCATGGGCTGGGTTGAGGAATAAAATCTATGTCGGACCCAGAAGAAGATGGTACAGCGTATTTTGATGATTTAATCAAAAAGCTAACACCCGATGTAAACCCCGAATTTATCGAGCTTATATTGTTGGCTGACGAAGAATTTGAGAAAAAACTGAAGGAGCTTTTGCCGCGTATCAGCAATCAGCACGAGTTTTTAGCTACGATGTATGCGGTTTCCTCGAAGCGTCATACTTGGCTAGGGTTGGAGCATAGTGACCCACACAATTATTTGGATGCCGTCGTCGCTGTAACGCTAGACAATGAAGAAGATCTAATTATCGAGGGCGAACCTTGTTCTAAATCACCATGGAGCGTCATGGCCGCTTCGTTAATCAATGGATTGTCTTACGAATAACCTGAACGTTTTCCTTCGATTCTATGCTGACGGTAGTTGTCAGTAGGCTGGCAGTATAGTCCAGCCATGGAATATTTAATAGAAAACAGAATGAAGTATGCCGCCATGTTGGCGGCTAGCTTATTTGGTGCGCCGCTTGAGCACACCGAGCATGTAGAGAACCCAAGAACCACTGAAGGCGCGTACAGCTTTCAGTCTAACAATACAACAATCCAGTATGAAGTTCGCGGCAGCGGCCAGCCATTGTTCATGCTGCACGGCGGTTTGACGTCTCGCGAAGACTTAAGGCTGCAAATCGATCACTTCTCAAAGAGCTATCAAGTGGTGGCGATGGATAGCCGCGAGCACGGTTTCAGCGGAAACTCTCCGCTCCAGATTTCGTACGAACTGATGGCAAGCGATGTTGCAAACCTGGCAACGCACCTCGGCTTCAAAGAAATCACCTTGATGGGACAAAGTGACGGAGGCATCACTGCGTTAACCTTTGCGCACCAATATCCGAAGAGGACCTCGCAGCTTATTCTGCTCGGCACGCTCTTCAATCATTCGGTAGTGCCGGAAGCAACAAAAGAGTTTCTCCGTAATGCAAAATGTGAATTTCCGCTCAACAGAAAGGCTTTCCCTGGGGTGTATCTTGACGATTACTTAAAGGGTGGCCGTCATAGAGCTGACTACCAAAACTGGTATGATGAACTCGCGCTGATGTGGACGACTTCGCCGAATTTTAGCGCTGCGGATCTGGGCCAAGTTTCAGTGCCCGTACTGATCATCAACGGTGATACCGAGGATGTTGACCTCGCGCATACACTCAAACTTTATCAGGCTTTGCCGAACGCGGAATTGTTTATCGTACCGGGCGCAACGCACTTTTTGCATCTGGAAAAACCAGATATGCTTCATTTGGCGATTGAGCAGTTTTTGGAAAAGGCCCGTCAGTAACTAACTGGCGAAACCGTTCATGGCTGTCGCCATTTCGATATCGAAACGGGTAATACCGTCTGCATCGTGTGTGGTCAATTTCACTTCGACCCGGTTATAAACATTGAACCATTCAGGGTGGTGATCCATTTTTTCCGCCAGCAGTGCCGACCGGCTCATGAACGCCCATGCTGCGCTAAAGTCATTGAATTTGAAAGTTTTCCTGATCGCCTGATCATCAGCGCTGTAGGCCCAGCCTTGTAATCCTTCCACGGCAGCGCTGCGGTCATTATCAGATAATTTGGTTGGGCGGTCGCTCATGATATATTCCTTCAGGCTGATCCGGGATGCTTAATTCACGTGCCAGATGGCCTATCAGGATGCAAGCAATTCGTCCACAAGAACCGGCAACAATTCACCCGCCTTGCCTTGCCTAAGCTCAGCAAATTGGCTGGAGCCTTCGCTAGGCTCCAGATTTACTTCGATGGTATGAGCTCTACCCATCTCTTGCACATTGGCAACAAACCCGGCCGCTGGATAAACGTTGCCGCTGGTACCAACCGAGATAAATAAATCGCACGATGCGAGCCGATCAATGATTGTATCCATGAAAAACGGCATTTCGCCAAACCAGACGATGTTCGGCCGCAGTACCGCCTCCCGATCACATTTTGGGCACGTGGTCGACTGTGTACAGTCCCCCTGCCATGTGTGGATAGCCGCACAAGCCTTACAGCGAATCTGGGTCAGTTCGCCGTGGATGTGGATAATATCTTCGCCGCCACCACGCTCGTGCAAATCATCAACATTTTGAGTGATGATACTGACCGTACCAGGTAGTTCCTGCTGTAGTTTTGCCAAGGCCTTATGCGCTGGATTTGGTTTAACGGCCCTAAGCTGGGCGCGGCGCTCGTTATAGAAATTGTGCACAAGATGTGGATCACGCGCAAAGGCTTCTGGGGTGGCAACATCTTCGATATGATGATTTTCCCATAAGCCATCATTATCACGGAAGGTTTTCACGCCCGATTCGGCCGATATTCCAGCCCCCGTTAAAATAACGATATTTTTAAAGCGAACCAAAAAACAATCCTCTATGGTAACCCAAACAAGGTAAGCTACCTTTTTTACTCAAAATACAACCAGCTTACACGACGTGATAACCCCAAGTAGGCTTATAACCTAAAGTAGGAGAATGACCGCGTGATAAATGTTCTTTTTGTATGCATGGGCAATATTTGTCGGTCGCCGATGGCGGAAGGCGCTTTCCTGGATGCTGCTGAAAAGGCTGGGCTTGCGGATCAGTTTTTTGTCGACAGTGCTGGCACCCTTGGCTTCCACGCGGGCTCCGCGCCAGACGACAGAGCGCAGGCCACGGCAAAGAAAAACGGCGTGGACATATCCGGGCAAAAATCGCGTGAGATCATGCCTGGGGATTTCGACAAATTCGAGTATATCCTGGTGATGGATAATGATAATTTCGCTGAAGTTACAGAGCGTTGTCCCGAAAAACATCACGGCCGGATCAGCATGTTCTTAAGCCATGCAAACCACCTACCCATCGACGAAATGCCCGATCCTTACGGAGGCCACCGCAACGACTTTGATATGTGTTACGACGCAGCCATTGACGCAGCAGAGGGACTGCTTGAGACACTTAAAGTAAAGCACAGCCTCTGAAAATGGCCTCGCCCTTCATAGAAAAAATATCAGAGAAACTTGGGGCCAAAGTGGTTGCGTCCCGCGCTTTGCCTGGGGGCGATATTGCAGACGTTTCGTTGCTGAAACTAGATAACCATACTGAAGTTGTTGCTAAACGCCCCCGCGCAGACCAGCCAGACACCACGGCTGTAGAAGCAAAAATGCTGAAGCATCTGGCAAAGAAATCCGTACTTCCAGTGCCCAAAGTTCTGCTGCAAGCCAAGGGAATACTGGTGATCAGCTATATTCCGCACAGCGGTATGCAGGACACTGAAGTAGCTTCTAGAAACGTTGCTGAGCATGTTTCCAAGCTACACGATGTTCGGCCCAAAGGCGGCCGCCCGTATTATGGGCACGATATTGACACCTTCATCGGGCCACTCCCGCAGATCAATAAACCGGCGTCAAACTGGTGCGGTTTTTTCGTAGAACATCGGCTAATGGCGATGGCCAAAAGCTGTGCAAACACCCACAAAATTGATGCCACCCTGATGACACGGATTGAGACATTTGCTTGGAAGCTGCCAGACTACCTTCCAAAGCATCCCAAAAGCAGTTTGCTGCACGGTGATTTGTGGAGCGGTAATATGCTCATCGACAAGGACAAAGCAGCTGCTTTCATCGACCCGGCAATTTCGTACGGGCACGCCGAAATGGACCTTGCTTTCATCGAAATGATGGGCGGTTTGGGTCCTAACTTTCTTGAAAGCTATGCCAACCTTTCGCCGATTGAAGCGGGCTACAAAGAAGAACGCCGTGCGATCTACCAACTTTGGCCGCTGCTTGTGCATGTTCGGCTGTTCGGCGGCGGGTATGTCGGGCAGGTCGAGGCAATTCTCTCCCGGTTTGGTTGCTAAACTTTACAGCCCAAGCCAACTGGTGCCACCCGTACCCCTTGCTATCACCCAAGAGTGATCCAATGTAGGTGGCTGAAACTACCGCTGCCCTATAGGGTCCTTATCCGAAAGAAACCCGTTCGATAGAGCAAACGCCATAGGCACCCAGAAAAAACCTGCGAGGAACACCGTGCTCAACCGTAAAAATCCGCTGAAATCAGCAAAGCTGTGGCTAACCATGCTCGCTGCTCCGCTCCTGCTTGTCGGCTGCGCGAGCCTTTTCTTTGATTTTGACAGCGACTTCGTCAGCGACGATTTCATTGCCCGCGAAACTGTAACCGTCGGCGATATTACGCTTAGTTATATCAAAGCGGGCGACCCAAACGGGCAGCGTGTGATCTTCCTGCACGGCACACCAGGGGATGCGGGCGGGAATTGGACGGGCATTCTGAGAAATGTACCAAAGGGATACGAATTCCTGGCGATCGACAGGCCGGGCTTTGGCTTTACCAAGCCGAAGAAGGCACTGATTCCGCTGGATGCGCAAGCAGCTGTGCTTGAGCCACTGCTTGTTACACGCAACGGCAAGGGCACCATCCTTCTTGGCCATTCGCTTGGCGGGCCGGTTGTTGCAGCAGCCGCGGCAAAATACGGGGACCGGGTCGGCGGCATCATTGTTGCGGCCGGCGCGCTTGATCCTGACCTTGAAGAGGTGCTTTTCATCCAACATGTGGGCAATGTGCCACCCTTCACTTGGTTAATCGGGTCAACGCTTAGAAATGCGAACCGCGAGCTGATTGGCCTAGAGAAAGAACTGCGCCTGCTGCAGCCAAAACTGGCAGGTATTACACAGCCGATTGTTATCATTCACGGCACCGAAGATGATCTGGTGCCGTATGCCAATGTAGCTTTCATGCAAAAAGAATTCACAGGCAGCGCATCAGTTGAAGTGATGAAGCTGGAGCAAATGAACCACTTCCTCCAGTGGAACAAACAGGCAGAGATACTCGAGGCTGTACACAAAATATCAGCCTATCTGGAAATGACCGCCCGGCCCATAACCGTAAAAACCGCAGACTAAATCCGAAGACAGGCGTGTTAAAACGCTTAAGAGAAAACCTATTTCCGCACCTCGCAAGGGACGCGTCTCGGACAAGTACCACTACCCGCCCCGTGAGTATGATTGAGCCACTATTAAAAAATAGTTGCCGGATGCCAGTAAGTGCGGGGTATTATCTATCAATAGTATTCACGGCGCATAAACGCGCACAAGCCGCAGAATTCTCCGGTCTACTGGGGCTTATTTTTGCGAAAAAATATAAATGATTACAAATGTTTACCGGATTTTGTATGTGTGACTTTGAGCATTTCTTGCGTCCGTTATCCCACTGTCTAAAGTCAACGTCAGTAGCCAACGGCCCGGCGGTACCTACTTTCTAGATTAGAGGAATTGCGCAAACCCTCTATTTTGAATGGCCACCGAAGAGGGCGAAATCATCTTCCGTGTGGTCTTGCCATTCTTCGCTGCCAGCAAAGCGTGCTTCGGCTATGTAGCTCGGGCCTTCGCTCGTTTGCGTGCTGGAAAACAGGCTGAAATGATCAACGATTTGCGGTGGGCTTTTAAGCGTACCGTTGCTGGTAACCCAATCCCCGAAACAGGTTTTGGTACCGCGAGCAAAACGCGCGAGCGTTACATGTGGTTTATAGCGCCGCCTGTCGACCGTCACGTCAATCTGCTCCAGCGTATTGAGGATTTTCTCGTGTAGATGCAGCAGCGGGGTTCCGTCAGCCACCCCTGCCCATAAGGCTTTTGGTTGATCTGTGGTGCCGAACATGCCCACACCTTCAAGCGTCAGCTCAAACGGATTAAACCGGATGCGCGACAGCTCGTCTTCGATCTCGCGCATGGTATGGACGGGCACGGTGCCGATGAAAGCGAGCGTTAGATGCAGCTGCTCATCAGATTGCCAACGTGCGCCTTCAACGCCGCCACGCGCAAGTCCAAGGGAACCTAAAAGGGAGGGAAGTAATTCTATACCTACAAACAATCGGATCATGGCTTCAGCATGCCATCATCCGAACATGATGAAAAGAGTCTTGAGAAAACTTATTGGCCGAGGGCTTTTAGAACCATTGGACCCATCTTTTCAATGATGATCGCCACACCTTCTTTGGTTGGATGTAAGCCGTCTGACTGGTTAAGCTTGAGGTCAGCGGCAACGCCTTCCAGAAAAAACGGGTACAGCAGCACATCATATTTTTTGGCTGTGTCTGGGAAAATGCTATCGAAAGCACGGCCGTATTCTGGGCCCCAGCTCGGCGTTGCTAGCATACCCGTCAATAACAACGGAATTTCTCGCTCGGTCAACAACTTCACCATTGCATCAATATTGGTGCGCGTGATTTCAGGCGCAACGCCGCGCAGCGCGTCATTGGCGCCCAATTCCAAAATTACCAGCGATGGCTTACCGTCTTTGAACGGTGACAAACCCCAATCAAGCCGAGACCTTCCGCCTGTTGATGTGTCGCCCGAGACGCCGCCATTGACCACATGAATGGCCACGTCGGAATGCGCGTTCAGCCAAACTTCCAGCTGGTCCGTAAAACCCTCGCCTGGCGGCAAGCCGTAGCCTGCTGTTAAGCTGTCACCGAAGGCCAAAATCTGCACTGGCGCTTCAGCTGAAGCGTCAACTTTGAGTGCGCTAGCCGCAAAAACATGACCATTTGTCGTAAAAACCGCCAAAAGACTAGTAAATGCGCAAAAAACTAATATCTTAATAGAGCCAAAGCCAAACACGGCATGCTTCTCCTTGAGGGGCAATAAATGCGAGAAAATAAACAATAACAAAATATTTGGCAGCGAAGGACTAAAATTACAATGGCCAATCATACCAACGTTATAGAATTACGTGATGTTTCCCTGACGCTAGAATCTGGCGCAGGCCCTGTAAACATCCTCAAAGAAATTAATTTCACCATCCAACAAGGGCAAAGTGTCGGCATCGTCGGCCCGTCTGGATCCGGCAAATCATCGCTGATGAGCGTGATGACCGGGCTAGAGCAAGCCACTACTGGCGATGTGATCATCGACGGCTTGTCCTACACCGGCGCCGACGAAGATACCCTAGCACGACACCGGCTTAAAAATGTCGGTATCGTGATGCAGGCGTTCCACTTGATCCCGACAATGACGGCGCTTGAGAATGTTGCCGTGCCGCTGGAGCTTGCTGGCGTAAACGACGCCTTTGATCTAGCTGCAAAAGAGCTGGAGCTGGTAGGCCTTGCCCACCGCATGGAACATTACCCTACCCAGCTCTCAGGCGGCGAGCAACAGCGTGTAGCGCTTGCCCGTGCCCTAGTGCCGCAACCGGCCCTGCTATACGGCGATGAGCCAACCGGCAATCTTGACGGCCAAACCGGCCGCGCCGTGATTGACCTGATTTTCGAACTGGCCCGCGAGCGCAGTTCAACGCTTATCCTTGTTACCCATGACCCAGCGCTCGCAGACCGATGCGACCGGGTTATCTCAATGGGCGACGGCCACATCATCGACGACACCGGCGATACCAGCAGCGTCACCGGCGATACAGACGCCGTTTCCCAAGTGACCAGCAAATGATCACCCGGAACGCCTCAACGCCAGTTGCGTTAAAACTGGCCCTGCGGGAGCTGCGTGGCGGCCTCGGCGGGTTTAAAATATTTATGGCTTGTTTGATCCTCGGTGTTTCTGCCATCGCGTCGATTGGGTCTTTGACCCGCGCGATACAGGACGGCATGGAGCGCGAAGGCCAATCAATCCTCGGCGGTGATCTTGAGATTAGCGCCAGCCAAATTAAAGCGGGTCCTGAGCTTATAACCTGGGCTAAAGAGCAGGGTGAGCTTTCACAAACTGCGCGCTTCAGGACGATGGGGCTGGTTTCAGACGAAAGCCAAAAAGACGGACCACGCTCAACGCTTGTAGAAATGCGCGCTGTTGACAATAGCTATCCGCTCTACGGCGACTTTAAAACATCACCAGCGCTTGAGACCGCAGACTTGTTCGCTAAACGCGGCGATCTTTGGGGTGCTGCAGTCGAACCAGCGCTTGCCACCAAGCTTGATATCGCCATAGGTGATGTTCTTAAGTTCGGGGCGGTGAAAGCTGAGATCCGCGCCTTCGTTGAGAATGAACCCGATAAAGCCAACCTGGGTTTCCAGCTTGGCCCCTCGGTTTTCATCCATTATGACGCGCTTGAAGAAACCGGCCTTGTAACGACGGGGTCTTTGATCAACTTCGTATACCGCATAAAATTACCGGAAGACGGCGATATTCAAGCCGCCCGTGATGACCTGAAAGAGGTTTTCCCAGACGCCACATGGCGTGTACGGGACCGTAACACCTCCGCCCCAGGCCTTCGCGCTTTCATCGAGCAGATGGGTATTTTCCTAACGCTTGTTGGCGTATCAGCGCTTGTAGTTGGCGGTGTGGGTGTTGGCAACGCGGTCAAGGGTTATATGGACCGCAAAACCAAAACCATTGCCACTTTGAAAATTCTTGGCGCGCAAGGCGGCACGGTTTTCGCGGTTTATTTCTTCCAGATCTTGCTGATCGGCTTTGTTGCCATTCTAATCGGTACCGGGATTGGTGCACTGCTGCCAACGGTATTGGGTGCATTTCTACCAGACTCGCTTCCTGTCAGCCCTGACGGCGGCGTCTACCCCGTAGCGCTCGCACTGGCAGCAGTTTACGGCTTTATGATCACCATTGCTTTCACCGTATGGCCGCTGGGCAAGGCCCGCGACATGCCGGCTGTGCACCTCTTCCGCTCAGTGGTTGCCAACGACAAGAAACGCCTGCGGTTTGTCTATTTGGCTGCTATCTTCGGCGCTACGTCTGTTGTGGTATTGCTGGCCGTTGGCCTGTCTGATAACCGCATATTGGCGGCAGGCTTTATGGCTGGGTCTGGCGTAACGCTCGGCATCCTTAGGCTGACAAGCTGGTTGATTGAGCGCGGGGCGGCAAAAGCACCGCGGCCAAGAAACCCGCTGGCACGGATGGCTGTTGCCAATCTGCATAGGCCGGGCGCAGCCACTGGTGCTGTCGTGATTTCCCTTGGTCTTGGGCTAACACTTTTTGCTGGCCTTGCGCTGATTGAAGGCAACTTGGGCAAACAGCTCAATGATAATGTGCCAACTGAAGCGCCGATCAACTTCATTGTTGATATTCAGCGGCATCAGCTTGAGGATTTCACGCGTGAGATCAGGGCCCTTCCCGGTGTCGAAGAGCTTGAAGTTATTCCAAGCCTTCGAGGCCGTGTACTGAAGCTGAAAGGTGTCGCTGCTCAAGATGCTGAGGTGGCTCAGGAGGTTCGCTGGATACTGCGCGGTGACCGCGGGCTAACCTATGTGCAGGACCTGAATGAAGGCAGCAAGGTTGTCGACGGCACTTGGTGGGATGCAGATTACGCAGGCCCGCCTGAAGTGAGCATTGGCAAAGATATTGCCACCGGGCTTGGCCTGGAACTCGGTGATACCATCACTGTAGCAGTGTTGGGCCGAGAGATCACAGCAACGCTTCGGTCAACTCGTGAGATCGAATGGGGCACGTTTGGCTTCAACTTTGCGATCATGTTTGACCCCAACACACTGAAAAACGCGCCGCATACGTTCATGGCGACGCTGCGCGGGGACGATGAAGCCGAATTGGGCGCTGCCCGCCTGATGGCTTCTAAATTCCCGAACATCACAGCGATTGGTATTAAGGACGCTCTGCAAAGCGTGCAGAATATGGTCGACCAGATCGGCACTGCCGTACGCGCAACGGCGGCGGTTTCGATTATCGCTGGTATATTGGTACTGGCGGGGGCGATTGCTGCAGGCTTCCAGCAGCGCGTATATGAAAGCGTGATCCTCAAAGTTGTCGGGGCCGTGCGGTCGCAAATCCTAAAATCCTACATGATGGAATATGCGATGATCGGACTGATCACGGCAATGATTGCCGTGGGGCTTGGTAGCCTTGTCGGCTATCTGGTGGTGGCACAGTTGATGAACCTTGAGTTCACCTTCCTGCCCATACCGATATTTGGCACGGTGTTGGTAAGTTTGCTAGTGACAATGCTGTTCGGCATAGCGTCCAGCATCAAGGCGCTATCCATTAAACCAAACGAGGTTTTGCGGACCGAATAGAAAGGTTCAGAAAATCACAAAAAGCGGAAGGCGGTTGCAAGGCCGCCTTCAAACGCCCATATTAGTGGGTAACTAACTATAACCCCATGGGGAGTTTTAAAGTGGAACGTTACAATACTTCATACAGCGCAGGTACTGCTGCTCAGAGCGCTGAATACGATGAAGGCCTGCGCAAATATATGCTCAAGGTCTATAACTATATGTCTTCGGGCGTGTTACTGACCGGCATTATTGCCATGGTCGTGGCCAACCAATTAGTGTCCAACGAGGCTTTCGCTCAAGCTCTATTTGGTGGCCCACAGCGATATTTGGTCATGTTTGCACCTTTTGCCTTTGTTTTGGTGATGAGCTTTGGCGCTCACAAATTGAAGGCAAGCACCTTACAGGCGTTATTTTGGGCCTATGCCGCTACAATGGGGCTTTCGCTTTCAGTGATATTACTCGCCTATACCGGCGAAAGCGTAGCGCGTACTTTCTTCGTAACGGCTGCGGCCTTCGGTGGCCTTAGCCTCTTTGGCTACACTACCAAGAAAAGCCTCTCGGGCATGGGTACATTCCTGATGATGGGCTTGTTTGGCCTCATTATCGCGAGCGTCGTGAATATGTTCATGGGCTCAGGCATGCTTGATTTCGTGATCTCAGTAGGCGGCGTCCTTATTTTCGCTGGCCTAACTGCATACGATACTCAGCGCATCAAAGAGAGCTATGCTATGATGGCGTCAGGCGAGGCTGTGTCCAAGGGTGCCATTATGGGCGCGCTTAACCTGTACCTCGACTTCGTAAACCTGTTCCTGTTCCTGCTCCGCTTTATGGGCAGCCGCGAGTAACAGAGGCTCGACTAATTTTCAAAAAGCCCTGCCGGAAACGGCGGGGCTTTTTTTTGTGCTCTATCCCATAAAAAAGCGGCCAACCGCAGCCTCGTCACCACACTGACTTTAAGTCTACACTGAATTGTTACTTGTAGTTTTACTACTTTAGATACAGTAGTTATAGTATAACTATTCGTGATGATTGGGGAACTTAATGAAAATGTCTTTGGAAAAGCTCAAAGCGCCAGCGGTTCTAGCCCTTGTAGTCGTGTCAATTACAAGCCTTGCCCAAGCGAAAGACTGGCAACCAGTGGAGTTGCCGACGAAAGCCCGCATAGCAGCCTTAGCACCAATAGATTACGGGCCGTGGGACAACGTGCTGGGCAGTTCGGTTCTAACCCTTGGGCGGTCAACGCATATCGCTGCCTCCCCTAGTCAGAACGATACGGCAACGCTGATCAAACTGGGTAATACCAGTAAGTCGCGCTTTGAAGGCAACCGGATCGCACTGCACAAATTTAAAAAACAACACAAGCGCATTATCGCAAACATTCGCGACGACCTTCTGGCGTTACCTGATAAAGTCAATTTTTCCACGCTAAGCCCAACTCAACAGTTGGCATACTGGTTCAACCTGCATAACAGCATTGTATTATCCAAGGTTACGTCGGTTTACCCAACAACCAAAATCGGACGGTATTTCTCAGCTGAAAAAGAAAACTCCTTTTTCTACGCTCGTGATTTCCGTTGGCAGGACAAGCAGATTTCACTTGCTGACATTCAGCACCATGTATTGAAAAACTGGAAGAACCCGATTGTTATTTATGGCTTTTATTTAGGTGCCATTGGCACGCCCAATATTCAGCAGTTCGCCTACACCGGTGCAAACGTTCGCGATCTGCTGTTGGAAAGCGCAGAGGACTTCGTCAACAGCGTGCGCGGCACCCGTGTTCCCCGCAAAGGAAAGCTTAGGGTTTCTTCCTATTATAAATCCGTAGCCCTCGCCTTCCCAGACTTCAAAACAGACCTGTTGAAACACATTAGACAATTTTCCACTGGCCGCCTGCGAGCCCGTATGGATACAGTGACAGGCCTTAAAGTAAATATTTCTGATTGGCATATTGCAGACCTTTTTAATGGCCGCCACACAAAGGCGGGGCAGATTTATGCACCTAAGAACTCTATGTTCGCCCCTGGGGACCCTAGAAGCCCTGACAATCAATCTCGGCTTCTACGCCAAGTGGACTTGCTGCTTAAAGAACGCAAAAAACGTATCCCGAACCAGACACCGATCGTAAGTGTCGATGAGATTGTCACGGATCAAAAAAAGACTGAAAAAAAAGCACCAAAGGATACGAAAAAAGGCAAAAAAAGATAAGAAATAGAGAGTTTTACTTCCTCCACACCAATTTTAATCCTTTGGAGGCTATTGTAGGTTTAGATATAAAGCTTATATATTAAGAGCATCCAATGGCGGTGCTCATACAATTTTATAACTAAAGGAGTAGCCAGCCCAGCCAAGCGTGCAGAAACAGCGGTGAACTGCACAGCTACTAAACCTAGGCTCAATTGACCGTGAACACGATACCGTGTTGAATAGAACCATAAAAACAAGCGGCTAAATAATAGCCACTATAAAAAAAACGACGACAACGAGATAGAAAACAGGTGTTCCTCATGCTAAAAATTATTGGTATTGCATTGCTGTGCGCAACAAGCGTCGCAGCAACAAGCTCAACTATATCTGCCGCAGATTATGATTATCAGAACCTGCCTACAGAATTTGACGCTAAATCCAAATACAGACTCAATTACGATGACCTGAACAATGTCCTAAGCGGCTCTGTTCTGGTGATGGGCCAATCATCCCACATGCGCGCACCGAAGCCGAAAGTGGCTACGGGCTCGAGCATCCAGCTTGGTAATACATTACCAACCCGCCTTGAAGGCAACCGGGTGATGCTGCATGCTTTTGACGCAGAGCGCAAAGACATATTGAACCAAATCCGCGACAACTTGCTGAACCTGCCAAATCAGTTGCCAATTGAAAAATTAAAGCGCAGAGAGCAGCTTGCTTACTGGTTAAATCTTCACAACAGCATTGTGCTAGCCAAGATCGCCGACCTCTACCCTGTTACATTGATCAAAAAAGTATTTGCGGCGGAGCGAAGTGATGCATTCATTTACGACCGCGAGTTCCTGCTTGGTGATCAGCTTATATCGCTTGCTGATATTCAGAACCATGTAACGCAAAACTGGGATGAGCCAACTGTAATTTATGGCTTTTACCTCGCTGCTGTTGGCACGCCAAACATTCGTGATACCGCCTTTACCGGAAAAACGGTCTATGCCGATTTAAAAGATAACGCTGCTGATTTTGTTAATAGCGTTCGCGGCACTCAGATCTGGGGTAAAACCAAACTCCGCGTCTCTACATATTACGCCAATTTCGACAGGCAGTTCCCTAACTTTGACGAAGATATTCTGGCTCATGTCAAGCAATATGCGGACGGAAAATTTAAGCGCCGCCTTAAGAAGGTAAAGTCTGTCACTGCAGATGTATCTGACTGGCATATTGCCGATATCTACAACGGCAAAACCGCGAAAGGTGCAACAACATTCGCGGCCACAGCTACAGACGGAAACGGCCGCAGGATCAGAACCGGCCAGCCATCTCACGTTACCGATCTTCTGCGGGAGCGTATGCGCCGGATTGCGAAGCAGAAAGCCGTCACAGGCGTTGAAAGCGTGAAAGCACGGTAACCTTCTACGGGCGCTGTCTTTCAAATGCCTATTGCGTGTTAGGCTCAAAGAGCTAGCACGCAGCGTTTCAACTATACGTCCAAAAACCCAGCTCATAGCTGGGTTTTTTAGTTGAGCTGCCGCAGGCGTAATATTGGCACGGCTTATTTCAGCGGAAAAGGCTGGCAATGTCGGCATATCTCGCAAGGATAAAATACCAGGCCCGCTGGTCCCCGTGGGCATTCTGCAGCCGTCAGCCTAGCCTATCTGATTGTGCTAGGCGGCTCGCGAAATTTTTACTAAGGAACGACCCCAAAGCTTGTTAAGGTCCCGTTAACATAGCCAAGTGCTTGATGGCCTGATTATCAAGTACACTTGAAAACACTTCTGGGGATGCAATGAAATATACTTTTAAGCTGGCAATAATTTCAGTGCTATTCGCGGTTTACAGCGCACCGTTTTCTGTGGCCGTTGACAGCCAAGAGAATTTTCTCCCGTTCGACCCTGATCCCTATTCAACCAAGCGCATTAAATACACCACGTTGAACGACATTCTATCAGGATCTGTTCTAAAAGTAGGGGCTTCCACTCATCGTCGCCCGCCCCCGCTGCGCACAGAAAGTGCTTCTTTGGTCCAGCTCGGCAACCCCCGGCCTTCACGCCTTGAGGGGAACCGAGTGCGGCTTCATGAATACAAGAGCCACCACAAGCAAACAGTTTATGATGTGCGAGATGCCTTGTTAGCCCTGGGCGACAAATTGGCCATCGAAAATTACAACAAACGCGAACAGCTTGCTTATTGGCTGAACCTGCACAACAGCATTGTTTTTGCCAAGATCCTCGAGATCTATCCCGTTACCAATATACGGCGCATGTTCTCAGCGGAAAAGGATAACTCCTTCTTCCATTCGCGCGAGTTTTCATGGCGCGGCACGGCAATATCTCTTTCCGATATCCAAAACCATGTAATGGATAATTGGGAGAGCCCCCTGGTTATATATGGTTTCTACCTAGGCGCAGTCGGCACCCCCAACATTCGAGACCGGGCCTATACGGGAGCTTCCATCTATAAGACCCTAACGTCCAATGCCGTTGACTTTGTAAACAGTGTGCGCGGAACATTCATTTGGGGCCAAGGGAACAATAAGGTTCATGTTTCAACTTATTACCGCAACTTTGCACGGATGTTCCCCAACTTTAACGAAGACCTTTTAGCGCATATACGGCAATTGGCTAAGCCGGCTCATAAAGTTCGGTTGGAATCGGTCGAGGTTGTAGATGCTGACATTTCTGATTGGCATATCGCTGATATTTATAACGGCCGGGCCCGAACTGCGGGTCAGATATACCCCTCAAATGATCCGTTTGGCTTCCCACGGCATGTGAGAGAGCTTTTTCATGAGATCATTCTCAGGCGATTGCGCCGCGGGGAAGTTTCGATTGAAGAGCTCAGAAACTCAACCAAGAGCATCGACGATATTCTCGATGATATTGATAGCAAGTAGGGGCCAACAGGCCCCCAACAGTTACTTGCCGCCAAGCACCTCAAAGATCGCCCGCGTTAATACGCGAAGGTCTTCGGGCGTGATTATCAAAGGCGGTGTCAGGTAAATAATATCAAGAAACGGGCGTATCCATACGCCCTTTTCAACGAACAGAGGCTTCAGCGCATCAAGCTTCGCCGCATCATGCAGTTGCACAACCCCAATTGCGCCCTGAACACGGACTTCCTTTACACAATCGAACGAGCGGCAAGCGCCGAGCTCGCTCTCCATCTGCGCCGCAATCGCGGAGACTTTTGCCTCGTAATCCTCGGCTTCAAACAGATCAAGCGACGCATTCGCAGCCGCACAGCCAAGGGCGTGCCCCATATAGGTGGGGCCGTGCATGAAGGCCTTGTCCGGGTCTTCATCGTAAAAGGCATCAAATATCTTGTCGCGCGCCACGCAAACACTGAGCGGCGACACGCCGCCCGACAATGCTTTTGACAGCGTTATCATATCCGGCACAATACCCGCTTGGTCGATCGCAAACCGGCTGCCCGTGCGGTAAAATCCGGTGAAAATTTCGTCGACAATGAACAGCACATCGGCTTCGTCGCAAGCTTCCCTGATCCACCGCAGGGTTTCTGGCTTGTGGAAGATCATCCCGCAGGCGCCTTGCACCAGCGGTTCGGTGATAACTGCCGCCACCGTATGGGCATTCTCTTTCAGGAAAGCTTTAAACTCGGTCGCTTCGGCTTCCGTACGCGGCAGGTCGGTCAGCAGGTTTTTATCAACCACATCTGAGAACTTGCTGTGCATGCCGTCTTCTGGGTCACCCACGGCCATCGCACCGAACGTATCGCCGTGATAGGTATCGCGGAAATGCACAAACTTGCTGCGTGTCTCGCCCTTGTTCATATAATATTGCACGGCCATTTTCATGGCGATCTCAACCGATACTGAACCCGATTCCGCAAAGAATGATTTATTCAGATCACCCGGCAACAGGCCCGCCAAGCGTGTTGCCAGTTCAAGCGCAGGCTCGTTCACAAGGCCACCAAACATCGAATGCGGCATCACCTCGATCTGGGTTTTCATCGCTTCCATAATATGCGGGTGGTTATAGCCGTGCACCGCAGCCCACCAGCTTGAAATGCCGTCGATCAGTTCGGTACCGTCAGCCAAGCGCAAGCGCACGCCCTCAGTGGCGATCACCGGCTGAGGGTCTTTCATGGTTTTCATTTGGGTATAGGGCAGCCAGATGTGCTCCATGCCCTTGGTATACCAATCGGAATTCATTTTCATCGGATTAAGCCGGTGTAAGGCCAAGCTTATCAAACAGCGCCATGTCCTTATTGTTTTTAGGGTTAGGCGTGGTCAGCAACATTTCGCCGTAGAAAATGCTGCTGGCCCCTGCAAGGAAACATAGCGACTGCAGTTCTTCTGACATTTCCTGACGCCCAGCAGACAAACGAACCTCGGCCTGCGGCATCATGATGCGCGCGGCTGCGATGGTGCGGACAAATTCAAACGGATCAAGTTTTTCAACATTTTCAAGCGGCGTACCCGGTACGGCCACCAGCATGTTAATCGGTACACTCTGTGGGTGCTCAGGCAGGTTTGCCAGCGTTTGCAGCATGCCAACACGGTCACTGCGCTCTTCGCCCATGCCAACAATGCCGCCAGAGCAAACATTGATGCCCGCGCCGCGTACCCGTGCGAGCGTATCAAGCCTGTCCCGATAAGTTCGGGTAGTGATGATCTTCTTGTAATATTCTTCCGAGGTATCAACGTTATGATTATAGTAATCGAGCCCAGCATCCGCCAAACGGGCAGTCTGGCTGTCCGATAGCATTCCAAGGGTCATGCATGTCTCTAACCCTAGGTCTTTCACGCCTTCAACCATGGCCGTTAGCACATCCATGTCGCGGTCCTTGGGGCTGGTCCAGCCTGCGCCCATACAGTAGCGCGAGGCACCGCCTTCTTTGGCTTTTTTTGCCGCATCGACAACGCGTCGCACTTCCATCAGCTTGGTCGCGTCGAGCCCCGTGCCTTCTTTGTAGGTTGCGGCCTGCGCGCAGTAACCACAGTCTTCAGCACAGCCACCGGTTTTAATCGAGATCAACTGAGAAAGCTGAACCTTGTTCGGGTCATGGAAAATCCGGTGCACGGTTTGCGCCTCAAACACCAAATCCATAAAAGGCTTTTCGTAGAGTGCCGTAACTTCAGCCCGTGTCCAATCGTGGCGCATCTCTGAAGCGCTTATTTCCGTAACGGAAGGCAAAACTGTATCAGGTGTGGAAATTTTTGTTGGGGCATTCATGGTGCACTGCACTCCCTTAGAGGCTAGCCGGGCTTTAGGCACGGCTCCTTCCTCGCTCGTTTCTCTGCAAAATTGTGTTCCAGCGGCCAAAAGTCAAGTGAAAACCCCAACTCTCGAACACATCTGGTTGACGAAGGCTTTTAGAAGACCTATCTGACGAGACATGACTGTAAACACTTCACACCCATCCGGGCTTGACCTTTTTGCGCAAACCAAACTCAGCGCGCTCGAGGCTAAAAACCGGCGCAGAAAGCTGGCTACTGTATCGCGCGCCTCCCATATGGAGATGACAGATAGCAGTCAGAAAACACTGATAAATTTCTCAGATAATGATTATCTAGGGTTGGCGTTTCACCCGGATGTTATCGAAGCATCGCGCTCGGCCACCCAGAAATACGGCGCGGGCGCGGGGGCCAGCAGGCTGGTGACAGGCCACTATCCGCTGTGTGATACATTAGAGACAAAAATCGCAAAAATAAAAGGCACTGAAGCCGCGCTTGTGTTTGGCTCAGGCTATCTTGCCAACACCGGCATTATTTCGACGCTGATGGGCGCGGGTGATCTGATTCTCGCCGACGAACTGGTCCACAATAGCATCCGCACCGGCATTGCGCTTAGCAAAGCAGACAGCCAATATTTCCGGCACAGCGATGTGGCGCATGTGGAAGCAATTTTGCAGGATGCGCGCAAGCGTTACACCAACGTGCTGATCATCGTAGACGGCGTTTATTCGATGGACGGCGACATTGCACCCTTGCTTGAGCTCGGCGAACTCGCCGCACAGCATAGTGCGTGGCTTATGAATGATGATGCGCACGCGCTCGGCACCATTGGTGGCGGCAGAGGGTCAGCGCATGCGTGCGGTGCGGAGCATCTGGTGCATTTGCAGATGGGTACGCTTTCGAAAGGTGTCGGCTCCTACGGCGGCTATCTGGCGGCAAGCGAAGCTGTGATTGATTTGATGATCACCCGCGCCCGCACTTTTATTTATACGACCGGGCTACCGCCTGGCGTTACTGCTGCCTCCCTAAAGGCGCTTGAGATTATCGAGACCGACACGGAGCTGGTTGCTCGCCCGGTGATGCTTGCTAAAAAATTCGCGGCAGCAGTTGGGTTGGCTGAACCGTTCTCGCCTATTGTGCCAATGATCATCGGAGACGAACGCGAGGCGCTGGAGGCTTCTGAGAAACTAGCCAAACGCGGCTTCCGGGTCGTAGCCATTCGCCCACCTACTGTGGCTGAAGGCACATCAAGATTGCGGTTCAATTTCTCCGCTGCTCACCGGGACACGGACGTAGACGGCCTCATTGAAGCGTGCTTGGATTTAGGCCTGAAGTCAGAGTTGGGCGCAGCATGAACGGACTTTTCATTACCGCAACGGGCACTGAGGTCGGCAAAACCATGGTCACCGCGTCGCTGTGTTACCAACTATTGCAAGCGGGCCGACCGGTGGCCGCGATCAAGCCGGTGATCAGTGATTTTAACGAAGAGGATGCAAGCGGTTCCGACACCGCCATTATCGCTGAAAGCCTCGGCCTATCCGCAGATGCCGATACCGTAAATACAATATCGCCGTTTCGGTACAAAGCACCGCTCGCGCCGTCGATGGCCGCCAAGGCCGAAGGCCGAACGCTTGACTATGCCGCGCTCATTGAAACCTGCGAAGCCTCCCTTCGCACCAACCCTTTCACCCTTATTGAAGGCGTTGGTGGCAGTTTTGTGCCACTAACGGGCGAAAAACTAGTGGCGGACTGGATCAAAGATTTAGCGCTGCCGTCAGTTGTTGTGGCAGGCAGCTATTTAGGCACACTTTCCCATATCACCGCGACCGTCGAGGCGATGCAGGCGCGCGGGCTGGCTATCAAAGCCGTGGTCATGAGCGAAACTGCGGGCAGCGACCACCCCGATTTTGAAGCAACGCTGGAACAGGCACGCATTTGGTGTAACTGCCCGGTTATTGCACTGCGCCGTATCGCTGGTGACACCCCTTGGAAACATGCGCCAGACCTGCTCAATGCCCTAGTTTAAAGCCAAAAAGGCACGCCCAGAAAACCCTGGGCGCCAGCGCAGGAAAGGCTTTCCTAGCGAGACCCAAGTTTGCCCGGCAGCTTTAGCCCCCGGCTGCCCTCCCCCGCGTTTTATCCAGCCAAGCCCTTGAAAAACAAGCACCCCCTAAACTGGCACAACTGTTGCTGATTAGGCCGCATAAGTTAATTCAGCCTTGTAGGAGTTTCGCCGTGCAGCCACAAATGAGTTTTGATCCGAACGTATATTTTGGCATCGTGGCAGAAAACCTGCTCAAGAACTTTGGCCCAAAAGCACTTGAGTATGCTGATAAGGCACTTAATAAAATGAAGGCGCTGGGCGACGATGAAGGCTTCAATATGTGGCTTAGTATTCATGAGCATCTGGCGCTTATTGCAGCCAATACACTCAGGCCAGAGGGCACAATATTCCACTAAAATACTAGTAGAAGGAACGACCCGGACGAGGCTTTCTCAACACCCGGCACCTTAAACCTCGTCCGCTGACTGGGACATACCCAATCCCAGTTCAAGACCCACCCTTTACCCGGGGTGGGTCTTTTCTTTTGGTGGCGTCGCGCGGGATTGACATTTGGCCCAGCTTTGCCGCTTTATGGCAGCACAGAAGGACGATCCTGGGGGAAATCATGCGCATCATACTCATCGCTTTTGCTAGCTTGTTATTGTTAGAGACAAATATTACGAGCTCAAAAGCATTGGATACACCAGTTACCAAGAGTCCGCGTATTGAAGCCGACTACGCTAGTGCATTCAAAGGCTTAGATCTCAATGACCGGCAGAAAGAAAGCGTTAGGTCATTTGATGAAATGGTCTTTGGCGGAGAAGACGCCCGTTATTTCAGCTTACACAATAAAGCACCCAAACAAGATCGGTTTAAGGTGCACTATGCTGGCAAACTCCACCCCAACGAACAGCTCTTGTCGATGAACAGCCGGATGTTCCAGTTTTCAGGAATGGATTTTGTAGCTCAGACTGTTGACATGGCGACCGCTGACTTATTGATTATAGACCGACCGGAAATAAACGCGCGCATGCTTGGTTATTACCAGTTCGAGTTAGAGATATTTTTAGGTAGGCACCTTCCAAATAGTCTATTTGCAAACCGCAATGTTTTATTCGACCAACTTTCAATATCAGATAATGGAAATTGTGCTGTCTGGCAGGTAATGGAAGGGTTTTTTATTCGAAAAACGATAGTTATGATTAAGTGGAGCGAAGAAAACGCTTCTTCGTTAGACCAACAAAGAGCCGCTGTTTCTTGTGTAAATCGTGGGCATTATTACGCCATGGGTTTCAGGAACACGGCGACCATGAACGCCACAAAGTTTGTTAAGTACCGTGAACCCAAGAAATCTGGCGCGCATGGGATATTTCACCAAAAATTCAAATATTTGCCGCGGTTACCCTTTTTTGCACGTGATGGTAGGTTCGCTGGATACTCCCGAACTGAGATATTGCGGGCACTCGCCGAAGGATATAGTCGCTCAACAAGATAGCTAATTCGGCGTGGATTCCGACCTAAAGAAACATAGGTGTTTTGCGATCACTCAGGAACACTAACCGACAGGCTAGCTCCGCTGGCATCCGCAAGGCAGGCTTTATTGAGCAGGCTATGGCGCATACGTTGTAGGCGATTAAGCAACCGACCGGATGCTGGCCCTTTTATAGCGGTTTTTGTCGGCGTACATGCGCTCGTCGGCCAGTTTGAACCAGTCGTTTTGGCTCTCGATCGAGCTGTCCAATTGGGCAAAACCGATGCTGGCGCTAACGGGACGTGACATCACCACCGAGACGCGCTCGGTTGCCTGCAGGAAGCGGCGTTTCAAAACATCGGTCAGTGCGGGCGTGGTCTCACCGAACAGCAGGGCAAATTCATCGCCGCCTAGGCGGTAACATTTATCATTTGCCCGCCCTAGCCGCGAAAATTCGGTCGCGCACAGTTTAATAAGCTTGTCGCCCTCTTCGTGACCCCAGGTATCATTGACTGTTTTCAGGTCGTTCAAATCAATAATAACCAATAGGGCGGCACCGCTGGTCGCTGTCCAATGCTCATATAGTCGGTTGAATTCTTGGTCAAAAGCACGCCGGTTACCAACCCCCGTCAAAACATCGGTGGCGGCATCTAATTTAGCGGCTTTCAGCTCATGCGTGGCCTGATTGACAAGCATGTGCGCCGACAGCGTAATGCAGGCCAATTCCAGAACTTCTTCCGTATATTTATAGTCCACATCACGTTTATCATGCAGGGTCATGATATGCCCCAGCGGTTTGTTGTCTGGCCCGTGATAAACCAAACCAGCATAGGCCTTTGCGCCCATATCCTGAATTAATTTATGGTGCGGGAAGGCATCATCCACATCGCTGTACTGGGTGAAGCGTTCGCTTTTGGCCATCAGTTCGCACGGGCTGGCAATGAAATTATAGGTAAAATTTTCTGCCGGCTGGCCGCCCTCCCAAAACGCCAATACCTCGACCTCGCCGTCGCCCAGAAACTGGGTCACGGCAACCCATTTCCACCCGATATATTCACTGATCGCCTGGGCGGTTCCCGCAAAAACATCCTCGGCGGTTTTGGCTTCTTTTATAAGATGCTTCAGCACTTTATCAAGATGGGGCACCGTGCTTTCCTGTGTGCGCACAATGACAACGAACCCCAATTCGGTTTTGATGAAGCAGACCGAGCTATCCAGTACAGTGTGCTGGCTTTCGTCCGAAAGGGTGCTTTGATCAACCGCGAGCACTGCATCCTGCATGTTTGCCGGCAGGGCGTCATACTCACTATTGCAAAGGAGCAAAGTGCCGTCATCACCGATGAATGCGACAGGTGTCGACAGGTGCTCGAACATAGTTCGGTACACTTCGCGAGGGATAATCTGCTGATTTGCCATAGCGCCTATCCTTGTCGGATCGTCTAAGTTAAAACTTGCTAAAAACGGCGGTCGAGCCAACTGGGCTCACAGGGATCACGTGGTTCCAAGGCAGCATTATAGCATAAATTGAGGTGCCGCGCTGAATGCTGAATTGGATGGGCCCAAGGCTACTTTTGACGTGCTTGCTTTAGACTGAACTGGTAGCTCAGGTAGGCACCGCTGCACGCAGGTTAATAAAATGAAGCAGGGAAAAGCCTTTAGGTGGTTCCAAACCGCTCCCGATAGTCGGTTGGGCTAATATCAAACACCTCGCTGAAAGCACGTGAAAACCTTTCCGCAGAGGCAAAGCCAACGGTGCGTGCCACTGTTGAGAACGGCATATCAGTGCCTTCCAGCAGGTGCTTGGCGCGTTCTAACCGGCGCCGCCGGACATAATGCATCGGCGATATAGTCATTTCTGCATTGAAAGCCCGTGAGAAATTACGCGGGCTCATAGCGCAAATCTCACTCAAACGGCTCACATCCATATCTATTTGCAGATTGTTTTCGATCCAGTCGATCACGGGCGAAAAGCGCGAGGACCTGCTTTGGGCCGCGAGAAGGTCACTATATTGCGCCTGATTACCGGGGCGTTTGAGATAGACCACCATGCGTTTGGCAATTTTGAGAGCCAACGCGCTGCCGAAATCTTCGGTGATGATTGCAAGTGCTAAATCCACCCCTGCTGTCACACCGCCCGACGAATAAATGTTACCTGATTTGCAGAAAACACTGTCGTCGCTGACCGATATTTCCGGGTACATACTGCGCAAATTGGCACTGTGGTTCCAATGCGTGGTGATGGTGGCGCCGTTCAGGAGCCCCGCCTTGGCATACACGTAAGCCCCCGAACAAACAGACATCAGGCGGTTTGAACGGGTTGCTTGCTGCTGTACCCAGGATATGAAGTCCGGTTCTTCAAAACGGTAATCCCCGACCGCCATACCCGGTATCATCAGGATATCTACGTCCCGCCCGTACGTGGCGGTTGCATGGTCGGTAAAGAATTGAACGCCAGACATGCTCTCGGTTTTTCCTACGGTCATGCCGACGCTATCAATCTGATAACCAATAGAGTTGCTGCCGTTTTCTTCTTGCAACATCATCGTGGCATAGTGAAAGGCCTCAAGTGGGCCAACCAGGTCCAACGCCACCATGCCAGGGAAATACACAGCCGCAATTCGGCGCAGGCCGGGATTAACCGTGCCAAACTGGGATTTTACTTCGCTAGACATCAACATTTGTCCTTTTTCGCCCACGGGCTGTCCTTTGAGCAACCACGCCCTCAGTTTATATTTGTTGCTGAAGTTTGCAAATCGAAGAGGAAAATAAAATGAAAATAAAAACAACCGCGGCCTTTGCTCTCACGGTTGCCGCCCTTGCCACCGGCTTTTATCTTTCCGGCAGCCCCTCAACCGCCGTTGATCTTAAAGACACAATGGCAAAGCTTGATATCGCCATCATCAAAGAAGACGGCAGCATCAAGCGCCCTGAGAATCTCGACAAGTGGATTTTCATGGGCCAGACCATCGGCATGACCTACAGCGATGACGAACCTGATATCGACGACATTGGCAGTACGTCCACTGTACTGATGGAACCCACAGCGTATCAGATCTTCCTCGATACTGGAGAATTCCCCGAGGGCACAATGATGGTTAAAATTGTACGCCAGACGCTCTCAGAAGGCGGCGGCTTTTTCATGGGCGAAGAAGGCGGATTTGAAATCCACCTAAAAGACAAAGAGCGCTTCCCAAAATACGGCTCAAACTTCTGGTTTTTTATGGATACTGAAGATGAATATGCCTTCGGCCTACCCGAAGATAATGTTTGCATGACATGCCACATCGAGACCGCGCAGTATGATACGTTTTTCACGCAGTTCTACCCAACGATCCGCGACAAAGTCCCGCATCCTTAATGGAATTGGAGGGGAGGCTCACCTTTTTTCAACGATTTAAGCCGCAGGGTATTTTTCCTCGATCCAGGTAGATTGGGACTTTTATTTTGGCAAGCGCTCCCTAATCCCTTAGTAGGGGGCGCACATAGTGCACGCCGTTAACCGCCTATTGAGAATTACCCTATATTTTAGGGTTACTACTATATTTGAGGATCGGCAGGGGATTGAATGACCCGAGCCGGCACCCGCTCACAGCAACGAAATGGACCCATACCTATGTCTGATAGCGGACGCGTTTCTGGCCAGGACCCTGTTTCACCTAAAGACCCACGTTTCACTGCTGAGCTAGATGTCACTGGCTTGCTATGCCCTATCCCGGTGTTACGGGCGCGCCGCGTGCTGGATGATCTAAAGCCGGGCGATTTGCTGCTGGTTATTGCATCGGACCCTGCCTCTGTTCAGGATATGCCGGCCTTTTGCAAAATGGCTGGACATAAACTGAATATGGCAACCCGCAGTTCAGACAGATATATGTTTGAAATTGAGAAGCGCCTGACAGCCCCCAACGACGACGCTGTGGCTGAACCGATCCGCAGAGCAACATAAAACGCGCGGAATGGCCACGACATTTACCAGAGCATGATCGTTAGTTTGGTGATGTATTATTTCTTGCCGACAACGCCCGCGAACCAGCCAGCGCCAAGTGCCACCACCACAGCAAGCAAACCGTATAGGAACGGATACTCGTGCGCGAAATCATAAGCCGCCCGTTCAAAGCCTTCTTTATCAACGCTTAGAAGAATGCGATTTCTGGCCTTCAAGCTGCCTTCCTGAAAAACAAATGTTTCCACCTGAAACTGGCCCACAGGCACATTGGCGGGCAAGAACACATCGGTTCTAAACAAGCCTTCCGCCACCAGTGTCACGCTGTCACGTTCCTGCCTGTACAGATCGTCCTGTGCTCGCAGTCGGTAAAGGGCCGCGCGGAATTCTGCATTCGGCTCAACAAGGCCTCTGTCAGTCCGTGCAATAAGAGGTAGGTTATCAAAGCCAATGCCGTAACTGGCAAAAACGGTTGGATGTGCGATATCTGCAAGCTTTCGCGACGCCGCCACGGCGTAATATCCGGGCGCAGACGGGAACACCAGTTCGTCGTTATTGATCCAGATGATGCCGACTTTTTCCTTGCGGCGCACCACGGTTTCCACTTCAGGCCCGCGCACGACAACAACGATATCAAACTTGTCGTTTACCGGATCAACTGCGGACGAACCAACAGCCCCAAACAGGATAAGTTCAGCGCCGTCAAAACTGTAACGGATTTCAATGCGGCGATTAGAAAGATCGGTCACCAATCCCACCACTGGCAGGCTGACCAAAGCCAAAAAGACGCACGCGAGTATGCCGGAAATAATACGCATCAGTGGCCCGCCCCGTCTGCGGCAACGGCCGCTACGCTGTATAACTCTGTGGGTTCAACAGCTAGATCATAACCCATTTTCATACAGACGATCAACACCATGCCCGCAAGCAGTACGCGCAGATATTCACCCTTCAGCTTCAAGCCGGCGCGCGCGCCAAACTGGGCGCCCACAACGGCCCCAAACAACAGCAAAATAGCGAGGAATATATCAACTGTCTGCGTGTTGACCGAGTGGAAAATCGTCGTAAGGGCCGTTACAAAAATAATCTGAAACAGCGAGGTACCAACAACCACATTGGTGGGCATGCCAAGCAGATAAATCATTGCCGGCACCATCACAAAGCCGCCGCCAACACCCATTATCGCCGCCAAAACACCGACAAACATGCCAATAAAGAAGGGCAACAATGCAGAAATATAAAGCTTCGATTTACGGAAGCGCATCTTGAAGGGCAGTGCATGTATCCAGGCTTTATGCCGCTCTTCGCGCGATAGCCGCGGTGCCCTGTAGCCGCGACGCTGCCGGAGGATCGCGCGCACGCTTTCCCAAAACATCAAGCCACCAACAGACCCCAGGAAAACCACATAAGCCAGGGAGATCATCAGATCCACCTGCCCCAATGATTTTAGATACGTAAACACTTGTGCGCCGAAGAAGGAACCAATGGAGCCGCCAGCGATCAGCACCGTACCCATCTTGAAATCAATACCTTGCCGCCGCCAGTGCGCCAAAGCACCCGATACAGAGGCTGCGGTGATTTCGTTTGATTCAGTGGCCACAGCCACCGCAGGCGGCACGCCAACAAATATAAGGAGCGGCGTCATCAGAAACCCGCCGCCGACGCCAAACATGCCAGACAGAAAACCAACGATAGCCCCCATACCAATTACGAGGAATATATCCATCGAAATTTCAGCTATGGGTAGATAGAGTGGCATATGGGAACCGTCCAAATGAGGCAGTAGAGAATAGCTATAAGGTCAGATTGGAACCTATTTTCAAAGTCCTACCGAAAAAAGGGGCAAATAGCAATCACGCTATAGGCCTAGCTTCTTGTTACACTATTACGGGCCTAAGATATAGAGCTGAAAACAAGCCTCAAGACGCCCCGGAAACGCCCTTGCTGTTACGGCGACCATGTTGCTCAAGCGCGGCGTCCATGGCGGGACCAATTTTTCCCGTTACCCAAAGGCCGTACATTTTATAATCACTAACAAAAGACCACCACGGATAGTCGAAAGTTGCTGGACGGTTCTTCTCAAAGACAAAATGAGCAAACCACGCGAACCCGTAACCAATTACTGGGAACAGAAGCAGCAGTAAATATTGCTGGCTATAGAGTGCATAGAGAGCAAGCACTGTGGCGATCGTGGTACCGGCATAATGCAAACCTCTGCATACAGGCAGCGAATGTTCCGACAGATAATAAGGGAAAAATTCCGCCAAACTTTCAAATTTCGGTGCCACTATGCTGTCCTTCCCTGCGTGTTTATCCCCGATTCGGGCCCTATCCAGCGTGCTCCCACACTGAATATCATAATTACCATACTCTATAGTCCAGAAAATATATAGAGATTTCAGGTCTCTAGCAATCAACACGCTTTTCGAATTGACGTTAACGTCAACGTTAAGTAGGGTTCGCGTGAAACAAAAAGGTGAAATCCGATGCCGAGAGATGCCGTAATTACCTATTCCATCAAGGAACTTGCCAGTGATTTCATGGTCACAGCGCGGACACTCCGCCACTATGAAGAGCAAGGTTTACTCTCCCCGGGCCGTCAGGGCCAAAACCGGGTTTACACCATTAAAGACCGGGCGCGCCTTTCTTGGATACTGCGCGGCAAACGCGTTGGCTTCTCCCTAACTGAGATCGGCGACATGCTGGATCTATATAATCTGGGGGACGGCCGGGAAACACAGGTCGCTGTCACCAAAAAACTATGCCGAGATCGGATCGACGCCCTGCAACGCCAGATGAAAGACATTAAAGATACCATCGAAGAGCTAGAAGGCTTCTGCGAAGAAGTCGACAGCTTGGTAAAGAAAAAAAATGGTGAATGGATCATCGACGGCTGACGCCCAATTTACCCCCCAAATTTAACCTTTCCTATATAAACCTGCGCTAGGCTGCCTGGCAAATTCAGACCGACAGCTTCGAGCCGACAGCGAATAAAAGAGAAATATTCATGCCTATTTATAATGCCCCTGTAAAAGAAATGCTGTTTGTGCTGAACGAGATGCTCAATCTCAATAAATATTCCAACTTGCCAGGCTATGCGGACGCAACCCCTGACATGGTCGAGGCGATCTTGGAAGAAGGCGCGAAAATTTGTGAAAACGAGCTAGCGCCGCTTAACCTCAGCGGCGACATTGAAGGCTGCGTTCGGCATGATGATGGCTCGGTCACAACACCGAAGGGTTTCAAGGAAGCATACAATAAATATAAAGAAGGCGGCTGGACTGGCCTGAGCCATAACCCGAAATACGGCGGACAGGGCCTACCGCACGTGATCGGCTTCTGTATGCAGGAAATGATGTCATCTGCAAACATGGCTTTCACCATGTACCCTGGCCTCTCTGCCGGTGCGATGGCTTCTATTGATCTGGATGCTAGCGACGAACTAAAGCAGAAATTCCTACCGAAAATGGTTGCCGGCGACTGGACTGGTACGATGAACCTGACAGAGCCACATTGCGGTACTGATCTCGGCCTGATGCGCACCAAAGCTGAGCCAAACGACGACGGCAGCCATGCGATCACTGGTACTAAGATATTCATCTCGGCTGGCGAACACGACTTGGCTGACAACATCATCCACCTTGTTCTTGCTCGCATCACGGGCGCGCCAGAAGGCGTGAAAGGCATTTCGCTGTTTATCGTACCAAAATATCTGGTCAATGAAGACGGCAGCCTCGGCGAACATAACAAACTGATTTGTGGTTCTATTGAAGAGAAAATGGGTATTCACGCCAATTCAACCTGCACCATGAATTTTGATGGCGCGACAGGCTACTTAGTTGGGACCGAGCATAAAGGCCTGCGCGCAATGTTCACGATGATGAACCACGCTCGTACCGGTGTTGCTGTACAAGGCTACGCACAGTCAGAAGTATCATACCAAAACGCTGTTGCTTACGCCAATGACCGCATTCAGGGTCGTTCCCTTACCGGCGCGAAAAATCCAGATAAAGCTGCTGATACACTGATGGTGCACCCGGACGTGCGCCGCATGCTCATGAACGCTAAATCCTTCAACGAAGCGGCCCGAGCTGCTTCCTTGTGGTGTGCGCTATTGATCGATCTTTCCAGCAAAGCCGAAACTGAAGAAGAACGCCAGTGGGCAGATGATATTGTTGGCTTGCTAACCCCTGTGATGAAAGGCGTTTTCACTGACCGCGGATACGAATTTGCAACCACGAACCAGCAAGTATTCGGTGGCCACGGCTACATTAGCGAGCACGGCATGGGCCAATTCGTACGCGATGCCCGCATTGCCCAGATTTACGAAGGCGCGAACGGTATTCAGGCGCTTGACCTCGTTGGCCGCAAACTACCTGCAAACGGTGGCCGCGCCATTCAAGCGCTGTTCAAGCATATTGGCAGCTTCATCTCAGACAATAAAGATAACGAGAAAATGACGCCTTTCACCGGGCCGTTGAGCGCAGCGCTTACTGATCTGCAGGGCGGCACTATGTGGCTGATGCAGAACGCGATGCAAAACCCGGATCACGCAGGCGCAGCGTCTACGCCTTATATGCACCTGATGGGGCATGTACTTCTAGCGTTCCAGTGGGCACAAATGGCAAAAATATCGCTTGAACAACTGGACGCGGGCACAACTGACCCTACCTTCTACGAGAACAAGATAATTACGGGCCGTTTTTACATGCGTCACCGTTTGCCGGAAACCAAAGCACTGTTGGCCGAGCTACAGGCTGGTGCTGACGACATGATGGCACTTGATGCTGCGAACTTCTAAAGCGACCAATTTTTACTTCATGAGGACCTAAGATATGACCGAAGCTTATATTTATGACGCCGTCCGGACACCGCGCGGCAAGGGCCGCAAGGATGGCTCGCTTCACGAAATTACTCCCGTGCAACTGGCGACCCAGATGTTGGAAGCCGTGCGTGACCGTAACGACCTCGATACCAGCTATGTTGAAGATGTGATCCTCGGCTGTGTGGCACCGGTTGGTGAACAAGGCTCTGATATTGCCCGTGTTGCGGCGATCAATGCTGGCTACGCTGAAACAACAGCTGGTTTTCAGATAAACCGTTTCTGTGCCTCAGGCCTAGAAGCTGCAAACATTGCGGCCGCAAAAGTTATGGCTGGCGAAACTGATATGGCCATCGGCGGCGGTGTAGAAAGCATGTCCCGCATCCCGATGGGGTCTGACGGCGGCGCATGGCCAATGGACCCAAGCGTTGCCTTCAAAAGCTATTTCGTACCGCAGGGCATCTCAGCAGATTTGATCGCCACAAAATACGGCCACAGCCGCGATGACGTAGATGCCTACTCAGTAGAATCGCAAAGGCGCGCCAAAGCAGCGTGGGACGATAACCGGTTCGCCAAATCAATCGTACCAGTGAAAGACGTTGTCGGCATGACTGTGCTTGATCACGACGAGCTGATGCGCCCGGATACAAGCATGCAAACGCTCGGCGCTTTGAAGCCAGCTTTTGTTGATATGGGTGCTTTTGGGTTCGATAACGTGGCCCTGCAGAAATACCCTGAGTTTGAGAAAATAAACCACGTGCACCATGCAGGTAACTCCTCCGGTATTGTGGACGGATCTGCTGCGATCCTGATCGGCAACAAAGAAATTGGTGAGAAACTAGGCCTTAAGCCGCGCGCTCGCATCCGTTCCATGGCGTCGATCGGTAGCGAGCCAACTATCATGCTGACAGGCCCAAGCTTTGCCGCTGAAAAAGCCCTGCGCCGCGCAGGCATGAGCAAAAGCGACATCGATGTTTGGGAACTGAACGAAGCCTTCGCCTCTGTTGTGCTGCGCTTCATGGAAGCACTCGACATTGACCACAGCGACATCAACGTAAACGGCGGCGCCATCGCGATGGGTCACCCCCTCGGTGCCACTGGCGCGATGATCCTCGGCACTGTTCTTGATGAGCTTGAGCGTTCCGGCAAAGAAACCGCCCTTGCGACCCTTTGCATCGGTGCTGGTATGGGCACTGCAACAATTATCGAACGCGTTTAAACGCTGAAATCGGAGAAACAACAAATGACTGATACAATACGTTTTGACGTAGACAGCGACGGCATCGCCCTTCTTACGATCGATCTGCCGAACGCTAGCATGAATGTGTTTAATGCCCAGCTGATTGAAGATCTGGACGCCTGCATTGATAAAGTGCTGGCAGACGATGCCATCAAAGGTGCTGTAATCACATCTGGCAAGCCAGCCTTCCTCGCGGGTGCCGACCTGAATATGCTGGGTGACCAGGCGGGTGCAAAACAAACACCTGAAGAAGCGTTTGAAAGCGCTTTCCGCCTCAATAAAATACTCCGCAAAATGGAAACAGGCGATAAGAACCGCAAGGTTCTTGCTAAAGAAGGCACCAAGCCTTTTGCTGCAGCAGTGAACGGCCTTGCCCTTGGCGGCGGGTTCGAACTGGTGCTTGCCTGCCATTACCGGGTGATCTCTGATACTCCTAAAATGCAGCTTGGCTTCCCTGAAGTGCAAGTTGGCTTGCTTCCAGGTGCTGGCGGCACACAGCGCCTGCCGCGTCTAACCGGCATTCAGGCAGCTGCGCAAGCCATCACAACTGGCAAGCCGTACAACGGCCAAATTGCGCTCGGCATGGGCATTATTCAGGAACTTGTCCCTGCAGACCAAGTGATTGCGAAAGCCAAAGAATGGGTTATGAAAAACCCATCAGCTTTGGCTCCGTGGGACAAGAAAGGGTTCAAATACCCGGGCGGCGCTGGTGCAATGCATCCGGGCAGTGTGCAAACATTTGTGGGCGCCAACGCAATGGCACAAAAGCAAACACAGCATAACTACCCAGCCGTACAGGCGATCCTATCCTGCTTCTTCGAAGGCGGCGTGGTTGATTTTGATACCGCGATCCGGATTGAGAGCAAATATTTCATGACGCTTCTGGCGAACCCGGTTGCTGGCAATATGATCCGCAGCTTGTTCATCAACAAACAGGCCGTTGAAAAAGGCTCGCTGCGCCCAGCTGGTGTTGAGCGCAAAAAAGTAAAACGCCTGGGCATGCTCGGTGCTGGCCTTATGGGCGCCGGCGTTGCGTATGTTTCTGCTAAGGTCGGTATGGAAGTTGTGCTTCTGGACCGCGACGCTGCGTCTGCAGAAAAAGGCAAAGACTATTCTCGCAAGCTTGTTGAAAAAGGCGTTAGCCGCGGCAAGGTTTCAAAGGAAAAAGGCGAGGCGCTGCTTGAGCGTATCACCACCACTTCCGACTATGCTGACCTTAAAGACTGTGACCTGATCATCGAAGCCGTGTTTGAAGCGGACGATATCAAGAAATCAGTAACTGAGGCTACCGAAGCTGTGATCGGCAAAGACATCGTCTTCGCATCGAACACCTCCACGTTGCCAATCTCGGGCCTGGCGAAAAACTTCACACGCCCACATCAGTTTATCGGCATTCACTTCTTCTCACCGGTTGATAAAATGCCGCTGGTTGAGATCATCATGGGTGAGAAAACCGATGACGCAACGCTTGCACTGGCGCTCGATTACGTAAGTCAGATCAAGAAAACACCGATCGTTGTTAATGACAGCCGCGGTTTCTATACCAGCCGCTGTTTCGGCACATATGTGGCTGAAGGCTACGCGATGGTACAAGAAGGCGTGAAACCGGCTCTGATCGAAAACGCTGGCAAGATGGCAGGCATGCCTGTTGGTCCGCTGGCTGTTGGCGACGAAGTTGCGCTCGACCTTTCCTATAAAGTGGGCATGGCGACACGCAAGGCACTTGGCGACAAATATGTCTCGAGCCCTGCTGACGGCTTCATTGAGAAAATGGTTGTTGAACTTGAGCGTTTTGGTCGCAAAAACGGTAAAGGCAACTATACGTACCCGACGGACGGTAGTAAAAAGCACCTGTGGCCTGGCCTAAGTGACCATTTCCCAGTGGCGGCTGAACAGCCAACAGTAGACGAAGTGAAATCACGCTTCATGGTACGCCAAGCCGTTGAAGCAGCGCGCTGCTTCGAGGAAGGCGTGCTAATCGATGCATCATCTGGCGATATCGGCGCGATCTTCGGTTGGGGCTTTGCGCCTTTCACCGGCGGACCGTTCAGCTTCATTGATACAATGGGCGTTGCTGAATTTGTTGCTGAAGCTGACCGTTTGGCACAAGCCTACGGCGTGCGCTTTACACCGCCGCAATTGCTACGCGATATGGCAGCTGCTGGCGAAAGCTTCTACCCAAAAGGCAACACACGGGGCCGGATGGCAAAAGCTGCTTAAAAGCACAGCTAACTATACACTAAGAAAAAGGGTCGCCGGATGTCTATTCGGGCGGCCCTTTTTTTGTTAGGCTTCACGGGAAACGAGAGAGACCCCTATGTATTACCGTGAATTCGAGCCGTCCGTGATGCTTCGACCGTTTGTCGAATGCCTCTGGATTTTAGAGCTGGACACAGCGGTTTCCGAGATCGAGCGTATTCTACCTGACGGCAAAGCCGAGCTTATCTTGCACTATGAGGGCACCACCGAAGAACTGGATGAGTGCAGTGGCACGTGGCACAGGCAAGGCCAGCTGGTGTTCGCAGGACAGCGCAGAAAATGGCTGCAAATAAAACCCTCTGGCAAAAGCGGTATGCTCGGCGTGCGGTTTACGCCTATAGGTGCGATGCATGTGCTACGGTCTTCAATGGGCGGAACCGCTGACCAGATACTTGACCTAACTGCTTGGTCAGCGCAGACCAAGGCGTCCCTGATAGAACGCATATGTGAGGCGCCCTCGCCCGCCGCACGCGTGCTCTGCATGGTCCATTTTCTGGAGCAATTATTGAGCGAGACAGAACCAGATTTACTGGTGGCCGCAGCTGCTAAACACATAGAAGACGTGGGCGGGAACCATTCTCAAACATCGATGCTGTCTTTTCTGGAGACAACTGAACGTCAGCTGGAACGACGTTTTGCAAACACGCTGGGCACCAGCCCCAAACGCTATGCTCGTACCATTCGGTTTCAACGAACTCTCCAGGTACTCGAAAACGCCCGTGCTTCGTCTCTGACTGACATTGCGCTAAACCACGGTTTTTTTGACCAATCCCACTTCATCCGAGATTTCAAAGAATTTTCCGGCCTGAGCCCCACCGCCTATAGGCGCAGCACCCACGCGATGAATGATTTTCTGCACCAGATGGCTTAACTGTCGGAAATATACAATTCATGGTGCGAAGAACGCTGTAGTGTCACCACAAAAGAGACATCTTCAGGAGTACTCCATGCTAAAAATTACCGGCTATGCCTTGCTACTCGCCGCGTTGGCCCATACGGATGCCGTGGCCACCGAATACGACCAGCTTTCCTTTTTAACCGGCTGCTGGGCAAACACAGAAAACGGCGTAAAAACACAGGAAAACTGGGGCGATGGCATTGGACGAACCATGCTCGGCACCTCCAAAACCAGTAAAGGCGACAAAACCCGCGCCTTCGAGTTTCTCCGCATCGTCAAGACAGATGCCGGCGCAAACTACATCCCTTACATCAACGGTAAACAAGCCAGCATTTTTGCCTTAACGGCCTCGTCCTCCACAAGTGCCACCTTCGAGAACAAGCAAAATGATTTCCCGCAAGTGATCAACTACACAGCAATAAATGAAGCCTTAGAGATCACGCTCTCAGGATCTGGTAAGAAATTCTCCTACAGCCTTCCTTCTGTTGCGTGCGCGGGCTGAACAAGAGCCTTTGAAAAACGAACCACATTACTTGCTAAAAGCAAGTAATGTGGTTATAGTCGCCTCATATTGCAGGGGGCTTTATGGCGTACGATGAAGAATTAACGGCGATGTTCCGCGAGGCGTTGGACGGCATTATGGATGTGTCGGAAAAGCGCATGATGGGCGGCATCTGCTTTATGATGAGCGGTAATATGATCGGCGGGGCGGACCGTACCAAAGACGGCGAACGCCGCTTTATGTTCCGTGTCGGCAAGGATAACGAAGCCGAAGCATTGGCACGGCCGGGCGCGACTATTCTTGAGATGGGCGGAAAACGGCTGGGCGGCATGGTTTTTGTGGATGAAGAATACTGCGACGAGGCCGCGCTTGCTGACTGGGTGATGCTGGCGCTTTCTTTCGTTAGTACATTGCCACCCAAAGAGCCGAAGAAAAAGAAGTCTGCTAAAAAGAAGAAAACCGCATGACCAGCTCCACAGCAATTTTCACCGACGAAACAGTCGCCTTCATGCGCGCCCTTGCAGCCAATAACAAACGCGATTGGTTCAAAGAAAACAAGTCCACCTACGAACGCGACTATAAAGAGCCCGCTGATTTCTTCGGCGCTGTGATGGCCGAGCAGCTAGAGACACTCACCGGCCATACCTACCGAGCGAAAGTATTTCGCATTTACCGGGATGTGCGCTTCGCCAAGGATAAAACACCTTACAACACCCACTTGCATATCAGCTTTATGCCGGAAGGCGTCGGGGCATCACCCGCGTGGTATTTTGGGCTGGATACCAAAAAGCTCACCTTGGGTGTTGGCAGCTTTGACCTATCCAAAGAACGGCTGGAACGTGTACGCCAACGCATCCTAGCCAACGAGGGCGAAAAATTCGAAGCCATGCTGAAGGCATTGGAAGCACAAGGCCTACGCATCGGTGACCCTGCCCTTAAACGCGTACCGCGTGGCTATGATGCCGAGCACCCACGCGCACAACTGCTGCGCCACAAAAGCCTAACCGTTTGGCATGACTTCAACGATACATCCGCCGCCACAACTGCAAGCACGGTGAACGACTGTATGGACACCTTTAAAACCATGATGCCACTTTTCAACTGGCTGATGGCGCTGTAAGAAAACCGGGCATCCACTGATCAAACGGGTGATATCTTTCTGGCGCCCACCGCACTGCAGCGCGCTTTTTCACTGGCTCCCGCTGCCTACCGGCAGCTGTCATATTGGTTATTTCCCGCAAACATTCATGCCCAAGAAATTACACATATACGCTTGCTGATTAGGCGCAGCGCACGTATCGTCCCGCAGTAGATTGAGCTGCCGTCAGGCAAACGCTGCGGTTCTCTCTTCTTGGGCAAAGACAAGGGTTTTGGGGACACAGATTATGACATGGATCAACACCGTATCTTACGAAGATGCGAAAGGCCGCCTGAAGGCAATTTATGAGCGCATCAAGGGGCCTGACAATAACATCGACAATATTTTAATGTCCCACAGCCTTCGGCCGCATACGCTTGAAGGCCACATGACGCTCTATAAATATGTGCTGCATCACCCTTCAAACACGCTGCCAAAATGGCTTCTTGAAGTGATCGGTACCTATGTCAGCATGCTGAATGTGTGTGATTATTGTATTGAGCATCATTTCGCCGGGCTCAAACGCCTGCTTGCGGACGACGTGCGGTCGGCTGCTATCCGCTCGGCGCTGGAAGCTGCGAGCCCGGCTCTTGCTGCCGCTGAAATGCACCTTGATGCCCAGCATGTGGCAGCGCTTGATTATGCGGCCAAGCTTACCAAAACACCGACAGCCATCACCCCCGTTGATATTGAAACATTGCGTACTGCTGGCTTTGATGACGGCGAGATACTGGAGATCAATCAGGTCACGGCTTATTTCGCCTATGCCAACCGCACGGTGCTGGGGCTCGGCGTCAATAAAGAGGGCGACATTATCGGCCTTTCGCCCGGCAAAGACGATGATCCAGACAACTGGGGCCACGGCTAGTGTCTGCAGCACCTGAACAACCAGTTACGATTGATCCGTCCATCGCAGCGCTGGGTATGGAAATGCACATCCAGACATTCGACATGGCCATCGAGGTACGCACCACACCGCCTGCCCTGATCGAATTGATCGAAGAAGTGTCTGATGACCGCATGCAGGACCTACTCGGCGAAGCAGCCTCCAGCGACCCCGTGATCGCCAAAGTGCGGGCGGCTTTCAAAGCATGTGGCAAAGACCCGAGCCGCTACCGACCTTCGTCTGAGGCCCTGACCCGCCGGATTATCTCCGGGAAACCGTTATATCATGTGAATAATGTCGTAGATTGCGGCAACCTGATATCACTGATGACAGGTATTCCCGTAGGCTGTTACGACGCCGCCCGGATTGAGGGCGATTTAACGCTGCGCATCGGCACAGAGGGCGAAAGCTATGAAGGTATTGGCCGAGGCCCGCTAAACCTTGAGGGGCTGCCTGTGCTCACGGACGCAAACGGCGCCTTTGGTACACCCTTTTCCGACAGCGCCCATACGGCAGTAACAGAGACCACGCAGCTGCTGAAATTCATCACATACGGGCTCAACATAACCAACACCCTGACCAGCGACGCCACCCATAATGCCCACAGCCTGATGAGACGTTTTTGCGCAGAGGGCTGAGTTTCAAACGTACAAGGCTTGCTTTCATAACCATTCTTGAACTTTTAGCATCAAAAAGTGCCAAAAAACTTGACCGTCGTAGCTAATTTTCTTAACCAACACACCGTAAACTCCCGATCAACCCAACACGCCTCCTTTAGGCACATAAGTCAGGATACAAGCAGCCTGCCTATGCGATACCAGCTACCAGTATTTTTGGCGGTTTTCATCCTGTGCCTGGCGTTCGCCAGTCCGGTTTCTAGTGCTGTGCCTGTCACTTTATATACCGAAGATCTGCCGCCTTATACCTATGAGGATGAAGAAGGCCGTATGGCAGGGACCGCCGTGGAAACCGTTAGAAAAATAATGGCAGAGGCGGGGCTTGATTACGCTATTCATATAATGCCGTGGCCGCGCGCTCTCCGCGAAGCGACCCTCAATGAAAATAGCCTGATATTTAATCTGTCGCGCACACAGGCCCGCGAAAAGCAGTTTGATTGGGTCGTGCTACTGTCCGCGCCTGAGTTTTATTTATTTGGCCACAAAAACGATAAACGCCCTGTCACGTTTGAAGCGATCAGAGCCGGCGAGTTCACCGCCGTATGCGTACATAATGATGCATCATGCGCAATGATGTTAAAAGCAGGATTTCCACCAGACAAGCTTCTAAAAATCGGCGCTGCAGGCACATCAGAGCTGATGGTGGAACGCGGCAGGGTCGATTTATATCTAGCGGAAATCCGCCGCAATAAGTACTGGCTGAGAAAACTAGGGCTAGCCCCGAACTTAACAAAGCCGATGATACGGGTGGGTACAGACGTAAAATTCTATCTGGCAGCTGGCCTACAAGTCGATCAAACACTGAGAGATACCGTTCGGGCCGCCGCTATACGTCTCGCGAAAAGGGGGAAATTGATTAAGCAAAGCCCCCACGAGATCAAAGAGTAATCCGCAGCACTCTATATCGGCGAACAAAAACTTGCGCTGAGGGCTGGTTTTTGGCTAGAAAAGCACTCAACATTTTTAATTTTTGGGGATTACAAATGCGTTTCACTGCCGTTTTGATTTTAACTATGTTCTTTTCAGCTACGGGTTTCTCAGCGGAACCCGAACCGGAACTGAACAATAGCACCCTGATCGCCAAGCTCCATTTTGACCGGAGCGCCCGCAAGGGGCAGATGGTTGGTGCCCTGCAGATACGCATTCGTAACGCGTCCACGAAGCCGCTGACATCCCTCTCACTACTTCTTAATCCAGGGCTGCAATTTGTTCGCGTCGAAGGTAGTGGGCGTAAACAGCTTGAGGTTACGAGCGATATCAAGGCCATTGAAGGCAGCAACCTTCTTGAGCTAAACGCCGCGACCGTGCAGTTCACTAACCCTCTTGCGCCGAGCAAGCAGCGCGAGATCGTTATTCATTTTCGCGGGTATATTGAGGACCTGTCCTGGACGGGCCTTGACGGCATTAAAGAAACGCTGCACCCCGATTTTGCCATGATCAGGGCACAGAGCTTCGCTTACCCAATCTTTGCCACGCCAGACATGGCAAGCATTCAGCGCGCCTGGAACAGCAAACCTTACCAGCAGATTGTTTTTCTTGAGATGCCCGGCGGCAACACCGTACGAGGCTCGCTAGCAGTTGCCGAAAAAACCATTGCCGGCAGCAAAACAAATTACGAGCTTAAGAGCGCCCGACTGACCAAACCTGCTGTCGTGGCAATAGGAAACTATGCTGACCTCACGGATGGGATGATCTCGGTTTCGCGTTTGAATGCGACTGAAGCCGAAGCCAGAGCCGTGCTCGACGCCGCCAATGCCTACAGCGGGAAAGTTCGCGGCCTTATCGGTGCGCCCGGCAAAACCGGTTCAATCTCCATCATTGAAGTACCTGATGGCTATAGGGACATGGTCACTACCGGTGCAATTTTCCGAGGGCCCTCGTTCTTTGCTAACCCAGAAATCAGCGCTGACATTCAAGCTGAAATATTTGAATTGTGGCGTCTCAATACCCGCAACCAAGCTGGCCATTGGTCCACTGGGTTTGACACCCTAACAAAAGAGTTTCTATCCAACGGCGGCACCATGCAGGGCTATAATGATGCTGCATTTTTAGCAGCTCAGCCTCTTTTTGCGTTGAACAAAAATCTCGGGAAAGCGGCTTTGGCCGATTATGCAGTCGATGGCTATACCGGACAAAGCGACACTGTCTCTACACTCGCGTTCGCTGTTTTGTACAATGTGTTGGGCGACGAGGCCTTTTTCGCGCTTCTTCGTAATTTACGCAGCGAGCTCGCAAACAATTATGCCGACATGGAAGCCGTCGCTGAGTTTCTCAGTGGTGCCGTAAAACACAAGAAAGCGCGCAAGTTTGTTAAAAATTGGTTCGCCAAGGGCCGCGCAGGCAAGGACATGGCCAAAGCCAAAAGCTTTGACGCGTTGGTCACACTCTACAAATAGCAGCAACTCCCCAAAGCATTCATAAAAGGCGGCTCTCAAAACAGCTGCCTTTTCATTTTCTGTTCGCCTTATGCCGCCCGCGCCCAATATAACTTGCATAAGCAAACCATAGGAGCGGGCATCATGGATTTTGAAACACTAGACGTTAGTTTTGACGGCGCGGTTGCGCATGTAGCGCTAAACCGGCCAGACAGACTAAATGCCATGAACAGCACTATGTTTGCTGAAATCGGCAGTGCCTTTCGCTGGCTCGGCGATAAAGACGGCGTGCGTGCCATCATCCTATCCGCAAACGGCAAACATTTCACTGCGGGCTTGGACCTAAAAGAAAGCGGTGCGGTGCTGGGCGACAAAGCGGGTGACCCGGCACGCGTACGCGAAAAACTACGCAAGCATATCCTCCACCTGCAGGATTGTTTCACGGCGCTTGAAGACTGCCGCGCACCGGTTATTGCTGCCATCCACGGGGCCTGCCTCGGCGGCGGCATCGATCTTATCTCTGCCTGCGATATGCGCATTGCGTCTGCGGACGCGTGGTTTGCCATCCAAGAAATCAATGTGGCCATCGTCGCAGACGTTGGTACGCTGCAGCGCGCACCCTACTTGTTGCCGCAAGGCATCCTGCGCGAGCTTGCCATGACAGGCCGCAAATTTGCAGCAGATGAAGCCAGCAAATATGGTTTCGTAAATTCTGTCGCTGAAGACAAAGCCGCTGCGCTCGCGGCTGCAAAAGCTATGGCACAAGAAATCGCCAGCAAAAGCCCGCTTGCAATGGCAGGAACCAAAGCTGTGCTTAATCATTCCCGGGATCACAGCATCCGCGACGGCCTCGATTATGTCGCCACATGGAACAGTGGCCAATTGCTTGGCGAAGACCTGATGAAAGCCGCCAGCGCTGCATTAACTCGCGAGAGCGTTGAGTTTGCCGACCTGCTGGGCAGCGACGACTAACTGTTAGCTTAGCGGCCGCTAAAATACAGGGAACATGCCTCTTGCGAATGCGGTGCCAAAAGCGCTATTCATGCCTTAGTTAAGGGATGATAGTATGTTCGAAGAAGCAGTAACATGGGCACGAGAAAACGGTGACGTACTGGGTACGGTCGGCTTTCTTTTTGCTATGATAACGATGATGCTCACCAACGGGAAGCTTGTTCTGCAGCGCTTTCGGGGTGACCCTATTCTGCCTATTGCGCAGGGCCTTGATATTACTGTACCAACAAGTGCGACAGGAAATACCGCAGTAGCCGTGGTGGACGCGCCGGTTGAGATGCCTGACTACGGCAATAAAATCCCCATAGCAGTGTTGCCGCCCAAAGAGCGCGGGTCGGTAGACGACCATTTCGCTGACGGCTTAGCCGACGACCTGATTGCGGACCTTCAGCAAGCCTCTTTTGCCACGCCCGACATTGATACTGTGGCCCGCCAAATTAGGGGCGGAGCAGACACAGCTAAAATCGCCCGCGATTTTGGCGTCAAGCACGTACTTTCCACCAGCGTCAGACGCCAAGGTGATAAAATACGGGTAACAGCGCAATTGATCGACCCTTCAGGAGCCATCCTCTGGTCTGACAGATTTGACGCCGCTGGCGACGATTTGATGGCGATACAGTGTACAGTGGCCACGAACGTAAGTGCCGCGATCGCTGCTCTATTACAGCCGGGCACGGCCCTACGAAACCCTGATACTGGCCGTGCTTATGCCTCACGCTCAGAAGCGCTGATTGCTATCAGTTCACCAAAAAGCCGCCTGGTTGCTTTGTTTCTCTGCTTTCCGCCCTTTGGCATTCTGGGTTTCCACCGGTACTATGTGGGCAGGCCCTTCACCGGTTTCCTCTACACTTTTACGATGGGCCTAATCATCTTTGGCTGGTTGATAGACATATTGCTGATCGTGCTTGGCATGTTTGCGGACGGTAAAGGCAGGCCTGTGCGTATTTGGCGGCACGACCCGCTAAAGCAACTGCCCAAGCCCGAAAAATCAAAGAAAAAAAGACGCCGTAAAAAGGCGAAAGCCGCGTCCTAACTCGGTTTTGTGAGCCCCAATTGCGGCGGCGCGGTGCCGGCTCCTTGTTCCCTACTGGTAAAAGTCCTATATGGTACCTATATATAACGGGGAAGTTACTTCTGACCGTATACGATAAGCGACCTTGGGCAAACGTATGGGCCAACCTGATCTGATCAGGCTATTTTTGTTCAAGCAATAAAAAAACTTACTGCACAAGCAGTTTGATAAAAATAGACGCGCACGAGGACAGTCCATGCAAAACACACGACCAGAACCGGGAACAATATTTGGGGTAGAAACTGCAATTGCCGTTTTGCCACCCACAGAAACACCTGCGTCGAAAGACGGCTTCGGTGAAAAATTAGCGCTGGAGGTTACATCAAACCTGCAGCAACTCGGCGTTTCAACCACCGACCTAGAAGCAGTTAGCGCTCTTGTGGTTCAAGGGGCTGATGCGCCGCGTATCGCGCGCCGCTTCGGGGTTGATTATGTTATTTCGATCAATGTGCGCAGCAGGGGCGAAAAAGTACGCGTGACTGCTGAACTGCTGGATTATAGCGGCGCCTTGGTTTGGACCAAACATTTCAACGCCATTGGTGACGACCTGGACGCAATGCAGAAATCCTTTGCTGCCAAGATTGCCACACAGGCTGCCGCGGAAATTCCTGATCTTGCTGCCGCTGCCGAAACTGCTGCATCTAAATCTGCTGCATCTGCGGAACCTAAAGGCCGCCCAGACTATGCCAAAAGCACGAAGGAACGTGCTCGTGAGCGCACAAGAACACGTGGCCATCATCCGTATAACGCACGGGAAGAGTATGTCGAGGAGGAGCCTTCTGACAAAAGCCGGTTCATCGCCTTGCTGCTTTTGTTCCCACTATTTGGTATATTCGGCATCCACCGGTTTTATGGCGGTCGCCCTTTGATTGGTTTATTGTTCCTGTTCACAGGCGGGCTTGCAGGCATCGGTTGGATGGTTGACATTGTGATGACAGTCTTTGGCCGAATTCGCGACGGCGAAGGCAAACGCATTAGCCGTTGGGGTGGTAGAGGTCGTCGGTATTATCGGCGTCTATACCGCGAGGCGCACCGTAGCTACTAAAGGCACATTCTCTTATGGCAGTTGATGTCAAGATATGTGGCATCACTGAAGCCGAACACGCGCACTTTGCCGCTGAGCACGGTGCGCGCTGGCTTGGATTTGTGTTTTTCGAAAAATCCCCACGTAACCTTTCGCTTGAAGCGGCGGAAGCGCTTGGCAAAATACTACCAACAGGCCCCAAGCGCGTGGGAGTATTCGTCAACGCGTCTGACACTTTGCTGAAAGCGGCGATTGCTGCACTGTCCCTGGACGCAGTGCAGTTGCACGGCGACGAGACACCTGCGGATGCTAAGCGCCTGAAAGAGTTGCTGGGCGTCAAAATTATCAAAGCTGTTGCTATCAGTAATGAGGATGATATTACCAAAGCAGATCCCTTCCTGCCGCATGTAGACCGTATCTTGTTTGACGCCAAACCGCCTAAAGGTGCAGTCCTGCCGGGCGGCAACGCTGTGTCCTTCCCCTGGCATATCCTGAAAGGCAAGGGTTTGCCCTACCGGTGGATGCTGGCGGGCGGGCTAACGGCTGAAA
>NVTU01000042.1 GCA_002401685.1 Kordiimonadales bacterium
ACCGATTGACTGGGCTGCCCTGTAAAGCCGCCGCCACAACACATACCTACGGAGCGGCAAGCCGGTAACCGCACGGAATTTCTTGGTGAACAGGCTTTTCGACATTCCTGCGCTGCGGGCAATAACGTCGAGTGTCACTTTCCCTTCAAGCATTGCATCCACCTCCGTGAGCGCTGCCGTCAGGCGGCCGTCTTCTGTCACAGGTTTTGCCCCGCGCAGGTAAGTTAGCCAGTCCACAAGAGACGTTGGTATATTGCCCTCGTCTGGCAACAAAGTCGGCTCAACAAAGAGAATGTCAACTGTCGTTTCCGTTTGCAGTAGCTGATGCTGCATCCTGCTTGATACCGAAACATACCTGTCCGAGAGCTGGCCATCTTCCAAGTTTACAGTCACGGACCCTTGGCCTGCAAAAATAATCTGCGCGGGATAATGGCTGTGAAAGCTGGTATCCCCGGCCCGGCCGCAATAATGCGCCCAGCCGTTCGCCAGAAGTAGCTCACCTTGCCAATCAGCCATGTCTTCGTGCCCTTTCAGGTCGGTGGATCTGAGTTCTATTCAGCTTCAGATTTGGTTTCGTCTTGGTGCGCTGCTTTCCAGTCCATTGCCATTTGTACACGGGTGCGACCCGACGGATGGTCAAACAGCAAGAATTCTTCTAGCGGCGTTGGATCAAGCTTGCGGTACTTTGCTAGCTTAAGCGCGATGGTGGCGAAGCCGTCCGGCTCTTTCGCTGCGTCGAGGCCAAAGGCGTCAGCCTGACTTTCATTGACCCGGATGACCGTATTAAAAACAGGCGTCATTACAAACATATAGGCGGATAGCAGCACCGAAGCGAGCGGAAGCCCGGCGATATCATCAATGCCCTTAATGCCCCAAGTTGCGCCCCACCGTTTTGTCGCCCAACCAAACGCCAACGTAACAAACAGATAGCCCAAACCGAGGATTGCAGAAAACATTGCCACCATAACCAACACATGACCCAGCACATAATGCCCAAGCTCATGGCCCATCACGGCTTTAATCTCCGCCACTGTGCTTTGGTTCATCAGATTATCATTGAGGGAAATTCGCTTGGTGGCACCAAGGCCCGATACATTGGCACTGATCCGGGTGGACTGAGCCGACGCGTCGAACATGTAAACATCGTCGAACTCAACGCCCTGGTCTTTCGCCATCGCCAATATTGCGTTTTTAACGGGGCCAGCTTCAAGCGGCGTATAAGTATTGAATAATGGGTTAATGAAGACAGGCGTGATCAACATCAACAGCGCAATAAAGCCGGCGGTAATGCCCGCGCCCCACATCCACCATTTGGTGCCTGCTTTGCGGATAACGGCATAAAGCACTGCAATGAACAAACTGGCGCCGATGATGGCCATGATAAAACCAATCGCCTGATCCCCGAACCAGGCGCTAAAATCCTGTGTTGCCAAATCGTACTGATGCTCACGGTAAAAACTGGTGTAAATGGCCCACGGAAATGACATCACACTGCTTAAGGCAATATAGGCCGCGCTGTAAAAGACAGTTTGCAAGAAAGGCCGCTTGCTGTGGGCTTCGCACCAGTCGCGGATACGGGCCGAGAACCCGTTCCGAAGCAGCAACCACGCCACCACAATGCCGTATAGAAAACCCCACAAGATCAACCAGTAACCGCCTTCAAAGTAAGCGTCTGACTTTTCCTTTTCCGGACCGGACAAGCTTGCCAAATAGGCTTCCGTCGTTGCGTCCGGATCAAAGGGTTGCGACGCGGCCTCTTGAGCCGCTGCCTCTTGGGCAAAGGATGCCTCAGGCGTTACAGCTGCCAGCCCTACCACTGACAGAGCCAGTAGTGCCGTCAAAAATACTCTCATAAATACTGATGTCATGCTTTCCCCCTCCACTACCCTGTCGCGGTACCATGGTCGGGCACCGGTCACGGCCACTATTACGCGGCCAGCGCATATTTGCAATGTCACGGCAGCCTGCGCGCAATTTCAGCCACCCGCCGCCATGCGGCAGAGATGTGATCCTCCGTCGTATTCAACGGACCAACTTGGAAGCGAATAACCGGCCTACCGTGCACCACGGTGCGTGTTAGGTACGTAAAGCCATCATCATTCACTGCCTGCAAAAGCTGATCAGAGATCGCATCGTGTTCAGCTGATGATTTCGAGTCGGGTATGTAACGAAATGTGAAAAGAGATAGATTCGGTTTCGTAACAACCTCAAAATCAGGCTCAGCACCGATGGTTTCAGCCAGCTCATCCGCCCATGCCACATGCTGCCGGATCATATTTTGCAAGCCCGAAACGCCGTACGAGCGAATGGTAAACCATAATTTCAGCGCACGTATCCGGCGGCCAAGCTGAATACCCCAATCGCGGTAATCAGTAACAGTCTCGCCTTCACGTGTTTCCAAATAGGCCGGCAAGATCGTTAGCGTACGGATCAGCACGTCTTTTTCGCGGACAAAATGCAGCGAACAATCAAAATTTACACCCATCCATTTATGAGGGTTAAAAACGAAACTATCGGCCATCTCAATCCCAGCCATCAGCGGGCGAAATTCTGGGCAAATCATCGCACTGCCCGCCCAGGCAGCGTCCACATGAAAATAGATGCCGTTCGCACGGGCAATATCACCGACCGCTTGCAGGGGATCAAAGGCACCCACACTGGTGGAGCCAACAGTTGCCATCACCATCGCTGGCGTAACACCGTTTGCTTTATCCTCGGCGATCATTTCGGCCAGCGCATCTGGGCGCATAGCGTGGTCCTCGCCCGTTGGCACCAAGCGCACCGCAGCCCGGCCGAGCCCGGCCATTTTTACGGCTTTTTCCAGCGAAGAATGCGCTTCACTGCTGGTATAGAACGCAAGCTTGGGCGCATCTCGCAGACCAGTTTCATTCACTTGCCAACCCGTCGCCCACTCACGCGCAGCGAGCACAGCACAGAATGTTGCCGAAGACGCCGTATCCTGAATAACGCCTGACCAACTGGTGGGCAGCTGCATCATGGATTTCATCCAGTCGACCATCTGCTCCTCAAGCTCGGTCGCGGCGGGGCTGGTTTCCCACAGCATCGCATTTACACCAAGCCCGCCCATCAGCATTTCAGCCAACAGCGACGGCGGCGAGGCATTGGCTGGGAAGTAGGCAAAGAACCGAGGGTGCTGCCAGTGGGTGATGCCGGGCAGAATGATGTTTTTGAAATCATGCATCATTGCCTCAAATGGCTCGCCCGCTGCGGGAGCGGCTGAGGGCAACTGAGCGCGAATTTCGCCGGGTTTCACCTGCGAACGCACAGGAAATTCCTGCACATCGCCCATATAATCAGCAATCCAGTCCACCACTTGATGGCCGTATTTTCTAAACTCGCTACTGTTCACGGATCGCTCTCCTGCTGGCTACCTAGATAGTTATCAATAGAGCAAGGCGGGCGGGCATTCGTCAAAGGAATTCTGGCAGCCTCCCTCCACCAAAAACCGAGAAAAAGGGCCTTCATTCCTTCACAGCCCAGGCGTTAATTCGTTATTCTACTTCCCGCAAGGTCGGGATTCTGCTTTGATGCAAAATCATATTTGACTACGTGCAGTAAAGAGTGTCCAAAATGAGAAAAGTATTCTGCCTCGGCTTTCACAAAACGGGCACCACCTCCATGTATTATGCCCTGGGTCTGTTAGGGTACCGTGTCTCGGGATCCTTACTGGAGAACACGTCCGATTTCGCGGTTAAACTGCATCAGAAAACGGCTGATGTTTCCCGAAAATACGATGCTTTTCAGGACAATCCTTGGCCCCTTCTCTACCGGGAAATGGACGCTCTATACCCAGACGCTCGGTTTATCCTAACCACTCGCGATAGCGCCGCCTGGATAAAAAGTGCTGTAAAACACTTTGGCGAACGCGATACGCCGATACGTCGATATATATACGGTGCGGGTTCGCCGCTGGGCAATGAAGAGATCTACTGCCGCACAATGCAGCGGCACAATTCAGCTGTGCGCGACTATTTTGCTACTCGTCCCGACAAGCTCTTGGAACTGGATCTCGCGGGTGGAGAGGGATGGAAAAAGCTATGTAATTTCCTAGGGCACGACATACCCGATATACCCTTCCCGCATTCGAACAAGGCAGGCGATCCAAGCGGCCATAGATAAGGGCTCTGGCTTTTTATCCCTAGCTTCTGTCTAGGTCGTTCCGTGAATAAGCACACATCAAAAGCTGGTTTTGTTTCGCTCGGTTGCTCGATGGCACTAGCGGACGGTGAACACACCCAGAAAGCAAACAACAATCACCTCACCACCCAGACCCACAGTTACTCGGCAGTAGTTTTAGTTTGCCTCAGGATTTTAGCTGCAAAGTCATCAGACATTTTCTTATCACCAACCGCTTTTGCAGTGGCAACGATCCCACGCAGCGCGTTAAGACGATTGGGAGAGCCTTTTAAAACGGCTTGATATTGTGCCAACGCGCTTGGATAATGTCCTACCTCAGTCAGCATATCAGCGTAAAGTTCGCGCGCAGGCATTACCTCGCCCGGCGTAACAGGATGCTTATCAACTCTGTCTTCGTTTGCTGCTGCAGCAGCAGCTAATTTCAGCGCGGCCTCGGTTTTTCCTTCCAAAAGCAAGATCCAGGACGCCACAACATCTGCTTGCACTTGCACCTCAACGCGCCAGTATAAGGGAGCCGTTTCGGATAGCTGTTTCTGCAAGGCTTCAATCGTTGCCAATTCCACTTTGGCTTGCTCGAGTTGTCCACTTCTGGCAGCACCGATACCGCGAGCAAAATGATGGATAGATTCTGCCCAAGGGAATTTCTCCCACGGGAAATCCGCGATAGAAAGCGTAATCTCGCTCGCTTCTTTCCAATCTCGGCGCTCCAACGTATAGCGGGCATAAGATGACGCATACGTGAAAGCGGCTTTAAAGTTCTCAGGCGTATTTTTACCAATTTCCGACAGCTGATCCAGCAGTTGACGCGCCTCAGCATCGCGGCCAGTTTGCAGCATTGCATACATCAAATAGTCCATACTATGCAGGCCTTCGTCATAGTGCTTTTTCAGATGCGCACGCTTGGTGTATTGCGCGGCTGATTTTACAGAATCATGGTTAGAGGCCAATGACAAATCCCACATACCAAGGCGCGTGAAGATATGAGACGGCATGTGCTGCGCATGGGCAGAGTCTGTTGCTGCAGCAGCATATTGCTTGGCATCATCCAATGCCAAATGCGCAAGACCTGGGAAATCATAGGAATGGATGCGGTAATGCAACACACCCGGATGCTGCGGGCGGGCCTGTTGAACCATCTTCAACAAAGCCCCGGATTTATGCTGATTTTGATATGTTTTATCAAGCGGATCCGCGGAGCCCAGTAAAGACAGCGCATAAAACACAGTGGCATCCACATCACCTGCACCATACTCTGTATGAATACCGTACATTTTTCCCGCATATATCCGCGCGCGCGGCCGATTTGTCCTAGCATCAGAACTGCTGAAAAAGCTTGAAAGCGCCCCCAAATAGGCTTTTTCGCGTGCCGTTGCTTCAAGCCCCTGCGCAACTTTTAAAAGCCTTGCGCCAGCTTCTAAATGCTCTCTTTTAGGCGGCGCCCAAAGGGGATGCCATATGCTCATGGCGGCGCCCCAATATGCCATCGCACACGTCGGCTCTTGTTTGATAATCGCTGCAAATATTTTACTGGTCTCGGGGTATTCAAAGGAATGCAGCAACCTGACCCCTCTATTGAACTCACCCTTAACTGCTGCGCCGCAGCTATTGGCAAATTCAAAATGGGCTACTTTCGACTCTGATGCAGATACAAGCGGTGAACTAAAGCTGCTGCATAAAACCAGACAACAAGCCGCAATCCCTTTTTTAATAATCATCATACCTGTTTCCCCCGCGGCCTAGGCCTGCCCATTTACATAAGAACCATCACTGTTTTATATCTTCTGCTGGAGATACGGCCAACTTTCAACAATTCTAAAGGAAGGTAAAAACATTCTTCCTTTCAAAGCCTTACTTCGTGCCTAAACGCTAGCACTCCCCGTAGCTCTATCCCTACAAAAAGCTCTTGTTCGGGTAAAATTCCATCTAAGACTGCGCTGACTTGATGAATGACAAATATACACCGGGAATATAGGGGTTGGTGTTTCCCCAAAAATTGAGCTATACGCTGGCCAAATGGAAAAGATTATGAACAAACAGACCCCAAAAGTTGGCTTCGTTTCACTCGGTTGCCCGAAGGCATTAGTGGACAGTGAACGCATCCTCACCAAGCTCCGCTCTGAAGGCTACGAGCTAACGCCAGAATATGCTGGCGCGGACGTTGTGATCGTCAACACGTGCGGCTTTATTGACAGCGCCAAGGAAGAAAGCTTCGGCGCCATCAAAGAAGCCCTGGCTGAAAACGGCAAAGTTATTGTAACGGGGTGTCTGGGCGTTGACGAAGGCGCGGTGCGCGAGGTTGTGCCCGGTGTGCTGGCTGTAACCGGCCCACAACAATACGAACAAGTGGTTTCTGAGGTTCATAAAGCGGCACCGCAGCCGCACGACCCTTACACGCACTTGGTACCAGCGGCTGGGCTTAAGCTTACGCCCCGTCACTATAGCTATTTGAAAATATCAGAGGGCTGTAACCACCGCTGCAAATTCTGCATCATTCCAAGCCTGCGCGGTGATCTCGACTCGCGCCCTATCCGCGCCGTGCTCCGCGAAGCAGAAAAGCTGGTTGAAGCAGGCACGCAGGAAATCCTGATCATCAGTCAGGATACCTCGGCGTACGGCCTCGACCGCAAGCATGCGACCGAAGTGTGGAAAGACAAAGAAATCCGCGCGCATATGACAGACCTCGCCCGTGCGCTCGGCGATATGGATGTATGGGTGCGCCTGCACTATGTATACCCCTACCCGCATGTGGACGATATTATGCCGCTGATGGCGGATGGTAAAATTCTGCCGTATCTGGATATTCCGTTCCAGCATGCCAGCCCAAAAATTCTGCGTGCGATGAAACGCCCGGCGAACGATGCCAAAGTGCTGGAACGCATCAAAAAATGGCGCGAGATTGTACCTCAGCTGGTGATCCGCTCTACCTTCATTGTTGGCTTCCCTGGCGAAACCGAAGAAGATTTCCAGTATCTGCTCAACTGGCTTGAAGAAGCCCAGCTCGACCGGGTTGGTTGCTTCAAGTATGAGCCCGTTGACGGTGCAGCCGCCAACGAACTGCCAGACCATGTTGCGCCAGAAGTTCAGCAAGAGCGCTGGGAACGCTTCATGGCCGCCAGCCAGAAGATCTCCGCCGCCAAGCTGAAGAAACGTGTCGGCATGGAAATGGCTGTGCTCATTGACGTTGTCGACGAAGAAGGGGCCGTTGGCCGCACGTACGCAGACGCGCCTGAGATCGACGGCAAGGTGTTCCTTAAAGGCGCTACAGAATATTCAGTAGGCGACATGGTAATGGCGCATATTGATGCCAGCGACGAATATGACCTGTTTGGCCATATCGTCATTGATGATCAGGCTGAGGATGACGACTGGGACTGGTAAGCCCAAGCCGTCACTCCTGCCCTTTAAGCAGCGTCGCCCGCAGCGGCCAGGGCCGCGCCGTGCACCGCCGCTGCGATCTGGTCGGCCAGCTCACCGCTGGCGACCGCGCGGGACGTTGTTAGGCCGCCGATCAAAGTTGATAACATAGCCCAAGCCCGCGCAAGCCGTGCGTCGTCGGTGCCGCCCGCGAGGCCATCGGCGACAAGCCGGGTAATCAGCGTCATTTTTTCTTCATAGATTGCCTGCACATCAGGGCTCGCCCGCACTACCTCGGGCGAAAGGCTTGTCATCGCACAGCCACCGCCCAGGTCAACACGGTGCGACTGGCCGAGATAATAATCCGCAAAAGCAACAATCCAGCCTTGACCATGCTCATCCCGAAACACCGGAATCGCGGCAATCACTTCATCAAGCCCCGCAGTTATGGCCGCCTCAAACGCGCGGCCCTTCGAGCCGAAGTGCGCGTAAAACGCGCCCGAGGTTACACCCGCTGATTTCGCAATTCCATCCACGCCGATGCCCGCAAAGCCGTGCGCGCGGAAACTACGCCCAGCAGCCGCCAGCATGCGTTGGTGGGTTTGCTGCTTTTTGGTCGAGGTTTCAGCCATCTTTCTCTCCATAAAATAACGATCGTTATATTTTTCTTGACAATATAACGATCGTTACGTATTTAAATATAGTGATCGTTATATAACACCAGATCAACAACCGCAACTGCTATCGCCTGCATAGACAAAAACACGGGCACAGCGCTAAAAATAAACACAAAGGACATACCATGAAAAAATCACTCACCTTGACAGCACTTGCCTTGGCCGCTGTTTCCGCAGCCGGCAGTTTTAGCGCGGCTAGTGCTGAGACATCAGCGCAAACCTGCATGATCATCGGCGGTGTAGCGATCCCTAATTTCTTCGCTGAAGGCGAAGGCAAGCCGATCATCATTTCTGCAGCTCTGACCGGCAGCGTGCAGGTGGCCTCTGGTAAAATTCTTCGCCAACGAGAAACCGCGACCGGGCTTGAGATGGATATGGAGCATTATTTTGGCCGCGACGACGGCGGCGCAATTCAAACCAAAGATACCTCGGTGCTAACTGCGATACCTGGCAAACCAGGCCGATTTATGATCGAAATCAACTATCACATTCAGCCTGCAATGAGCAGAGGCACGCTTAAAGGATACTCAGGCCAGTTCAACAGCTACGGGCTGGTAGATTTGCGCGACCCCAACAATATGGAAGGGCTGGTGCGCTATACCGGCGAGATTTGCAAATTGACATGATTTAACGGGGCAGCCACATAGCGAAGGCGGGCGGCGCCACAGCTGTCCGCCGCCCTGCCTCTTCCCTTCCCCCAAAATTATCTGAGCAAAAGGCAACAGTAATGCCAAATCCCACAGTCGCAGCGCTCAGGGCTGGAAGTTCACCAGCAGACCGACTATATCTAAGCTGTCATTTTCATTTGTGAGGGGCTTAGTTGGCGTGATTATTACCAATATCGAGAATATTCCGGGGCGGACGGTTACTGAGGAACTAGGGCTAGTGCAAGGCTCGACCGTACGCGGCAAGCATATTGGCAAAGACATTGCCGCCTTCTTCAAAGGTTTGATCGGCGGTGAAATTAAAGGCTATTCAGATCTTCTTGTAGAAGGCCGCGAAGAAGCCACCTCCCGCATGGAAGGCCACGCAAAGGATCTTGGTGCTGACGCTGTGGTCAATGTGCGCATCACCACGTCGAGCATTACTGGCGGTGCCGTTGAACTGTTAGCCTATGGCACAGCCGTAAAGCTCTCCCCTGCCAATGGTTGATTTCTCTTCCCAAATTGATGAATTTGACAAGGCTCTAGCTGAGATGCCTGAGGTGATGCAGTTTTTCTTTGGCGGGAATTTTTATGATTTTATCGCCGGTAATATCTATCAGGCCATCGGCATTGGTGGCCTTGGCTGGCTAATCGCCACCCTTTACGAACGCCGCCACAATAAACAAATGGCTGAGCGCGAAGCTTTGCTCGGCGACATCAAAATCAGCACTACCAAACACATCGGCAGCAATGCCGCCAGCGGCGTGATGATATACGGGTCGGTCGTTGTGGCGCATGATTTCTTTCGTACACTTATCATACAGTTCAGGAAGATAATTGGCGGCAATATCAAAGCCTACGAAAGGCTGGTTGTGCGCGGCAGGCGCGAAGCACTGATCCGCCTTAGGGAAGACGCCCGCCTACGCGGCTTTGACCGTGTGGTCAACGTGCGCTACGGCAGCAGCCGTATTTCTGGCCTGTTCATCAATGCCGTCGAATTGGTAGCCTACGGCACCGGCATTAAAGATCACGCCAAAACCAACATCTCGCCCAAAAGCTAGATTTTTACCTCCCTGTTATGTTGGTCGGTAGACCTCTGTTCAACTACTTGACAAAATCAACCATTTACTTGATTATCACAAGCACACCTATACGGAGGCTGTGATGCATCAAGATACGAATATCCAAAAAATTCTGTCGGTACGGCAGTTTAACCGTTTTTATACACAGGAGTTTGGGTTCCTTCATAAGCGTATGTTGAGCAGTAATTACTCCCTCGTCGAGGCGCGTGTCGTATACGAGCTTGCCAACCGCGAGGAAACTACAGCCAGCGAAATCGCGGCAGCTCTGAAACTTGATGCCGGATATCTCAGCCGTATTTTGAAGAAGTTTGAGGAAAGCGGGCACCTTCTGCGCTCAGCCAGTTCAACAGATGCCCGTTCAATGCGCTTATCCCTAACGGACAAAGGCGCCCAGGAAGCCGCTGACCTTACCGTCATGGCTACCGCCGATATCGCAGAGAAATTCAAAGGCCTTTCAGGCGACCAATTGCACGACATGGTAAGTGCCATGCAGACCATTGAGAAAACACTTGGGCAAGGTGATACAAAGCCGCGAACTGCCATCATTCGCGACCATAGGCCCGGCGATATTGGTTGGGTCATCTCGTCCCAAAGTAAATATTATGCGGATACCTGGGGCCTGAACGAGAATTTCGAAGCTCTTGTAACCCGTATCGCGGCAGATTTTATCAGCGGCTATGACCCCAAGGTCGAACACTGCTGGATCGCAGAGGTAGACGGCCGAAACGTTGGCAGCATTTTTCTTGTTCAGGAAGATGCCACAACAGCCAAACTGAGGCTGTTTTATGTGGACGAAAGCGCGCGGGGGTTGGGGCTGGGTTCTCGCCTGCTGGAAGAATGTATGACTTTCGCTGAACGCGCGAGCTACCAACGCATCGTGCTTTACACCAATGCCATCCTAGCACAAGCACGGCGGCTCTACGAAAAAGCGGGGTTTCGCCTAACGTCTGAGGACAAACATACGGACTTTGGTGACCCACAAGTTGGCCAAAACTGGGTACATGAGTTTAGAAACACCCCTTGAATTCTCCACAGACGCCCTATATCTAGCTGTATGCTGCTGGTTGTCAGCAGCATGAAATAGCTTGTACTCAGGGCAGGGTGAAATTCCTGACCGGCGGTATTTCCTGAAAGGGAAGAGCCCGCGAGCGCCTTTTGTTTTCAAAAGGGTCAGCAGATCCGGTGAGATGCCGGAGCCGACGGTATAGTCCGGATGAGAGAGTGGAAGCGGTGATTGTTGGTGCCAATAGGTGCCCGTGATTGCTATATATGGCTGTTTTTTTTGCAGGCATATAACCGCACTTTAAGCCCTGATTCCTGCTGCCCTAATTTGAAGGACATACAGTGAATCAGAACCAACCTACATTCGAGACCAGAAAGTCAGCGCTGAGCGGTACGCCGCACGAGCGCGTAGACATTGCCGTTGCCGCACTAAAAGCAGGCGGCGGCATTCTTGTGGTTGACGACGAAAACCGCGAGAACGAAGGCGATATGATCTTTGTCGCCGAAACACTCACCAACGCGCAAATGGCGCTTATGGTACGCGACGGCACGGGTATTGTATGCCTAGCCCTAACCGGCGAAAAGCTTGATAGCCTCAATTTGCCGCCAATGGTCGCAGATAACACTTCGTCTATGGGCACCGGTTTCAGCGTTACCATTGAAGCCGCAAAAGGCGTGACGACAGGTGTTTCAGCGGCAGACCGTGTAACCACTATTCAGGCTGCTATAGCAGACGGCGCAGTGCCAACAGACCTCGCACGGCCGGGCCATGTATTCCCACTGCGGGCTGCCGCAGGCGGCGTGCTCACACGCGAAGGCCACACCGAAGCGTCCATTGAATTCGCTGAACTAGCCGGTTTCAAATCAGCTGCCGTGCTGTGCGAACTAACCAACCCTGATGGCACGATGGCGCGCTTGCCGGAGATCATGTCGTTCGGCGAAAGGCAGCAGATGCCTGTGGCAACGATTGAGGATCTCATCCTCTACAAACAAGCCGTGCAAACGGTTGCCGCCTAATAAAGCATCGCAAGGTCACAACATGTGGCCTTGCTTCCTTTTGCCGCGCCTTGCCGTAGTTTACCGGCTGAAGGCCATGCTGTAATTATTCTGCATGCAGCACCATGGCGGGCCGCGCTCGCGCAGCGCGCCAAATATGGAAGAACGTTGTGCCCCACGCCATCACGAGCACTAAAGTAAGAGTGCCTATCACCGGGACTAAACCAAGGTCAATCCGTTCGGAAAACCGGGTAATATACTGAGTTTGCAGGAACAAGAATGCCAAGGGCAGGCCGAGGGCAATCGCCAGCATCACGGGCTTATTGAACTGCCACATTAAAAGCTGGAGTATCCGTGTCAGGGTCGCGCCGTGTACTTTACGGATACCAACTTCGAGCCTTTTAGAAGCCGCGAGATAAGCAGTCAGAGCATACAGCCCGGCCGCGGCCATCGTCAGCGTAATCACAGTGATAACAAACAAAATGATTTGCTGCTGCCTATACGGGCCGATGGCCACGTCAGCCATCTCTGAAACAGGCCTGACGCGAACTTTAGCTGTCGGATCGATGGTTTGCCATGCATGATTAAGGGCAGGAAGATCGATCACCGTACCTGCACCGTAGACCACTGTAAGCGCCGTCAGGTATGTTTCGCGCTGAAGATAAAATGCAGGCATCAAGGCTTCAGTTGGCAGCCCCAAGCGGATATCGGGCACCACACCAATGATTGTACGGGCGGAAGAGATAGGTGCTTCGCCTCCGGTATTGACCATAAAGGAACGTCCAATGATGCGCCCCGGATCAGTGAAGCCAAGCAATCTCATTGCCGTTTCATTTATAATATAGTTGTGCGGTAAGCTGTTGATACTGGCCTCCTCAGCGGTGAGATAATCCGCATCGCGGTCATCGCTGAAAGCACGCCCGGCCAGCATATCAACGCCGAGCTGATCAAAATACTGGCTATCAATATCAATGAGCTGCACACGGAGGTTATCTGTGACGCCTTGAATATTGAAAAACGTAAAGGACCCAGCGACATGAAAAGGCGGCAACGCATTACGCGACACTGAGGCAACGCCCGGTAACTTTCGTACCGTTTCTGCTACCGTTTGCCCCATGCCCGAAGGGCTCATCCCGGTGATAGCCACCATACGGTCTGATTCTATCTGCAGCGTCCGGCTAAGCAGGTGTTGGTTTTGCAACTGGACAACAATGAAGCCAAATATGAGCGCTGTTACAACAGCAAATTGGGCAGCGACCAGTGTTTTCCGCAGCCCGCCCGCAGTGCGCGCCAACGTTAAAGTTCTGCTGATGGAAACGTTTTTAAGCAGCCCGGAAAACAGCAGAATTGGATAGATACTGGAGGCAAGCCCGACGCCAAAGGCCGTTAGAACCAGCATAATAATCAGCTGCGCATCGATCATGTTACCGAAATGCATGTCAAAACCGCTAAGTTCCTGCAGTGCTTGAAATAAATCGAAGGAAGCAAGGAAAGAGACAGTCAGCGCAATAAAGGCAAAGAGCGTATTCTCGGTGATAAACTGTACAGCGAGATTGAGCCTGCCGCTGCCAAACACACGGCGCAGGCCAATTTCGCGGGTGCGGTTTATCATCCGGGCACTGGCGAGGCTGATAGCATTCAGAATTGCGATCCCGAGGATAAGGCTTCCAATCAGCCGCACAAGAAGGATAATACTCACCCCTTCAACCTCAAAACCCGCAACTTGCACGTCAGTGATTGGGCGTGCCCATAGGCCGCTAAAATATTTCTGCCCCTCAGCGCTCATATTGGCGCGCAATTGTTCGGACAATCGTTGCTCAAGCAAGGCAATATCAACGCCGTCTTTCGCAACCACATAATTAACGAGGCTACCCTGTGTGGAGCGCCAATTGTTTTTGACGCTGCGGCCGGACAGTCGAGCATAAAAATCGATGGGGACAAGAAAGTCAAAGGCCGAACGGTTGCCTGGATTGGTCATCAAATGGCTGTTCATTGCTAAGTCTTTATAGACCCCAACGACGGTGACCGAACGGCGGTTATCGATATTGAACGTTTTACCAATTGGGTTTTCAGCGCCGAAATGGAAAGCCGTTTCGCGTTCACTCAGAAGCGCAACATCGACTTTACCCGCGAAAGCTTCTCTGCTGCCGCGTATAAGTTCCACGTCAAAAATATCGAGCGTGTCCATATCAACTGCCCGGATTTCCAGCGGCAGATACAGTCCGTCCTTCTCGTAAGCAACGGTGGCGGTTATGACACGCCCCGCAAGCTCAATTTCGGGTGCGCGGTCCCGTAAGCCATCAACAGTACCGGTAAAACTGTGGAAACGCCGCAACCGCCCGGATGGGTGGCCAGGTGCCAGCGCCCGGTTGACTGTATAGATTCTATCAACTTTTGAGAAACCGCTTTCGAAGTTCCCCATATAGTGAGCAAACGAAAAAGTCAGCGTGAAGATGGTGAACCCAACCACAAGCCCAATTATATTGATAAGAAAACCTGAAAGGTCCCGATGCGCGCTGCGCCAAGCCATCAAAATATAATTTCTAAACACAGTCCGTGTCCTTCCCCGTTTACTATCTGAGCAACTGTTTTCGCTGCTTTCATAAAGACTTCTACCAGCAAGGTATACGCCAGTTTAGCGGCAGAATAATTTTAGTATATTTTATAGGGGTTTAGTCTTTTTTGGGGAAAAATATTTCACAAAAACTGTTCATAAATGAACACCCATTGTCCGATTTTGAACAAACTTAGTATTTCCGTAACCGGCGGAACTCGTTGGATTTTTTTCCTGCATTGGGGCGTAAGGCCTCAAGGAACAGGCCTCTGCCCTAGCAACGAACTGGGCTGAAGGGGAACGGCCGGAAATTGGCATAAATACCGAGGCGCTCGCTGTGTGTTTCGGCATGCCCCCTGCGGTGAAATCCGCGGATGTCTGCAATGACCAACGTGTTCGCTTTCACGGGGAACGACGTTGGTTGGGGTAAACCCATATAGCGCAAATCCGCAGGTGTCGCACGGAACGCGCCGCCTTGTGTTACCCCAGGCCTACCAGAGGAGGCCCGCACGCTTTTCTGATGTTCCCACTTAAGACGTTTGTCGTTCATCTTATGGCTGCCCACAACATAATCCAGTGGGCCGTGCTCGGGTTCTACATCCTTGAAGAAGTACCAAAGTTTCACGGCAGAATGAAAGGTATCCCGGTGTAATAGTTTCTGGTTGTCAGGGTTAGCGCCGTCGTCCCCGTGAACGGTTTGGTATAGCTGAAATTTTCCAGGTCGTCTTATTGTCCCCGCGGCCTTACGGTAGAGTTGGCTGATACCTAGGGCCGAGGCGAACTTAAAACACGCGGGCGTTTTCTCTTCAGTAATATCCAGGAACCGATTGAGCGTGCCGCCATCATAGCGGTCAAACCCGCCCGGGAACGGCTGCTTATCGCCAAAGCCTTTGCGGACAGTATTACCGACGATGGGATATGTATCTGCTGCCGCAGCAAAACTCTCTAACGCTTCTTTCTTTATCGCCGTAAAAGCGTCAGTTGGCAGATAGTTAGGCAGGGCTACAATGCCGTCGCGCAGGAACGTGCCGAAATTCGCGGGCGTGCCAAGATCCTGGAACCTACGAGCAGCCAGACATGCATCAGCAAGGCGGATCCTGGCTTTATGCAGGCCATATTCGTTCAGTTTCGCGTGCCCAATCCACTTGCGGGCAAAAGATTTTTCTGAACTAATCAGCTCGAAAACTGACATTGGCATTCCTTTTTTTAACTGCGACTGTTTATTTTTCGCTACTGGCAGCGCTAGGCTATAGCTCGCAGAGACAATCAGCCGTATATAAACGCCTTCGCTCCGTCGGTATAGTATCAGTTATTTGTTGCAAATGATTATCAATATCGCTAAGGGGTCTTATGTCACAAGATAAGGTTTACAGCATGCCCCACGATACTGCGCGCCCCCCGGTAAAAAAGAACGGCCTGGGCTATCATTTCATCCCTGCCCGTTTCCAAAAGGCCAACATCCTTATCTGGCTAAAACGCGTGCATGCCTGGACGGGCCTTTGGGGCGCTTTAATATTCTTACTTGTCGGCACCAGCGGCTTTCTGCTGAATCACCGTTCCACTCTTAAGATCGATACTGGAAAAGCAATTGAAGTTGCGGATATTGAGATCAGGATTGACCCGACCCTGATTAATTCCAGCCGCGACCTTGAGCGTTGGGTTCAGGAACGCTTTGACTTTAAGGCTGACGAAGCCCAAATCCGCACACGGCTCCGCCAGAAGGCGCGGTTCAACGACGAAGAACTTACCCGCCCTGCCAAATATGATGTCCGTCTTCGCGGCCCTAACCGCACCATCACCGCCGACTATACGCAAGGCGCCAATATAGTGAGCATGAAGGAAGTTGAAAACAACGTTTGGGCCTTTCTGAAAAACCTGCATAAAGGTTCAGGGCTCGGGGTGATGTGGATCTTGTTTTTTGATACGGTCGCCGGCGCGCTTTTGATGATGAGCCTGACGGGCTTCCTCCTCTGGAGCAAACTGCACGGGCCTAGGCTTGTAGGCCTTGGTCTGCTTTTTGGCAGCCTAGGTGTTGCGGTAGCTGCGGCGTTCCCATTTATCATAGGATCACTAACCTAGGGCCGCGCTTTACGCTAAACCCGGAGCCGCGAAGATAGAAATTCCTAAAAACAGTATCCACTGGGGAAATTGCATCAGTTTCAGCTGGTGCTTCACAATCATGATCAAATTCCAGACCATAAAACTGACGGCAAGCAGAAACGATAGCCAGCCTAGCTCAATGCCTTCAGGAAAGTAAGCTGCCCAAGCAAACGCGCCGCCCATAGCAAACAAAACGATGGTCACAAGATGCCAACAATAATAGTTGGTAAATTTTGGAACTTTTTTTAAGTCTGATGCTTCTAGTAGCGGCCCGGCAATTGCTGGCCCGCCAACAAATGTATGAACGGCAAACGTAAAAAAACTAGCTGCGGCTGCGCCCAGAAAATACCAATTCATGCTTAAGCTCCCTGTTTTCGGTTGGCCGGACCATAGCAGTTAATGTAGATGCTGACGGCCCTAGCGGCAGCTTGCCGCACCGCACACTTTACAGACCAAGCAATCGCCCTATTCTTCAATCAAGGAAACACTGATGGGGAGAGCGCCGAGCATGACCGAAGATACGTTTTTTGTCCTACCTGATCTGGTGCGGGGTTTCGCTCAGTCTCAGCCCGCCAAAACTGCCGTTATCGACGACGATCGTCAGCTGAGCTATGCCGAACTAGACGAACAGATGGATATGGTTGCGGCGACGCTGCAGCATGCCGGCCTAAAGCAAGGCGATGCTATTTCCCTCTGCGGCTATAATAGCAGCGCCTATGTTGTGCTTTTCCTCGGCGCTTTGCGGGCAGCAGTGGTTCCTTCGCTGATCGCTCCTTCCTCCACCGCCGAAGGCATTGCCAACATGGCAAAAGACAGCCAAGCGAAAATGCTTTTCATCGAAGATAGTTTGGCTGAGGCAGTCACTCCTTTCCTTGAAGGCAGAACGCCAATCCTCTCACTAGAAAACGCCGCGGTTACAGCCTGGTCCTCGAAGGCAATCTCACGCCCGGCACCAATTAGAATTCGGCCTGACTGGCCGTTCAATATTATTTATTCCTCGGGCACCACGGGCACGCCGAAGGGCATCGTGCAGAGCCACGGCATGCGCAGCGAGCACATCAAACGCGCCGGCATTGCTTTTGCCTATGAGGCCAGCTCCGTCACCATGATCGCAACTCCGCTTTATTCGAACACAACGCTGGTTAGCTTTATCCCTGGCATCGCGCAGGGCGGCACAGTGGTGATCATGGGCAAGTTTAACACTGCGGATTACATGGCGCTGGCGGCCAAACATAAAGCCACGCACAGTATGTTGGTGCCCGTACAATATAAACGCATCATGGCTTTGCCTGATTTTGACAGCTATGACCTGTCCAGTTTTATCATGAAGTTTTGCACCAGCGCGCCTTTCTCTGGCGAGCTCAAAGGCGACATTGTTGCCCGGTGGCCCGGTGGCCTCGTAGAATTCTACGGCATGACAGAAGGCGGCGGCACCTGCATGCTGCCCGCGCACTTGTACCCAGATAAACTTCACACTGTTGGCTTGCCCACAGAAGGCCATGACATACGGCTAATTGACGATGACGGTATTGAAGTTACCCAAGGTAAAATCGGCGAAGTTGTTGGCAGCTCGAATGCGATGATGGCTGGATATTACGGCCAGCCAGAGAAAACCCGCGAAGCCGAATGGTATAGCCCTGAAGGCAAACGCTTCATCCGCACAGGCGATAATGGCCGATTTGACGAAGATGGGTTCCTGACTTTGATGGACCGCAAAAAAGATATGATCATCTCAGGCGGATTTAATATTTTCCCCAGCGACCTTGAGGCAGAATTGATCAAACATATAGCCGTAGCCGACGTAGCCGTTATCGGCGTACCGTCTGAAGACTGGGGCGAAACACCCGTGGCGGTTATCGTACGCGAAGAAGGCGCCGAGGACGCGGGCGATACAATCAAGGCATGGCTGGCGGAACGGGTTGGTAAAACCCAGCGCCTGCACGATGTGGTGTTCACCGACGAATTACCACGCAGCGCCATCGGCAAAGTTTTGAAGCGCGAACTGCGCGACACATACGCAACTACACAAACAGGGGGTTAGGCGAAAGATATGGGCAAGAAATCAATTATTGCAGGCGGCATAGTTGGGCTTTTAGCGATCGCGGGAGCTTACCTTTTTACCTCTGGAGCCTACATCGCCATTCTCATTTCTATGGCTGAGCCTGATCACGGCTATGACGCCTCGCTGAATGTTGCTGCGCCAGATTACAGTCAGCAAAAGTTTTGGGCTGCACTGCCTGCCACCAATGATTTAGCCGATAGCCTACCTGTCGGAGCAGTAGCGGCAACAGAGGCACCTGCGGACGTGTTCTTTATTCACCCTACAGGGTTTCTGAACGGCAAAAACTGGAACTCACTTCTTGAAGCAGAAAGCCGTACAGAAGAAAATACCAAATGGATGTTGATCAACCAAGCCAGCGCCTTTAACGGCTGCTGCGATATCTATGCACCGCGTTACCGCGAGGCCTCTATTTTCCGATATTTGACCGACGATGAAACGATCATCAAGAAGACCATGGATTTGGCCTACAGCGATGTCGTGAATGCTTTCAATCATTTCCTTGAGACCTACAGCAAAGGCCGACCTTTCATCATCGCCAGCCATAGCCAGGGCACTGAGCATGCTTTCCGCCTGCTGCGCGACCATATTGACGGCACCCCGCTTGCAGACCGCATGGTTGCCGCCTACCTGATCGGAATGCTCATAACAGACACCGAAGCTGATGCGCTTCAAACCGTTAAGCCGTGCACCGGGGAAGACGACAGCGGCTGCATGCTGCACTGGGCTACGTACGGCGAGAACGGGGCACCGCAAGACCGTCACCAAGTTGGCATGCTCTGCCATAACCCTATAAATTGGACACGCGGCGGCAAAGCCGCCGCTAGCGACCATGTTGGTGCAGTGCCAATTTCCGGCACATTTGCCCGCGACTTTTTCAGCGATGACGGCCCTGCAGGCACGGTCTTTGATCCGCTCAAAGACCCAATCCCAGCGCTAACATCTGCCGAATGTGTAGACGGCATCCTGATCGTGCGCGACATGGACGGCACACTTTACGAGAATGCAGACTTGGGCGGAAAAAACTACCACGGCCTCGATTACCCGCTTTTTCACATGGATATTCGCAAGAATTCCGTGAAACGGGTCTCTGCTTATCTAGCAAAACAAGGGCGCTAAGGGCTGACTAAAAATCTGCGGAGGCTTTAAAACAGGATCGGGGAAGCAGATATGAAAAAAGCGATAAAAATCATCGGCAGCCTTTTGACCGCTACCCTACTTGTGCTGGGCGCGCTGCATGTAAGTGGCACCTACACCCTTCGCGATATGGTGATTGCATACTCGATGCCCAGCCACGGCTGGGGACAGGGCCGTGCCGTCGCTCCGCCCAACTATGCTGATCAAAGCAGTTGGGCAGCACTGCCCAAGACGGGAGATTTATCGGACAAGGTGCCCGCTGGGGTTACGGCAGCAGTGAATGCCCCCGTTGATGTGTTTTTCATTCACCCGACGGGTTTTCTAAACGGCAAGGACTGGAATTCTCACCTTGAGATAGACAGCCGAACCGAAGAAAACACACAGTGGATGATGATCAACCAAGCCAGCGCCTTCAATGGCTGCTGTTCGATTTACGCGCCACGCTATCGGCAGGCGACGTATCTGCGCTATTTTTCAGATGACCCTACGATCATTCCCAAGTCCATGGGTCTCGCTTATTCAGATGTAGAGCGCGCATTTGATTATTTCATAACACATCACAGTGCAGGCCGGCCCTTCATACTCGCCAGCCACAGCCAAGGCACTGCACATGCCGAACACCTGATGAAAGCGCGCATCGACGATACACCGCTTGCGGGCCGTATGGTGGCTGCCTATCTGATCGGCAATGTAATTTCGAACGATTTTATCGATAACCTAAAGTCGGTAAAAGCCTGCGAAACAGAAGCTGACACAGGCTGTATTATCCACTGGGTTACCTACGGCGAAAACCCTACACCGCAGGCCCGGCACAAAAACCTGCTCTGCACCAATCCGCTGAACTGGCTGCGCGACGGCGCACGTACAGAAGCCGCTGCCCACAGAGGTGCCATCACCCCGAGCGGGGAGTTTGCCCGTAAGCCATGGGGAGGCGACAGTGCTGCGGGAACCGTCTTCGGCCCGCTTGCAGCTCCCACACCGAACGTTACCTGGGCCGAATGTAGGGACGGCCTTTTAACAGTTGCTGATTTTACCGGCACACCGCTCGCAGCAGCTGATCTCGGCGGCAAAAACTATCACGGGCTGGATTTCCCGCTATTCTATATGGATATCCGCTTCAACGCTGTACAGCGCGTCGAGGCATTTTTGAAAAACACGTCTCAATAAAAAAACACCGGCCAAACACATCGGCCGATGTCTAATTTTTTAAGCTCCAAAAGCCATGCTCAAGTATTGGCTAGGGCGCGAACGAGTATGGTCCGCCTGCGTCGAGCGCGCGCTTATAGGCCGGCCGCGCCTGCAAGCGTTTCAGCAAGGCAATAAGGTTCGGAAACTCTTTCAGCAGATCGCGCATATTGGCGGCTTCTAGAATGAAACTGGTGTGAACATCCACAGCTGAGAGCGCATCACCCATGAAATAATCCTGCTCACCAAGCACGGTAGATAGATAGCCGAGATGCAGTGCCTGCTCACTTTGGATACGCGGGCCGAGCGGCGCACCAGCTTCGCCGAGGTGGCTCACATACAGCCCAAGCATCAACGGCAACATGGCCGAACCCTCTACATAGTGCATCAATTCGTTATACTTGTTGAAGCCGGCGCTGTCAGACGCTGGCGAAAACTTGCCTTTACCGTATGTGCGCGACAGATAATCGATAGACGCACCCGATTCCGCCACGACCATATCCCCGTCCTGAATAACGGGGCTTTTTCCGAGCGGGTGGATTTTCTTCAGGCTCTCCGGCGCTAGGCGGGTAACCGCATCGCGCGCATAATGCTCAATAGCATACTCAACGCCGAGCTCTTCCAGCATCCACAGCACCCGTTGGGACCGGCTATCATTTAAATGGTGTATCGTAATCATAATATTCTTCTTCTAATTGCTCCACTCACATGCCTTAAACTAGAGCGCGGCGTGTGAAAAAAAAGCCTAAGCATAAATGAGGTGTGACCCTCAAAATATTGCCCTACCCCTAATTACGGCCGGAAGCTGGGGAAAACCCAGCTACATTAAGCTTTTGGGCAGGGTTTAACACCCCCCTGCTTGCGCCCGGCACCACATCAATTCGTTTCACCGAAAAGGGTTTGCTGCCACCCCGTGCTTTGACTAGGGTGACCGCCTGATAAAAATGGGAATGTGGGACAATAAAAAGGGGAAATCACCATGATAAAATCATCCTATAAAAATGGCCTTCTGAAAAGCGCCAGCATCGCGGTATTGATGCTTACGGCTGCGTGTTCAGAAGCAGAAACCAAGAGTGAGACCAAAGGAGCAGACGAAACAGTGGCAGAGGCACCGATGGCAACTGAAAACGCGCTTTTGGCGGAATGGAAAGGCCCATTCGGCGGCGTACCAAATTTTGACACAGCCAAACTGAGCGACCTGGAAGCCGCGTTGATTAAGGGCATGGCTGATAACTTGGCCGAGATTGAGACAATCTCCAGCAACAGTGATGCGCCAACGTTCGAGAACACCATCGTTGCGATGGAAGACACGGGCCGCGCACTCAGCAGGGTATTTTCCTACTACGGCACATGGTCATCCAATAACTCAAGCGACGAATTCCGCGCAATCCAGCGCGAGATCGTACCGAAGCTGTCAGCGTTTCAGTCTAAAATTACGCAGAATGATAAGCTTTTTGCCCGCATTAAAGCGGTTTACGAAGGCGACGAATTTAAATCCCTCAGGTCTGATCAGCAGCGTCTTGTGTGGCTGACCTATGATGGCTTTGCCAGCAACGGCGCCACGCTCGATGGCGAAGCGAAAGACCGCTACGCTGCAATCAATCAGGAGCTTGCAGGCCTGCACACGTCTTTCGGCAACAACGTACTGAACGACGAACAGTCGTATGCGATCTACTTTGAAGACGCCGGCGCGGACGGTTTGTCATCCGCCTTTCTTGCCAGCGCCAAAGCAACAGCCGAGCGTAAAGAAGGCACTGGCACGTACGCGGTCAGCAATACGCGCTCCTCAATGGACCCGTTCCTGACCTATGCCACCAACCGTGAACTACGCCAAAAAGTGTGGGAAATGTATTATAGCCGCGGCGATAATGCAGACCAGTTCGACAATAATAAAATCATTGCCGACATCCTGAGGCTGCGTGACGAGCGCGTGAAACTGCTTGGGTATGAGAATTATGCTGCATGGCGCTTGCAGAACCGCATGGCCAAAACACCAAAGCGTGCGCTTGAACTGATGGAAGCCGTTTGGCCAGCAGCTACTGCACGAGTGAAAGAAGAAGTCGCCGACATGCAGGCTGTTGCAGACGGCGAAAATGCTGGCATCACCATCGCCCCGTGGGATTACCGTTTTTACGCAGAGAAAGTGCGCCTTGCGAAATACGATCTCGATAGCAATGAAGTGAAACAGTATCTACAACTGGATAAACTGCGGGAAGCCATGTTCTTTGTGGCTGGTGAGCTGTTCGGCTTCAGCTTCGCCCCAGTCGCAGAAGGCAGCGTTTCTGTATTCCATGAAGATGTGAAAGTGTGGGAAGTAACGAACAAAACCACAGGCGATCATATCGGCCTTTGGTATCTCGACCCGTACGCACGGGAAGGAAAACGCTCTGGTGCTTGGGCACGCAGTTTCCGCAGCTATGAGAATTACCAGGGCAAGATAACGGTTCTGGCGACCAATAACTCAAACTTTGTAAAATCCGCAGACGGCTCGCCGACACTGGTTTCGTGGGACGATGCCACAACTTTCTTCCACGAGTTTGGCCATGCGCTGCACGCACTGTCATCGCGTGTTGAATACCCAACGCTGAACGGCGGTGTGCGGGATTATACCGAATTCCAATCGCAGCTTCTGGAGCGCTGGCTTTCAACGGACGAAGTGATCAACAATTACCTGATCCACGTTGAAACTGGCGAGCCGATGCCTGCTTCACTTGTGGCCAAAATTAAGGCTGCAGCCAACTTCAATCAGGGTTTTGGCACAACTGAGTATCTGGCGTCAGCGCTTGTAGATATGCGCTACCACACGAGCAACCCAGAAGGGCTGGACCCAGACCAGTTTGAGAAAGATACGTTGGCGAGCCTCGGCATGCCTGCAGAAATCGTTATGCGGCACCGTAGCCCGCATTTCGGCCATATCTTCTCAGGTGAAGGCTATTCGGCTGGTTATTACGGTTATATGTGGGCAGATGTCCTAACCGCAGACGCGGCTGAGGCTTTCCGCGAAGCGCCGGGCGGCTTCTACGATAAAGACGTTGCCAAACGCCTAGTGGATAACCTGTTCGCCGTAAGGAATGCGATCGACCCTGCAGACGCTTACCGTGCCTTCCGCGGCCGGGACGCTAAGATCGAAGCCTTAATGCGTGACCGAGGTTTCCCGGCACCAAAGAAATCTGACGGCAAATAACTACGTCGTAGACTAAAAGAGAAAAGCCCCGCTGAACATTTCAGCAGGGCTTTTTTTTATTTCGGAATAGCGGCGTATTTCCTGACGTACCATTCGCCGTATAGCAAGTTTGGCACCCAGCATGACCAGGCGATGATCACATAAGCTGCTGCAAACTCCATCCCGAATACGATCAGGAACATTGGGATATGCAGGCGCAACGTTACCGCAGCAAACGCCAACACATAAGACCGGATCATCCACCGGCGGTGCTGTTGGTATTTCCCGGCCCGTGCCAGTAGATAACCGCGCACCGTGGTAAATATCGACGCTATTGCCAGCCCGCCAAAGCCTGCGGCAGCCACAGGCCCTGCATTGGTTGTTATCGCCATCACCGAAGCACCGAAGCCTGATAACAGCATGCTACTTACATAAGTACGCCCGGCCCAACGGTGATAGGCTGGATGCTTGCTGCGCCACCCAGGGTAAAACTGAAAGCCGCCAATCAGCAGCGCCAGCGGTCCAAAAATTACATGCAAGTACATAGCAATAGGGCGATCCGCCAAATGGTGGCTCATCGTTCCGCTATTCTCAGCCATGCTTGCAAATAAGACGTAGCTCCAGCCATATAGCGCAATGGCAAAAGCCAGAAAAATGGCTAGCCCTAATAGAAATTTCTTCATAATCGCTCCCTCGCTTCGGACTCTAAATGACCCGTGAAGAGACATTTATGCCAAATGCGAGGGCCGCGTCAATATTCTGAAAGCAAATAGATAGCTAAGGCTCTGCGCTCCTCATCCGTCAAATCAGGCCGCGGCATCGGCCCAGACGGCGCATCAAGAAACGCCTGCAAGCTTTCAATAGTATAGCGCCTGCCTAGCTTTTTAAGCTGCTTTACCTGCACGCCTTCTGGTGCCTGCTTGGCATCATGACAGAAGGCACAGGAGTTACTTTCGAATAGATCCAACCCTGTTCCGCGGAATGCAATGAGCTCCGTTTCGCCGATGCCTTCAAGGGGATTGCTAGCGGACGCACTGGTAGCAAGGGTGCTTCCCGGCACAATAATATCGCCCCAGCCGATTTTATAGATGGTGCCGGAATAATCGTCAGAAACATAGATCGCACCGTCTGCACCCTGCACAATATCCACGGGCCTGCCAATAACGTCTTCGTCTTTCTCGAACCCTGTCAGGAAATCGGCTTCGGTGACGGACCCGTCCTCCCCAAACTCAAGCGACACAAGTTTGTAACCAGAAAGCGTGCTGCGGTTCCATGATCCGTGCAAGGCAACCAGTGCCTTTCCGCCGTATCCTTCAGGCGATGTAGCCGCATCAAGGAATTTGATCCCCATCGGGGCCACGTGAGCACCCAGACCATGTACCATCGCGCGCGAACTGGCAATCTCAGTTTCCCGGCCCGCACCGAAATCTGGGTCAACAACCAAATCATCAAAGGTGAAAGGCCAACCGTAAAATTGGTCAGCCTCAATTAGGTTAATTTCGCAGTGCGGGATATCATCCCCCAGTAGGTCGCGGCCATTATCTGTGCCGTAAAGCCTTCCTGTGCTGGGCTGCCAATCGAACCCAACAGTGTTCCGCAAGCCTGTCGCAAAAATTTCTGCATCCGAACCATCAGGTTTCATCCGCAACATCGCAGCACGGAAAGGGTGCTCTTCAATGCACGCATTGCAAGTAGAACCCACCGTTACATAGAGCCAGCCGCCGGGGCCGAAATCAATTGTCCGGGTTTTGTGGTTGCCGCCGGGTGGTAAGTCACTAAATACTGGCTCAAGCACTCCAATTTTTCGTGTTTCGGCATCGAAAAGAGCGCGCCCGATACCGCCTGTTTCAGCCACATAAAGATAGCCGTCCTTGATCGCCAACCCGTGCGGTTGATCAAGGCCTGTTAGCAATACCGTGCGACCGTCCGAGGCGCCGTCACCGTTACTATCAGCGTGCAGCAGGATCACTTCGCCTGGACGCATACTGGAAACAACAATGTCCCCGCGGCTGGTCACCCGCATCATGCGCGCATTATTTATATTCGCCGCAAAAACGCCGATACTAAACCCTGCAGGTAACTGGAAACGGCCATCAATGGTAGCTTCCGTCGGCGTCGCAAGCTGTTTGCCTGTGATGAAATCGAGCAGCGGCCCGTTTGTCGTTGGTTTCAAATAGAGGCCAACGGCCAACAGAATAACGACAATTGCAACAAACCCTAATGCGATCTTGCGGAACATGCCGCTTCTCCTTCTCAGTAGATGCCGCCCCGCACGGGCCAAAACGATCTTGTTAAAAAGTTACATTAAAAACTAGGCTTCACAAACGGCCTTTCAAACTTAATCACAGATAAGCCGAAGTATTGTAGCTCTCAAATACCATGATCACCAAATCCGGTAACTCTTTATTAAAGGTCGTATGACAAGTTTAAGTCTCACAGACTTTGCGCCTCCAGCCTAATTAAGGCTTTAAAGTAAAAGAGTAATTTTGATGAGCAGTCCATCACTAATTTTTTTACGCATCTTAATCTTCACATGCATCTTCGGTGTCTTACAAGTGGCGGAGGGTTACGCCTTAAAGACTAATGCCCAATCAACCGATAATTTGCCGGGTTTTCTTGATTTCAATGGCTATCCCATTTTAACAGAAACCAAGAGTGATAATTACCTGACGATCAATGCTTTTCAGAAAATTAGTACGCGCCTTTCCTATTTTAGCCTGAATAATTTTGGCACGCGCAAAGGCACCAATGGCAACCCCGATACCAACACTTTTTACACAGAACAAAGTTTGCGGTGGAAAATCACAGAGAATTCGCCGTTTGATCTTACCGTGCAGCTTAACTTCAGGTCAGGCGACAACAACGACAGACACAGGCTTGGCATTCGTTGGCGGCTCAATGACACGGCAGCTCTGAAAGGCTTTTTCAAGAGTATTAACCTTGCCTATTCTGTGAACCTGCATGCTTTACAACTTGACCATGAAGACCCTTACGTCTGGCAATTAGAGCATGCCTTTAAAATGACTTTCCCCTATTTGACGGACAGGTTGTATTTGGCAGGTTTTGCTGACCAAACGTTTAATCAGAATTTGCCGGATAATTTCCCCTCGGCCCCGATAGTCGGCGAAGCCCAATTGGGCTTTCGCTTGTTCGATAATTTGTACGCTATTGGCGAATTTCGGATTAACGAGTTTCGTCGCTCCGACGTCGATAATATCGGACTGGGGATACAGTATAAGGTCAGTTGGTGACTTGTGGTCGCGCTGAAAAAGGCTCAAGCTGTTTCATGTTGGTAACTGAATAATATGTGCAACCAGAACATCTAGGAAAACACCGCTCCATGATGACCCGCTACAAACAATTCATAGTACCCATAATTGTTATTCTAACCGGCCTCATCGCCTCTTACCTTGCCTTCTCAGTCGTGCGCGAACTGCGTATCACAAATGAAGAACGTGCGTTTGCTTTGCAAGCCGACAGCCATTTTTTTGTCGCCCAAGACAAAATCATGGGGACTGAAGATTTACTAACATCATTGAAGGCATTTTTGGAAAATGCTGAGGTGAACAATTTGAAGCAGTTTAGCCAGTTTTCCGCTTCTTTAATGCTCCGCCATCCTGAAGTTCAAGCTCTAGAATGGATACCGCGCATCCCCGTGCTGGAACTAAACAGCTATGTAGACCGCGCCAATAAGGCAGGACACGAAGACTTCAAAGTGGTGGAACGATCTCAAGGCGGACTTATACCTGTGGCTGAGCGGGCAGAATATTTCCCTGTTTACTATGTCCACCCTATGCAAGGCAATGAAGCCGCAATTGGGTTTGATTTAGGGTCGAATTCGGCACGGCACCAAGCTCTGGTGGAAGCTCGGGATACTGGTGAAGCAGTTATGACCCAGCGCATTACGCTGGTACAAGAAAAAGCCTCTCAAGCTGGCGTCCTTGTATTTTTACCTATGTATCAAGGTGGAATAGTTCCGGGCACCACCAAAGTTCGGCGTCAAAAACTAACTGGCTTTGCCTTGATCGTTGTTCGGGTCGGTGATCTGATCGTTAAGTCCAGAGCTAACCTTGTGGATACCATTGATATGGTGGTCACAGATGCTGCCACCCAGGAAAGCCTGTATGATAGCCGCGACGCCGTTCGTTACGAGGGCCCACTAGTTCAGGAAAAGAAAGTTGAGTTTGGGCGCCGAACCTGGAATTTCATGCTTCTTCCAAAGACGAACAACTTCACTCAAACAAGTCGTGTTGGCGAGTGGCTAACGCTCTTTTCTTCCGTCTTAATCACAGCCCTGGCTACTCTCTTCATTGCGCAACTCGGCCGGTCACACGAAACCGTTAAAAAAGAAGTGGCCCTACGAACCGTGCAGTTACGCTCAAGTGAAGAACGGTTTAAGGCAGCAGTCGACGGATCCAGTGTCGGCATATGGGACAGAGTCAATATTGGCGAAGATACCGAATATTGGTCACCCGTGTTCTACGAACTACTCGGCTATCGTGACCAAGAAATTGCTGCCAAAGGTTCTATACTTCAAGCGGCTATCCATCCCGACGACTTGGCTAATACACAAGCCATGCTAAAGGCGCACCTCAATGACAACAGCCCCTACCAGGTAGAACACCGCATCAAAACCAAAGACGGCACCTACCGCTGGTTCTTAACTACAGGTAAAGTTACCCGGGACGCTAAAGGAAATCCCATTAGGATGGCTGGATCGATCCAAAACATAGACGGGCGCAAAAAAGCCGAAATTGTTACATTCGAATATGCGCGTGACCTCAAGCGCTCGAATGAAGACCTGGAACAATTCGCTTACATCGCATCACACGACCTGAAAGCGCCCCTGCGCGCAATTAACGAGTTAGCCAATTGGATTGAAGAAGACCTCCAAGACGTAATGAACGATGAAACCCGGTCTTATATGAAATTACTAAAATCGAGAGTAAAGCGCCTTGAAGGGCTGCTTGCTAGCTTGCTTGAATACTCCCGCCTCGGGACCGATCGTCACGATGCAACAAGTGTAAAGCTGAATGAGATTATAAAAGAAACTACTGACATTTTGGGCTCGGCTCAAAAAGGGTTTGTCGTCGAGTATGATCTGCCGACCATTAAGACCATACCAGCAGCGCTGCAGATTATTTTCCGCAACTTGATTTCAAACGCAATAAAGCACCATCACAAGGCGGAAGGGCTGATTAAAATTCAATATACAGAGAAGGGAAATGAGCATATTTTTTCCGTTCATGACGATGGTCCTGGCATCCCAATTGATATGCAAGACCGTGTTTTTGGAATGTTCAAGACACTAAAATCACGGGATACCGTAGAAGGCAGTGGCATGGGTCTTGCTATTATCAAAAAACTGGTCGAGCGCCACGGCGGCAAAGTTTGGATTGAAAATACGGACGGCGGCACTGGAACCAATTTTAAATTTTCGCTGCCGAACTCATAAAGGGCTGGTTATGAAAGAAAAAGTGCTGCTTTTATTTGTCGAAGACGACGAAGTCGACACAATGGGCTTACGCCGTATGATGCGAAAAAAGAAAGTTGCTAACCCCTTTAAAGTGGCAGTGGACGGGATCGAGGCGCTTGAAATATTGCGCGGTGAAAATGGCCACACCAAATTACTTCACCCATACGTCATATTGCTTGACCTTAATCTGCCACGCATGAGCGGCTTAGAATTGCTCACAGAGATCCGCGCTGATAGGGACCTGCAAGATACCGCCGTGTTCATCATGTCAACTTCAGAAGATCAACGCGATATTCAAGCAGCTTATGACCAAGGTGTCGGCGGTTATATCGTTAAAACCGGCGCACAAGAAACCATGACTAAAGCACTCGAAATGCTGGATGCCCATTTGATTTCTAATTAATCAAATAAGGTCATGAGAAAACCCCGACGGCCAGTAAAATGGTTTACTCAGTTACCGCCAAAGCCATCAAACGGCACCTTCCTAGACAAATAAAATATCGATCGATCCAAGGGAAAATTCGACCATCGTCACGCTTTGTTTCCTCCCGCTTTGACTGATATACCACTTCCTGACAGTATACTGACACAAACCGTCAGTAGCCGTATGATAGAGAGTACGCATGAAACGCGCAGACAGACTTTTTCAGATCGTAAATCATATGCAGGGCCGCCGAATGGCGATCACGGCACAGAGTATCGCTGACGAATTTGATGTGAGTGTGCGCACTATTTACCGCGACATACAGGACCTGATTTTAACCGGCGTACCGATCAGCGGCGAAGCGGGCGTGGGTTATTTGATTGACAAAAGCCATTGCCTGCCACCCATGTCGCTCGAAGTTGGTGAACTGGAAACATTGATGCTGGGCGCCGCGATGGTTAGCGCCTTCACAGACGAAGCGATGGCAAAATCGGCCAAGAGTTTGGTGCGAAAGCTCAGGAATGTGTTGCCAGAAAAGGACCGTGAGATTTTTGCGGGTACCGCGTTGTTTGCCCCGCCTACAAACGCCCTAATCCCCTGGACCGTCGACTTTTCAATGATGCGCGGAGCCATTCGGACCAAGCACAAGCTGCAACTGGATTATGAAGATAAGAACGGTGATTATACTGAACGCACCGTGCGGCCGCTGTCGCTTTCTTTCTGGGGGCCCAGTTGGCTGCTGCTTGCGTGGTGCGAACTGAGGCAGGACCACAGGCATTTCCGCCTCGACCGAATGCGCAGTGCCAGTCAGCAGGAAGCAACCTTCGTCGAAACACCAGAGACATCGCTGAAAAGCTACCTTGATTGCCTCGGCTTCAAAGACGGCCTGCGGGATTAAACAGTAGCAAGCGGGCCCACTTTTCTGCCCCAAGCGTTTGGCTGCTGGACAAAACTGGCTGTGTTGATAAAACTACGACCGCAAACAGGTCTTTATGAAATCACCCCCTAATACAGAAAAGTGTTAAATGAAAATAGCAGTATTTTGCGGCTCAAAAACAGGCAATAATCCGGTATTCATGCAAGCTGCACGGTCACTTGGAAGCTTATTTGCAAAGAGTGATATTGAACTTGTTTACGGCGGCGCTCAGGTCGGTTTAATGGGCGCTATAGCCGATGCTTCCTTAGAAGGTGGCGGACGTGTCACCGGTGTTATGCCAAAGGCGCTTGTCGAAAAAGAAATAGAGCATAAAGGTCTGACTGAGCTGATTATCACAGATGACATGCATGGCCGGAAACAGACCATGGCGGACATTGCAGATGGATTTATCGCCATGCCCGGCGGTGCCGGCACGCTCGAGGAAATTTACGAACAGTGGACATGGGCACAGCTGGGCATTCACAAGAAAGCCTGCGCCTTTTTGAACATCAATGGATTTTATGACCCGGTACGCGTGATGGCCCAACAAAGCGCCAAGGCTGGATTTATGAAACAGCATCATGCCGATATGCTCATATTTTCAAGCGACCCTGACGACTTAATTCAGCAAATACACGCTTACTCCGCGCCAGAGCAAAAATGGCAATAGACGTGTATGAGTAAAAACACCTTACGAATAGCGGCAGCCCTAATAACGGATGATCATGGGCGTACCCTTTTAGTTCGCAAGCACGGCACCAAAGCCTTCATGCAAGCGGGCGGCAAAATAGACGCTGGCGAAACGCCGTGCGAAGCACTCGTCAGAGAATTATTCGAGGAGCTTCGCATCACCGTCGGCACGAACGACTTACAACCACTTGGCCAACACTCAGCGCCAGCTGCAAACGAAGAAAACTGCCTTGTCATTGCTGATATCTTTCGTGTCAGCCTTACGGCCACTCCAACGCCAGCTGCAGAAATTGCGGAAATACTTTGGTACAAAGAACCCGGCAGCGACCATGTCGCGCTAGCCCCTCTTACACGGGATTGCATACTACCGTTGCTTAAACAGATGCAAAGGTCGTAGAAAACAGAAGCGCCGGACAGCATGTGCTGTCTGTCGGCAATGAACCCAAAAAGCGTAACTCCAAGTCATGGCCAAAAAAATGGAAACTCTTGAGATTGATTTTGTCGGCGGCGCGGTCGGCCATAGGCTCAGGTTTGGGGGCGGTCGGGGGCAGGCTTTGCCAAAAGCAGTTGGGCTAAAATCTGGCAAAACACCGAGCATTGTGGACGCTACTGCCGGGCTCGGCAGAGATGCATTCCTATTGGCTTCGCTCGGGGCAGAGGTAACGCTTATTGAACGCTCCGGCCATATGCACCAGCTGTTATCTAAGGGGATGGAGCGAGCCCGAGAGGCAAGCTATGAGCTTGCCAAAATTATTGACCGCATGACGTTGCTGCACGGCGACGCGAAGGATCTGCTTCCAACACTGTCACCAGAAGTTATTCTTGTTGACCCCATGCATCCACCGCGCACCAAATCCAGTTTGGTAAAGAAGGAAATGCGGTTGATACGGGAAATTGTTGGCGTCGACCAAGACTCTACGGAGCTGATGCAAGTAGCGCTTGCCCATGCAAGCAACCGCGTGGTTCTGAAATGGCCACAAAAGGCCGATCCGCTTGCCGGCATTCGCGCGCCGTCGCACCAGATCACCGGCAAATCAACACGCTACGATGTGTTTATGTCGCTGTAAGCTCGGCAGTTGGTTTCGCTGCCCCTGATGCTCAAACTGGCAAATAAAATCGTTCCACTGCATCGTCTCGGGCAAGTCCCGTAGGTTGGTTTTCTAATAAGTATGACACGGCGGCAACTAGTAGCTATGTTTCACCCATAACAAAAACAAACGGCCATGGGAGAGACACAATGCAATTTCTGGGAAATGAGCTATTTGATAAAACCGAACCAAGACCATGGTTAAAGCCTTTTGGGCCTGAGCGCAGCAAAGCTTCCAGCTTGTCAATCGGCATACTGATTTTCATCCTACTTACTATTTTATCGCTAGTCTTTTCAGTTTTTGGTCAAGTCGTTGGCGCGAACATCTTATCGCTCGCAGGCTTTTCAGACTTATTTGGTTCGGGGCCACGCGTCTTAGCCTTGGTCTTGTTCGGACTTTTTCTGCCGTCCGCAGTTATCACCATGGTTTGGGTTCGGTACGCAGAAAATCTGCCGTTCACCAGTATGGGTTTCAGTAAGACAGCACGGCTAAGAACTTTCGTGCGCGGCCATGCCATCGGCATTGGCACAATTTCCATTATCGTCGCGGCAATATGGATATCAAATGGCTATGAAGTTGGTGCGATCCTGCCTGCGTTTTCTTCTCCCGCAGGGCTCATCAGCATAATTCTACTATTGCTCGGCTTCGCTGTTCAGTCGAGCGTTGAAGAAATCATTTTTCGCGGCTGGATGCTCGGGACAGTGACGCGCCGGTTCAACCTTTTGACCGGCATTATCATCAGTTCCCTTATCTTTGCGTTGCTGCATTTTGACGGAGACAATCACTGGATAACCAGCGTCAACATCATTTTATTTGCGGTATTTGCAGCCTTGTGGACCATTAAAACTGGCAATATTTGGGGCGCGATGGGCTGGCACGCAGGTTGGAACTGGATGCAATCCGTTGGATACGAGCTGCCGGTGACCGGTATCGAAGTTGGTACACCTGCCCTTGTGGTCGAACTGACGGATCAAGGGGCTTTGCTTCTGACAGGCGGCAACATCGGCCCCGAAGGCAGCTATTTTTGCACTGCGCTGTTTGTGGTGATGATCGTATATATGGCGCGGAGTGCCAATGCGCCGGCGATCGAAGCTAGAGTTGAGAGCTAAGGCACCAAGTATAAATCTGGCGGCAGCTAACGCCGAGTTTCGACAATAAAAAAGCCCGGCTAAAGCCGGGCTTTTCAAATTCTGCTTGCAACCGTTACGCTATTTTACTTCCCAGGTCTGGCCAGAGTAGATCATGTCCTTCAGGGTACGTTTGCCCTTCTGAGCTTCGACCTGCGCTAGAACAGCTTCCGTATAGCTATACTCTGCTTGTTCTGAGTACAGCACGCCCATTGCCATCGGCTCATTCGCCTCGGCACCAAGCTCAGCCAACATACGGGCCATCTGCAGGTTGCTTTCGTCGTGCACCAATATATCGTCTTCGGTGATGCCGTTCTCGCCGATCATCACGGCTTGCAGCGAGAAGCTGGCCAGATCAAACCGAATACCCTTGTCTTTCTCTTTGCCGAACAGCATCTTCTCGCCGTTTTCCAAAAGCAGTTGTTTGTCTGCAGCCGTTGCTTTTTGCGTTACGTCGCCCCAAACTTGGTCCGCGTACACAATACAATTCTGCAAAATCTCAACAAAAGATGCGCCTTTAAAACCGTGCGCGCGCTTGAAAACGCCCGGCATATGTTTGATCGCCGTATCTACCGTACGAGCAACAAAGCGTGCGCCAGAGCCAAGGGCAAAGCCAATTGGGTTCAGGGCGGGATCAACCGACCCTTGGGGCGTTGACGGAGATTTAGTGCCAGGCTTCGAAGTTGGAGAGAACTGGCCTTTGGTCAGCCCGTAAATCATATTATTGAACAGCAGAATGTTGATATCCACATCGCGGCGCAGCACATGCAGCATATGGTTACCGCCGATGGATAGGCCGTCACCGTCACCGGTGATCATCCATACATCCAATTCAGGGTTCGCCAGCTTAACACCCGTCGCAACAGCAGGCGCACGGCCGTGGATGGTGTGAAACCCATATGTATCCATATAGTAAGGGAAACGGCTAGAACAGCCGATACCCGATACGAACACCGTGTTTTCGCGGGTAACACCCAGCTCAGGCAAAGTACGCTGCATGACCTTCAAGATCGCGTAGTCGCCGCAACCGGGGCACCAGCGCACTTCTTGATCACTGGTAAAATCTTTAAGGGTCAGCGGAGCTTTTTCCGGTGTTCCTTTGAGAGCACTAATTTCATTCATGATCTCTCCTCCCTACTCTGCGATATCGCTGTGGATGGCATCCAGGATTTCCTGAATTTTAAACGGCAAGCCAGACACTTTATTAAGCGGCTTGGCATCAATCAGGAATTTATCCCTAAGTACCGTCTTCAACTGCCCTGTATTCATTTCAGGTACGATAATACTATCATATCCAGCCAATAATTCCCCGAGATTTGACGGGAAAGGATGAAGATAACGAATATGAATATGGCTAGCATCGTGCCCGTCACTGCGCGCTATTCTCACGGCCTCAGATATCGGCCCAAAGGTTGAGCCCCAGCCAACAACGGCCAGCTTGCCGCTGGTATTGCCCTGCTCTACGGCCTGCAGCGGAATATCGTTGGCAATGCCATCGATTTTCGCTTGGCGCGTATCAGTCATGCGCTGGTGATTGTCAGAATCGTAGGAGATATGGCCGGTATCAAAATCTTTCTCAATCCCACCAATACGGTGCTCTGTACCCACATTGCCCGGAATTGCCCAGTTGCGCGCCAATGTCTTTTCGTCGCGTTTATACGGGCTGAACGTTTCGCCTTCGGCTGGCGTTTTAGCGTGCTCGACCTTGAATGGTACAAGCGCGTCCAGATCAGGCAGCATCCACGGTTCAGCCGCATTGGCTGTAAAGCCGTCCGTCAGCAGCATTACCGGCGTCATATATTTCACGGCCAAGCGCACGGCTTCGATCGCAACTTCAAAACAGTCTCCCGGACTACGCGTTGAAATCACCGGAATCGGCGCATCGCCGTTTCTGCCGTAAATCGCTTGGTACAAATCAGATTGCTCGGTTTTAGTCGGCAAGCCCGTTGATGGCCCGCCGCGCTGGGAATTAATAACCACCAGCGGCAATTCGGTAGAAATCGCCAAACCCATCGCTTCCATCTTCAGTGCGATACCCGGTCCAGAGGAGCTGGTAACGCCGAGTGAGCCAGCGAACGAGGCACCAATCGCAGCACAAATCGCAGCAATTTCGTCTTCTGCCTGAAACGTTACAACGCCGAGCTCTTTCATGCCCGACAAGGCATGCAAAATCGAGGATGCCGGGGTGATCGGATAACTGCCCAGCACAACATTCAGGTCAGCCAGCTGGCCGCCCTGCACTATACCCCATGACAGCGCCTGGCTACCGGTTACTGTACGGTAAAGACCTGGCTCACTAGTAGTTGCGCCGATCTGATAGCGTTTGAAAGTAGCGGAAAGCTCAGCCGTTTCGCCGAATGCGTGGCCAGCATTCAGAGCGGCAATATTAGCCGCAGCAACAGCTGGCAGTTTGGCGAATTTCTTATCCAACCATTTGGTAATAGGCTCACGCTTGCGGGAGAACATCCACAAGACCATGCCCAGCGTCCACATGTTTTTGCAGCGCAGTGCTTCCTTATTGCCAAGCCCGTGCTCTTTCACGGCCTCAAGCGTCATCCTCGAGATATCAAGGTCAATAACCTGATAATCATCCATCATTGGTGTGCCGAGAGGGGTTTCTTCGTAGCCAGCTTTTTGCAGGTTACGCTTGGTGAAGGCACCGCTATCAACAACCAGTAAACCGCCAGAACGCAAATTCTTAAGGTTCACCTTCAAGGCCGCCGGGTTCATTGCCACAAGCACATCCGGGCTGTCACCAACCGTTTTGATTGATTTGGCACCGAAGTTTATCTGGAATGCAGAAACACCAAACGTAGTGCCCACGGGCGCCCGAATTTCCGCCGGGAAATCAGGGAAGGTTGCCAGATCGCTTCCTGAAAGAGCCGTTGACGATGTGAACTGGCTGCCCGTAAGCTGCATCCCGTCACCGCTATCACCCGCAAATCGTACAACTGCGGATTCTAAAACCTGTACCTCAGACACCATATATCTCTCGTCCTCTTAATCAGCAGAGGCCTGCTTTGCCCACCCCTTTGATCGTTACCTATATCATTAGCTTGTTATATATTCCTACACCAAAGCCATTGCGAGGTATATTTTCTAATGAATGGGCAAAAATATGCTATTTATGAATTTTAATTCTACAATACCCATATTTAGCCCGATCTTTATCGTGGATTTCGCATAAGAACGAATTCCTCGGCGCTTGAAGGGTGCACCGCGACGGTCGAATCGAACTGCGTTTTTGTAAGTTCAGCCTTCACTGCTATGCCAATTCCCTGAATAATCTCCGCGGAATCGAGCCCGATCATATGCGCGCCCACGACTTTATCGGTGGCTTTATCAACGATCAGCTTGGTGTAAGCACGCTCATTCGAGCCGCCAAGCGTATGCTTCATTGGCCTGAAATCACTCTCATACACATCAATATCAGTGAACTTTTCGCGTGCCTCAGCTTCTGAAAGACCCACTGTGCCAATTGGTGGCTGCGAGAATACAGCTGTCGGGATTGCATCATGCTCTGGCGAAACTGTCATGCCGCCAAACTCGGTCAGCGCAAAGGCATGGCCTTCCTTGATCGCCACTGGTGTTAACTGCACCCGGTCCGTTACGTCACCTACTGCAAAAATGCTTGCTACATTTGTTTTACCGTATGCGTCGACTTTAACGGCACCGTTCTTGGCTAGTTCCACGCCTGCAGTATCCAGGCCCAGGCCTTTAGTATTCGGGGACCGGCCGGTCGCGTACATAACCGCGTCCGCTTCCAGCGTCGTGCCGTCCGTTAGCGTAAGGGAAACACCGGTGTCTGTTTTTTCAATAGCGGTTACATTCACACCGACCCGTACGTCCATGCCTTTTTTGCGCATCTCGTCTGCCAGCCTGTTCCGGATATCATCATCAAAACCGCGCAAGATTTGCTCACCGCGGTAAAGTTGAATAACGTCGCTGCCCATGCCGCCAAAAATACCGGCAAACTCCACAGCGATGTAACCGCCGCCAACAACAACGATACGCTTAGGAAACTCTTCAAGGTGCAACGCTTCGTTGGATGTGATCGCATGCTCGATGCCCGGCACATCTGGCATCGTCGGCCAACCGCCTACAGCCACAAGTATCTTATCAGCCGTAATAACCTTATCACCCATGCGAATTGTATTTGGGCCTTCAACAACTGCACGACCGAGCATAATTTCGACACCGGCATTATTCAGGGTGTTTAAATAGAGGCCGTTCAAGCGGTCAATTTCTGTATCTTTACGGGCAATCAACTTTTTCCAATCAAAGCTAGTTTCGCCAATTGTCCAGCCGTAGCCTTCGGCCGTTTCAAAATCTTCCGCGAAATGCGACGCATATACGAGCAGCTTTTTCGGCACGCAGCCGCGGATCACGCAGGTGCCGCCCACGCGGTACTCTTCAGCAACAGCAACGCGTGCGCCGTAACTGGCTGCGATGCGACTGGCTCTTGTGCCACCCGAACCCGCGCCGATAACAAACAAATCATAATCAAATTCTGTGGTACCGATACTCATCCGCTATCTCCGCAATGTTGAGTTTTCGCAATTGAGCCGTTATGTGGGTGTGCATAGTGAAGATGCCAAGCCGTAATTGCCTCATTTCCGATTACAATAATGTGAAATGGGGTTTGGTCCAGCTTTTCGTGTGATCCTCGCCGGGATTTGTTTGCAGACACGAAAAAGTGAGCCGCCATACGGACGGCCAGTTGTTTTGAAGGAATGAATTGATGCTTTCTGTCCGCCTATCCCAACTGTTTCAAGGCCTTGCCCTGAGCGCTGCCCTCGCTGCCACGTCATTTGGCGCAATGGCCCAGCATGCAACAGAAAATGTAGAGGCGTCAGAGACGGCGGCCACGACAGAAGAAAAAACCATCGGCTTTGTTGCCGTCGGTGATACCGGCGCTGTTACACCTTGGTATTCTTTCATCGGTAGTTGGTGGGGTGTTCGCGGCGAATATTGGGCACCTGGCGAAAGCGGGCTTACTGAAACCGCCGCATTGCTGCGCACATATTGCCAAAATAACGACTGTAAATTTGGTGTCATGCTTGGCGACAACATCTACCCAGACGGCATCGACGGTGAAGATACTGAAGACGACAATGAGCGGCTCAACAAAATATTCACTGTGCCGTTCAAACCTCTCATGGATGACAACGCTGATTTCAGAATTTATCCAACGCTCGGCAACCACGATTGGCGCGGCAAGCGCAAAGGCGTTTCAGCCCAAGTGAATTTTCTTTCGACCAGTAAGCCCTTCGCGATGGATGGCCTGTTCTATAGCGTAAAGCCTGAGAACGCCGGCGGCGACGTTGAGGTGTTTGTTATAGATACGCAGATCCTGCTTACCGGACTGACAGTGTATAAACCTGAGCTCAACGACGACGGCAGCGAAAACCGCGACGAGAGCGAACAGCTAACACCAAAACCCCATGTCAAACCACAAAACGACGCGGAAAGGAATATGTTAGGCTGGCTAACGGACGCCCTTAAAAATTCCACCGCCAAATGGAAATTTGTGATCGGCCACCACCCTATTTGGTCCTCGGGCGGCAACAAGTTTGAGCAGTCCCATGCACTGCGCCCCGTACTTCTCCCAATATTGTGCCGATATGCTGACGCCTATTTCGCCGGACATGAGCATACGCTGGAAGTGCAGGAAGACAGCTGCGAGACTGTAATGAAAGCCGAAATTGCAGCCGGAGAAAAAATCACACCGCTGCTGCATATTGTTTCAGGGTCCTTTTCAAAATCCCGCCTGGTCCATGCCAATTTTCTCGCCAAGCAGGAAGCCAAATATCCGCAACTAACAACCCATTATGCGCGCGGCAAAACGACAGCCGACGAAGAAGACGCCTACACCCAAGTGTGGGGGTTCGCGCACGTTAGCCTCAAAGGCGACGACGCGACGGTCCGCATGATAACGCTTTACGAAGATGCCGAAGGCGAGACGTCTGGCGAGCCCGCTTTTGAATGTACCTTTTCCAAAGGCCGCAGCACCGATAAAACTCGCTGCAGCGCACCAAACAAATAACCCCCACCTAGGAGACCCCCATGGAATTATCTGGCAAAACTGCTGTTGTAACCGGCGGAGCATCCGGCCTTGGCCGTGCGACCACTGAATATTTTGTATCTCAAGGCGTCAACGTTTTGATCATCGACCTCAATGACGAGCTCGGCGCTGAAATGGAAGCTGCTCACGGCGGCAAAGTGACCTACAAAAAAACTGACGTATCAAGCGAAGCCGAAGTTGGTGCTGCGATGGCCCTTGCTCGCGAGACATACGGCAGTGTTGATATTGCAGTGAACTGTGCTGGCATCGCCACCCCGCAAAAAGTGCTCGACCGTGAAGGCAACCGTAATCCGCTCGCTTATTTCCAGAAAATCATCAGCGTTAATCTGATCGGTACCTTCAATGTGGCAGCGCACGCAGCCGAAGCCATGCAGCATAATGACCCAAATACTGACGGCGAACGCGGCGTGATCATCAACACCGCCTCTGTAGCAGCCTTTGAAGGCCAGATCGGCCAAGCGGCCTACGCGGCCTCTAAGGGCGGCGTAGCCAGCCTTGCACTGCCGCTCGCACGCGAACTATCCCGCCAAGGCATCCGTGTGATGACAATTGCGCCGGGCTTCATCCACACACCGCTGTTTGATGGCCTGCCGGAAGCTGCGGTCGAAAGCCTGACACAGCAGGTGGTCTTCCCGAAGCGCCTCGGCCAACCAAACGAATATGCCAAACTTGCTGGCCATATCGTTGAAAACGCCTACCTTAACGGAGAGACAATACGCATGGACGCCGCAGCAAGGATGGCTCCTAAATAAAGCGACACAGGTAAGGAAATATCATGGGACCATTGGCAGGCGTTAGAATTATCGAACTGGTTGGCATTGGTCCCGGTCCTTTTGCGGGCATGATGCTGGCCGACATGGGCGCGGAAGTGATCATGGTTGACCGGGCTGGCCCTGCCTCCCCTACTGATTTTAAAGTTGATATAAACCGGCGCGGTAAACGCTCTATCGCGCTGGATTTGAAATCCGACGACGGCAAAGAAGTTTTTTTTAAGCTTTGCGAAACGGCTGATGCTTTATTTGAAGGCTTTCGCCCGGGCGTTATGGAAAAACTGGGCCTTGGCCCTGACGAAGTGGCCGTCCGCAACGAGAAGCTTGTATACGGCCGCATGACAGGCTGGGGCCAGACCGGCCCACTGGCCAAAACCGCAGGCCACGACATCAACTATATAGCGCTCTCAGGTGCGCTGCACGCTATGGGCCCCGCTGACGGCCCACCGCTGGCACCGCTCAATCTTGTGGGCGATTACGGCGGTGGCGGCATGATGCTGGCATTTGGCCTTGTATGCGCGATCCTTGAAGCCCGCACATCCGGCAAGGGCCAGGTGGTGGATACCAGCATGGTTGAAGGCTCCAGCGCCTTGATGTCCATATTCCACTCGCTGATGGCAAGCCACCGCTGGGCCCCTGCACGCGGCATCAATCTACTGGATGGCGGCGCGCATTTTTACGGCACGTTTGAAACCGCTGACGGCCACTATGTTAGTTTCGGTGCGATCGAGCCGCAGTTTATGCAAGTATTTGTTGACCGCGCAGGCCTAGACGAAAGCTGGATGCAAAAGCATATGAACCCCGGCGAATGGAAAAACCTGAAGGTTGAACTGACGGAAGTTTTCAAAAGCAAAACCCGGGCCGAATGGCAGACACTGCTCGACGGCACCGATGCCTGCTTTGCATCCATCCTACCGTTTTGGGAAGCCCACAAGCACCCGCACAATGTAGCACGCGAAAGCTTTGTGGAAATTGACGGCACGATCCAGCCAGCACCGACACCAAAATTCAGCCGCACCAGCCCCAACACCCCGCACGGGCCAGCAGCAAAAGGCGCAGACACCGACACCATATTGAAAGAGCTTGGCCTAGCTTAGTTGCTAGGCTTCGCTGACGGCGCTGTTTCTTCCTGTTTAGGCGCTTCCTCGGCGTTAATACCCAGGAACGTGTCATAGTTTTGCAAAAGCTGCCGCGCCAGGGAATTGCTGATCGAAAGATGCTGCTGAAACTTTCGTGCCGTCATCGCGGTATTATTGCCGCTTTGCATGTCGATTGTCAGATCTGCATATTGCTGGAAGAAGAAATTCAGATATTTAGCATAGTAGGCCTGACTATCGTAAATTGTGGCCAGCGAGGTGACGGTCTCTACCGGCATCTCACTGATGGCCTGCGTCATTTGTGCCGTAGTCCATGCTGAATTGGTTGTGGAGCCACCTTCGATTTCCAGAAAAGGCGCAAGCCTCCCCATGGTTACCTCGCCGCCAGCAAATACCTTAGCGATACCGTCAATGTTTTCCTGAGTGCCGTTAATCGCGGAATTCAGATCTTCCCGGTTCTGACTGACTTCAACCCTGATACGCTCAAGGTAATCATCCGCGCGTTCCCTGCGCTGAAAGTCCTCGTACCAGCCTTCAAGCCACAGCGCCAAAATCACGGCAAAGACAATGCCCACCATCTCGGTACTGAAGAAACGCCAACTAGTCCCTTGTTTTTTCCCAGCCATTTAAGTCCCCACTTGCCTGATTATAAATCCATAATCCTATCTATATCATGTGGGAGCTGTTTTGGCTTCGCCAAGAGCGAAATGACGATAAAGAGGATCATTGAGACCAGCATCGCCAAAAAACCTGCCGAGATATTGTAGGGAATTTGTATTTTAAAGACCGCAATACCGAAGTTGATTATCAAGCTGGAGCTGATCGCCACAATAGCAGCCGTTGACGATGCCTGCTTCCAATTGAGGCCAATGAGCACCACCGGCACAAGGGCCGCCGCAAACGTCGCCCAGCCAAAGGCTCCGAGCAAGCCCACCAGATCTCCGTTCTCATAATAGCTATAGAGCGCGAAGAAGGAGGCCAGAACCGCGAGGCCCACCGTCGCCACCCGCGCCCAAAACAGTTCGTTATCGAGCACCTTGCCGCGAATTGATTTAGGGATATCGTGGATCAGCGCCGCGGCGCCGATATTGAGGAAGCTATCAGCGGTGGACATAATTGCCGCAAACAAACCTGCGAACACCACACCGGCAAGCAAAGGATGAGCGTAGGTGGTCAAGAACATCGGCGCGGCCTGATCCGGACTAGCGAGCGGCATGCCCACATCCCCGAGCACCAGCGCCCGCATAACAACACCAACTGAAATCCACAGCATCGCCGCGATCACATAGCCAAAAATTGTCATCGGCAGAATGATGCGGTTATCAGATATTTTGCGGTTCATCATCAATTTTGTCGCAATATGGGGCTGCCCAGCAAGACCAAGACCAAACAGGAAAAACCATGTCAGCGAGGCCATTGCACCCAGCGTACCAAACGGCATGATATCTTCGCCGCCGTTGGATAGCAGAATATTACTGACCTCCGAGAAGCCACCATCAAACACGTGCGCCGCAGTAATAACCACCAGTGCGCCAGATACGATCATGACCAAACCTTGCACCAAATCAGTATACACAGAAGCAATAACGCCGCCCGTCACGCAGTAGAAAATAAGCACGGTTGAAGACATAACCACGCACATAACAAGGCTTACATCTGCAAACATCTCGGTGCCGGTAAGGATCGACTGCAGCACCAGTGCCATCGCCAAAATCTGGGTTGCTAAATAGCCGAGCACGCCAAGTAGAATGGTGCCAGCCGTAAGCAGCCGCGCTGCTTCACTGCCGTAACGAGCAAAGACAACATCTGGCATAGACACTGTATCGCGCACTTCCGCGATCATTCTAATCCGCTTGGAAATGAGATAGAAGCCTGTGGCATAACCAAGTGCAGATGTAACCACCATCCACATGGACGAAAGGCCCGTGGCGTAAACCAGGCCAGGCCCACCGACGAAGCCGAAACCGGACAGCGTGGAGGAAAAAACAGCAAGACTGACAACAATGGGGCCAAGACCTTTACCTGCCACGAAAAAGTCGTTGGCATTTTTGGTACGGCGCATTGCCCAAATACCAACACCGATACAAATGACTAAATATATGAAAACCGAGCTGAGGATAATTTCCTGACGAAACGCTTCCATTATGCGTCTCCCTGCTTGGCTGCGCTGTCTTTTTCAGCGTTCAGCTCAGCAACAAGCTGCTCGAACGCTTGCTCATCCTCATGGGTATAAAAATAATTCCGGAAGAAGAATACAAAGATCAAATCAAACAACACGAAACTGCCCCATATCCCCCATAGCATCCAAGTGGTCGGCACAGGGAAACCAAAGACGATATCTGTCTCGCCTGTGGCCAAATAGGCCTCATAACCGCTGTAAACCTTATACCAAACGAACAGCGCAAACGCTGTGGCGCTTCCCATCAGAACATAAAACCTAGTATCACGCAGGCGTTCGTGTACGGCCATGGTCAACAGCGATACAGCAAGAAGAATAACTATAATCTGGAAATAGAAGGGGGCTTTGCCAATAGTAGCCAGCCGCGCAGCACCGTCACCGCCAGCACTCATACCTTGAATAGTTGCGTGCGGCACACCTGCAGCACCAACCGGCGGTTCAGTTAGCAAAATATAGCCTGTGATACCGGCAATGATCAGTAGAAACAGTAGAACAAAATGGATTGATTTCACGCTGGTCTCCCCTCCAGTTGAAGCGGAGACTAGAGCGCTTTATACCGCCGGGTCAATAGGGCGAGATCACTTTTTTCAACAATCGTTGAATTTTATGAGAAAATCGCCTTCGCGCGCTGCTGCACAAGCGCCAAATCAATGGTACCATCGGTGCCGCGCCCTGTAATCCACGACCCGCCAACAGTGGCAACGTTCTTAAGTTCAAGATAGCTTTTTACCGTCGCGGCAGAAACGCCGCCCGTCGGACAGAAGGTAAGATCAGGCATCACACTGCCAATGGCCTTAAGCAGCGCGGGGCCGCCAGATAGTTCGGCAGGGAACAGTTTGAGATCTTTAAAACCAAGTTCGCGCGCGATCATGGCTTCTGACAATGTTGAAATACCTGGCAGAAACGGCCAGTTCATTGCCTTGACGGCTTTTGCCAAATCTTCGGTTAACCCGGGGCTCACACCAAAGGATGCGCCGGCATCTCTGGCTTGGATAGCAAGCTCAGGCGTAAGCACCGTTCCCGCGCCAACCATCGCATCTTTTGGCAACGCGTTCTCTACGGCGCTGATTGCATCAAGCGCGGCTTTGTGCCGCAAAGTAATTTCCAAAACATGCAAGCCTTCCTCGTACAGCACCCGGCAAACTGAAACAGCTTCTTCTGAATTATTAAAAGATAGTACGGGGATGACCGGCCCTGAGGTCATGACGTCACGGATCGAAACCATAGAAAACCCTCTAAACTAAAATAAAACGCTTAAAATTATAATTCTTGGATAAAATATTCTGCCCCATCCTATACACCTAGGGCGCCCAGTAAATATCAAATGCCCGCAATTTATGCAGCCGCCCAACGGGCAAGTCAGGATCAGTCGTTAGAGCAGCCTGCAAAACGTGGCGTTTCTCTTGCCCTGTGATCATAAGCGCTACATGTTTGGCAGCCATAATTGCGGGGGCAGTGATGCTAACACGTTCAATCTCCTCCCCGGTGACGTCACTTTTTCTGGCAACCAGCGCACGGCACGTATCCTTGCCTGCCGGATCAAGTGCCGCATCAAGCCCTTCAGCCCCCGGAAAGAAAGAGGCCGTATGACCGTCAGGCCCCATCCCCAATAGAATGGAAGAAAAAGGCAGCAAAAGCGCGCCGTAGTTTTCGTTCAGTTCGGCTAGTCCCTCGGCGGGTGTTGGATGGTCTGTTTTCATACCGGTGAAATTTGCTTTTTCAGCCCTGCCGCGCAGCAACCTGCGGCACACAAAGGCCTCGTTAGACCGCGGGTGATCAACATCCACCCAGCGCTCATCAACCAGCGCAACATCGACATTAGCCCAGTTAAGCCCGGTTTCGCTCATCGCTTCAAAAAGCGGTGCTGGCGTAGACCCGCCAGACACAGCCCAGCTCGCACGCCCGGACCGCATCAAATCTGTCAAAAGCCGCTCGGATATCGCGGTTTGAATTGCAGTGACCATTTCAAACCTATTATCAAACCGGAAAAGATTGAGCGGCGGCTTTTGTGTCATTTATCAATCCTTTTTGGTCTAGCGCGAAGAGGCAGCCATTATCATAGACGACAATTAACAAAAAACCCTGAAGAGCTTTGGGCATCTTTCAGACGCGACAGAAGCTTAACTTATGAGAAGTCAGCATGCGCTAATTCAGCCGTCTATTCAAACGAACTTTGTCGAATTATCGTTACCCTGCAGCACGCCTCAATAGCTTTTCAAAAAACTCCACTTGCCGGGCGAAAGCATCTTTGTGGATATGCTCATTGGTGCCGTGAATACGTTGCAGATCCTCAGGGCCAAACACCAGCGGGCCAAAACGGTAAACACCGTCAGCGACGCCGTCATAATGCCTGCTATCAGTTCCTTGTACTGTTAAAGTCGGCACGACAGGGATGTCACCAAACTCTTCCCGAATGGTCTCGGCGATCACACGGTAACCCTCCCCGTCAACGCTCGACATGTTCGTGGCCTCTCTCCCTCCAAGGCGCGTCACTTTCACATTCTCATTGGCGATAAGGTCCGTTGCACGCTCGACCACACTAGCAACCGTATCCCGAGGGTGAATACGGTAATTAACAACCGCCTCCCCATATTGAGGCAAAATATTCGTTTTGGTGCCTGATTTCATCATGGTGAAAGCCGTTGTGGTGTGCATGAACGCCGCCATAGTTTGGCTTTCAGCCAACTTCTCCTCCAGCACGGAACGGGTAAGCCATAGGTTTGCTACAGCAAGCCGACGCACAAAAGGCAATTCCGGCGCCGCCGCCAACAGCAGCGCTGCCAAATTATCGTCTAGTATATAGGGGTACGGATTATCCATTACCGCCACCCCGGCCTTGGCTGCCAGAGAGGCTGCGGTATAGCTTTTCGGCGCAGACGAATGCCCGCCTTTAGCCTTGGCTGAAAACCTCAAACTAACTGACCCTTTTTCGCCTAAGCTAATCGCCGCAAGCGGGCTTTTTAATCCGGGTACGATATCGACTGCTATCGCCGACCCTTCATCCAGGACCCAAGAAAAATGTACGCCGCGTTCCTGCAAAAGCTTTGCCATAACTGCTGCTCCGTTGTCGCCGCCAAGCTCCTCATCATGCCCAAACAAAAAATAAATATCACGGTCTGGCTGAAAGCCGGCTTTTGCCAACCGTTCTGCCGTTTCCATCAACGCAATTACACTACCTTTATTGTCTACACTACCCCGGCCCCAAATATTGCCGCCAGCGTCAATCACGCCTGCAAACGGCGCTTCTGTCCAGTTCCCCAGCCCTGTTTCAGGAACCGGCACAACATCCATATGCGCCAACAGCGCCACGGGTTTTTTCGACGAATTCGCGTTTGCTGCGGGCCAGCGATACATCAGAGAATAGTCGCTGATAATTTCCTTATTGAGAACAGCGTGCGCCGCCGGATAAGTGGTTTCCAAGAACGCGTGAAAGGCCTTAAACTCAGCATCGTCGGGCGCCCTATCCAGGGCAAAGCTAACAGTTTTGATGCGTATCGCCGCAGCCAAGTTCGCGGCAATTTTATTGGTCTCAGAAGGGTCCAAATTAGCAACCTTGAGCGTTTTTGCTTCACCGGCAGGGACAAGCACCACTGTGCGGCCCACCATCACGGCCACCAGCAGAAAAATTGCACCCCCTATGTATTTTAAAATCCGCACTGCTCTCTCCCGATGCTAATTGACTAATTAATCAATAAGCTAGGGCGCAATCATATGAGCGTCAATAATCAGAAATTGGCAGCCGGTCCTCAGGCGCAGGTTTCGCGCACAGGAAGCGGCAGTATATTGGGCCTTTGCTTCGCTATGAGTACCACTGAGGCTAGCTTCCTCTTGCCGAAAACCGGACTTTGCACTTTCAGAAAGTCTTGCGCTGGTCTGAAGGCTAAGCTTCTAAATAGGTTTTAGAGAATTGCCGGGTCCCGGAGTCGCTGAAGCGGACTGTTCGACTATCCAAATCGCGCTCAACCCATTTTTTCTCTAACAGATCCGAGAGGATCCACGCGCCAAGGGCACCCGCCAAATGGTGGCGGCGCTCACTCCAGTCAAGGCAGTTTTTACAAAGCGGCCTTGGCTTTTTTGACAGCGTTTCAATATCAACGCCCCTACCCTTAAACCAAGCCAACCCAGCCCCGGTTAAGGCTAATTGTCCACTCTCTTCGACCAATATTCCCCGACCAAGAAGACTGTCGCGTAGTGCCACGCTTTGCGTCCCCGCCAAATGGTCATAACACACACGTGCCTGCCGCATTCCCGGGTCCTTGGGACCTGTTTTAACGGTAGAATGGTCAATATTTGCAGATAGATTGAGCAACGTTTCCAGGAGCGCGGCCACCTCCGACCCGTGGAGCTGAAAATACTTATGCCGACCCTGCTTCTGAACCGTGATTAACTGCCGAGCCAACAGCTTGGCCAAATGGCCACTGGCAGTTTGCGGCGTTATATCTGCCTCGAGCGCCATTTCCGTCGCCGTTAAGGCCTTACCGCCCAGTAACGCGACCATCATCTTGGCACGCGCCGGATCGCCCAACAGTGCCGCAACATCTGATATTTCGCCTTGAACCACCACAGCATTCTCTCCTTCAGCGCATACCTTAACCGGTGCTACCTTCCATACTTCGTTCGCCGCCGAAGTATGCCGTGAAAAAGTGCAGTATCCCACAACCTTCACAGTATATACAGCAGGTAGAGACACATGAGATTTTTCGCAGTTTTCTTGATACTTGCCTTAACGGAGGCACCAATGGCAACAAGCCTAAATTACACCCAACACTACACCGAAAGCCAGACCGATCGGCTTAACTTGTGCTTGATCCATGTCGAACCGGACAGTTCCAATAACGAAACCAAGCACAGAGACCGCGCACCGGTACTGTTCATCCACGGCGCCACTTTCCCGACAATGCTGGCATCCGGGTTTGAGATGGGAGGCACCTCTTGGCTAAAATACCTCAGCTCCGAAGGTTTTGATGTCTGGGCGCTGGATTTTCTCGGCTATGGCTGTTCCGACAGATACCCCGAAATGCAGACTTCATCTGCCCACGGCGAGCAGCTAGGCAAAGCACCAAGCGCCGCCGCAGATATAGAGGCCGCCGTCGCCTACATTCAAAACCACACAGCAGCAAAGCGCGTATCGTTGGTTTCGCATTCCCGAGGCGGTATTGTCGCCGGGCTATACGCCAGCCAATATCCTGAAAATATCGAGAAGCTGGTATTTTTCGCGCCTCTCATTGAAAGGCAGAATTCTTTAACCGATAGCGTCGTGAGGTTTTTCAATATTGGTCGGCCAGATAAAGTTGCCTACCGGGACTTGGATGTTTCTGAAAGACTGGCTAGTTTCGAAAACGATGTGCCTCAAGGGAAATCCTCAGTGTTGGCCTCCGAAATGGCGACCGCATGGCCGCGACTGTGGTTGGCTAGTGACGGGTCATACGAAGGTGCCCTACAGCCTCAACCAGCTACTGGCAGCGTCCGCGCGCCAGCCGGGTATGAAGATGATTTCTATAACAGCTGGACAGGTCACGGGTATGTGGACTTCTCAAAAATACTATCACCAACTCTGATTATAAGGGGCAGCTGGGATAGCATTACAGCGGCTAAGGATACGGCGCATATGATGAAGCGGCTGACCGCTACGCCGTTCAAAAAGCTAGTTACCATTGCGGATGCCACGCACGTGGCCCATTTAGAACAAGGGCGCTTCCAGTTATACAGCGCTACCGCCGACTTTTTGAAAAAACACTAGCCATCGATCGAGCCAGAGCATCAGAGTTGTCCCAATAAAAAAGGCCTTAGATTTATCTCTAGGGCCTTTAACCGTCTTCCATCACATCACTTGTTCATACGGCCTTTTCGCCCATACGAATGCTTCGTTCCCGATCCTGATCATGAGCAAGCTTAGCGGCAAACTCTATGGCACCGGCATAAGGTTCCGGAATATTTTTATCGTCAAAATCAAATGAATGGCGCTTGTTTTTGGCATGAACCTGCCAGCTTGTCGGCGTTTTAAAAAGCACCATAGGGCCTTCCGCCGTTGTCACTACCACGTAGGGGTACTGTGATATTATCCGCGTACGACGAGCATAGCGCGGATAGACGAAACTACAGCTGTTAAAGTCCTGCGGGCCTAAAAAGCCGCCAATAATACAGTCCGTAAAGCTAGTGTCTGAGACAGCAGAAGCCTGCATATCAGCGCACGTCAGATTACAGGATATGAACTCGCTACCATCAATGTCGCACGCACGGAACAAGGCGCCAGCAAAATCACACTCAAAGAATATCGTGCCGGAAAGCATCAGCAAATGGAATTGAGCTTCGGTGAAATCGCAATTCACAAAAATAGTATTCGACCAGTTAAGAATACTCTTCACTTTAAGGGCGCTGATGTTCTCTTGGGAAAATTGTTCACCCATGACTAGCTTATGGGAGGGGAACATATTTGTTAACGTTTTTAGATCCATTTAAAACCCCTGGGTACTCGTGTGTACGTCGCTGAAAATTACACCCTGTCTAGCCCGAAACATAATAGTGACGGCAGCTTTCTAAGCGGTAAAGTATTATCTAAAAGTTTAATAAACTTGTTTCTATTTTAGATTTTACAACACCACCTATGCGTTTCCTTGCTATTAATACCAATGTTCCGGTTACAGCTATTTTCGAGCTAAATTGGCTAGACACTTTACGGGCTTAGCACCTTCAGGTGCTCGTTAAAATCTTGGTTGTATCCCAAGAAAAAAGACGTTTATAGGGCGCCGCACAGCCCTAAAGTTATTTGAAATCAATCAAGAAACTTTCGATCGTTAACGCCAAAGGTGAACGACTCGCACGCTTAAAGTCTCGAATTTTCTTAAATTTTGACTCATTAGTTAAGTGAACCTCATAGGAATAAAGACAAAACAGCAGCGGTCCACTTTTTGGAACCGCTGCTGTTTTTTAATATTCGACACTTGTTTCGACTTTAACGATCAGTCAACAGACAACAGGGGAGGCACTTCACAATCTGAAGTTCCCCCAGTCGCCCAATTAGATCTTAATTTCGTCCTCATCGAGGCCGGTAACTTCGGCTGGCGTTAAACCAAATGCAGTCACGACACCGTTGAAAAACTCAACTTCAAAAGGACTTACTTTGCCGTCCACCTTAATGAGGTACGCCAATGAACGAACAATCATTTGCCGGTCAGCAACATCAAATTTTCCGCGCACATTACTGAGATACTTATTCAGTGTAGCTTCTTTATAAAGATCGGAAATCGCAGCAACGCGAATATCTTTGCAGCTCACCTCTTTACCCGCGACTTCGAGGAAGATCTTCTGAACTGTCTCAACTTCGAGAGCGCCAATGTTGCTGTCAGCATTTGTTGCGCGCGACAATGTCATCAACAGCGCTTCTTCCACTAATTTCTTTTTTTGCTCTGGATCAGGCATTCTATCGCCGCCTGTGAAAAACTTGGCAATATTGCTCAAAGTTTCGATACCCATTCGTACTCTCCTTAAATCCGCCTAACCCCGCACTGACAGATCAATTTGCAGATCAATTTGCCAGGCCGTATAAGACGCCCTATTCCCTTTGGATTAAATTTCATATCAAAATACATGCTGGGTCAAGCCTTCAACGTCCAACCCCTACATTTATTTTTATTTTTTTACGGAAAAAATCCTTGCCAAATCAGCAACTCGGCCTGTTTTGCCACTAAAACCCGCAGAAATCCAGCAATCAATGCACAAAAATAAAGCAGGCACAGAAATCTCGATTTGAAAGCATAGAAGATCGTTTTTTTTCGCTTAGCCTGCACCAATAGCCTGTAAGTATCTACCGAGACACCAAACTACGCAAAAATGACTCCGCTTTGTTTAGCACTGACCCTGACTTTATTCCTTCATACTCAGCTAGACAATTGACCGGGCTAGAGAAAAATGAAAATTGGAATGGCCACAAATACCTTCCATTCAGCTCTTCACACACCAGTTTTGTAAACCGATAAAGAGTTTACAACAAAACGCTCAGCTGCAGGGTCGACAGGCAGACTGAACGCTGAAGACAAAAAACCATCGCTGAGCCCGCCGACCGTTTTCACGACAAGACTGGCGAACAAAACATCATGTTCTTCAAAGACCCATTTGGTGGCGCTTTCAAGTTTAAGGGCTTTGCGCAACAGACCAAATTTCCGTTGCAAAACATTTACGGAATAAAGGACACGAGGAACCCGCGCCCGAGCCTCTAAACGCAAGTGTAAATTGCCCATAGTCATTTCTCCCTCTAGATTAGAGTTGCAGTAGCCTCAAACGATCACACCTCTTTGGGAACAAGCATGAAAAGCCTTCTAAATACCGCATTAAGCGCCCTTCTCCTCAGCGTTATAGGTAGCGCTGGCTCGGTTTGGGCTAAGGACGGCACGCTGTCCCAAAACATCCGCATCGAAAGCAGCAAGCTTGGCTATGCGCTGCAATATCGGGTTTATGAGCCTGCAGGCATCAAAGATTTATCAAATCTGCCTACACTCTATATCACCGACGGCCAGTCCTATATAAGCCGCGGCATGATGCCTAAAGTCCTCGACGACCAGATTGCCAAAGGGAAGATTAAACCGGTAATTGTCGTGTTTTTGGACCCTCGAGATCCAGATAAACTTCGCATCAACCGTCGCAATCGTCAGTTTTTCTGCAACGCAGATTACATAGACTTTTTCCGCCAGGAATTGGTGCCTACTATCTCTGCCAGTTACCCGGTCAGCGACAACCGCAAAGACAGGGTTATCCTCGGCCTTTCCTTTGGAGGCTTGAACGCCGCTTGTTTCGGCATGCTTGCTGACGATGTTTTCGCGGGCGTTGCGATGCAATCCCCTGCGCTGCACCCAGTGCCTGAAATTTACGACGCGTACGAAAAGAACCCGCACAGGGACATCAAGATTTATTTCAGCATCGGCACCAAAGACGACAACACTGCTGCCGGTCGGAGGCTGAGACGTATTCTCAAGCGGGCCAAGTATGAAATGCAGTATAAGGAAGTACCCCACGGCCACAATTGGCAAAACTGGAGACCACTTTTGCCAGACGTTTTAGCGTATTTCTTTAAAAAAATTGCCTGATTTCTATTACACGAAGGCCCCTGATCGCTTAAAATATTCGAATTCTAGGCAGGTTTTCCTTTTTAGCCGCCCCATACAAACCACGGCCACTCGGGCCTTCCGGAACCCAAACTTCCCTCAACAAGATGAAAACCAGCATCCCACAAATTTGCTTTGACGTGTAAAGTTCATCGTTAACATTAGTGATATTTTGTTAAAGGTTCGCTGTTAACCTCAGGTTGTCGTCGAATGACAGAGAAGCCGAACGGGAGCAGCAGCCACATGCATGACTGGATGGGAAAGTCTAAAACTTGCGCATATGCTGGAGCTATGGCAGTTTTTATGGCATCTTTCATGGCACCGGCTGCGAAAGCTCAAGTCACACCGAGCGAGCTTTCCCGGCTCAGCCTTGAGGATTTGCTCGGCGTAGAGATTGAAGACATCGTCAAAAAGAAGCGTTGGTTTATAGCCTATGAGCTCAAGTACCTTGATATTGGGCAGTACCAGCAAGGCACTAATCGCCTTACGTTTGACGAGGTCCAATTTGTCCCCGGTGAAACACGCACAGATAGAAACTACCCCATTGTACCCACTTTCATCCGGCAAACGGTTCATGCCTTCTCACTTGGCCGGGCGTTTTCCAGCGAATTCTCCGTTGGGATAAACATTCCCTACGTGATGCAAAGCACGCAGCACGTCAGCATAGTTCCCGAATTCAACGAATTCACACTCAGAAGCGGTAGCATTGGTGACATCAGTATTATGGGCCAGTATCACCTTACACGCAGCGCGACTTCCCATACCACCATCGGTTTTGGTATCAGCCTGCCGACAGGCTCGATTAACCAGACCGGCGACACCCCCCGTGCCGGCACAGGAACCCTTGAGCGCCTACCTTACACCATGCAGATAGGGGCTGGTACTTATGATCTTCTTGCCAACTTGTCCTACGAACGAGATGCAGGAAAGTGGGCGCTTGGCATAGATGCCAGCACCACCATCCGAACTGGCCGTAACGCTAACGCCTATAGGCTCGGCAATAATTACGGTGTCGCATTGAACGCACGCTTCAAAGGGTGGTCTGCTATTCGTCCAAGCATCAGTCTCAGCTTCCGTGCAACAAAACGCATTCAAGGGCGCGACGAAAGCCTCGTAATACAAGGCTCTCCCTTTCCGTTCGGCGCCAGCATCACCGACCCGGATAATTTTGGCGGCGAGAAAATCAAAGTTGGCGGCAATGTGCGGGTGTGCCTTATAAAAGTATGCTCTCTCAGTTTAAACTTCAAAGGGGCCGTACCTTTTTACCAGAACTTGAACGGCATCCAACCGCGCGAGCGTTTCAGCTTGTCGTCCGCCATTAATTACAGTTTCTAGGCATTCTCCCCATGAATAAATATTGTCGGTATATAGGTATAGGGGCCGCTTTCTTGGTGTGCTCAGCGACAGCAGCCATCGACTCCGCCGACCCAAAAACAACACTAGAAGCAGCCATTAGCTTAAACCTAGCTCGTTTTGTTAGCCGTGCGCAGGAAGCCTCAAACGGCACTGGAAACTTGGTATTCTGCGTAAAAGAGGGGTCACCAATTGCCCGTGACCTTGCGGTGATGCAAGCGGGCCTCGCCGCCAGCATGCCGCTTACGCTCCGCAACGCTCCAACATATGATGCTTTTTTCACAGGTTGTGACATCGCTTTTATTCCGTCCTCTGACCAGCATTCAGTAGGCCTTAGCGCACTATCGGCAGCGGGGGTGGTTACCATCAGCGACGCATCTGGTTTCCTTGAGGCCGGCGGAACCATCATGCTGGTGCAGCGCTCTCAAAAAATTTCCTTTTCTGTAAATATGACATCGCTTAGGAAAACCGGGAAAACTCTGTCTTCTCATGTCCTAAAACTTGCAACGGAAGTGAGGGCGTTTCCCTAATGCCTCCTTTCATAAATAACCTACATATCCGCGCTAAACTCACACTGTTGATCACTGTGGTCTCTGCTGTCGTGATTTCACTCATGTGCATTGCGATCATATTTTATGATCTATCCACCTTCCGCGCAGACCTAAGCTCACAGCAGCGCAATCTCCTGAAGATTGTTAACAACAACATCTCAGCCGCCATAGTATTTGGTGATCAGGCTGCGGTTGACGAAAACCTGGCCCTCTACAGGTACCAGCCCGATGTTCTTTCCGTTTCCGTAACAGACGTTTTGAAGCAGGAAATCGCCTCTTACAAAGCCCCGGGACCAAACGCGCCGACCACTATGCCAGATTTACAAATTGCCGACATTTCCACGCTCGATATGAAAACTGCTTTTTATATTCAGGAAACTATCATTCTGGACGGAGAGCTGATCGGCTACTCTCGTGCTCTTATCAGCCTTGATGCACTCGACCGTAAGGTTTGGCTTTATATTCAGCTTGGTTTGGGCGCTGTCACTGTAACGTTGTTTCTTGCCTTTGTTATTGCCCGGCGGTTTGCCAGAGCCTTCTCGCAGCCGATTGAGCAATTGGTAAAAACCGCTAAACAGGTCTCCCGGTCAGCAGACTATAGCGTACAAGTTCAGCCTTCTTCTAATGACGAGGTTGGCGAGCTCACGCGCTATTTCAACCAAATGTTGAACGAAATTAACCGACGCGACAAGGGCCTTTTAAAGCAAAAGCAAACGCTGGAAGACCTTGTTGAGAAGAAAACAGCAGAGCTTCGTGCAGCCCTGGAAAAATCAGAAACTGCCAGCCGGGCAAAATCTGAGTTTCTCGCCAATATGAGCCACGAACTGCGCACACCGCTAAATGCGGTTCTCGGCTTCTCGGAAATAATGAAGCAGGAACTTTACGGCCCTCATACCGATCCAAAATATCACGAGTATGCAGGCCTTATTCACCAAAGCGGCTCGCATCTTCTTAATATTATCAACGACCTACTCGACCTTGCCAAAGTTGAAGCCGGGCAAATGGATCTCGCGATTGAGCCCGCAGATTTCAAGAAAATCATGACGGAAGTCGCCGACATGATGGGCGTACGGGCGATCCGCAAAAGCCAACACCTGCGGCTTGATATGCCCGACGAATTGCGGACTGTTCACTGCGATAGCCGCATGATCAAACAAGTGTTCCTCAATCTAGTTTCCAACGCCATAAAATTCACACCGGCGCTAGGCGACATCACTGTCACCGTCCGTGATGCATCGCTTGATTTCATCGAAATTCAGGTGGCCGATACCGGTCAAGGCATGACCCCGGAGGAGCTTAAGGTTGCGATGCAGCCCTTCGGCCAGGCACAGTCAATCCTCTCCCGCTCGCATGAAGGTACGGGCCTTGGCCTACCGCTTGTGGAACAGTTCCTCACTTTGCACGGTGCAGAGATGCACATAAAATCGGAGCCGGGCGTTGGCACTACCGTCACAGTGAAATTGCCTATTGCTCAGGCCATTTAAAAAAGGGGGGGGCGGTTTGGCCCTAACGGTTCTGCGCCATGCTTTGAGTTAGCCAACTAATCTGCCGACCGTTCACACCAACATCTCAGTAGATCCAAAGGTAGTGCATCAAACGACATATGCTGCGCGCACTACAGCCGCCCAGAAGCATAAATCAACCCCACAGCAGACGTGCTGCCACTAGCTAAAAAAACGCTCAGGGCAAACTTTCCTGCCTCTATTAAGGATTTGGTGAGTTCCATAAGGCACAATTTTAAATGGGTGGTGCACAAGCTTACTGCACGCAGTGCTTTCGGTAACCAAACCACCGCAGCCGATCACGTGTCATAGTTCATTATCCGCACACCTGTTCCTGGGTGGTTTTGGTTGAATCCTTGTAGAGACTTTGAGTTGTTATGGGCGCTACTGGAAAAATAAATGGTTAGAGCAACTAAGGCAGAAGCGGGTTCAAAAACGAACTTGGTACCAGATGTGCTGGATTGTGACGTTTTGTCTGCCTTGAATGTGCTGGCGGCGAGGCTTCCAACGATTAAATCCATCGATGAATTGACCAAGTTGGTTGTTTGCGAAGTCGTTGGTGGTTCTGGATTTGAGAACTGCATTTACTATGTGATGAATGCAACAGGGGATGCGCTAAAGCCCGCGGCGTCTATTCAGAATAACGTGAAGACAAACATAGATACTCTTGAGCCTGTTTTTTTACAAAACGGAGGGGGTGAGCCCAGTTATGCCTCTCAAACCTCCTCTCGAAAATCTGAGGTAGACTTTTTTGAGCAAGCTCGGGAAAAGGCCTGTACCGGAGGCAAGGGCTCCCATATCTGTGCCCCGATTGTTCACCATAATAGACTTTTAGGAACGATTGATTGTTGGCACCAGAATGATAATTTTTTTAATGATCAGCACCTTGATTTTCTTACAAAGATTGCTGTGTTTACGGGCGCTACCCTATCTGAACTTCGTTCCTATGAACAACTCACCCGTCAGTTTCACATCCTGAACCAAATTGACGAGGCCATGGTCATTATAGGGACGACAGGTCGATTTATTGACTGTAACGCTGGAGCCACAAGGATGTATGGCTATTCCCGTGAAGAGCTGCTTCAAAAAGGGAGCACCGATATAATCCGGACACCTGGCGGTTGGCACAAGCATAAGAATGTTATAATTGACAGCCTCAAAAAGACAGGTGTTTGGCGGGGAAACGTGCAAATCAAGACAGGTCAGGATAAGCTTCTTTCCGTGGCCTTCAGTGTAACTAATTATTTTGATAAAAGCGGACACCTGGCTGGGACGGTTACTATCGGGCGTGACATCTCGGCTTTGTTGAAATCTCAACAAAAGTTGGAGGCTGCAAATAAAGAGCTGCAGAGGCGAGAAAAACAGTTACGAGAAACTATCTGTGAAAAAGAAGCGGCAAGGCGCGCACAAGATACATTTATAGCGGCGGCATCTCATGAATTGCGCACGCCTTTGAACTCCATAGAAGGGTTCTCTGCACTTTTGCTAAAAGCCCAAGACAGTAACCTGCCTGCCGAAAAGATTGTAGAGTTTGCGGGGTATATTAATCAGGCTAGCAATCAACTAACAGAAACAATCGCCAATATTTTGGATATCTCGTCGGCTTCTGCTTTTACTGAAGATGTCTTGATCGAGCCTATAAATATAACGCGCCAAATGGAGGCTATTTTCGGACTGGTGGAGCACAAGGCCCATAATAAAAGTCTGCGCATTGTAATCGAAATTGGAGATGATTTGCCTCAGGTAATTTTTCATCCTCGGCAATTTATTCGTGTGATATGCAATCTGCTCGACAATGCTATTAAATTCAGCCCCAAAAGAGGCGTAATACAGGTATCTGTCAGCCGGTGCAGTGTAGGAGTGAATATTACCGTAAGGGATCATGGGCCAGGCATCGCACCTGAGGCCATAAAAAGGGTGTTTGAGCCTTTTTATACGAAAGACGCGGATGCCAGATCTAACGGTAAGAATGTTGGATTAGGTTTGTCCTTAGCGAACCAATTTTCCCAAGCTAACGGTGCCCACATGTTAGTGCGGTCAACGTTGGGCAGCGGGGCAAGTTTCACACTAGTAATACCAGCCAGTTAGCAAGCGAAGACCACTAGGTGGGATCGCCAATAAATCGCCTAAAACCGCTCATCATATCGAGACCCAATAGAAGAACACGACCAACATTGCAGCGCTGGGCGGATATTGTCTCTGCCCAATTAAGAGTGGCTACATCAGCGGCTGGCTAGGCCACGACTAAGGCTCCGCACGTCACCAGAAGACATTGACGACATGCAGCCGGCGCTCGATCTACTGCAGTTGCTGCCATACAAAGAAGACATGATGATTTGTTATTGGGGCGCTTACGACCAAGACGGGGAAAAGCAATCCAAAATACGCTGGTCAAGGGTGATTGAAGCGCATGATTTGGATATGTCTAGGTGGACGCTCAAGCGACACTATGACGGCGCACTAGAAACGATTTGTAAATGTTGGGAGTTTGAAAATGCTGCTTGAAGCAACTAGTTTGATGGCACGGTTAGAAATTGCGCGCCAAATGCGCGGCATTTCACGGAACGAACTATCTGAAGAAATGGGCTACCATCGGCACACATTAGCAAGAATGGTTAAAAGCCCTGCGACGGCAAAATTGTCCCAAATGATTGATATGGCGAAAGCGCTTGGTGTTACGTTGAGCCTCGATGTCGTGATTGATTGAAACTGTAGGATTTTACTTTTAGTGACGTACAGAGTGTGGAATCTCATAATTGACGAGATAATTCTCTATTTATGATTGTCTGCTTTTCGCCCGTGACCGGACATTCAGACAACTACGGTTGGCTTCCGCTTCTCGCCAGAAGTGGAAATAAGCTCTACTCTTGGCGTCGGGAGGGCAGTTTGCAGGTCACAGAGCTTAAGGGGGGTAATTCGTTGTTTTTAAGGGATGGCCCGCGAATTCATAAGTGATTACTTTCTCGCTCTCCCGTCAACGGCATTTTTGAGAGCATCCATCAGAATTCTGTCCTCGGCAGAGTGCGATCTCCAGCCAACCATATCCTGTAACATCAGGCCAGCAATGACTTTAAGTTCGGGGCGGAAATCCGAAATAATGTCCTCGCTTGGAAAACTTGAATTGCTAACCGAAAGACCCGTCATGTGCAGATGCTCGGCCATGAACCGATGAGGATGAAGCTTTGTATTTTTGCTGAAGAACCGATCATCAAAAGTACCGTCTAATATTGATAGGGCCGACTGCCAGACCGCTGCGTATTTATCCATATTTTGCGACGTCGAAATCGCAATTTGATCACCGCAGCCAAGGAGAAAAAGCTTATCAACTATAATCTGGGTTTCATAATAGTGGGGCCCGTGAATGTCAAAAGCAGGAAACAGACAGTCAGGGCGCGCTCGAATAACAAGATCATACTCTTTACTTCGACGGGTCTCGGCAGCGGTCTTCATCTCATTAGCTTTGAAAAGACCATAATACATTTTGAGCTGATTGAGATGCGCTGATGTAGGTGCGACCAAATGGGCTTTTTTGCCCCAATACTGTGCTTCAAAATCTTCCTCACTGGAAATCAGAAGCTCGGCAGTAGGATAGGTACGCTTAACATCTTCAACCTGAAGCGAATTACGCTCAATTTTACGCAAATGGGCTACGGCCGTTGGAAAGAGACCCGGGAAGGGTTCCCCAAGATATCGATACGGAAATTTATGCTCAAACTCGTCCGGCAAAAATCGTTTGATAGACTGAAAACCACTGGTCTTAAAACCGCGACGATCCCAGGTTGAAATAAAGATGTCCGTGTCATATTTTTCTGTGAGATTGGTAATCACAGACTGGGCGCATGCTTCGAAGTTGCGCATTTGACCTGACAAACACAGAGCAATTCGAATGGGTTGACCGCGAGGCTTCTTTTGTTCCCGCTTCAATACCGCAGCATTTTCTTCGGCGCGTGTCTGGTGTTCACCAAGTAATGTGTGGGTGGCCCGAATATTGTGATAGTCGTTGCGATTGATCTGCGAGCCGGAATTGATCGCCTGCCTAAGCAGATCAACTTTATCCGCGGTCCTGTCTTGAGCATCCAAACATCTCAATAGTAAGCTAAACGTCTCAGCGGTTCGGTTCAGTGCGTAATTCTGCCGAGCCAGATTTAGCGCCTTGTCGTACTGTTTCAGCCTGATGGCTCCGGTGATCAAGCCTCTGATTCTGGGGTGAGACCGATCAATAGTGCCTGGAATTTGGTCCACGACCAATTTTAGTATCTTCATGTCAGACAACTGCGCAGCCACGAAGGAACCAGAGCAAAGTAACATAATATCCGTGGTGCCCTTTGCCAGGTACGGCAAAATCAAATCACGTGCCCAGTCGGCCTGACCCGACAGCAAGAGAACCCAGGCCAGTTCAGCTATTTGAATTTCTTCATATTCCGTGGTGCGCAGCCGTATTGCGTCCAGGGCAGTTCGGGCTTCTTCCAAACGTGCTAACTTTAAAAGCGCAATGAACCGGCCTGCCAGCTCTTTTGACTGCAGGTCTGCGACTTTGGGATCGGTCCTTAATAGTAGGCTGCGCAACTCTTTATCAGATGCGTTGAATATTTCGGCGTCAAAGGTCATCGGGTTTTCTGGCTGGTGATAATAGATGGTGGTGGTGTGCAACGAAGGAATTCTTCATATTCGCTTGGGACGCCACAAAAAGTAACGGCATCTTGTTCTATTACGGTGAAATGAATTTGGGCCTTTGCGTGAATTAAATGATTATAGATCGGTGCCACAAAAAGCTCAGCATCGCCCTGCGCGCGCACTTCGGCGAGAAAAGCTTTTTCAAACAACTGATACGTTCTGAAATAATATAAACCAGTCGAGCAAAGGTTAGAAATACGCCTTTTTTCTGCAGTTTCCTTGACCCTGGTTGATCCGAAGCTGGCAGGCAAAACAAAAGACCAATGATCGCCCTCACCCTCAAAAACTTCCAGATACCCATCCCAATTCTCAACAACCGATGGCCTTGGGAGTTGGAACCCAGGCCTGAATGTATCAATGTTGAAAATCAGGAGCGTTTCTTCCGCTTCAACATTTGCTTGCTGCAGCCCCAGCATTACAGTCTCCGCTTGTCCTCGGGTCGGTTGTTCGAGCTTAACAAAAACGCAATTTGAAATTCCGAGCTTGGCGGTCTCTTCTCTAACAAAAGTCCCCGCACCTTCAACCTCCCGGTAAATAAAAAGAAATTTCTCCGATTGAAAGTACTTCTCGAAACTGTTGACTGAATGGGCAAAAAGGCTCTTGCCATGTGCCTCAAGCATATATTTAGGGCCGTTGTAGCCCGCGTCTGTAAACCGCTTGCTCAATCCGGCCATTGGGATAACAATCACAAGATACTCCTTTGCCTAGTCAACATGGGACGTGAAAAGCCGGGCGGCATTCGCCAAGAATGCTTTTTGCCTCAAGGGTTTGTCGTAGTGAAGCGGCAGCATCGAAAGGAATAATAAGACGCTCATTGCATTGAATGTCGGGTCGTCGCCGCTGTATCTGCCAAACGAATGTTGCAGAAACGTAGAACATATGGTTGACGTTTCACCGGTAACCATAAGCGAAAAGTCGAAGTTGTAATCATCGTGTTGACTATATTTGTAACGCCCTGCAACGATAAAATCATAAAATCCAACAATGGAATGATGGAGTTTGCCTACGTCGTATCTCGTATCCCCGAATAGATTTGGCTGCCCTTTGGTGATAAATCCCCTAGGATCGATGACCTTGATGCTTTGCGATCGAAAATCAAAGAATACATTGGAGAAGCAAAAGTCACCATGCATAATGCCGACGTTTGACGGCTGACATTTTTGTATCAAACTGGCAGAGACTTCCGCAATTTCTCTGAGAGGTGGCAGTGCCCGGCCACCCAATGTGAGCTCTGCATCCAAGTCAAAGCCTGTTTGCAACTGGTATTCCTCCAACCGTTTTAACGTTTTTCCCAGATATAAATTATCCGGTTGCCGGTGGTCGAAGTCTTGACTGTTATAGGACTGGCAATCGCTCAAAAAGCGACTGCATGCCAGTATTATTTGATCCCAAATAGCCCCTTCAAGATTGCCAAATACAAAAAGATCACTGAGCGTCATGAGGTTCAGGTTTTCAATCGCATACCCCTTCAGCGTGCCGTTCTTATCCGGCCCTAAAAAAGTGGGAGCATATATCCGCATCCGCTCAGGCAGGTTATCGAACCAATTAACTTCTGCCGCCATTTTCTCAGAATCCGGCGAGGATTTTATGACTGTTTTGGTATCATTTTGAATTTCATTGAAGGACCGCTGGGTAGGGATTGTTGTTCTGGAATGGAAATATGTATGGAGGTGGCCACAGTTGCGCCAATCAGCCAGAATCCGCAATTTTAGGCGCTGAGTTTTATGATATTCACTCAGAGCTCCAATAAAATCTTCACCCGCTTCTTCAAGGGATTTCAAGAATAACGCAGCGCGTGAAAATGAATAGTATCCACTGACGACTTGGCTCGATGACTGAAACCTTGGTGACGATGCCGAGCGCACTGTAGTGTTTGGTAGAAACTGCAAACCGCAATTTTCACCTTCACTGATCACCGTCCACCGATAAGAACTCTTGGAAGTTGCCACTGATATGATGTCTGTTTCGTCGCCGGGCAACCAGTCGAATAAAGTATCGCCGCGCAAAATATGTATTGGCTCGTCGTACTCTCCAAGAATATTCAGAACGTGCAAGGCACTCTGGCCCATCGAAACCTTGTCAGGTAGTGCAATAACCTCAATGCCGAGGTCGGCCATGATTTTTTTGTCGTGCTCGGGAATTATATAAGATTTTGGCAACGTCAATGTCATGCTGAAATTGCAACGTTTAGCCAATTCAAATTGAAACTCATATAGCCGCTTATTCCCTAGAGGAAGAAAGCTGGGCGGCAACTTGCCAATTTCGGCCTGCATTTCAGGATCGCAGTACGCCGCTGAGGTGACAATTAGTCTTTCGCCCATATGTATCTGTCCAAGAAAACTATCAAAAATTGATGAAATAACGGTAAGAAAAGGTACATAGGCTCACGGTTCTTTTTTGCGTTCTAATCCCTTTAGGAACTTCGCCATGAAATTCCAATATGAATCCCTTCATAGAGAATATCAAGTGGTACTAATTAGTCGCCAATTACCTGGCCTGGCAGACCCTCGTTTTGTCCTAAGAGCCTGATAAAGAAAGGCGCTACTACGCTTTAGCTATCCCGCTGAAAACCGCCTCGTAAGTGCTGCTCAGTTTCCATTCTCTTGCTGTGTAAGGCAGGGGGAGGGTTCTCCACTATATAGCCGCCTTCTCTGTAGCAGCAATAAGATTGAAAACCAGACATGATTGTTACAACAATTGGGTAGCGTAAAATTCGTTTCCCAATGGCCGCTTTGGGTCAAGAGCAGCCATTCTATGGGAGACTTGTAGGGTCTGCTTTCCTAAGCGATAGCCGCCGTTTGTTGGGTAATTTTCCTACACTTGTGAGCCACTTGATGTGAAAATCAACAGAAACGGTATAATTTATGCGCCATATGTCGCTTTCGTTGTACACGCCATTTACTCCTGCACCCTATCTGTGAATTATTGCTACTTAATTCCTAGGTTGGAAGAATTGCGCGGGCGGCTAGCACCTGACGGTTTATGAAAATGTATAGAGTTAGCAGGCCGGCTTGCTGCCCGCACATGCCAACACCCAGTAAGACGGCGCCAGTATTTACCTCTCTAACGTGTGATGGCTTGACGCTGACCGACACAACAGGCGTCGGTACCCGTTATTGGCTCTGGATGTCCAGCCAATGGATGGTGGTCATAGCTTCTGGGACAAGACTTTTTCGACCGGACCTGTTTTAAAAAAGCTACTTTGCCTAATTAAAAAATACTAACACCGCTCTCTTTGCATTGGTGGGCAATTGCCCGGTGATAGAATTAATCAGTAAATCAGAGGGTCGCATGTCAAACGACATAAGTTGGATGGTTTCACGCCTACGGATTTAGGTCTTGCTTACAGGCCGCGATAATATTTTTCGAATTCACGTGCGATACAGGTATTCATGACATTGAAGCACTCACCTATATGGTATTCAGCCTCAAGTAGGTCTCCATTTTTGTTGTTGGCATAAGAGACAGCCTCCGAGGCAAGGTAGCTAGCAATGCCTTCAATCATAGCAACGATATTTAGATCTCTATCCTCGGCAGGGAGTGTGTTTATGGTTTTCTGGAGGGCGTTTTTGACATCCAGAACCAGGCTATGATGTTCGTTTGTCGAATTCTGCATTTTTATTCACATTCCAATAATGACCCCAACAGCGAATACCATCGCACAGTAACCAATCTGTTAAAAAAAACTGTGATTTTATGAAAAATCTTAATCGGGCAACTACAGAAGGGCGTTAAAGGACGTGCAGGACCGCAAAACAGAAATGGCTGCTTAACGTTGATAGCCTGCCGAATACACAGTTACATACACAACATCTTACGAACACAGCCTTGACTCTTTGTTCTAAAAATGAGAACAAAGAGAGAACAAAAATAGCCCGAGTCACGTCAGTGTTTTCATCAGATATAGTCTTTGCAGATAAGGATACTCAGGCCCAGCCGGTGGATGGGGAAGGGGTACGTGCGCCTTCTAAAAAGGCGTTACTTAGCGCGTTGCAAAATCAAATCCGTACCATTGAAGCTGTGCCTGTTTCTCTGGCGGATATCCACACCCAAGTAGGTATCAACACACTGCAGGAACCGCTTGGCACGCCCGAACTGCCACCGCATCTTGCCGCCGGTTGGTGCCACGAGGCATGGGCGCGGCGGCCGTGTGACATGGCTGCGAATACGGCTCTGCTACTGGCTTGCATCCCGGCAAATGACAAACCCATTCTATGGATTTCGGACGCCACCATGCTGCGCGAGCACGGCATGCCGTATGCACCAGGACTGGCCGCCTTTGCCACAGCGCCTGACCGGCTCATCCTCGTTCGTGCCAAAGGCCGGGCTGATGCTTTGTGGGCCATTGAGGAAGGTTTGAAATCAGGCATTCTCGCTGCGGTCGTCGGCGAAATTAGCGGCATGGAACTGGCGGAAAGCCGCCGACTTTCGCTCGCCGCCAAAGAAAGCAGCCTTCAGTGTCTGCTGCTGCTACGCAGTGAAAATGCCCCGCCCAGCACTTCCTTCAGCCGCTGGCGGCTCACCTCCGCCCCCAGCAGCACGCACACTTTTGATGCCAATCTGCCCGGCCATACACGCCTAAAGGCCGAACTAGTGAAACACCGGGGCGGCCAGCGCCCCTACACCCAACTGTTGGAGTGGACCCATGCGGCAGATCGTTTCGCTGTGGTTGCCCCTGTGGCCGATGGAGCGCTTTCGCCGCGCTCATCCCGGCCACATGCCCGCCCCTGATAAAGCCTTCGCGCTGACAGAAACCCTAAACCAAACCCAGCGTCTGTACGCTGTGTGCCACCGCGCGCGCCAAATCGGGCTCATCCCTGGCATGACACTGGCCGAAGCCCGCGCCATCACCCCGACGCTGATCTCAGAACCCGCTGACCCAAACGCCGACGCTGCGGCGCTTGAAGCCCTCGCCCGCTGGTTGGTGCGCTATACACCGCTTACGGCAACGGACAGCACAGGCAGCACGGGCGGCGCGGACGGCCTGCTACTTGATATCAGCGGCTGCGCTCATTTGTTTGGTGGCGAGAAAGCCATGCTGGCTGATCTGCAAAACAAGCTTGCCCACGCAGGTATTACCACTCGGCTGGCACTTGCACCCACTGTCGGTGCGGCGTGGGCGCTGGCGCGGTTCCGACCGGGTATCACTGTCACCGACACGGTGAGTGGTGGCTTGCTCGACCCCTTGCCCATACGGGCGCTAAGGCTGGATAACGCCAGCTCCCACACCCTCACTCGGCTTGGGCTTAAAACCCTTGGGGACCTCACCGGGATTGAGCGCTCGGCCCTTGCCCGCCGCTTCAAAGGCACACCGCAAAAGCAGATCACCGCGCTCCTCACCCGGCTTGACCAACTGACAGGGCGGCGGAGTGAAACCATCTCCCCCTTTGTGCCGTTGCCCAGTTGGCAGGTACGCCAAGCTTTCATTGAACCAGCCGGGGAATTAGCTACCGTCACAGCCACAACGGAAGACCTTTTAATCGATCTGATGCACGCGCTGCAACAGGCTGACCTGGGTGTCAGACGGCTCACCCTGTCCGCCTACCGGGTGGACGGCACCGTCGCTGAAATTCAGATTGGCACGGGCAGACCCAGCCGTGATGTCAGCCACCTGATGCGGCTGTTTGCTGAGAAACTGCCTGATATGGACGCAGGGTTCGGCTTTGACCTGCTGCTGCTATCCGCGGAAGAAACCGAGAGCCTCAACCCTCAGCAAATTGGCGATAGGCTCAGCGCCGATGCCCAGTCTACAGCGCAGTTGATTGACCGGCTCACCACCCGGCTAGGGACCAGTGCCATAACCCGGCTCAAACACCGGCACAGCCATATCCCCGAGCGCCAACAAAGCTACAGCAGTGATTTCGCCGCCGATATGGGTTGGGATAGCACGGATGGTCAGAACATAGGTGACACAGCCCTCGCCGTCCGCCCGCGCCCGCTGCGTCTGCTCGGCCGGCCAGAACTGATCGAAGTAACCGCCGCTATACCCGAAGGCCCACCCGTCAATTTCATATGGCGGCGCGTGGCCTACAGCACCGCTAAAAGTGAAGGACCTGAGCGCATCGCCGCAGAATGGTGGCTCAGCCCTGAAAGCCATACCCGCGATTATTACCGGATTGAGGTCGAAGACGGCAGCCGCTTCTGGCTATTCCGCTACGGGCTTTACCGCGCGCCCGGCGTGCACGCAGGCGAAGTGAAAACACCACGTTGGTATATGCATGGAATGTTTGCCTAAAATGGAAACCTTGCCCACATACGCCGAGTTAGAAGTCACCAGCAATTACAGTTTTCTGCGCGGGGCATCCCACCCCGACGAGCTACTGGTAATGGCCGCCGTGCGCGGGCTTTCGGCTATGGCAATCACCGACCATAATACCCTGGTGGGCATTGTGCGCGGGCATGTGGCGGCTGAAAAAGGCGAGATACAATATATCCCCGCATGCAGGCTTGATCTGCTGTGCGGCCTGTCCTTGCTCGCCTACCCCACAGACCGCGAAGCCTACGCTCAGCTCACCCGCATGTTGACCACCGGCAACCGAAAAGCGCCCAAAGGCGAATGCCATCTGAATTTGGAACAAGTTAGCTATTACGCGGACGGGCTGATCTTCGCGCTGCTGCCGGAAAGCGTAGAAGGCGACCTAACCGAAGTCCTCAACACCCTAAAGGCAGAGCTGAACACACAGCTGTATCTGCGCCTCAAATGTCCCTACACCGGGCAAGACCGCCGCGACAATGCCGCGCTCGCCGCTCATGCTGAAGCCGCTAGCATTCCCCTTCTGGCAACCGGCAGCGTCCGCTACCACGCCCCAGAACGCCGTGAGCTGGCGGACGTAATGACCTGCATCCGCAACCATACCACCATCGAAGAAGCAGGCTACTTTCTGGAAGCCAATGCTGAGCGTTTCATCAAACCGCCTGAAGAAATGGCGCGCTTGTTTAGCGACCACCCAGATGCCGTTAGCAACACCCTGGTGATCGCCAAGGCCTGCACCTTCTCGCTTAATGAGCTGCGCTATAATTACCCGAACGAGCCCGTGCCGCCCGAGATGTCGCCGCAAGCGTATCTGGAGAAACGCGCGCAAGCAGGCCTTATTGAGCGCTACCCTGAAGGCATCCCAGCCCACATCCAAGCAACGTTGGAGAAAGAATTTCGCCTGATCGAAGCCAAAACCTACGCGCCCTATTTCCTGACGGTCTACGACATTGTCGTCTTCGCACGCGGGCGCGGCATTCTCTGCCAGGGGCGCGGCTCGGCGGCAAACTCACTAGTATGTTACGCGCTTAGAATTACCGACGTAGACCCGCGCGAAGTGGACCTGCTGTTCGAACGCTTTGTCTCCGATGCGCGCGACGAACCGCCTGATATCGACGTGGATTTTGAACATCAGCGCCGCGAGGAAGTGATCCAGTATATTTACGAGCGCTACGGCCGCCACCGCGCCGGGCTAACGGCCACGCTAATCACCTACCGCGCCAAAAGCGCCATCCGCGACGTGGGCAAAGTGATGGGCCTATCGGAAGATACCATCACCGCGCTGTCGAGCACGGTGTGGGGATCCTACGGCAAGGAAATTCCTGACGAGCAAGTGCGCGAGGCAGGCTTCAACCCCGACGACAGGCGCTTCCGGCAAACGCTGGAGCTTGCGCACGAACTGATGGGCTTTCCGCGCCACCTTTCGCAGCATGTGGGCGGCTTTGTGCTCACGGAAAGCCCGCTGCACGATATTGTGCCTATCCAGAATGCGGCGATGGAAGACCGCACGGTGATCGAATGGAACAAGGATGACCTGGATGCGCTCGGCATCCTCAAGGTCGATATACTGGCGCTCGGCATGCTGACCTGCCTACGGAAATGCTTTGACCTGCTGCGCAGTCATTACGGCAAACGCCTTGCGCTGGCCGACGTGCCCGCAACCGATGGCCCTACTTATAAGATGATTCAAAAAGCCGATACCGTGGGGGTTTTCCAAATCGAAAGCCGCGCGCAGATGAGCATGCTACCGCGCCTCAAACCCAAGATATTTTACGACCTAATCGTACAGGTGGCCATCGTGCGCCCCGGCCCCATTCAGGGCAATATGGTGCATCCCTACCTGCGCCGCAGGCAAGGCAAAGAAGAGGTAGAATACCCAAGCCCATCGCCCGAGTTTGGCCCTCCTGATGAGCTTCGAAAGGTGCTGGAGAAAACCTACGGCGTACCGCTATTCCAGGAACAGGCGATGAAGATCGCCATGGTTGCCGCCAACTTTACCGGTGAGGAGGCCGACAGGCTCCGGCGGTCGATGGCCAGCTTCAAAAATGTTGGCACGGTGCACACGATGAAAGAACGTTTCATCAGCGGCATGACCCAGCGCGGTTACCAAGAAGATTTCGCCGAACGCTGTTTCAAGCAAATCGAAGGCTTCGCCGATTACGGCTTCCCTGAAAGCCATGCCGCCGCTTTTGCCTTGCTCGCCTATGTTTCTGCCTGGATGAAATGCCACTATCCAGCGGTGTTCGCCTGCGGGCTGCTTAATTCTCAACCAATGGGGTTTTACGCCTCAGCGCAAATCATCCGCGACGCAGTTGAGCACGGCGTTGATGTGCGCGCGGTTGATGTGAACCACAGTAGCTGGGATGCGCTTCTGGAACCCTGCCCCAAAACCGGCTGGGCGCTGAGGCTCGGCACCCGGCAGATCAAAGGCCTGCGCGAAGCTGAGATGGACAAGATGGCCCAATTGCAGGCCAACCGCTTTTCTTCTGTAGAAGACCTTCATAGGCGGTCGCGCCTACCGGTGCCGCAATTGCAGAAGCTGGCAGAGGCCGATGCGTTCAGATCGTGCGGGCTCGACCGCCGTCAAGCCCTGTGGCAGGTGCGCGGGTTAACCGATGCACCGGATCTGCCGCTGTTCACCCACGCATTTGAGCCCGAACACGCCGAAGAGACACAGCCCAACCTACCGGTGATGCCGCTGGCGGAACATGTGGTGGAGGATTACCAAACTTTGCGCTTTTCGCTGAAAGCCCATCCGCTTAGTTTCCTGCGGGACCGGTACAGTAAGCGCGGCATTCTACGCTGCAGTGATTTGGCCGAGCGCAAGAACGGCGACAAAGTAAGTGCCGCTGGGCTGGTACTGGTACGCCAGCGTCCCGGCAGTGCCAAGGGCGTGGTCTTCATGACAGTTGAGGACGAAAGCGGCATCGCCAACATCGTGGTATGGAGCAAAGTTTTTGATAGCTCACGCGCCACCCTGATGAGCGCACGCCTGATGATCATCCACGGCGAACTTCAGCGCGAAGACGGCGTTACCCACTTGGTGGCGCACAAACTAGAAGACGGTTCCCACGACCTGCAGCGCTTAGCGGATGGCACCTTGGATGAAGAAGACCCACCCATCAGCAAACGCCGCCCCCAAGCGCGCCAGCGCCACCCAAGGCACACCCGCGCGCTAGTCCCCGTGAGCCGTGACTTTCATTAAGTGCGCAGTCACTTACATTAACGTCGCATAAATCTCCCGGCTTGACGCCAGCCTTCCTTGCCCGCTAAGCCTTTACGGAGAGAAGGCACACCTATGACATCAACGGTTTTCGGCGAAATGGGCTTCCTTGGCATGCTAACCACCGTTAGTGCGCTGCAAGGTTTTGCGCTTGCCGTTTTCCTGCTCGTCCGGCACAGGGGCGAAACCCACGCCGTACGCTGGCTGGTGCTGATGATTGTGCTGATGTCCATGCATCTAGCGGATATGACCTTCGCAAAAACGGCGCTGCTGGCGTATTTTGTGCCGCTCGCGGACACCACTTTTTCACTGCTGTTTCTAATCGGGCCGCTTTATTATTTTTACGTGCGCGCACTACTGAACCCTGCACGCCGCCTGCAGTGGCTGGATATACTCCATACACTGCCTGCGCTTTATATCCTGCTCGGCATGCTCGATTGGATCTTCATCGATCCGGCCATCAAACAAACCTATATCGAAGGGCGCAACATCGCCCCGCCAACCTCCTTGCCGCTGGATGCTTTCCTAAAGCTCGGCTTTAATATTGTGCAGAATTTCGCCTATCTTTGGGCAAGCCTGCGGCTCGGGAACCTGGCGCGCACGCGGCTTGAGGAGCAAAGCGCAGACACAGCGGTTACGGCTGATATCGACCGCCTGCAAAATGTAACGCGTGCCTTCACCGTTTGGGTGGCGGGCTATCTGGTGTTTTTCACGGTCCTTGCCAATTGGGGTGAGTACGGTGAAGAAATTGATCATTTCTGGCTGTTTATCAACGGCCTGTTCATTCTTGTGCTGGGCATATCGTCCGTCGCTCGTCCTGCCCGGTTTGATGCGACGCTGCGCGATAGCCAAGGTGCACTTCAAGAAGACCGCGAAGCAGAGGCAAAAAAATACGAAAAATCTACGCTCAACGATGTGGGGTTGAAAGCCTTAAAGGTGGCTTTTGAGCTGCTGATGGAAAAGGAGAAACTCTATCTCGAAAGCACCCTGCGCATGCCAGACGTCGCCCAGAAGCTGAGCGCATCGCCGCACCATCTTTCACAGATGCTCAACCAGGAAATCGGCATACCATTCCTTGCAGTAATCAACCGCTACCGTACCGCTGAAGTGATCCGCCTAATGCAGGAGGAGGGTAGAAGCGACACCGTCCTCACGCTGGCCTTCAGCGCAGGCTTCAACAATAAAAATTCTTTCAACCGGGCCTTCCGCCAAGAAACAGGCAAAACCCCATCTACTTACAGGAAAGCGCTGCAAACCTGAGCTTGCTACGAGGACCTGGCAACCACTCGCCTCACCGCAAAAAGCGTCACGCCCTATCGGTAGAGACGACGCATACTCATCAAGCCGCTAATCCTGCCCTTTATCAATTCGTACTTATTTGAGGGAGCTACCATGTCAATTTTCCACCGCATCGCCTTGCTGCTGGCGGCACTGTTCGTCACCGCCTCAGTCCACGCCACAGCGCACGCAAACGAAGTAACCACCATCAAATTATCAAAAGCTATCCACGCTGACGGCATGGCTTTCAACGCGCAAGGCGAGCTACTTACAACGTCCGCATGGCGCGGCACCACGGTTGATAAAATCAATGTAGAAAGCGGCGCCGTTAGCGATTTCGCTAAAGGCCTGCAGGGGCCCATCGCCATTGCCATCAATGATAAGCAGGAAATATTCTCAACCAATTGGCGCGGCGCAAGCATCGCGCAAATTACGGCCGACGGAAAGGTAAAGCACTTCGCCTATGTTGGCCCAAAAGGCGATGGCTTGGCGTTCGATAACAAGGGGACACTTTGGTTCACGGCAGGCAAACCCGGCCTATTGATGACGGTGTCCCCAGAAGGCAGAGTAAGGCCCGTCGCGCAGGGCGGCATCCTAAAATACCCATTTGGCCTAGCCTTCACTGAAACAGGGGACCTGTTCATCTCAGGAGGCACCACCGGCGAAATTTACAAACTGCGCAAAGCGGGTGACCTTGAGCTGTTCGCGCAACTCCCGGGCGAAGGCAAATGGCTTGCCGGGCACTTGGCTTACACAGAGGGCCGCTTGTTCGCCGCGGGCGGAGAGAGCAATAAGATTTTCGAGATTTCCATGAAGGGCGACGTAAGAGTTCTTGCTGGATCAGGCGCTAAGGGGCACGAAGACGGCACCGGTACTGAGGCAAGTTTTACCTTCCCGCTCGGCCTACAGTTATCGCCAGATGCCAAATATCTGTATGTGGTCTCAGGCAACGGCGCGACAGATCGGCTCCGCAAAATTAAGCTGTAGAAACTTACCCCCCGGGCACAGAGACCAGCCTCCTTGTGCTCAGGGGCAACTGAATTTAACAACCCCTTCAGAAGTATTCTAACAATTTCCTTGCATACCCACCTCCATTGCCAATCTAATACGCATAACAACAGGCCTGAACGGTTGGAAAAGGATACGGATGATGGGGAAGCGGTTACCTGAAATATTCGATGATATGCGGCTCGCAATTTTGGGGCGCAAGAAAGATCACAACTGGAGTGAAAGCGGTAAAGAGGCTTACGATGCCACCGTCGGCGGTGTAAAAAACATCACAGGCGACACGCTTAGCAAAACTGCGCAGCGCTTTAATGACGCCCTCCCCTATATCCAACGCGCGGGGTACGAAGTGACCCAGGTGGAGGTGGGCCTTGGCCTGTCACCCAAAATCGTGCCACGCCTGAAAATGCGCGAACTGTTAAACGAAGAAGAGCAAGCTGCCCTGCTGGATGAGGTCCGCGATCAGAAGCTGGTCAGCACCATCATCAGCACCTTGTTCAAAGCAAGCGCCGCTCGGAGCAAACTCAAATTCAAGAGCTTTCACTTCACGGAAATTGAGCTGGAGCTGAGTATTTTGCCGTCGGTTATCTTGAAATTTAAGCCCGACCGCACCGATGTAGCGGCCCCGCAGGCAGAACTCACTTTTGATGAGAAGGATACCAGCGAAAGCTAACCTTTAAGCCTGCCGCCCCTCTTTTTGAACATTAATTTTAACGGCGACTTCTCATACACTGGTATGAACATCCTGTTCAGTACCGAACACGTGCTGTTCGATACTGAACAGCACCGCAAAATGTCTTTCTCGGAAAAAAACCTAACCCGCTATAATATATAATAAAAACCGAACCCCGCACCTTGGCGCATGCCTTGCTTGTACAGCGCTAAAACAAAGCAGCAAAAATAGCTGCGCAGTATGCAAGCGGGGAAAACAAAGATCATGCTTAAAAACTATGCTTTGATGTCGTGGCGCAGTGCGCGCCGTGACCTGTCTGGATTTTTCATCAACATCATCGGCCTCCTAGTGGGCTTTACGGTTTTCACCGTTACCTTTTCAGCAGCCCATTATATTGAAACATTTGACCGTGATTTCACGTATGCAGACCGCACCTATACACTCAATTTACTGACTGGCCCCGGCAGCTTCCGAGACGAGCCAAAGCAGAACAATAGTTATTCAGGCGCCATTGATGGCCTGAAAGAACGTGCGCCGGAAATACTGTACGCAGGGCGAGTTCTAAAAGGAAACACCACCTACGAGAAAGATGGCAGTTTTTTCCCGCTTCCCTACAAAGCTGTCGATGCCGACAGCCTTACAATCTTTGATGTTACCATTACTGAAGGCAGCGCTGAAGCTTTCACCAGTGGTTTGGATGTGGCTTTATTGAGCAGAAAAGCTGAAAAACACTTTTTCCCAGGTGGTGGCGCGGTTGGCGAAACACTGACGATTGGCAATGGCAACTTGGTCACTATTGCGGGTGTGTATGAGAACCTACCCGCAAATTCGCATCTTTCTTCCGTCATTGGTGGCAGGTTCGCGTTTGATTTCCTGATCCCAGTTGCGCTGCACGAAAAACTGACAGGGCGTACCATTAAGAACGGCTGGACCACTGTCAGCAGCGACCTGAACAGTTATGTTGTGGTGACCGAAGGTACTAGCCTTGCCACTTTAGAAAAACGCCTAAGCGAGCAGTTGTTTGCCAACGGTGAGTTTACAAACGATGCTGGTGAATTGTTTTACCTGGGCATGTGGGCCATGCCGCTTGCTGAATTTGCCACAGGTTCTGCGGTAGGTGGCCCCATTAACGGGCCCATCGTTTTCCGCATACTTGGCGGCCTTATACTCGGTTTGGCAGTGTTAAATGCCATCAGCCTTGCAAGCGCACGCATGATCAATCGTAGCCGCGAAATTGGCTTACGGCGCATTTTCGGGGCTAATCGACTTAATCTGACGATTCAATTCATTTTTGAAAATACCATCTACGCCCTTCTAGCACTGGTAATATCGGTAATTTTCACAATGGACATTTATACCCGCCTGTACGAATTAACGGGCTTTAATATTGTCTTTTCGGCCATGTGGGATATGGAACTGATGGTAGGTCTAGTTTTTGCCGCTGTCGTTGTTGGCGTGCTCTCGAGCCTTTACCCGATCATTTTATTCTCTGGTGTGCTTAAAAGCGTTTCCATCAACCGCACCCTTTCCATGGCAACCTCCGCCAACTGGCTTAAGAAAATCTTGGTCGGCACCCAATTTACGGTCGTAGCTGTTTTAGTGCTCGTTTTCATCGTCATTCAGGAACAGCACCAATATCTTATCGATGACATTCACCCAGTGGATGCTGATCGCATGGCTGTGATCCAACGCTTAGAGACGGACGGAATGAATAGGACAGTTGCTCAGACCATCCGCAAACTTCCGGGGGTTCAGTCAGTTTCTCTTAATAATTTGATGCCCTATTCTACGAGCAGCTTCACCACTGTGATGAACATCCAAGGTGTAGGCACTAATCTAATCTTTCAGAAAGTATCACTGGATACAGCGTTTTTTGAACAGCTGAATATTCCTCTTCTCGCGGGCCGCTACCTAGACGAGACAAGAGTGGCTGATACAATCGTACAGGCAGAAGAAGGCTCACAAGAGGGGCCCAGAACCGACCGCTATATGGTCAACGAGGCTGCAATGCGCCAACTGGGTTATACAAACCCAAGTGAAATCGTTGGCCAAACTTTCGCACTTTCGTCCTTTGCCATCGAAGTGGTTGGTGTGGTGCCGGACACCAAAGTTGGCATTCCTATTGACCGGCCTTCAGCAACCTTGTTCTCCGTCGAAAACGATTACCAACGGAATTTAACAATCCTATTTGAACCGGGTGCCAGCATAAACCTGAGCGCTCTGGAACAAGCCTGGCAGGCCGTTGACCCATCAGCGCAGGTTGAGGTTAAATTACTAAACGAAGTAAAAGCTGAGGCCCTGCAGGTCTTTGAATTCCTGCGCTATTTCCTAATTGCGGTGACAAGCATAGTCATCACGCTAGCTGCTGCTGGCCTCTACGCTCTTACTGCGTATCTGGCGGCATCTAAGCGGCGCGAAGTAGCGATCCGCAAGGTGCATGGCGCCCCTATCCGCCGGATCTTGCAGCTGCTAGTCTGGCAGTTTACCAAGCCGGTGACAATCTCGCTGGCACTGGCATTACCGCTGACATTCCTGTTCTTGGATACCCAGATTTTGTCGCTTTATTCCAACAGAATTGAGTTGGATGCAACCCCTGTGCTGGTGACTGTGCTGCTGATCATGACAATGGCGATTGGCACCAGCTTTGTGCATATCGCCAAAACCGCCAGATCTCGCCCGGCGGAAGTATTGCGGTCGGACTGATACTCAACCCGAAAATAGCACCCAAATCAAAAGCGACAGGCAAACCGGACTATCC
>NVTU01000043.1 GCA_002401685.1 Kordiimonadales bacterium
GTGAGCTTGAAAATGCTGCAGAGGCGATTGCCGCAAGCGACGCTACGGCCACGGATATTTCCTCTGGTGTGGAAAGCGCGCCCGGAAAAAAGTCGCCAGAGCGCATCAAAGCCTTTCTAAGCGCCGCAAAAGCGGTTAAGTAGACCTCCAATATGACTGGTTCGCCGACCACAGGTCGGCGCTTGAGAATGGGTACGCAGTATTATGGCGCGCAATAGCTACCGCACCGGGCCTGACGAAAAAGGCAAATTTGGCATTTACGGTGGACAATATGTGTCTGAAACCCTGATGCCTGCCCTGCATGCGGTCGGCAAAGCCTACCAAGAAGCCATGAAAGACCCGGCCTACCTTGCAAAGCTGGACGAGCTGAACCGCACTTATATCGGCCGGCCAAGCCCGCTTTATTACGCTGAGCGCCTGACCGAGCATTTGGGCGGCGCAAAAATATACCTGAAGCGCGAAGAGCTGAACCATACGGGTGCCCACAAGATTAACCACGCGATCGGCCAGGTCCTGCTTGCGCTGCGCATGGGTAAAACCCGCATCATCGCAGAAACCGGCGCGGGCCAACACGGCGTCGCAACAGCCACTGTCGCAGCGCGATTTGGCCTTAAATGCACTATCTTCATGGGCACCGTGGATATGGAACGGCAAAAGCCGAACGTTTTCCGCATGCGCTTACTGGGCGCAGAAGTGAAACCCGTTACCTCGGGTTCTGCGACACTTAAAGACGCCATGAACGATGCCCTGCGCGACTGGGTAACCAATGTGCACGATACTTTCTATATCATCGGCACTGCAGCAGGCCCGCACCCTTACCCAATGATGGTCCGTGATTTTCAGTGTGTGATTGGCCGCGAGGTACGCGAGCAAATTTTGGAAGCCGAAGGTAGGCTTCCTGATAGCCTGGTAGCCTGCATTGGAGGCGGCTCTAACGCCCTTGGCCTTATCCACCCGTTTCTGGACGACACTGACATTGCTGCATACTGCGTTGAAGCATCCGGCCACGGTGTCGATACTGATAAGAACGCCGCATCAATAGCAGGCGGCAGCCCTGGCATTCTCCACGGTAATCGCACCTATTTGCTGCAGGATGATGACGGCCAGATACAGGAAGCCCATTCAATATCAGCGGGCCTTGATTACCCCGGCATTGGACCAGAGCATGTCTGGCTACACGAAACCGGCCGGGTGACCTATGTGTCTGCCACTGATGATGAAGCGCTTGAAGCTTTTCAGCTCTGCACACTTAAAGAAGGTATCATCCCGGCGCTTGAAAGCAGCCACGCGCTTGCTTATGTAACAAAGCTGGCGCCGACCCTGCCGAAGGATCATCTAATGGTCGTCAACCTATCGGGCCGGGGCGACAAAGATATTTTCACCGTTGCCAGTGCGCTCGGCGCAGAAGTTTAGGGGCTTAAATATGTCACGTTTACAGCCTTGCTTTGCAGCACTTAAAGCCAAGAATGAAGCCGCTTTTGTCACCTATATTCAAGCGGGCGATCCAAGTTTAGAAGTCTCAAGCCAAATCCTGCACGGAATGCCTGCGGCTGGTGCCAGCATCATCGAGCTCGGCATGCCCTTCTCTGACCCTGCCGCGGACGGCCCTGCGATTGACAAAGCTGCGCAGCGCGCTTTGAAAGCAGGCGCTTCAATGAAGCAAACCCTGCAGATGGTCCGTGATTTTCGCAAAGGGAATGACAACACTCCGATCGTGTTAATGGGCTATTTCAACCCTGTTTACCGGTACGGTATCGACAAGTTTTGCGCAGATGCGTCCGAGGCTGGCGTGGACGGGCTGATCATTGTTGACCTGCCGCCTGAAGAAGACGCAGAGCTGCGCATCCCTGCCGCCGAGCGGAATATAGATGTTATACGGCTCGCCACGCCGACGTCAGACGACGCGCGACTGCCTACAGTTTTGAACGGCGCAAGCGGCTTCGTTTATTATGTAGCAGTAGCAGGCACCACCGGCAGCAAATCAGCCGCCACCAGCGAAATCGCTGAGGCTGTTGGCAGAATTAAAGCATCAACAGATTTACCTGTGGCTGTCGGATTTGGCATCCGTACGCCGGAACAAGCAGCAGCTGTAGCGAGCGTTGCAGACGGCGCCGTTGTGGGAACGGCTATCATCGAAATCATCGAAAAAAACATTGAAGCAGACGGCACTGTTCGGCCCGGCTTAGCGGAAGAGGTTCTGGACTTTACCCGCAATCTGGCCGATGGTGTAAAAAGTGTACGTGTAGAAGGAAAGGGGAATACCCTATGAATTGGATCACCAATTACGTTAAGCCTAAACTTCAAAGGGTTCTAAATCCCAAAAGCACACCAGACAATCTCTGGCACAAATGCAAAAGCTGCGGCCAAATGATTTTTCAAAAAGAATTTATCGCCAATCAGTATGTTTGTGCGCACTGCGATCATCATGACCGCGTGCCGCCGAAAGACCGGCTCGACGGTATTTTTGACAATAAAGAATATCAGCTGCTGGAATTACCAACAGTTAAAACTGACCCGCTTAAGTTCAAAGATACTAAAAAATATACCGACCGTCTGAAAGCAGCCCGTGCTGCCACTGGCGACGATGATGCACTGAAGGTCGCCGTCGGCAAAATCGGCGGACACACCGTGGTTGTTGCCGTACAGAATTTCTTCTTCATGGGCGGATCCATGGGTACGGCACTGGGTGAAGGTATCATCACTGCAGCGCGCAAAGCTTTAGAACTCGGCGTTCCTTTCATCATGCACACGGCCTCAGGCGGTGCACGCATGCAGGAAGGCATTCTCTCCTTGATGCAAATGCCGCGCACCACAATTGCGTTGCAGATGCTGCGCGATGCATCCCTGCCGTATATTGTCATTCTTACAGACCCAACAACGGGCGGCGTTTCTGCTTCCTACGCGATGCTGGGTGATGTGCATATCTCTGAGCCGGGCGCGATGATCGCCTTTTCTGGTGCGCGGGTAATTGAGCAAACCATTCGCGAAAAACTGCCAGAAGGCTTCCAACGTGCTGAATATCTAAAAGAGCACGGCATGATTGATATGGTTGTGCACCGCCACGAAATGGCAACACAGTTAGCGACGCTAGTTGGGCTGCTGATGGGCGGCCGCAATAATCAGAAGATCGCAGCAGAGTAAACTTCTTAGAGTAGGCACAGGCTATGCCTGAAGGGTCACATACGATCGACACCTCTAAAAGCGACGCGGTGCTGGCCCGACTTATGGGCCTGCACCCAAAGAAGATTGATCTGTCGCTCGGCCGTATGCACAGCATCTTGGCCGCGCTGGGCAATCCTGAAACAAAATTACCGCCTGTTATCCACATCGCAGGTACGAACGGCAAGGGCTCCACCACGGCAACTTTGCGCGCGATTGCAGAGGCCGCTGGGCACCGGGTTCATGTTTATACTTCGCCGCACTTGGTGCGCTTCGCGGAACGCATTCGTGTTGCAGGCCAAATCATTGACGAAGACCACCTGACCGACCTGCTGGAACGCTGCGAAACGGCAGCAGCCGGTAAGCCGATCACCTTTTTCGAGATAACCACAGCGGCGGCGTTGCTTGCTTTTGCAGAAACGCCCGCAGACCTCTGCATTCTAGAAGTTGGCCTCGGCGGCAGGCTTGACGCCACCAACGTTGTCGAAAAGCCTGCAGCGGTTGGCCTGACACCGATTAGCATGGACCATGAACAATTTCTCGGAAATAGCATTGGGGTTATCGCCGCCGAAAAAGCAGGCATCATCAAAGCTGGCGTGCCGTGCGTTGTAGGCTACCAACCAAAAGAAGCGCTGGAATGCATCAACCGCATTGCGGCCGAGCTCGGGGTAAAACCCTATCATTATACAGGCGGCTGGAACGCTGAGAAAAACCCGGGTGGTGGTTTCCAATATGAAGACTGGAAATCTGTACTAGATTTACCGTCGCCCAACCTTGTGGGGGATCACCAGATCCTGAATGCAAGTATGGCCATTGCATTGGCACACGTCCAAAAAGCCGTTAGCATCCCCGACGCTGCCATCAAAGCAGGCCTCGGTTGGGTGAGATGGCCGGGGCGCCTGCAAGATTTGCGCGGCACCAACCTTCACGGCATATTGCCTGAGAGTGCTGATCTGTGGCTCGATGGCGGCCATAATCCTGCAGCAGCACGAGTGTTAAAAACCTTCCTGCGCGAGGTCGACCCAGTCGAGCGGTCAATCACCCTTATTGTAGGCATGATGGGGAATAAGGACATCCCTGGCTACCTAAAGCCACTCGCCGGACTGATTGACCAAGTGATCGCTGTTGATATTCCCGGTGAAGAAGGCGCTGCCAGCGCAGGCACCATCGCAGCAGCCGCAACCGACCTGAGCATCAGCGGAACCGTCGCCAAGGATGTGGAGGCCGCGCTTCATATGATCAACGACAAAGCCCGCGCTGACCGACCGCCCTTTGTACTGATCGCCGGGTCGCTTTATTTGGCAGGTGACACCCTCAGAACAGCGGGCGTCCTACCACAGTAAACCGGCCAACAATCAATCAACAGGGCAACGGTTTTGTCCAAAAATGCCTAGTTGGACAAAAAAGAACCAAATTTAGACGGATTGAGCCAATTCAAGTATCTTGCAGCTCGACCGCCAGTTTCTGGCCGTCGCGCTCACGGCGAGCAAGCGTTCGGCGCGTTCAGCTGTTTTCGAACGGCCAATGCCTTCGCGCGCATGCAAATAGAAAACATCCCCTATAAGGGCGATGCTCTCGCTATCTTTTTTCCACTGGTCAAAAACAGCCAAGTCTGTATTTTCAGGGCGCGCTCCGAGGAAAAAGAGATGGAGCATTTTTGGGTCGGCTTCGCCTTCTGGGAACGGGTTGGCGCTTACCGCTGCTTCAAGCTCGTCCCTCTGCAGCATCATGATTTTCGTGGTAAATCCAAATTTTTCTTCGACAGATTTTAGGATAAGCGTACGAATTTTCTCGGCGCTGGTCTCGCTGCTGGAAAAAACCGCGTTACCGCTTTGAATATAGGTTTGAACCCCTGAAAAACCGATGCCTTCAAGCAAAGTGCGCAGCTCTTTCATTGGCACAATATTATTTCCGCCAACATTAATGCCGCGAAAAAGTGCAATCCACACTGTCATGGTTATGTCCCCTATATTACGATTAATCGCCCTCAGGATATGTATCATTCATGAAGGCTAGGGACCGTGTAATGATTTCTTCAAGCACAGCCAAGTCCACATCTTCTAGTTTTTTGATATAGAGACACGAGACGCTGGATTTATATTTACCGAGCTTGGCCATCAGGTCTCCGTATTCGCTGAACCCCGCCATAATATAGATGGTCAGTGCTGCTTTTCGTGGTGAGAAGCCTGTCCGGTGGGAACGGCCGCTGTGGCCACTATCGTAGGTATAGTCGTACGCGCCAAAGCCAACGATGCTGGATCCCCACATTGTCGCCGAATAGCCAGTGATCCGTTCCATCATTGTTTTCATGACACGCGCGTCTTCACGGCGCTTTTCATGCTCAACAGCACTGATAAAGTCATCAACACTTCGGGCGTTTTCCTTCGTCTTCAGTTCAGCCATCTCACCCTCCCTTTCTAAATTTCGCCACGCGGATACTTTTCGCGCATATTGGTCACGGACCGCATGATCAATTTCTCCAGCACAGCCAAGTCTACCTTAGCTAAATTATTGATGTAAAGGCAGCGTTTGCCAGCTTTATATGAACCCACCTTTTCCATCAGATCGCAGTGTTCACCAAATCTCCGCATCATAGAAACCACAAGCGACGTGCTGCGCTGCGCAAAACCCGAAAGTGGCCAGGACTTCTTTGTCCCGTCCGCATAAGTTTGAACATACCTGTCCTATCCAACGGAAACACTACCCCACACTTCGCCTTTGTAGCCTGTCAGGCGCTGGTTGATTTCATCCATCTGGGTGGCGTCTGCGCCTCTGCGCTCCTTCGGCACGGCATCCAGGAAATCAGCAACGCCTTCGCCCGTTGCGCTGGTGTTAGGTGCGGCCATAAGACACCTCGCTTGCTACGCTGAAGGCAGCTTACCTGAATTCTAACGCGAAGCACACTTCGGCCTGCGATCCAGTCAAGAGGAGGCCCTGAGTAGCGGTACCCGAACAAACCTTTGCACTCTATAGGGTGCTCCAAGGCATAAAAAAGGGCGCTACAAATAGCGCCCTTTTCTTAATTCTTAGGAATTAAAGCTTAAACAGCGCCGTCAATCCAGCTTGCGAGCTGCGCTTTCGGTTTTGCACCCATCATCGTCGCAACCGACTCGCCGTTCTTGAAAACAAGGATCGTCGGAATGGAACGCACTCCAAATTCAGTTGGTCTCTCAGGATTTTCGTCAATGTCCATTTTGGCGATGATGATATCATCACGCTCATTGGAAATTTCTTCCAGAATTGGGCCGATCATTTTACATGGTCCGCACCACTGAGCCCAGAAATCAACAACAACTGGCTTGTCGGATTTCAGAACTAGTTCTTCAAAATTTTCATCTGTTACTGCAATAGTGGCCATAGTCTCTACTCTTTCTAATCCCGCACAAAGCTCAGGGTTACAGGCTTGGTGTCATTCAGTTGTCTAAAATAGGTACGCACCTAGTCACCGTCAAGGTTTAGTCACAAATGAGTGAACATACGCTATATATAGCCTAAAGGCCTGCGCGCGTAAGTGCTTCATTCATCAAGGTTTTTGGTAACTCCATCAATCGGCCTGCATCTGTCCACAGCAAACAGGCACGAATAGTTTTGTCTGGATAGATGACTTCAAGGATGCGCGTATAAAGTCCCATCTGCCTCAAATAGATGTCCTGCACCCCGCTTGCGTCCCGCGGTGGCGGCCTGTTGGTTTTATAGTCGACGATTTGCACATCTGTGCTTGTCACGATAAGCCGGTCCACCTGCCCAGATACCGCGCGATTTGAGACAATGCCGGTGATCGGCACTTCCGCTTGGCTATCCGGACCAAAAAGCTCTGCGAAGGGCGCCTGCGTCAAAACGGAGGAGACCTCTTGCCAAAGCTGCGTGCACTGCGTGGGGTCAAGCTCCTTCGCAGCCCCCCCAAGATAGCGCATCGCTGCAGCTTCTCTCAGCCCAATTGGGATTTCAGGCATCCACTGAAGCATCGCGTGAATATAGCGCCCACGCTGGAAACGCTTCGCATCGCTGCGTACCAGTGGGCTCGAAACTGCGGGTTCTTCGTCCGGGCGAGACGGCATCAACGGTTTCATCGGGCTGGGTTCATCCGGCAATTCCGCGAATAGCCATGCTGGATTTTCAGGTTTATCCGCTTGTTTCTGTGCCCTTATCTCATCGGTAACGTCTGCCGTTTGCCTAATAGTGAAACGGCTCACCTCAATATCACCTGACATCAGGTGTTCAGCGCCGATCCGCTCGAATCCTTCAGCGATTGCATTGGCCCAACAGTTTGGGTCAGGCTCGCCTTTTGCCTGCCAACCGGCAACATAAAGTCTGTCTTCAGACCGTGTCATCGCCACATAAAGTAGTCGCCTATATTCCGCCAATTGCCGTTCTTTCACTTCGTCTTTCATCGCAGTCGTGAAAGGCAGATCCTTAGCAGGAGAGGTCCAGAACGGGAGTGGCGGCAAGCCTTCTGTCGCACTTTCAATCGGCAGTATTCGGGTCTCCCGTATTGTGTTGGGCAACCCAACAAGATCAGACAAAAAGACGATTGGCGCCTGCAGGCCTTTGGCGCTGTGGGCGGTCATAATGCGTACATTATCGCCCGCAGCCTCTAAGTCGCGTTTGATCTGTAAGCCGCCGCGGTCAACACTGTGCACGAAGGCCTGCATCGACGCGGTACCAGAAAGCTCAAACCGCAACGCTTCCTCTATGAACTCATCCACCGGGTCATGAATTTCACTGCCCAGCCGGGCCACCAGCTGTTTGCGGCCACCCCTGTCAGTCAGCACATAGCTTAAGAATTCAAATGGTGTTTTCACGTCTATTATTCGGAGCAAGTCTTTCAACATGGAAGCCGCAGCTGCAAATCTGATGTCACCGGCTTTAGCGTCCAGTGATTGCCATAAGGTGCCTTTTCGGCCATACGCCAGCTCGAACAATGCTTCATCATCTAGGCCAAAAAACGGGCCTTTCAGCACCGTTGCCAAACTGAGATCATCGGTTGGCTGCAAGGCGAAACGCGCCAGCACCATCAGGTCCATCACCGCAAGTTCGTCCGCCAGTACCATGCGGTCCCGCCCGGCTACTGGCACGGCCAGCGATTTAAGTGCACGCACCAGATGGTCAACAAAAGCCGTACGCCTGCGCACCAGAACTAGTATATCGCCAGCGCGAATCGGCCTGCCTTTTGACGTAAGTTCTTCGTCCCGCATTAGCATTTGGCTTATCCGCCGGGCGATCCGCCATGCAGTGCGCTGCTCGGCGTCATCCACGCTTTCCTGCAGCAGCGGCATTTCCCATTCGGCAGCATCGTCGTCCGCCTTGTCCTCGGGCACCTCAAGCGGCCACAGCTCTACAAGGCCAGCATGTCCCTTTCTGCTATAATCGTGGCGAACAATTTCGCCGTCAGGTGATAGGCCCCGCCATGCCGTCGCATCCGCGTCAAACACCGCATCCACCAGCGACAGCACCGCTTCACCCGACCGGAACGACTGGTTCAGGGGTACAGCCTCAGCAGGCAAGCCAGCTTCGTGCGCACGGCGGAACACCCTGTCTCTTGCCGCAATAAACTCTTTCGGGTCTGCGCGCTGGAACGAAAAAATGGACTGTTTTGCATCGCCCACAGCAAACAAGGTTCGGGTTTTATCGGACGCACCAGCGCCGGTGAAAAACTCCGATGACAAAGCCTCAACAACCCGCCATTGGTCACGGTTGGTATCTTGCGCTTCATCCACAAGGATATGTTCAACGGCACTGTCGAGTTTAAATAGCACCCACGGCGCGGCGTCTGCTTGCTGGAAAAGCAAGACAGTGCGCTCAATCATGTCGTCAAAATCCACAAGGCCGCGCTCTGCTTTCAAGCGCCGGTACCCTGCAAGTTGCGCGAGCCCCAACTGCAGCAACGCCGCCGTCGCTGCCGCCGCCTTGATCCGCATGCGGTGTTCAGCAATGTGCTGCATCCGCTGCTGTTCGGCTTCGATTATATCGAACAGGCCCGGATCAGCTTCCACCGTGCCTTTATTGGCTACCCGTGCGCGCGCAGCATTTTTTGTCGTCAGGAAAACGAGAGTATAAGCGCTGATTAGATCTAAACGCTCGGTCTCGTCTGCTGCCAGAAAGGCATGCAGTGCCGCCGCGCCCTCTTTCTCTTTTTTACTGCCCCCAGCCATCGCGCCTGCAAGCGCCCGAACACCCGAAACATCAAAGGCCTTATCTGGCATCGCGGCAATTAGAACGCGATCTTCTGTATCGCCTGGCGTCAAACCGAGCGCACGGTACAGCGCGGAAGCCACACCGTCCGGGCCACCGTATGCAGTCTCAGCTCGTGCTAGCATCGCCGCATCGTAAGACAAACGGTCAATCACTTCATCAAAGGTGTTTTCTGTCACCAATTTTGCCACATGGCTAAGTGCCCGGGCGAGCGGTTTCATCGTGGCTTTGCGTGTGGACGATAGCATTTCATCTTTGGCTGAGGCCATCAGATCTCGGGCCTCACTTTCGTCTACGCCGTCAAACCCCGGAGCCATACCTGCTTCTAGTGGAAAACGCCCCAAAAGCGACTGGCAGAAACTGTGAAATGTTTGGATTTGCAGCCCCGGCGACAGATCAAGTACTTCCGCAAATAGTTGCCGCGCACGGGTCAGCATCTCTTCGTCCGGTAGTTCTTCTGTTCGGCGGCGAATTTCAGAAGCCAGCTTCTCGTCAGACATTAAAGTCCAGCTTCCGAGTTCCGCAAAAATACGGTTGGTCATTTCCGCCGCTGCAGCTTTCGTGAATGTTAGGCAGATGATATTCTCGGGCCGAGTGCCCGTTAGCATAAGCCGTAATACGCGCGCTGTTAGCACGTGCGTTTTCCCTGTGCCTGCAGATGCGCCCACCCACGCGGTGAGCTCAGGATGCGTGGCCCATGCCTGCGCCTCTGTCATGCGCTGTTCGGCCATCAGCTGTCCCCTTCTTCGCTAAAGGGATCACTACCGCCGCGCCATTCTTTAACGCGGGCAAGATGATCATAATCGCCGTAGCCTGCTTCCTTCGGTCGCGGGTTCGAAAGGTAGGGCGTTTTTTCAGCTGAAAATACCTGCACCAATTCGTACAAGCCCTGAATAGCGGCCTCTACCGTATGGTCGACATCCTTCACTGGCTTCTTCTGCTGCTGAACAGGGTCGCCGCCTTTTAGCTCCCAGTAGATCAGGTCGCTGACTGAGGTTGCGGGCAAGCCCTCAAACCCGCCCTGCTGCGCCAACCACGCTTCCAGTGGCAGCTGCGGGGCAAATCCTGCGGCCACCCGCTTTGCGGAGGGTACGTTGCCCGTCTTATAGTCGATCACCTGAAGGGTGCCATTTTCTTTGATACGGTCAATTCGGTCGGCTTTGGCGACAAGAGTGAAGTCTTCTCCGGGTAGCAGCACTTCTGCGCGAACCTCGACGGCAGCGACTTCGTATTTCTCTGTACGTTTTTCTTCATTAGCCACAAACCATTCGGCAATCTTTTCAAACCGGGGCCACCAGAAGGCATATACTGTAGGCTGGGTAATTACATGGGAGAAGACGCGCCGCCCGACAGCGATCATTCGGTCAAGCCCTTCTTCGCCAAACTTCGGGCCGGGTTCTTTGAGGAACAGTTCCAACGCTTCGTGCAGCAACGTGCCTTTAGTAGAAGCCGTTGGCCGATCATCCACTGGATCAAGTGTTCTAAGGCCTAAGATTTTATTCGCATATAGCCCGTACGGATCGCGCATCCAAGTTTCGACCTGTGTTACCGAAAGCCTTTTGGGGCGCGCGCTAAGCGGCGGCGTCGGCGCGGGTGGCTGCAACATCGGCAAACGCGGGCTTTCGGCCAAAGCTTCGGCCCACGCCAGATACTGGTTGGCAGCAGGGATTGGTCGCCCCGCGAGCGCTTCAATTCTAAACCACCAGCGGCTGGGAACAGTAGGCGAGCCGTCTACCTTTTTAGCTCGTGTCATATAAACCGTGCCGCCAGACGCCGCCTGCATAAAATCATGCGCAGACTGGCCAATGCGCCGTTCGAGCGGTGGCAGTTTAAATTCCGCCCGCATCGTCCGGTTCATCCAAGGGTCGCTTTGAATTTCACCGGGCCAAACGCCCTCATTCAAGCCGCCGAGGATCATAATGTCTGTGCGCTGCAAACGAGCTTCAAGCGGGCTCCAGATACTAAGCCGTGGGTGTTTTCGCCATACGGGTCGCACTACTTTTGGCGAGAGAATTTCAGCGAACAAAGAGGCATATCCGCCAGCTGAAATGTCCGCTAGAGATCCGGTTTCTTCAATCAGCTCGGCCACAGCTTCGGCAAGTGCATGGCCTGCATCTCCCGCCCATAAAACCTGATCACCTTCAGTCTCAACGCTCGCGGCCAGTGCCTCCGCACACTGGATATGCGCCTTTAATATTTCTGCAAGGATCGGCGTATCCTTCAAGCACTTCATAAGCGGCTCGATAACACCCACAACTGCCGTCAAGGCGGTTAAATCATCCTCGCCAAATTTCTTCCGGCTATCCGCAATTGCTTGCTGTGCCCGGTCAAGCAACCCTTCAAGCCCGCCGGCTGGGCGTACGCCGCGTAGCACATCCCTGTCTAGCGCCCTCACCATTTTCAAATGCTGCCTACGTGTCTGACCCCCACAAACCAGTGGGTGCTGCAACAATGCGAGCAGCGCCACTGGCCCCATATTATCGGATACTGCATCCGCTATCAGGGCCAGCAACCGGCCTGGAACTGTATTGAGCACGCGGTCACCACCCGAATCGTCGATATCGATTGACCAGCGCTGTAGGCTGGCCCTGACGTGCCGCGCAAGTTGCCTATCTGGCGTAATTAGGGCTGCGGTTTTGCCGGAAACTTCCAGTGTCTCCCGCATTAAAACGGCGATAGCGTCCGCTTCATCACGGCGGGTCGGGGCAACAATCGCCTGCATGTCGCCGAACAGATCCTGGTCTGCTGTACCGCTATAACCAAGCGACCGCCATGCCCGGGTTAAGTCTGCAGGCAACATTGCGTCCCGAAGAAAACCAGCGCGCTGGATGGTAGGCTGATTCGCAGCCGAAACACTTGGCCATAACTCAACTTCATGCCTGCTTGCACCGATTACCTCAATCAGGTTTTTCATCATGGATTGCGGATGTGTAGGATCCATGCTGGCCCACACCTCGTCGCTCATGTCCCTGTCGAAACCCGGCAATACAAGCTTGCCGTTCGGCATGCAGGCGACAGTTTTCAGAAGATTAGCAGTAGCCGGGATCGAACCCGTCGAGCCAGCAGCAATCACTTGGCCTTTAGGCGGTTTTGCTGCCCAGGCAGCCGCCAGCATATGCAGCAAAGTATCACGCCGGACAGCGGGATTTTGCGTGCCTTCATCTGCCATGATTTGCGGCCAGGTCTCAGTTACGATTTTCAGAAATTCAAGCGTTACATCCCAGTGGCTAGCCAAACTTTCAGGGACGAGAGACGCTAGTTCGCCGTAGGACAGCCCTTCTGTATCGACCTGATCCATAAAGCGCGCCAGCTCACCGGCCAACCGCCAACCCTGTGCTGGGGCCAGCGTCTGCCCAAAACCGCCCCACGCCATGACATAGCGCATCAACATCACTTGACGGCGCACAGGTTGTACAGCCGGCAGAATTTCAGACGGGTCTAGTCCAATGCCCGCGCCGAGAAACGTCACTTCATCCTCGTCAACATCGCCAATTGCCCGTATCATCGGCAGTAGGGTCGTACGGTGCTCAAGCGCCCGTAAAAATGCTTCCTGAAGCGACCGCTGCGCGCGCCTGTTTGGGACCAATACAGTCACGCTGCTGAGCTTCAGCGGATCGCCGCCCGCTTCCGTAAGCAAGCCGCTAACAAGCGCGTCCATGAAAGAAACGGAAGGGTCGATTGTATATATATTTGGTGACATGCTCATGCTAGGCAGCGCCCAATTCATTCAGTTTCTTTTCTGCCTCGCCGATGGCTTCTTGTGTGCCTACATGCATCCAGTGGCCGTCTATTTCTATACCGTACAAGCGGCCTGCGGCGACAGCCTTTCTGAATATTTCGCGGTTGGAAAAAGCGCCGTCCGGCATGCCGTTATATAAGCTAGGTTCGACTAGCTGCACACCACCAAACATAAATGGCGCTCTTTCGGCATCGTCTCGAAACTGCACTGAACGGACTTTACTTGAAGGATCGCTAACACCCGCAAAAAAGTCACCGACGCCATCATAGCCGAGCGCGTTTTCCGTGGGTACCAAAAGCAATAACACATCCATCTTTTTTGGCTGCCAGGCCGCTCGAATTAAGTTTAGCTGCTTCTCAGCGGCATCAACCCACAGCGCATCTGAATTGAGCACAAAAAAGGGATCATTACCCAGCAGACTAAGAGCTTTTTTAACACCGCCTCCGGTTTCAAGCAGTGCGTCTCGTTCGTCAGATATCAGCACCTGACCTGACCCAACTTTCCGAGACAAGTGAGCCTCAATCTGATCCGCCAAATGATGAACATTTACCACGGTTTGCTGCACGCCGCCCAAGGTGGCATGGGCCAGCAGACGGTCGAGCAAGGTAATACCTTTAACCTGCACCAGCGGTTTGGGCAGTGTATCGCTAAGGGTGCCCATGCGGCTACCAAGCCCGGCCGCAAGTATCATTGCTTTACTGCCATGCATCATAGTAATCCTGCAAGCAGGTCCTGCCAGCGGCCTTGATCACCTTTGAAGGTTAACCGCCGTGCTTCGTCGCCCGCTTCAGTGGCTTTTCCCTCACGCTTCAGCGTTATCTCAAGCGCACCTTGCCACCAATCACCCGGCATTCTGTCCGGCCATTCAACGAGCAGCACAGATGTATCACGTTCTTCATCAAGCCCGAGCTCGTATACTTCGTCCGGGTCTTTCAAACGGTACAGATCTGTATGGTGAATTTCCGGCGTGGCAGCATAGCTTTGTACTAGCGTAAACGTAGGACTTGGGACATCTGCGTCAGGGTCTTCGAGCGCTGCGCGAATGAATGCGCGAGCAAACGTGCTTTTTCCGGCACCGAGATCACCAGTTAACGCAAACAGGTCTCCGCCATTTGCCCGCTCAGCTAGTGTTTCAGCGACATTCTCTGTGGCTCGTTGGTTCTTGCAGAAAATCTCAATCACAGAATAGTGGCCATGCTTAGTTCCCGTGCCAATTGCTCGGGGTCAGGCATTTCTGGCTGTTCGCGCGGCAGACTACAGCTCAATATCAAGCCCTCCTCCTGATAAGGGGCAAGATCAATCCCGCCGCCGTGCAAGCCAACGATACTGCGCACAAGCGAAAGATCGAGTCCTGTTGTGCGGCGAACGCCAGGAGACGCGCCCATTTCCACAGCAGCAATCAGCCGATCGCGCTCACGCGGGGCCAGGCCGGAATCTTCATTCGTAATCGCGACGCGGATATGATCCTTATTGCCTTCAAGGTCGATCGTTAGCTCGCCGCCGTAGCGGGCGAAACTCAGCATCGTCGATGCCATATTATAGAACGCCTGTTTAAGCCGTCGTTCGTCGGCCTGGATAACACCTACATCTATGTCCGGATCGAGCACCAGCGATATATCAACTTTGCGCGCCAAGTCCTGTGCCAAGCCCGCGGCTTCCCGCAACACTTCGGCAACGTTACAGCGGGCGATCTCCAACCTAACCTCTCCGGCCTCGATGACGGCAAGATCAAGCACGCTGGAGATAAGCTCTTTCAGCTCGCCAGCAGCCGTTAGGATATTGCGGATATAATCGGCCTGGTGGTCGTTCAAGTCGCCGAAAATGCGTTGATCAAGCATTTCCGCAAAGCCAAAGATTGAGTTCAGCGGTGTGCGCAGCTCATAAGACATGTTGGTAATGAATTCGCTTTTAAGTCTGTCTGCCGCTTCCAGCGCATTCGAACGCTCCCTCAGCGCCTGCTCAACCTTAAAAGTATCGGTGATATCGCTCTGCGTCAGCATCACGCCGCCGTCCGGCAGAGGCACAATTGCTACATCCACCACCCGGCCATTTTTGTGCCTGAGGCGCCCGGTTTTATGTTTGCGTTCAGCTACCAACGCCGCCAAATCCGAGATGAAATGTTCTTTATCATCTGCGAGCTCATTGTGTGCTTCAATGGCCTCGACAAAGGCAGTTAAGTGCGGCCTGCCCGATATTTCACTTTCGTTCAGATGCCAGATCTCTTTGAAAGCAGGGTTCGACAATTGCAACCTACCGTCCGTACCGAACACAGCAATGCCCTCATGCATGTTATCAAGTGTTTCCTGCTGCACCGCGATCAATGTATTATAGGAGCGTTCCAACGCCAACCTATCGGTCACGTCTTCAAACAGGATCAAAAGGCCGCCAAGCGGGTGGGGCTGGGTGACTACCCGGTGCGCCGTGCCGTCTGGTAAATGCCACATTTCCTCGAAGGGCTCCAACAGATCGGTGTAATGCTTCAGAATGCCAGCTTTCCATTTAGGGAAATCAATTTGTTCTGGTAAACGCCGTTGGTCCCGCATTAAATCAAGCAGTTCGCTGTGCACAATTTCACTCGACAAGGCATCTTCACTTACCTGCGAAAGCCGAGCAAAAGCACTATTGTAGAAGCGCAATGTTTGGCCTGAACCAAATATGGCCACAGGGCTACGCAATCTATTCAAAGTTTCTGACTGGCTTTCGAGTACCCGTGACAGTTCGGAAAGCGCCTCTTCCTCCCCGGTTACATCAACCGCGATAGAGAGAATAGTGCCGTTATCATCAATCGGCGTGTGGGTAACCGTGAATGCCCTGCGCTGGCCATCGATCACACCGAACCTGCGTTCCCGTACTGGCGATCCCGTTGCCCGTGCCTGCGCAACAACACTACGCCCACCATGGCCAAAAAGCTGTAAGCCGCGCGTGGTTACTTCGGTTATATTTTCTGCGTCTACGGCACTCACGTAGGCGTGGTTCGCTTCCTGAAGCTGACCATCTATGCCGTGGCTCCATACCGGATAAGGCAAACTATTGAAGGCGCGCACCAGATCCTTCCACCGAAGCTCGAGCGCCCGCACGCTTTTTTTACCGCTCGGCGCCAAGTGATCCAGCGATTCTTCTAACCACATTATACCGTGCGGCCAACGCGCATCCTTTGACGGCAACCACTGCATATCGATGATAAGACGAGATTGATTAGCACCGCGGTGAACGACGAGAGGAGTAGGCACGACCTGGCCTTCCTCTAGTCCTGCTCGCAATTGGTCAATAGTTTCACGCGGCAGCCCTATCCCGTCGCTACCCGCCAAATCACTTAAATCCGATACGGTGTCGGGCAAGCCCACCAAGGCCAAGGCGCCAGAATCTGCCTGAAGGCGGCCATCCGGCCAAATCCAAATCGGGAACCGATGATCAGTTTTGATCATTGTATCAAGGAAGCTGGTTAGATCTTGCAAAGATCTCGCCCGGTCTGTCATGCGGCCAGCGCGCCAGAACCCGTATAGACTTAAGCCAAACCATAAGAGCACGGCTACAGCAATTACGACTATGAGGCCAATTGTTGACCAACCCGCTTCAAACATATCCCGGCTCTCCTACGGACCATAACTCGCCAGAAGACTAGCCTAAATTACCCCCTTAGAACAAGGGCCTTAGAGGGTAATTTCATAAGATTACGTATGCCAGTTAAAGGCCGTACTCAGACTTCAGAGCTTCCACAAGATCGGTACGCTCCCAAGAGAAGCCTCCGTCATCGGTGGGATTGCGACCGAAATGGCCGTAGGCTGCAGTGCGCGCATAAATTGGCCGGCTAAGACTTAGGTGCTCACGGATGCCGCGCGGGCTTAAATTCACCATGCTCTGCAACACCTCAGAAAGGCGTTTTGGGTCCACGTCAGGGTTATCACCCCATAGATCCACATACACTGCCAGCGGCTTGGAAACGCCGATGGCATAGGCAAGCTGAATAGTACAGTTGCTTGCAAGCCCAGCAGCTACAACATTTTTCGCAAGATAACGCGAAGCATAGGCCGCTGAACGATCAACCTTTGTCGGGTCTTTACCTGAGAAGGCGCCGCCACCGTGCGGGGCTGCACCGCCGTAAGTATCAACGATGATCTTACGGCCCGTAAGACCACAATCACCGTCGGGTCCGCCAATAACAAAGTTGCCTGTTGGGTTTACGTAGAACTCTTCTTCTGGGCACATCCAGCCTTCAGGCAGAATACCTTCCACATGGCCGCGCACCAATTCCCGCAGGTCTTCTTGCGTTACAGTCTCTTTATGCTGCGTCGACACAACAATGCTGGCGGCGCCCACTGGCTTACCGTCCACATAACGGAGCGTGACCTGGCTTTTACTATCAGGCTCAAGCGCAGAAGCGGGATCAGCGTGACGTGCTTTGGCCAAAGCTTTCAAAATGCGGTGCGACAGATCAATCGGCGCAGGCATTAAGCTTTCGGTTTCGTCGCAAGCATACCCAAACATAATGCCCTGATCGCCAGCGCCTTCATCTTTATTGCCACTAGCATCAACGCCCGCGGCAATATCTGCAGATTGCTCGTGCAGATAGTTCTCAAAAGAAGCGTGCTTCCAGTGAAAACCATCTTGCTCGTAGCCAATTTCCCTGACCGCGTCGCGCACAACTTGTTCAACGTCGTCTGCTTTAATACTGTCAGGGCCACGCACTTCACCAGCCACAATAATGCGGTTGGTTGTCACCATTGTTTCAGCAGCGACACGAGCTTCAGGTGCAGCGCCAAGATATAAATCCACAATGCCGTCTGATATTCTATCGGCCACTTTATCCGGATGGCCTTCAGATACAGACTCACTGGTAAAAAGATAATCACTCATACTGGCGTTCCCTGAAGTTTTGGCAGCTAATTTTTTATCAATGGCGTTCATGGGATCTCCTAATAACGGTAATGTTCTGGCTTGAACGGACCCTCGACTTTAAGGCCAAGATAGTCAGCTTGCTCACCGCTCAGCTCGGTTAGCTTTACACCAAGTTTAGCAAGATGAAGCCTGGCAACTTTCTCGTCCAGATGCTTCGGCAATACATAAACATCACGCTTGTAAGCGGCAGTATTTGTCCACAGTTCAAGTTGCGCCAACACCTGATTGGTAAAGGACGCTGACATAACAAAACTTGGGTGGCCAGTAGCGCAACCCAGGTTTACAAGGCGACCTTTCGCCAGTACGATCAGACGCTTACCGTCAGGGAACACAACTTCGTCCACTTGTGGCTTCACTTCTTCCCACTTCAGGTTTTCAAGTGCTGCGATCTGAATTTCACTGTCAAAGTGGCCGATATTACAAACGATGGCACGATCTTTCATGACACGCATATGATCAAGCGTGATCACATCTTTGTTGCCAGTCGCCGTTACAAACACATCGCCGAGTGCAGCGGCTTCGTCCATTGTTGTTACTTCGTATCCCTGCATCGCTGCCTGAAGCGCGCAAATCGGATCAATTTCAGTAACCAGTACGCGCGCGCCCTGGCTGCGAAGCGATTCTGCGGATCCTTTGCCCACATCACCGTAGCCACACACAACAGCGATCTTGCCCGCAAGCATCACGTCCGTTGCCCGCTTAATACCATCAACCAGGCTTTCGCGAACACCGTATAGGTTATCAAACTTGGATTTGGTTACGCTGTCATTGACGTTAATGGCAGGTACCAAAAGACGGTCTTCTTTCGCCATTTCGTACAAGCGCATCACGCCAGTGGTGGTTTCTTCAGATACGCCGCGCACATCATCCATCAATTCTGGATAATCATCGTGCATCATGATCGTCAGATCGCCGCCGTCATCAAGGATCAGGTTTGGTGTCCAGCCGTCCGGGCCTTTAATGGTTTGGTGAATACACCATGCAGCTTCTTCTTCTGTTTCGCCTTTCCAAGCAAAAACCGGAATGCCTGAAGCAGCCATTGCAGCAGCAGCGTGATCCTGAGTTGAGAAAATGTTACAGCTCGACCAACGCACCGTTGCGCCAAGAGCAGTTAGCGTTTCGATCAACACAGCCGTCTGAATTGTCATGTGCAGGCAGCCCGCAATGCGCGCGCCTTTAAGCGGCTGGCTTTCGCCATATTCTGCCCGCAGCGCCATCAGGCCCGGCATCTCAGTTTCTGCGATATTTATTTCTTTCCGGCCCCAGTCAGCGCCAGAGATATCAGCAATTTTATAATCGGTCATGGAAGCTCCTGCTTACGGATAAATATTTCTTAGTTTATCTATACCAGCGGTCAATGCAAAGATAAAGAATTCTTTATATAATATTATACTGATATTTAGGCGCGGCAGGGCGCACTGGCATGCCGCGCCATGCAACTATCTGAAGTTAAAACTTTTTTGTGCGCCAATACTAGAGATAGCAAGAGCCCAAGAGCCCTAACTATTCTAGAAAACAAAGTTCGCTAAATCGGTCAATTGCTGAACGCAGCTATTCGCCTTCACCAAACTTGTCGCTTACCATGGCGCATAAACGGTCAAGGGCCACTTCGGCGTCATCGCCGATTGCTGATATTGCGATTTTCTCGCCAGTCGAGGCACCGAGCATCATCAAGCCCATAATGGATGTGCCAGTTACTTCGGCACCGTCTTTTCGCACGTGAACGGCCGCCTTAAAGCTTCCGGCCTCTCTGGCGAACTTTGCTGAAGCCCGAGCATGCAAACCCCGACGATTACAAATGATAACTTCACGCTCAAATTTATCCGAAACTACCGTCACCTTATCAGGAACCTAGAACTTGGCTGGCGACGTTAATATACTTCAGCCCAGCTTCCTTTGCTGCGTCAACTGCTTCTTGTAGGGATGAGCCACGGCGTACGCTTGCAAGCTTGATCAACATCGGCAAATTAATGCCGGCAATCACTTCGGTTTGGTCTTTTTTGAGGAGCGAGATGGCAAGATTTGAAGGCGTACCACCGAACATATCAGTGAGCAGTACAACACCGCTGCCGCTATCGACATCTTTCACGGCGTCCATAATATCCTGACGGCGTTGTTCCATATCATCATCCGGACCAATGCATATCGCTCGCATTTGTTCCTGTGCCCCCACAACATGTTCCGTCGCGGAGACAAACTCATCCGCAAGCCGACCATGCGTTACCAGAACCATTCCAATCATCAAGTCTTCCTCAGTTACTCTAGCGCCCACTCTAGCGTCAGGCTTAATTCAAAAGCCCTAATGTGTAGTATTCACCTGTCTAACGTTCCCGGTCAAGATCCCGGTGGTATAAGTTTACGGTCATGTCTTCAATTGCGCCCATTCCTGCCAAAGCTTCGATCACCGCAACCGACCGGTGCCGACCGCCAGTGCAGCCACAAGCAATGGTAACATAGGCTTTGCCTTCATCGCGGTACCGCGGCAATAAAAAGCTGATCATGTCTTCAAGTTTAGCGATGAATTTATCAAATCCTTCATCCGCGCGCACATAATTCGCGACACCTTTGTCCCTGCCCGTAAGCGGCCTTAACTCGTCAACATAGTGCGGGTTGCGGAGGAACCTTACGTCAAACACCAGATCAGCATCGCGTGGCACACCGTGCGCAAACCCAAAAGACATATAAGTCACCACAAGCTGCGGACCTTTATCGCCCGCGAACCGGCGCCTTAAAATACTTCGGGTTTCGCTACTAGTGCGGGCGCTGGTATCTAGAATACCGTCTATATTTTCGCGCACCGCGGTCATCATTTTCCGCTCTTGCGTTATGGCCAGTCGTAACAACTGGCCTTCACCTAGGGGATGCGGTCGCCGTGTCTCAGAAAAACGCTTCATCAACACGTCATCTGACGCATCCATAAAAAGCACATGTAGTTGAATTTCCGGCCTAGTCCGCACCCGCCGCATTGTTTCAGCGAAAAGTTCAGGTGAGAAATGCATTGTCCGGGAATCGATCCCCACTGCAATCGGCGCCGGCTCTTCTTTGAGCGCGGCTTGATCTAGTAGTGCGTCGAGCATGGCTAACGGCAAATTATCCACTGCCTGATAGCCTATATCTTCAAATGAATGCAGTGCCGCTGATTTTCCGGCGCCAGATAAACCTGTGACAATGACAAGCTGGTATTTTACGGGTGCAGATCCGTCCGCATCCTTTGCCGCAGCAGCAGCTTTATTCCCGTTATTTTCTGTCACCGGGTCCCTCTCCACCGATTCGTCGCTCGTCCCCTACGGCCAACTCTATTTTAATTGGTGTGGAAACTTCAAATGCATTTAAGCGAATAAGCGGAATTTTTTGACCAACCATGTCTTTATACAACACCTCAGGAAGCCTGGGTACTTCGGCAGACGGCACCAATTCCACTACCAGCGCAATCATCGAACCGCCACTAACCGGCACAGATGTAATACCAAGCCCCCGCACCTCAATGTACCCACGCAAGGACTTGGGCGCCGTCGCATAGACCTTATCTGATACTAGAGAGAGTTCAACTTGATCATCAGCGATTAGCACAGCGCCCCTATCCATAAGCCGGAGTGCAACATCAGATTTTCCTGAGCCAGACACGCCCAGAAGAAGAACGCCCTTCCCCGCAATATCAATTGCCGTACCGTGTATCTGTTTCATTGCAGCTTTCTTGCCCTATTTAGACCGGGATATATCCAGCGCCATAAGTGGCAAGCGCACGATAAAGCGCGCACCCAGCATTTCGCCCACATCATTCGTTCGGTTTTCTACCATTAACCGGCCACCGTGTGCCTCAATCACTTGCTTGCAAATGGAAAGGCCAAGACCCGAATGGCAACCAAACTGTTCCTGCTCGGGCCGCTCTGAATAGAAGCGTTTAAAAATTTTGTCCTCCGCCCCTTCCGGCACGCCAGGACCTTCGTCCTCTACAGTGCATACAATGAAGCGCTGCTTGAGACCAATTTCCACCCATACTCTACCACCTTCAGGGCTAAAGCTTAGCGCATTATCAATCAGATTACGCCACACTTGTCCTAACCGGGATTCAATACCGTGCACCAGATAAATCCCGGCTTCCTGATCAGGAAAACTGAGCGTATGACCCTCTGCATTGCGGGTCGTGCGGTACGAGTTCGCGAGTACATTCAGCATAATACCGAGATCCACAGCGCCGGACTTACCGCGTGTCAGCTCAGCGTCCAGCCGAGACAGGTCTGAAATATCGCTAATCAAGCGGTCAATACGCCTCACATCATCATGCAACACCGCCATTAATTTGGCCTGCGCCTCTGGGCTTTTGGCAATTTCCATTGTCTCAAGCGCACTGCGCATCGACGTTAGCGGGTTTTTGATTTCGTGGGCCACATCAGCCGCGAACCGCTCCACCGCATCGATCTGCTTATAAAGGGCACCCGTCATATCTGAGAGCGAGCGCGACAAATCACCAATTTCGTCAAGCCTATTGGCAAATTCGGGAATGCGCTCGTCCCGACCGACCCCGCGCCTTACACGTTCAGCGGCCCGCGCCAAAATACGGATGGGCCGCACCAGCGTACGCCCGAGGAAGAACGACAATAAAACCGTTGCCAGTAAGGCACCTATAAATACTTTCACGGTAAGTATCTGTTCTGCCCGAACAATAAAGTCGATATCGCCTGTTTGCGCGGTTAACAGGAACCCGCCAAGCACCCGGTGGTACCTTTGAATAGGCACGGCAACATTGATCACTAGTTTGCCGTCGGCTCGCTTCCTAAGTTGAACAGATGCAATGCCTTTCAGCGCAGATTGCACTTCAATGAAATCACTGGCAGCCATGCCCGGCCGATCAATACTGGGCGGTGCGTCGATTTTCTGGGTAAAATTATCAAGAACCCGGTGCAGGGTTTCTTCCATGCTTTCCATGAAAGACGGCTTGTAATCAATGTGCGGCAGAGGCTCTTCGATAAGTTTCTTGTCGCCCGCTAAAAACCGGCTGTCAGCTGTCATTCTACCTGATACAGCAAAAAGACGTGCCCGGTTATTTGTGGGGCCTACCAACCGTGTTAGGATTACGCGGGCGTCGGCACTATCAACGTCAGTGGCATCTTCCTGGCCGTCAGCTGCAGATTCTGCGAGTGCTCCAGATATGATCGCCGCCTGGACCTGCAGGCTGGAAACCCGGGCATCGATCAACTTCTGCCTAAACTGGTTAAGATACAGTACACTGCCCACAAGGATCACAAGCGCAAAGGCATTCACCGCCATAATGCGGAACATCAACGGTGAAAACCCGCGCGTATAGTGGCGCGGGCTTACATGTCTTTGGTGGTTAGGCGATGTATTCAAACTAAGGGACGACGCAGCCTCCTAAAACAGATTTAGCTATCCTTATAGCGGTAGCCTACGCCGTAAAGCGTTTCAATGGATGCAAAATCTTCTGCGGCAACGCGGAATTTCCGACGCAAGCGTTTGATATGGCTGTCGATTGTCCGGTCATCCACGTAAACATCATCTGAATAAGCAGCGTCCATCAACTGGTCACGGCTTTTCACATGGCCAGGGTGTTCCGCCAACGTCTGCAAAATAAGAAACTCAGTAACCGTCAAAACAACATCATTGCCTTTCCATGTCACACTATGGCGCAGCGAATCGAGCACTAGGTCACCGCGCACAAGAATGGTCTCTTCCTCTTGTTCGTCAGGCTCCACTTTGCGGTTCCGCATTTCAGTGCGGCGTAGCAAGGCCCGGATACGTTCAAGCAGCAGACGCTGAGAAAAAGGCTTCCCTATATAATCATCCGCCCCCATACGAAGGCCCAGAACCTGATCAATTTCCTCATCCTTGGATGTCAGGAAGATCACGGGCATATCAGACACTTCGCGCAAACGGCGCAACAGCTCCATCCCGTCCATACGCGGCATCTTTACATCCAGTACCGCCAGATCAGCTGGCTTCTTGGAAAGCGCATCCCACGCACGCTGGCCGTCAGGGTATGTGCGCACCTGATAGCCTTCAGCCTCCAGCGCCATCGTAACAGATGTTAGAATATTGCGGTCATCGTCCACGAGTGCAATCGATGCTGTCATAGTGTTCTCTCCCCTATACAGGTCCGGTTGTTGGTCCGGTTTCAGGTACCTTAAACCAGAAACACACTCCGAGTTAAGAACCATTTGCGACAAAATCGTGACCGACTTAAGGCAGCGCTGGGGCACGAATACGCTGCAGCGGAAACTAATGCAAAAACATTCTTAGAATCCACTTGATTAACACTGCCATTTCCGCGAGCTTACCCGCACTTCGGCGAAGATCGAAGATGAGCAATATGATCGAGGCTTATTGTAAAGTAATAGTCTCAGCACCTTGGTTGTACCGGCTGACATAGCACAGCCACACTAAGCTATTGGAAGGAAAGACGTTGGAAGTCTTTGGCGCCTGTTCGAACAGAGTCAGTCTAGATGCTCAGGGCATTACTGACACTGGTAATCAATATTGGAATCTGGGCACAGCCCAACTTTATGAAGAAGCGATTCGTCGCGGCGAAGGAAAAATTGCCGAAGGTGGGGCGCTTGTCGTCGCAACTGGAGACCGCACCGGTCGCTCCGCGAACGACAAATTCACCGTGCGCGACGAAGGCACAGAAAACACTGTCGATTGGGGCAAAGTTAACCGCCCGATGACACCGGCAAATTTTGACCGTATCCATAAAGCTTTTCTTGCGCACATGAAGGGCAACGATGTGTTTGTGCAGGATTTGTGGGGCGGCTCTGACCCGGATCACCGCGTTGCTGTACGCACGATGGGCGAACTTGCCTGGCACAGCCTGTTCTGTCGCACCATGCTTGTGCGCCCAGAGGCTGAAGAAACCCAGGAGATGACTCCGCAGTTTACGATCATTAATCTTCCGAGCTTTCAAGCCGACCCAGCAACAATGGGCTGTAATTCGGAAGTGATTATTGCGGTGAATTTCACCAAAGGATTGATCCTTATTGGTGGCACTCAGTATGCGGGCGAAAATAAGAAATCTGTTTTCTCGATCCTCAATTACCTGCTGCCTGAAAAAGGCATTATGCCGATGCATTGCTCGGCCAATATTGGCCCTGACGGCGATGTGGCAATTTTCTTCGGGCTTTCAGGCACCGGCAAAACCACCCTATCTGCAGACAGCAGCCGCACACTTATCGGTGACGATGAGCACGGTTGGTCTGATGACAGTGTCTTCAACTTTGAAGGCGGGTGTTATGCCAAGCTGATCAACTTATCAGAAGAAGCTGAGCCTGAAATCCACGCCACAACAAAGCGCTACGGTACGGTGCTTGAAAATGTGGTGATGGACGAAGAGACCCGCAAACTTGATCTGTTTGATAACAGCCTCGCTGAAAACACACGCGGCGCTTATCCGATCAACTTCATCCCGAACACCAGCGAGAATAATCGGGGCGGCAAGCCAACAAACATCATCATGCTTACGGCTGATGCGTTTGGTGTTTTGCCTCCTATCTCGCGCCTCACGGCTGAGCAGGCTATGTACCACTTCCTGAGTGGCTATACTGCCAAAGTTGCAGGGACTGAGATCGGCGTTAAAGAACCGCAGGCGACATTCTCAACATGTTTCGGGGCGCCGTTTATGCCGCGCCATCCGAGTGTGTACGGTGACTTGCTGCGCCAGAAAATTGCTGAAACCGGCGTTAACTGCTGGCTGGTAAATACCGGCTGGACAGGCGGCGAATACGGTACGGGTAACCGGATGCCAATTAAAGCAACACGCGCTTTACTGCACGCTGCGCTAGACGGCAGCCTGAACTCAGCGCCGATGCGGATTGACCCAAATTTCGGCTTTGAAGTACCAACCGAGGTTGCTGGTGTGGACAGTTTAATTCTGAACCCACGCGATACCTGGGCGGACAAAGACGCGTACGATGCTAAAGCCAAATATCTGGTTGATCTGTTCATCAACAATTTCGAAGATTTTGTTGCCTATGTAGACGACCAAGTAAACGCGGCGGCACCAACTGCAGCTTAATTGTTTACGCTAATCATTTCTAAAAAGCGCTCGGATAGCTCCGGGCGCTTTTTTACTTCTCGACTGATCAAATGGATGGCCACCACACCTGTTACCGCAAAAGACATTCCCTTCGGCGCTTCTTTGTTGAGGCTAAAAGATACCGTTGCTTAAAGTTAAGGAGCTGAATTGACTTTATTCAAGGGGCCCTTCGCATGCGATTACCTATCATAGTGTTCTGTACCATCATAGCTGCTGCATCAGTGGCGAAAGCACAAGATGAAAATACTGCCGGCAATCGTGACCCTGCAAAGCTGGCCTCCTTCTTTCAAAGCTTTGTGGGCGAGTGGACATGTGAGGGCAAATCAGCGCGCGGATACGACACCGCTGCAAAGATCTCGGTCAGCAGTGAATATGACGGAAAGGTGCTTACCTACCGGCACACAGGCCTGAAGGGCAATACCAACCAGATGATCGGTATTTGGTCTTTTGATAAGCCAGAACAAAACCTGATGGTCTCGCGCCACTTTGTCGCCGCGAACGGAAATTTCGGCGATGTATATTTGGGGACAGAATGGTCAGAAAACAGACTTGTGCTTACTGCGAAAGAACTGTGGAAGCCTTTGTGGGCAGAGAACCATTTTATCTACGAAATCACAGGTACCAGCAGCTTCAAAGTAACGTGGGAAATCAAAAAAGACGGCGCCTGGGCCTTTGGCGATGACCTAGCCTGCAGCAGGGACTAGCGGCCCTGGCAGCGCACCAACATCACTTTTAAAGAGGCCCTATTAGCGCCGATGGAAATTACCGCCTTTGGTAAAAAACCATATTGAGCGCGCCAGAGCTGCCGGTGACAATATCCAGTTTTCCGTCGCCGTTTACATCGCCGAGGGTTACCGCGTAGGTGCGTGCTTCTGCATTACCGATTGAGGCGTTTAAAATCAGCGCGCCTGTGCCGTCATTCAGATAAACCTCGTTTTTCGCACCAGAGTTAGCAACCACCACATCGGTATCGCCGTCACCGTCCAGATCAGCAACAGTAAGGGCATAGGAGCGTAACTCTCCGCCAAAAGGCTGTTCAGCTGCGAATTTTCCGTCGCCAAGATTAAGGATTACCGCATTGGCGGTCCTAATATTGGCGGTAATCACATCAGGCAAGCCATCGCCGTTCATATCTGCAACCGCCACGCCGCGCGTATCATCGCTGCCACTACCGTAGGGGATCGATGCCTCAAATTTCAAATCATCGCTGCCAAGCAGAATGGTGTTTTGCTGGCCGTCCCGGTTTGCCAGCACCAAATCTATTACGCCGTCGCCGTTCATGTCGGCTACGGCAACATCAAGGGTACTGTCCTGAAGGTTCCCAAAAGTGCCAACTTGGGTCAGGTTGCCTTTTCCGTCATTAATGAAAATATTATTAGGCGTGCCGCGGCAGATCTCCAGCACATCGGGCGTGCCGTCACCGTTCAGATCAGCAACAGTGATGCTGCGCGTATTGGAAAGTACGGTGCCAAAGGACAGCGTTTCGGTAAAATTGCCTTTACCGTCATTAAGATAGAGCTTGTTAGAAAGTCTATCCGCAGCGACCACGACATCGAGGTCACCATCATTGTCCATATCCACAAGCTCAACGCGGTAGCCTGTGGTTTGAAATTCGCCTAGCTGGATGCGCTTAGTAAAGCCGCGGTTGGCAGCATTAAAATAAACAAAGCTGGGGTGGGCCCAGTGGCGACCGTTGCTTTCGATTAAATCCAGATCACCGTCCCCATCAATATCGCCTAGCGCCACTCCTGCGGTGATATTTTCGTCAGACGAAATAGGGTATGATCCGCGCTCACCATATAGCGGTTGCGGGGCTTCTTGCGCAGACGCAGCGCTGGTGAGCAAGGCACTGATCGTCAAAGAGTATAAAAAAGCTCGCATAAAAAAGTCTCCCCAAAGCATTCTGGTAAAATCGGCTGACTACAAAAACCCGCCAACCAACAACAAGCCTAAAACCCTAGCGCACAAGGAAATTCATGCATAGCCCTTTGCAACTAAAGGCGTACACTCAGGAACAGCGGACAAGAGGTCTGTTCGTCGAAACCCTTGGGCGTCAGCTCCATTTTCGACAACTAATCTTTACTTAAAAGGGACGACACCTGTTTCCGCCAGTTTTCGGTACCGCAAGGGTATTCCTACTGAATATCAATGTTGGGGCCGATGCTGAGCGATAACATCCGGGAAATATGGGCGAAGGGGCGGCCACTTTCGGCTGACCATGTATTGAAGGCTGCCTGCACGGCGCGCTGGGCGGTTTTACTGGTCGGCGCTTTATCGACCACGCCTTCACGGATAAGGGCAGCCACCACATCGCGCGACATCACCCAACTGTCTTTGCCGATCTGGCGAAGGAAATATTGCCCCGTATTCCCACCAAGCCTTCCGCCACGCTTTTTCATCATATTGAGTAAGCCAAACAGATCGTCCCGCGGCCAATCGGCAAAACAGTTAGCGGCCGAGCCGTATTCATCGTCAAGGTCACAGAGGAAAATTGCGTTATCACGCACCGACAGTATTTTTTGGCCGTACCGAACGATACGCGTGTCTTTGAGTAAGCTGTCGAGATCATCACCTGACATGAACTTCCAGCGCACCGGCACAAAACCCTCAAACGCTTCTTCAAAGCCCGGCCATTTTTTATCGATCACCTTCCAACTGAAACCAGCCTGAAATACCCCGCGCGCCATCAGCGCCAAGATGCGGTCATCGCCGATCTCTTTAATCTCAACAGCGGTTTTCACCATGGGCATCAGCTCTTCAAGCGCAGCCATGCTGCCGCGAAAACCGAGGGCCAAGTCTGTAATTTCTTCAAATGAACGCACATCTATCTCCAAATACTAGTCGGCCTGCAACCTAACGGTAGCCGCGCGCCGCGTCCAGCGAGTGGTGACACACTGCTGACGGGTTTGGTCAGGAGAGATATTTTATAAATATAATTCTTTACTTAATAAGCACCCTCATTTAATAAACATTTATATTTATAAAAAGGATACACCAATGCCCCACCACCGACTTCTGAGGTTTTCTGCCTTCCTCGCCATTCTGGGAGGGGGCGCACGCGTTATATTCTCTTATATCCCTTGGGGGCCAGAAAGCCCTCGGCTAGAGGCTCTGTATGCTTTCGAGGACATTGCAATGCTGTTTGGCTTGATCGGTATTTACCTGAAGTCCGCAGATAGAACCGGCTGGCTTGGCCTCATTGGTTTTGCACTGGCTGCCGCTGGGCTGGCCAGCATTGTTGGGCCAGACGCCCTTATGTTTGGCATCGAATTCTACCTAATCGGCGGAACGCTCGCCATGATAGGCTTGGCCCTGCTGGGCATTGCGCGCCTTAAAAATTCTGTAGGACCTAAGGGTATTGCGCTTATCTGGCCAAGCGCTCTCGCGGTTGGCACTTTAGGCACGCTTACGATGAACCCGCTGCTCGGTTTCATGATCCCCGGCGTCCTCTTTGGTGTTGGGTTTGTGGCGATTGGCCTGCACTTAATTTATGCAAAGCAAGGAGCTCTCTGATGGATATGAACCAAGTCACGCTGGGCACGCTAAATCTCGCGGAGAGTATCAGTTTTTACAAAACTCTTGGCTTTCGCCTTATTGTTCATTCGGCCAATCATTATGCCCGGTTCGAACTGCCGCGCGGCAACGCGACCTTTTCTTTGCATATGACCGAGAACCAGATCGACCACGGCAGCAATGTCACGCATTTCGAAGTTGAGGACATTGATAAAAAACATGCAGAATTAACTGCTGCTGGCATTGTTTTTGATACAGAGCCTACCGACGAAAGTTGGTTATGGCGCGAGGCGCGTTTTCGCGACCCCGCCGGAAATATACTATGCCTATATTATGCGGGAGACAATCGTCGCTATCCGCCGTGGCGCAGAGAGGGTTAAATTTTCATCCAAAAAGCCATGCTGGAATATCAACTTAGAGCGCATGCGGAACAACTGTAGACCGGGCCTTCAAATTCGGCTACATACCACGAATAAATCGCGGGAGGAAAAACGCCTTTTCCTTTCGCGTTTTTGGTTAAAAATTTTGGCAAAAATCAGCGAAATATTTCGCATACGCCAAGCGATGGTTTAAAGTGGTCTGTGATGGCAAACGATTATGTAAAAAGTTTTGGGTTCCCGCGCTGGGGCGAGTATGGCCGCGATAAAGACGCCAAACCGCTACGTATGTGTGACTATGCTGGCTGCAACGAAACCGGTGACCACCCGGCACCTAAGGCACCAGGCTCGAACGAGCGCTGGTATTTCTGCCAAAACCATGCGGGCGAATATAACCGTAACTGGAACTTCTTCGAAGGCATGAGCGAAGAGGAAGCCCAGCGACAAGCCCACGAAGCCGACCACGCGTCGGCACGCTCGTTTGCTGGCGGTCGCACGTTCGAATGGGGCGGGGCCACTGACGAAAACGGCCGCACCTCCACCGAGCAAGCGGCATTCGATACGCTCGAGATTGACAGTGCTTCTGACCAAACAGCGATCAAGCGCCAATACCGTAAGCTGGCAAAAATGTATCACCCAGATGCCAACTCTGGCGACCCAGAAGCCGCTGAACGTTTCTACCAAGTTCAAACCGCTTACGATTTGCTACGCGAAAAAAGTGCATAACGGCTAATTCACCCTACATCCCTTTAAAGACCCACCGCCCCTAACTTGCTTTTTGATATTTGGCAGGAGACATTGATGGCTGCGAACAAAGATAGCGCGCTAAAAGCGCCGTCGCTTGCCACCGGCATGATGTTCGGCGGCGTTGCTACACTTATCTGGGGCGCGTGGCCTGTTGTAACAGCACTCGGCATTGAAGCTAACCTAACACCCTATCAACTTGTCATCCTACGCATCTTCATTGCAGGCCCCCTGTTACTTCCGTGGGCGTTTCGCGGCAAACACAGCGTCAGTGAATGGGGTAAAATTGCGGTGCTTACAGTAACTGCAGGCGCGCCCTATACCTATATCGTCTCAAACGGGTTCCAATTTACCAGCGCCACGCACGGCGGCGTCATTATCCCCGGCACCATCATGCTTACGACCCTGGTCGCCAGTCATTTTTTCCTGAACGACCGGATGCACCGCTACCGCTTCATCGGCGCGTGCGGCATTGTCATCGGGCTTTTCCTATTGGCCGCAGGGGCCGAGACAGCCGAAGGCGCACCTTCAAGCTTAATTGGCGACTTGCTATTTTTCGCCGGCGGCATCCTGTGGGCTGCCTATACCATGCTCCTGCGTGTGTGGCCGATGGACCCGGTGGTCGTTACGGCACGAGTGGGTTTAATGTCGATGGTGTGGGTCGCAGTGCTTTACCCGTTTACAGATGGCGTTGATTTTAGTGACATACCGTCAGGCATGCTCGCCTTTCAGGCCCTATGGCAAGGCACTATATCAGCGGTTATTGCCATCGTTCTCTTTAACAAAGGCGTGGCGATTATGGGCGCTTCGCGCGCCACCGTGCTAAACGCCATTATCCCGGTCGTGTCAACGATTCTAGCCTTCGTGGTGTTGTCCGAAGTGCCTACAGGCACCGAGCAATTGGGCCTACTGGCTATTTTATTCGGCATTGCCACCGCTATGTTCCTGAGGCCAAAACCACGGCGGGTACCGGACACTACCACGCAAGGAAACTAAAGGCTGAAAGCAACCTCGCGTGCTGCAAGCTGCGTGATTTGTTGGCCCTGATCGTCGAAGTTCTCAGGCAATAACCATGCACCGTACGCTGCTGCCAATTTAGGCCAGTCTTCGTGCGTCATTGCGTACCATGCGGTATCGCGGTTTTTACCTTTCTGCACACTTTCGTTTCTAAAAATACCCTCGTAGGCAAACCCGAAACGCAGCGCCGCTCGCTTAGAGCCCGCATTTTCGGTGTGGCATTTCCATTCGTAGCGCCTGTAGCCCAAGTCCTCAAACAGATACTTGGCCATCAGATACATAGCTTCGGTTGCTGTGCGGGACCGCTGCAGTTTTTTAGCGAAACAGATAAAGCCGACCTCCGCACTGCCTTGCTCTTCCCGCAGCCGCATATAGCTTGCCATGCCCAATATCTCGTTCGTATCCACAGACCGGATAATCATCGTGGCCCAATTTAGGCGCTCTATGGCCGTGCTGAGCGTAGCTTTGAAAGCCTCCAAACCGGAAAACGGGCCAACCGGCATATAGTCCCAGAGGGCATCGTCGCTGGCACTGCAGATGGCCGCGAACAGGCCGGTGCCGTGGGCATCCCAATCGAAAGGCTCCAGGCGGGCATAATGGCCCAATTGCACAGTACCGCCCGGGCGGTCACAGGGTGTCCATTTCGTAAGATCAAGCATTCTGAATACTACCGTTCATGTTGGGGGATGGTTTTGATCGTGGCCGCATATTCCTTATGCGCGGCAGTATCAATTGGATTTAGTACTCGCTTTGTGGAGGCGGGTTGCTTGCCAAGGCCAACGCCCGGCCGCAGCTCGGCTTTGGGACGCACGGGCCGAGGCACAAATCCGCCGCCACAGTTAGGGCATACGTTTTCCAGCAACTCCACACAGTCCCTGCAATAGGTGCATTCATAACTGCAAATGCAGGCGTCAGTGGCCGCAGGCGGCAGGTCTTTATCGCAATTTTCGCAGCTAGGTCTATGCTCTAACATCTGTGGCTTCCTTCTTTACGACCAACCGTAACGGTCCATAACCGGGTGATTAAGCGGTGCTTTTTCGCCCTCTGGCGCAACGATAGGCGCCCGGCGTTCTGTTTGTAGCGGCACCACACCTGCCCAAACTGGGAAATCACCCTCTTCACCGTCGCCCGGCGGGTCAGCACGCATTTTGACAGACGCATCGTCAATTTCCATGACCAGCAAGCCCGTTGCCTTGCGCTCGGTATCCGCCATTGGCCGCAACTGGGGCCACCGGCCCGGTGCGATCTGCTCAAAAAAGAGTTCCATCTGGCGGTCAAACTCAGCGTCATCTTCAATCAGGCTAGGGGTTCCGAAACACATGGCGGAGCGGTAATTCACGCTGGTAGAAAAGGCAGAACGTGCCAGCACCAAACCGTCCAGATGGGTTACAGACAAACAAGCCGGAGCACCGCTGGATAAATGTGTGATCATCTGGCTTTTACTGTGACCGTGCCAATAAAGTTTATTGCCCTCGCGCCAATGGCAGGTAGGGGTCACATAAGGTTGGCCGTCTATCTCGAAGCCCACGTGGCAGAGAAAATGGCCATCCAATATGCTATAAACTGCTTCTTTGTCGTACGCTGCGCGCTTGGCACCTCGTCGCACTGTGTTGCGACTGTTTTTTGCAAAACTACCACCGGATTTTCCTTCACTATTGGCCGTAACAGCAGGCTGCTCGACCGGTACATTTGTATCGGGCATATGAAAACTCTCTGGTTGCTAGCACTCTTGATCTTGGGTATGACGACATATTGATCCCTTCATAAGGTCCAATATGAGTTAAATTATGGTACCAATATTAGAGCATCTGATTGATACCACGCTGATGGTAGGCACGGACGGTAGGGGCACGCTGCAACAGCAACTGCACCAGCACCTGCGGTCAGCAATCCTTGAAGGGCGACTGCCAGCAGGAACGCGCCTCCCGGCAACTCGCGCCTTTGCCCTCCAGCAGGGCGTTTCAAGAAATACAGTGCTTGCGGCTTACGACCAATTGATCGCGGAAGGGTACCTTGAAACCCGCCAAGGGGCGGGCACTTTTGTAACGCTGGAACTGCCCGATGATTTCACCCGCACTTCATCGCCCTTGCTGGGAGGGATGCAAGCACCTAGTGAAGGTCGGCAACCCTACAAACAAATCACCCCTACCGGGCTGCCAGCGACAGACGCATTTCCGATGGATGTGTGGGCCCGGCTTAACAGCAGCGTCTGGCGACATGCGGATCAGAGCTTGCTGCACTATGATGACCCGCTCGGTTATGCACCTCTCAGAGAAGCCATTACATCCTATCTCAGCACTTCAAGAAGCGTGCGCGCATCAGCCGACCAGATACTAATTGTCTCAGGACTACAGCAAGGCATGAAATTGATTGTTGATACCCTAATGACAGAGCGCGATACCATCATACTTGAAGACCCTGGATATGGTGGCCTTCTGAGGACAGCCAAGGCCTGCAGCCCAAAGATAGACTATATAGCAATAGACAGTTCAGGCGCTTGTGTGCCGGCGGAAGACCAAAAAAATAGCCTTTTAATAATTACCCCGTCCCACCAATACCCGCTGGGTATGGCCATGCCCACTGCGCGGCGACTAGAATTGATAAAATGGGCCCGCGCCACCGATAGCCTGATACTGGAAGATGATCACGATAGTGAATTTCGCTACGCAGGGCGTCCGCTTAGTTCCCTGCAGGGAATCTCAAACGGTGAACATGTGATTTATGGTGGCAGTTTTTCGAAAGCGACGTTCCCTGCGCTTCGGCTAGGTTATCTTGTATTGCCCCAACACCTTGTCGGCCCGATCCTGAAACGCAGGGAAGCCACGGACAGTTTCCCGTCAATTATGCCGCAACTGGCGTTGACAAAATTTATCAGTGAGGGACATTTTGCCCGGCACTTACGGCGTTTACGTAAAATACATAACGCCCGCCAGAAGCATTACCGTGTCCTTTTTGCCCAGCATTTGGAGCAATACTTTAAACTGATGCCATCAGACCTTGGCCTGCATATCGTGGCGCGCGCCTCTAAAAGGCTTGCCAGCAGCACAAGCACAAATGACATAAAATGGGCTAATCTAGCGCAGCGCGCTGGCCTTTCCGCCTACCCGCTTTCCGGCAACTACCGCACAGAAAACCGAGAACAAGGCATGCTACTTGGCTTTGCAAATTATACCGAAGCGGAAGTTACCCGAGGCCTCCCTAAACTGGCCCGCTATATGCTAGAAGAAACAGGCTTTTAATCAAAGCCTTACCAGTGTAGTTTGGCACACATATATTTTATAGTTGCGCCCGACAAGGCGACCCTTGGGAGAATTTTTATGGTGGGGAAATTTTCAGCGGTAGCGATCGCCGGATTTATGGCGTGTACTGCTTTTTCCGGCGCCGCATACGCGCAAGACAACTGGAGCTACTCCGGCAACAATGGCCCAGCGAATTGGCACCAGCTTTCGCCCGCCAACAGCGTTTGCCGCACCGGTCAGCAGCAAAGCCCAATCAATATTGAAGGTACGGACCCTGTTATCATGCACCGGTTGGTAACAGACTATCAGGTCGCGCCGATCAATCTCAAGAATAGAGGCCATTCAATTGGCATGACCTACACACCCGGTAGTATCATGCGTGTCGGCGCTCGTTTCTATACATTGAACGGCATGACATTCCATACTCCGGCAGAGCACACAGTGGCTGGGCAAAGCTATCCTATGTCAATTCAGTCTTGGCATCGCGGGCCAGACGGCAGTGTTGCTATCATTGAAACCTTGGTAAAAGAAGGCCGTGAAAACGCTGCGATCAAAGAGATCTGGACTCATCTACCGCTCGAATCGGGACAGACATCGAAAATTGACGCCGTTCTCATCAACGCCCGGGATTTGATGCCAACGGACAAAGCGTATTTCCGCTATGTTGGTTCCTTAAGCACTCCGCCTTGCACCGAAGGTGTTCAGTGGTACGTTTTGAAGCAACCGATAGAGCTTTCGAAACAGCAGATTGATCTAGTGCGCGGTATTGTTGGGGGCAATAGCGCACGTCCGGTACAACGTCGTAATAACAGGATTATTCTCGATGCACGCCCTCAATAAAAGCACTGCACAGTCTCTTTCCGAAACAAACGGACCAATCCTTGGCCGCGCGATAACAGCCTCTGCTTTGCTGCTATTGCTCGGTGCCTGTTCTGGCGGTATTGGCCTGTTTAGCAGCAGCAACAACACTGCAAGCTCAGTGGGCGGCACTTTTCGGATGCAATCAAACGTACGGGATGCCGTGTGCGAAGGCCGCGCCGACGAAGCCGTTGCCATTATGAGCGCAGAGCCGCTTGCATCTCAACCTGACAAATTTTTTGTTGCGCTTGCAGTTGACGAAAGCGGCCATCCCGTGAGAGCACGCCAGCTTTACGTGCGGTTGATGCAGGTAGGATCACAAGAACGCGTGCTTGTTAACTGCGGTAACCGTGTTTTAGCAGACGGCACAGTGGCGAACGAAGCAGCCCGCAGGCTTGCGGCCGTCGCGCAGCAGATGGCGGCCCTGGACGCAAACCTGCGACCGACGCCTGCGCTCCATAGTGGCCTGCCTGCTCTAACGCCTAAGCGCAACACCACCGCAAGCAGCACTACGCCTTTCTCTCCCTCTGGTTCTGCAGCCGTGATCCAGAGACCCACTAGCCAATCTCCTTTCGGCAAATGGTTTGTACATTTGTCATCGTACAGATCGATTGAAAATGCAGAAGGCAACCGCGCCACACTGGAGCGGAAGTTCCCAAGGCTAAGTGGCTTAATTGACCAATGGCAGGTGAATGTAAATGGGCCTGCTATCCGGCTTGGCGTGCGTACCGACAATAGGGCGGAAGCGACAGCCATCTGTAATGCGATTAAAAGCCAAGGCAGCTACTGCGCAGTTTTAGACTCGTCTAAATAAGCACGCCTATTTTAGTAAGCGAGTTGACGTGAACGGCAGGAGTCCTAAACTTTCCGCCATGAAGACAAGACCATAAAGATTACAAAGTCTTCTAGGCCTCACGCTCATTCGGCGCTGAGCCCAAACCCAATTCCCTTTCCTGATCTCAATTTCGCGCCATTTAATTACTTGGCGCAGATCCGATGTTGTGCCGCGCGCAAAGGCCCACGTCATGCAATTATCTGAGACACCTTCAAAACCCATTCGGTCCGGCATCTTATTGGCGGTAGGCGGTGCCATTCTGTTCTCGAGCAAGGGTATTTTCATTAAGTATGCCTATGCGGATGGCTTATCTACTGAAACGGTGATGCTGTTCCGCATGCTGCTATCTCTGCCGGTGTTTCTCTATATTGCCATCAAATCCTCCAAGGCCTTTTCCCGGTCCGACATTACGCGGCGCGACATAATGGCGGCGCTTTATTGCGGTATTTTTGGCTATTACCTATCGACTTGGCTTAGCTTTTTTAGCCTGCACTTTATTTCCGTTCAGCTGGAGCGGATCATTTTATTCAGCTACCCGGCGCTTGTTGTGCTCATGGCTGCTATAGCCGCGCGGGCCTGGCCGACGCGGCGCATGGGCGGGGCTGCCTTATTGACCTACCTGGGTGTAGCGTCTGTATTCGGATACGAACTTTTGGCAGGCAATACGGAACAGGCGTCACCAACAAACATTGCCTTGGGGGCTGCATCTGTTGGCATGGCTGCCGTGTTTTACGCAAGCTATGTGCTTGCCTCAAAATCGCTCATTACCAAATTTGGCAGTGCACTGTTCACAGGTGTAACCATGTCCATCTCTGCTGTGGCCATTGGCATGCATAGCTTGATTATCGCCTTTTCCGAGCAGGACATGGCCACTTTTCTACCAGCAGGAAACAGCTTTATCCCTTTGGTTATGATCGCGGTCCTCGGCACCATCATTCCAAGCTTCATGCTGGCGGAAGCCATCGCTCGGGTCGGGCCCGAACGCACTGCCATATCCGGCACAATGGGTCCGGTTGCCGCTGCGTTGATCGCCGTTACCTTCTTAGGGGAAGCATTCACGGTGTTCCACGCCTTATCGCTGGTACTGTGCACGGCCGGAATTGTCCTGATCACACGCCGAAAAAGTAAAACTATGAAGGAATAACCCGTTGATTTCAGCTGGTTACCGCACCAAACAACTTCAAGCTGGATCAACGGCACCGGCTTGCCTATGATGCCGCCACACGGCGCAGCTCGGGGTGGGCATGCGCCTTTAAAATAATAAGCATTTTTGCTTGGGGAGAATTTGATCATGGCTGGAGCAGCAGGTCAACAACAGTGGTCGTCCCGTTGGACGTTTCTACTCGCAGCCGTCGGCAGTGCCGTCGGTCTTGGTAATATCTGGAAATTTCCGTTTGAAGCGGGCCAAGGCGGAGGCGGTGCCTTTGTTCTTGTATATTTGGCGTTTGTATTCGCCGTTGGTTTGCCGGTATTGATGGCTGAGCTTTCGCTTGGTCGTCGGGGCAAAATGTCCCCTATCGGTACAATGGAGAAGATCGCGAAAGAAGAAGGCCGCAGCAAAGCCTGGAGCATCATCGGGTGGTCTGGTGTTGTTGGCGGTTTTATCGTGATCAGCTTCTACGCCGTCGTTGGCGGCTGGGTGCTCGCCTACATCGTGAAAGCCTTTTCAGGGTTCGCGGGCTTTGATGCCGCAATTTCCACTGACACATTTGTAGCTTATATTTCTGATCCGGTTTGGCCTGTTGTATCTCAGTTTGCCTTTATTGCCATTACCATCGGTATCGTGATGCGCGGTGTAAAGGGCGGCTTGGAAAAAGCTGTTACCTATTTGATGCCGGCATTATTCGCGCTGCTATTAGGGCTCGTGATTTATTCAGCCATAAACGGCGCCTTTGCAGAGACGCTGACATTCCTGTTCAGCCCAGACTTTAGCAAGCTAACGCTCGATACTGTGTTGAACGCGCTTGGTTTGGCCTTCTTCTCTTTGTCACTCGCACTTGGGTCAATCATGACCTACGGCGCGTATCTGACGAAAGATATCAATATCCCGCGTGCGGCTATCGCGATTTCGCTCGCTGATAGTGCGGTTGCTTTGATGGCAGGCCTTGCGATATTCCCAATCGTTTTCAAGTACGGGCTAGATCCTGCTGGTGGCGGCGGTTTGGTGTTCACAACCTTGCCAATTGCCTTCGGCCAGATGACGGGCGGCATTATTGTTGGCGTACTGTTCTTCTTCCTTCTTGCCGTAGCGGCAGTAACAAGTGCGATCTCACTGCTTGAGCCAGCGGTTTCGTATGTGTCCGAGCGCTTGGGCGCTGACCGTAAGAAAGTAACACTGTATCTTGGCCTTGCTGCTTTCCTACTAGGTACTCTTTCAGCATGGAGCCAGGGCGGTAACATCCTCAGCGATGTCAAAATACTTGGTGCTGACATCATGGGCGTTAAAGATTATCTGACCAACAATATCATGATGCCACTGGGCGGTATGTTCATTGCGCTGTTTGTTGGTTGGTTCGTAAGTCGGAAAAACATGATGGAAGAATTGGCGATGGAAGAAAGTACTTTCCGGATCTGGTATTTCCTTGTGCGCTTTGTTTGCCCGACGGCAATCGGTGCTGTGTTTGTATCAATACTTTACAACACAATCGTCGGCTAACGCTCAGCTACCCAACCAATAACCGAATGAAAAGGGGGCCTCAGGGTCCCTTTTTTAATGGGCAAATAGCTTGGCACGTTAGATAAACTTCCTTTTTTCAGAGGTGCCGGATACCTACTTTAGAGAAAATAAAAGGGCGAACATTATGGACACCAATACAGAAGTAACAACAGGCGGCTGCCTGTGCGGCGCGGTACGGTACGAGATAAAAGGGCCGCTGCGCGATATTGTGAATTGCCACTGCAGCATGTGCCAAAAGCTACACGGCATATACGGCGCCCACAGCAAAGCCCGCAAAATCAATATTACCATGACAAATGAAACTGGCCTCAGCTGGTACAAGACATCTGACGTTGCTCAGCGCGGGTTTTGCCGCGACTGTGGTTCGAGCCTGTTTTGGCAACCGTTTGATCTAGACGCTACAGGCATTATTGCAGGATCGCTGGATGGTCCGACCAATCTAAAAACGATGGGTCATATATTTGTTGGCGAAAAGTCTGACTTTTATGAGATTACAGATGACCTGCCGCAGTTCGAAAAGTCGTCAGACGGCAAGCTGGTTAACGATTACAAATAGAAGCATGCCACCCTTTGACAGGGTGCCATTTTAACCGATTGCGGCAATGGCCTGAATACGTTCAACCATCGAAAACAAGCCGTTCGCCCGCATCGGCGACAGGTGCGAGGACAAGCCTAGTGTGTCGAGAATTTTGCGCGCATCAATGGCTTTTATCTCGGCAGCTGTTTTGCCCGAAAAGATCAATAACATAATGGCAACAAGGCCCTTAACGATGAAGGCGTCGCTGTCACCGCGCAGGTGAATGCGACCGTCCACGTCTGTGGTTGGCACCAGCCACACCTGGCTTTGGCAGCCCCGGACTTTATAGTCTTCGGTCATCTCAGAAGGGGCGAGTGGGATTAATTTTTTACCTAGATCGATGATGTACCGATAACGATCCTCCCAGTCCTCAAGAAACTCAAAGGTATCCACAATTTCAACGATCGTTGTATTTTCTAGTGACATGTTCATTCCAAACAACTACAAAACCTTGACAGCCGGGTCCATACGACACCCTAATGCTGCCCAGACGTCTATAGAAATAACCCCGCTAAGAAAAGCGGAAAATTAGACGCATTGTTTTGATTTACCGCGGGGGAAACGCAAATGTCAGCTAACGGACCAGATGAGACCTCGAAATATCCTAAACCAAGCGTCGCCTGGTATATGGTGATCTTGCTGTTGGTTATCTATACTTTTTCTTTCATCGACCGGCAAATACTTGGGCTTCTTGGAGGTCAGGTCATCGAAGAGTTCGATTTGACCCTGACTGAGTTTGGCTTGTTAACGGGTTTCGGTTTCGCCCTATTCTATACGGTTTTTGGCCTGTTATGTGCACGTATTGCCGACAGCAAGAGCCGCCGAGGCCTTATCGCGGTTGGCTTGATCCTATGGAGTGTGATGACAGCGGCCACGGCTCTGGCGCGTAGTTTCACCAGTTTATTTTTATTCCGGGTAGGTGTCGGTGTCGGCGAAGCAACGTTGGCCCCTGCTGCGAACAGCCTTCTGGCTGACAGTTTCCCTAAACACAAAATCTCAATGGCGATGTCGGTGTACTCAATGGGCATTCCCATCGGCACAGCGCTTGCCTTCATTGTTGGCGGTAGTGTTATTGGCATGGCAGACATTCTGCCTGATGTGGCTTTGCCTGGCGACATATTGATCACCGGCTGGCGCAAAGTATTTTTGATTGTCGGCTTACCCGGCCTTCTATTGGCGGTTTTATTACTGACCTTCAAAGAACCCAGCCGCAAAGGCGTCACCGGAGCAGGCAATGCTGTACCTGTGCGCGATGTCGCAAAGCATGTATGGAGCCGCGGGAGGGCTTACGCCGCTATTTGCATCGGTGTATCCCTAAATGCTGCGCTTGGCTTTGGTAGCGCTATTTTCGTTGCCCTCTTTTTCTTCAATTACCACGACGTAGGGCCAGCCGAAGTTGGCATCACCTTTGGTACAATATCCATTATCACGGGACCACTTGGGCTGTTGCTCGGTGGATATTTGGCGGACCGCTGGTACAAAAAAGGCCGTAAAGACGGCCACATCCTGGCCTTGATGGTTGCGCCGCTCGGCTATGCTATTCCAAGTATCGCTTTCCCCCTGATCGGAGACACGACAACAGCGTGGGTTGTGCTAGGCATCTCGAACTTGTTTATCAACCTACCGTCTGGCGTTGCTTATGCCAGCCTGCAACTGATCACGCCCAACCAGATGCGCGGCCAGATCATTGCCATGTATGTGCTGTGTACCAGCATCATTGGCTACGGCGCTGGACCGCTCCTACTGGGCTTGTTCACCGACAAGCTCTTTGGCGGGGACCCGATGAAACTGCATCTTTCTTTGATCTTGCTGGCAGCTATCACCGTTCCTCTCGGCTTAGCCGCTTTCCAATGGGGCCGCAAAGCCTACGCCAAGGCGCTTGTCGAGGAAGAAGCACGGCTCGAAGCCCAAGCAGAAATGAGCGACGCCAAGGAAGCCGCTTAAATTCAAGTGGCGCGTCACCGGCACAATCGCCAGTGACGCGCCCTAGCCATCACTTCATCGCGTTTTCCACTTTATCAGCCTCTGCTTTCTTCCCGCTTTCTCTCAGGCGCTCCGCAAGCTTTCTTAGCACCGCCTTTGACGGATAATCATGCAAGCTCACGCCGGAAGACCGGAAGGCGCTGGTGCTCGATGTGGCGTCGCGGGCCCATGTTACGCTGCCATCCTCAGCTATGAGAGAGACCGCATCAATTTGCGGCCACCCTTTTACCTTTTTTGTTTCGAGCAATATTTTCACTGACGATATTGTCCGCGGTGCTGACAGCCGAAACTCCACAACAGGTGCGCCGTTATCAGCAACCGTATGCACCGGGCTTGCTTCAACTTTTACACCGTCAAACTCAACGCCTGTTAGGGATTCGGGTATTTGGGTAAATTGGACACGCACAGCAGTGACCGGCTTCTCGGCGTCGAAATCCAGCTTTATCCATTCTTCCCCGGCATCTGCGGTTGCAGGGGCCCAGGCTCTGCGGCTTTCACCTACACCGCCGTTAGGTTCTCCCACCGCTTGAATGGCAGCAGCATTTGCTAGCGGCGCCTTGCTCCAATCCAAGGTTTTCACATAGTCGGCGGCGGCTTCGTGCTCGCCTGCCAGGATATGGGACAAGTATATCGCAAGCGGAGTTGCTGGCGCGGCTAGCTGAGGCCCCGCACCAATGGCAATCCGCAAACTGTTTAACGACAAGGCTTGGCTACCAACACGGCCGAGCTTGCTGTGGTTTGCCATCACGGCAACGGCAGTATCCGACCCCTTCACCCAGAAAAGCGACGATAAGAACCCGTCGGCCGCGCCTGTCGCCAGCATCAAAGTACCCAGTTGATCATCTTTATGAATGATCTCCCAGCCCATCACCTGCCCGGTACTGCGGCCATCCCTTGGTGTGAACATTATCTCAGCCATTTCTAGGCCGAGAAGGCTGTCACCTTTTAGTGCCCGCGTGAAGGCGATAAGGTCTCGACTTGTGGTGAACAGCCCGCTAGCCCCAAAAAGCATAGGCCTGTCATAGTCGTCCTTAGCCGTTCTTTTTGGGGTTAGAATATCATCGCTTTTATAGCCGGCTGCATAAAGCCCAACCTGCTCGTCCAACTGGCCGATGCTGCTGTTCGTCATGCCCGCAGGTGTAAGTATCTTTTCCTGAATAAGGCCAGCAAACGGATGGCCAGATACACGCTGCAAGATCAGCGCTAATAGATGATAGCCGGTATTTGAATAGCTACCACTCGTGCCTGGTTCAAAATTGAGAGGGGCCTCGTTTAATACCTGCATTAAGTCGGCAGTGGTTGGGTTTTCCTTGCCGCCTAAGCGCTCGGTATGGTCGCGCATAACGCCACTGGTATGCATCAGCAGATGCCTCACCGTGACCGTTTCCCCCATATCGCTTGTTAGCGCAGGGAAAAACTGGCCGATGGGTGCATCAAGCGCCAACTTCTCTGCCTCAACTAATTGCAAGACGGCCACGGCTGTCAGCGCCTTGGTGATAGAAGCCGCATAAAACCGGGTATCCGGCGTATTTGCGAGACCAGCTTCAATGTTTGCCTTACCGTAAGCTTGGTCAAATATGAGGTCGTTATTCACAAGCGCTGTCACGCTACCCTGAAACTGGCCTGTCTCAACATAAGCCCGCACAAGGGCCGCCATTTGGTCTTTTTTTGATTGTTCTGGTGCTGACTGACAGTAAGCACCGAAAGTAATGACAACCGCTGCTGCCAAGCCCATAAAACTGAGTTTCAATGGAAATCTCCTATTCCAAATCTTGTTCATTGATGTTTTATGCGCTGAATATTTTTTTTGTAACTTAGCCTACTATGCGGTGTTGCATAGTGTTTTTTTTCATAAAAAAAGGACAGAGGCGGCCAAATACCTCTGTCCTTGGTTGTCCTTCGCTTCCGGGAGGAAGAGAAAGGCAGTAACCTCTAGTAGTGGATTATTTCTAATCCTCCAGAGCGCGTAGGTCGCGCTCCAGCTTAAAACGTTTACTGGTCATGTAAGCTTCCATATCGCGGGTCCGGCGTTCAACGTCGCGGAACCTTTTACGAAGCTCAGCCGCTGTATAATCCGGCGCCTGACGAGTTTGCTTCCAGAACTCTTCTTCCTGCTCGTCTTCGTATAAATCTCTCGGTTTTGCATCAAGTACAAAGCCGAGGATAAAATACCCAATGATGATCATTGGGGTGCCTGGTCCAGTGAAGATCGCTGCAAGAACCATCAAAACCCGAACCACGCCTACTTTAACATCAAGATAGTCAGCAAGACCTGCACATACACCCAGGATTTTTCCCTCTTGCGGGTTTTTATAGAGCCTAGTCGGTGATTTTTTATAGCTCATTGCGACTTCTCCAATCAGGAACCTCGTCATCCATGATGCGTTCCATTGTACGCAAACGGTCTTCCAGGCGGTCCGCCGAATTACGAAGATCAGTAAGCGATGCTTCATCTTCTGGCGTAAAGCCCTTCATGGCTTTCCACTTGGTAACATAGTGAAAGATGATCCACAGCGGGATGACGACCACTATCAATAGTACTGGGATTACTTCGTCCATTGTTCAGGTTCCCCTATTTTTTTTTGCTATTATACCCGATTTTCATCGTTGGGAGGCGTCCTATTTGGACGCCGCTTTTTTCTTAGGGGCGGCTGATTTGTTTTCATTCGCTGCAGGGGCAGTTTTAGCTTTCAGCGCAGCCAATTCGTCTTCGATCGCATCGTCAGCTTCAAGGCCAGCAATTTCTTCAGCTACTGAAAGACCTGAGCCTTTGCCGAGATCCATTGCTTCTGCTTCAGCTTCTATACGGTCAAGGCGGGCGTCCACTTTGTCAAACCGCTCAAACGCGTCTGCAATCCGGTTATCATACAAGTTCTTTTTAACTCGAACTTTAGCAACCGCTGTTTTGTGACGTGCCTGCAAAGCTGCTTTCTTAGCGCGCGCTTCGCGGAGCTTGGCTTCAAGCTTAACCACGTCTGCTTCGCTGCCACCAAGGGCTTCTGAAAGCTGGTTTACCTGCTCTTGCAGATGGGCTGCCATATCAGCAACTTTTGCTTTTTCCATCAAAGCACCTTTTGCAAGGTCATCGCGGCCTTTGGAAATAGCCAATTCGGCTTTCTTTTCCCAATCGCCTTGTGCTGTAGTGAGCTTCTTAAGGCGACGCTCAATGTCTTTCTGGTCCGCAATACCTTTGGCAGCGCTGGAGCGCACTTCAACAAGGGTATCTTCCATTTCCTGGATAACCATGCGGATGATTTTTTCAGGATCCTCAGCTTTGTCGAGGATTGAATTGATGTTTGAGTTTACGATATCCGACATGCGGGAAAAAATACCCATAGTAATAGTCCTTTCTTACATTTCCTCGCTTCGTCCCCCGGGCTTAAATGCCACTTTTTAGGACTTGCTACTTAACTGATCTATCCGAGCTTTTGCTTCTATTTAGACCGCACGGCCCGGCGCTTTTTAATAACGCCGGGCCATAGTTCAAGACTTAGAGACCGCGCACCAAGAAAATACTCTGACGCAACAACTGGCTCGCTTCCGGTTGGCGTTTGTCCGCACGCAGTGTCAGGGTTGACCCCATGAGACCAGTTTCAAACCCCTGAGCCTTTTGGCTTCTTTTGGAGAAAGCTGATGTCTTAACTACCGTATGCATTTGTATTTTTCCTTTGTGTAACAATCGCTGTCTTGTGTGCCAGTTTGTTATTTTTGTTCTGACCATCCCTATATTGCAGAGCCTGTGCCAGTTTTGAAATAAAAATTAACCTATTGAAACCAAACGATAAAAATTATTTCCTCTTGAAAAAACATATATGGAGTAGTAAATAATTCATACTGTTTGGTGAAAATTACTAATGTTTGGGATTTATGATAGCCACACCTCAAGACCAGATCATCGGTTCGTCCACAGCGCTGCTTGATATGATGGATCACGTCAGCCGCGCCGCGCCGCTAGACAGGCCTATGCTTGTGGTCGGTGAACGCGGCACCGGCAAAGAAATGATTGCGGCGCGCCTGCACTATCTCTCTAAACGTTGGGATAGTAATTTTCAGAAGATGAACTGTGCCGCGCTAACAGAAACACTGCTGGAAAGCGAACTGTTCGGGTACGAGCCCGGGGCCTTTACCGGTGCCCGCAACCGACGCGCCGGCCGCTTTGAAGCAGCACACAACGGCAGCCTCTTCCTTGACGAAATTGGTACCATGAGCCAGTCAGCACAGGAAAAACTGCTGCGTATCATTGAATACGGTGAGTTTGAACGCGTTGGCGGTACCGACACAATCACTGTCGATGTGCGCGTTATCGCTGCCACTAACATTGACCTGCCAGCAGCAGCCAACGCTGGTGAGTTTCGTCACGACCTTCTAGACAGGTTGGCGTTTGACGTTATCACCGTACCGCCACTCCGCGATCGCCCGGAGGACATTCCCATATTGGCTGAGCATTTCGGTATTGCGATGGCGGGCGAGCTTGAATGGCTGCAATTCCCCGGCTTCACCAAGAATGCCATGGATTCTATGCTAGCACACGACTGGCCCGGCAACATCCGCGAGCTGAAAAACGTCGTGGAGCGTGCTATTTACAGCGCATGGGACGGCGAAGAACCGATCAGCACTATCATATTTGACCCTTTTGATAGCCCCTACCGTCCAAAAGCTAAGACGCTCACGGCAGCGACATCATCCGAAGATCCTGCGCTTGTCATCGCTTCGGCCACACCGGCCCAACGGGACCACGACGAGACATTCTGCATACGAACGGATGTCGACACATATGAAGCCCGGCTTCTATTTGACGCGCTCGAGCGACATAAATTTAACCAGCGTGCCACCGCTTCTTTTTTAAAACTTAGCTATGACCAACTGCGGCATGCCATAAAGAAACACGGCATAAGCTGTTCGTGACTTGATAAATTGGCGCTCAGCTTTCATAGTGCCGCCATGTCAGACAATAGTTACATTCATAAATTACAGCGCGCACGCACAAAAGCTGCCGTCAGCACACGTATCATTTTGATGCTCATCGTTATCAGCGGCTTGGTCTATGCCGGGTTTTATTTTGAGTTTGCTGGCTTTGGGGAGGAAACGTGCGGAGCAGTCGCATGTGAAAACACCCATAGCCTTACATCGTGGATACTTGCTGCGATTATGATATTCGCCAGCATTATTGCAGTTGCGGCGGTTGTTGGCGGGCTGTTTGCTTTCTTTAAATGGACACGGCGCAATCGAATGGACACGCTTTCTTTACTGCTCGAAGAAAACAAAAAAGACGCACCAAAATAATCTTGGTAACGGCAGGCCCAACCCTGCACCAACCGGCACTTTTAGTATTAGAGGTTATCGGTCAGCCTGCGGTGCGGCAGAGCCTCCTGGTGTCCACTTCGCCTTAGTTTCGCTTGCATTTATTTTGGTATTTGTACCCACGAGGGTCAACTGACCGGCCATTAATTGGTCACCAACGACCTGGCACATCACTACAATTGCAAGAAAATGGTAGAATATATCAAATGTTCCAATGTTAACCGTGAGACCACCGACAGAGTAGCCAACGATACTTAATTGAAGCGCTGCACATAAATCCCCTATCCATTTTGTTTCTTCATACTTTCGGAACTTTTTTGCTTGCGTCCCGCCGGCATAGAAGCCAGTAAAAATCAAAGTCAAAAAAATAATCAGCCCCGGATATCCGTGCTCAGCCAACACTTCAAAATAGATTGAGTGCGGTGCCCTCGCCAGATGACCCGGCGGCATATAAAGTTCTCGTGCGCGCTGCACATAAAACACGTTAAACCCACCGCCGACCAACGGATTATCATCAGCCAGGTTTACGGAGAATTTCCACATGGCAACCCGGCCAACAAAACTGCTGTCTTCCGTCGCATTTTCGGTCGAGCTAATCCGGTTCTTCCATGTGTCCGGCATGAAATTAAAGCCAACGCCGGCCAAAACTACAATCGCAAGCAATGTTTTGAATTTGTGTTTGGTTTTCAGGATCATCATAAAAATCACGGCTGCCAAAGCCGCAAATCCGCCACGCGACTGGGTTCCAACAACCGCCAAAGGTACAAGCAGGGAGGCACCGATGATTGGCCACTTTAAAATTGGCAAAGGCGGGTGTTTTGCAATATGAAACGCTAACGGCACAAACATAGCCATAGCCATTGCAAGCTGATTATTATCACCCATCATCCCGCCAGCGCCTTCCACCCGCGCGGCTCCGCCGGTCAGCAGGGTAAACAGCCCTCCTTTAATAGCGATGAAACCAAGAGAGAGCGCTATCACCCAAATGAAGCTTTTCAACCGGTTGGGCGATTGCATAAGCGCTGCGGCAATAATAGTAAAAACAATCACTTTGGATAAATGGATCAGTTTGACTTGGGAAACAGCCGGATCAAAGCCCGCAAAAGTAGTCACTATTATCCAGAGCCAATAGACCATCAGGACAAATATAATCGGGTGAGCAGGAAACCTTGTCCGGTCTTTGGTAACAAGCATCCCAAGCACGGTAATGCCGAAAATAACCACCAGAAAAGGGAACGTCCTAGCAAAGTTATAGGTGTAGAATTGCGGGATCATATGAGACACCCAGCTCCAGACGAGCACGCCGATATGCGGCTTCATCAGAATAGCAGGTACCCAGCCCAATATTAAAAATGCGACAATCAATCCGCGCACGTTGTTATCACCCTCTACACATAAAGCAGAATCTTTGCTTATCCCCCATAGTCTGCCCAAAAGTGCACAACAGTGCAAGACCGGCAATTAAATGTATGGACAGTGGTGGCGGCTTAGGCCTTGAATTCAGGCACTATTAACCCTAGCATGGCTATAAATTTTAGTCTTTCGGGAGGGTCACAATGCGCACACTGGTTGCCGTAATTATAGCTTTGGTATTTGTGCCATTTTGGTCAGCTGCAAGTATTGCGTTGCAGGTAGGAAATGACAGTGGCTTAAGCGCTAATTCTACGCAGTCCTCAGTGGAGGCTGATATTCTTATCACGGGCGGCCCCATATACACTGCTGATGATAACAACCCACAAGCAACAGCTGTTGCCATTAAAAATGGCCGTTTCATCTATGTAGGGAGCACGGACGGGGCTCAGGCCTTTATCGGGGAGAACACCCGCACAATTACGCTCAACGGGGCTGCAATGTTCCCTGGCTTTGTAGACGCACACGCACATCTAGCAGGCATCGGCCAACGGGAGCTTTCCTTTAATCTCGAAAATACTACGTCTCTCGACGCCCTCAAAAAGTCCATCACTGTGTGGCGCAACAATCACCCAGAGGATACAATCATTGTGGGCCGGGGCTGGATTGAAACCCACTGGCCTGAGAAGCGCACGCCTACGCGATGGGATCTTGACCAGATTATTACTGACATCCCAGTCATGCTTATTCGAGCGGACGGCCACGCCATGGTTATCAATAGCAAAGCAATGGAACTCACCGGTATTGATACCAACACTGACGCTCCCTTTGGCGGAGATATTCTGCGCAACGCCTTAGGTGAGAACACAGGTGTCCTGATTGATACTGCACAAGGCCTTGTCCGAGCCCTATTCCCCGTTCCAACGACAGAAGATATCACCAACTACTTAGTCAAGGGCGCTGAAGTTTATGCTCAGTACGGCTGGACCGGGATGCACAATATGTCTGTGCCCTGGCAGCATGTCGATCTACTTGAAGAATTATCGAACGATGGCACCCTTCCCATCCGCGTTTATAACAGCGTTGTGCCCGAAGCCGCGGAACACCTGTTCAGTGGCGGCATGCGGGAAAACCCGAACGGTCACATTATAACGCGCGCGATCAAACTTTATATGGACGGAGCGCTTGGCTCACGCGGCGCAGCGCTTTTAGCTCCTTATTCAGATGCGCCGTCTTCTGGCCTTCTGCTTTCTAGAAAAGAAGACACCTTGCCGCTTTTGACACGGGCGCTTGAAGATGGTTTTCAGGTTAACATGCACGCCATTGGGGACCGCGCAAACAGGAACCTGCTTGATTGGTACGAAGAGGCTATGACAATTGTACCGCCTCTCGACCGCGCCGTTGAAGAACCACGCTGGCGCGACGAGCATACTCAGATTGTCAGTCTTGATGATATCTTACGCTATAAAGAGCTCGGCATAATTCCTTCCATGCAGCCGTCCCATGCTATCGGCGACTTGCATTTTGCCCCGGATCGCCTTGGCGATGACCGCCTGAACGGTGCATACGCCTGGTCAACTCTGATCGGGAGCGGCACGATTGTGGCAGGTGGATCAGACGCGCCAGTGGAACGCGGCGACCCGCTTATTGAGTTTTACGCTGCCACTGCGCGGCGTGACTTGAAAGGCTTTCAGGGCCCTAACTGGCATGCTGACGAAGCCCTTACCCGTTCAGAAGCGCTTAAGATGTTTACGCTGTGGCCGGCTATCGCCTCCTTCCAGGAAGATGAGATCGGCAGCATAACAGTGGGGAAGCAAGCTGACTTAACTGTCTTCAACATTGACTTGATGACTGTGCCCGAGGCAGCTATTCCAAACGGAAAAGCCCTCATGACAATTGTAGCGGGTGAAATCATTTACTCTGCAGCCGAATAACGATGGTAATAACTTGGTGAGGATCCCCTGATGAGCATACTGGTCTCGTTGAATCATAGATTTAACACGTGGTTACTCTCAAAAAAGTGCCGCCGCGTCCTTAAGGTGGCAGCCATTAAAACGACAGATGACCCATTGGTTTTTGTAAGCCAGTTACGGCATAGTGATCTGCTGCCCTATTTAGTGGCTATTAAATCAATCTACAGAACGTTCAAGAAGGGCGGTGTTATCGTCCTAAGCGACGGGAGCCTGACTTCCAAAGACAAACAAATTCTGAGAGAACAAATTCAAGGCATAGACATTCGAGACATATCTGATGTGGACCTCTGCGGATTACAATCAGGCGGGACTTGGGAGCGCCTTGTAACACTGGTTCAAGAAAGCCAAAAACGCTACGCTATTCAGGTCGACGCTGATTTAATCACGACCCAAGAGGTGAGCGAAATTTTCCAGCTTTGGCAAGACAATATATCTTTCGCGTTAGCTAACCCCAACAGCCCTGGGAAACTAACTTTTAGGGGCATGGCAGACTGGATTAAGGAGCAAGGCCTCACACATATTCAGCATGTAACCATTGTCAGCGAATTGGCGCTAGGCCTTATGGAAAATGGGTCTGACCAATTTTATCAAAGAACCACCTCAGCATTTGCCGGCATTGCAAAAGGTGGCGCTAAATTAACTGACCTCATTGCCTTTTCTAAGGAGATGGAAAGCACCATCGGCGACAAATGGTACGAATGGGGATCCGAGCAAGTTGGATCTAACTATATTGTTGCAAATGCCCCAAATAGTATAGAATTAGATACCCGGTTTTATATGAATAACGGCCCAGACATAGATTTGACTGACGCCAAACTTATCCATTTTTTTGGTACATATCGATTTTACCAGAAACGATACTTCGGAATTATCGAAAAGATACTGGCGGACCTTCAATCCTAAGAGTTGGTATGCAAAAGTGTTTTGCAGAAGACATGGCCCTTTTTCATTGCGAAAGCGCATTCCAAGAAACCGCTATAAGGCAATTTTTATGGTGCTGCGAAACAGCCAATAACTGCGCGGCAATCTATTACCCTTTGCAGCTGACTAGCAGCATTAACACAGCCCTTCTACACAAAAATAACGCATTGTCGGGTGTGTGTCGGCATACCGACATCAACATGACAGGGCTGTGCCGTGGCCCTTCCGGTCAAGCGTGCGTATCTAAGATGCAATTGAAACCCCAGGAGACATTGCAATGGATTTAAAAACATTACGCCAAGATAAAAACTGGTCACAAGAACAACTGGCAGAGATAAGCGGCGTCAGTGTCCGCACCATTCAACGCGTGGAAAAAGGCGAGAACCCGGGCACCGAAACACTGAAGGCAATCGCGGCTGCTTTTGATATATCTGTTGCGGAACTCCAGAAAGAACCGAGCCTTGCTGAACAATTTGACGAAATGCGCTCACAGCTTGACGACATTTCAATGATCGGGAACAGCTTCCGCGCCACAGCAAAACACGGCTGGAAAGGCCTGTTCGCGCACATCGGCGTTTTCATTGCCATCATCAGCTGGATCCTGTTCCTGGTGGAAACCTATTATCCAGAAAAAATCAAATTCGTCGGCGTCCCGGCCGCTATTGGGTTGTGGTTCCTGTGGGAACATCTCTCGGCGCTGCTGCACCACGACCGGAAAAACGGGCAGGACTAAAACCCGCGGCACGAAGGCGCATCGATCCTTAATCAGCTGTAACCGCCACCAACCCGTAACCTAGGTCGCAATCCTGTCCACGCCGTGTCATACTGAGGCGGCGCGGTGTCGTGTTCAAAAGGTGGAAGCGCACCTACATAAGCAGGACCAAACAATAACCCCGTATTTTGGAGTAGGACAAAACGTGGACTTAAGAAAACTTCGGCATGAGAGAAGTTGGTCGCAAGAACAGCTCGCTGAAATTAGCGGCGTGAGTGCGCGCACGGTTCAACGTATTGAAAAAGGTGAGAAGGCCGGCATGGAGACGCTTAAAGCGCTCGCAGCTGCTTTCGGCATATCTAGCTCTGACCTACAAAACGAGACAGCGCAGCCTAAGGACCCACAGAAAATGAGCGAAAAAATACTCGACGCCGTACCAAACAAATGGAAAGGCTTCTTCCTTCACCTGATAACTTTCATGGTTGTCACCACGTGGCTTTTCATATTAGGCCAGTTTTTCTTTGAGGAAGAGACCGGGTATGTCGCGCTATTCTCTTTTTTCTGGGCTATGTGGATTATGATCCATGCGGTGAACCTCAACAGTCCGGAAGACGAAGAATAGGCCCCCTCCGCATTTATAGGTAAATCAGCGCGACGACTTTCCCGCTGATTTACCGGCTTTTGCCAAAGCAACCGCCGCAGCCAGAACCGGGTCTCGTCCCTCTCTGTGATCTTCCACCGTTTTAGAAACGAAAACGTCTGGCTGCACGCCGACACCGATAAACTCGCGCCCAGCAGAGTAATAATCCCGTTTTGTGGAAATGCGCGCGCGGCCATCGCCGGGCATATCCATCATCAATGGTTGCCCGGTCAAGTCGTATGTTGGCTCACTTACATAC
>NVTU01000044.1 GCA_002401685.1 Kordiimonadales bacterium
ATAAACATCAATACACCAACACCTGTGATCGCATAGCCAATGGAAGATACCTTGTTCCAGTAAGCAAACGCGTCAGGATAATCGATATACCGGCGCGGCATGCCCTGCAAACCAAGGAAGTGCTGTGGGAAGAAAATCACGTTCACACCGATAAAAGTAATCCAGAACTGAATTTGAGAGATAAATTCAGGATACTCTCTGCCTGACATTTTGCCGATCCAGTAATAGATGCCTGCAAAAATACCAAACACAGCGCCAAGCGACAATACATAGTGGAAGTGAGCAACCACATAGTATGTATCGTGCAGTACAATATCAGCGCCCGCATTCGATAGAACCACACCTGTCACGCCGCCAGTAGTAAACAGCAGGATAAAGGCGATCGCATACATCATCGGCACAGGGAAAGTCAGTGACCCACCCCACATCGTAGCAACCCACGAGAAGATTTTAACACCCGTTGGCACCGCAATAACCATGGTTGCGGCCACAAAGTATGCCTTCGTATCAACGTCCAGGCCAACTGTGTACATATGGTGAGCCCATACGATAAAGCCGATAAAGCCGATCGCTGCCATCGCGTACGCCATGCCCAAATACCCAAACACAGGTTTCTTGGAGAAGGTTGAGATGATCTGACTAACAATACCAAAGGCAGGCAGGATCATAATATACACTTCAGGGTGACCGAAGAACCAGAACAAGTGCTGGAAGAGGATCGGATCCCCGCCGCCTGCGGGGTCAAAGAAGGTCGTCCCGAAGTTACGGTCCGTCAGCAACATTGTGATGGCACCAGCAAGAACAGGCAGAGCAAGCAAAAGAAGGAATGCTGTGATCAAGATTGACCAAACAAACAGAGGCATCTTGTGGATCGTCATACCCGGCGCGCGCATATTAAAGATGGTCGTAATATAGTTGATCGCGCCCATGATAGACGATGCACCAGCAAGGTGCAGCGAGAAGATCGCCAGGTCCATTGAAGGCCCAGGGTGATACTGAGAACCAGAAAGAGGCGCATAAGCTGTCCAGCCACCACCGAAACCGTTCATACCCGGCACACCTTCAACCACTGTCGAAAGCAACAAAAGAAGGAAAGCGAAAGGCATCATCCAGAAGGAGATGTTATTCATGCGCGGGAACGCCATATCTGGCGCACCGATCATCAGCGGCACGAAATAGTTACCGAACCCACCAATAAGCGCAGGCATTACCATGAAGAATACCATGATAAGGCCGTGGCCCGTTGTCAGCACGTTAAACATGTGCCGCGCTTGGTCTTCTGTAATATTAAAGATCGACGGTAGATACTGAATACCAGGTTCAGCAAGTTCCAGCCGCATAAGGCCTGACATGCTGTAACCGATCATACCGGCGATGAAGGCGAACCATAGGTACATTACGCCAATGTCTTTGTGGTTGGTTGAAAATAACCAACGTTTCCAACCCGTAGGATTTGCGTGAGCCATCTGCTCTTCCTTTCCTAACTCTTAACGACCGAGAGCTGTAACAGAGGCATCGGCATAATTAACCTTTGCGTGCTCAACCCATTTGGCGAATTCTTCTTTTGAAACAACTTCGATTGCGATCGGCATATAGGCGTGATCTTTCCCGCACAGCTCAGAACACTGGCCATAGAAAGTACCTGTTTGCGCTGCCTCGAACCAAGTTTCGTTGATCCGTCCAGGCACAGCATCAAGCTTCACACCAAACGCAGGCAAGGCCCACGCATGCAAAACATCAGATGCAGATAGCAATACTTTAATTTTTGTATCTACCGGAACAACCAAACGGTTGTCGGTATCAAGTAACCGCGCGTTCAGTTTGCCAGGGAAACCGAGGAAGGCAGTAAGCTCTGCTTCCTTAGCGGCCCGCAAAGAAGCGTCAGCATGCTCTTCGTCGGTTACAAGAACAGACGTAAATTCAATGCCAGCATGATCTGGGTAGCGGTACGTCCAGTTCCAGCGGTTGCCAGTAACTTCGATCGCGAACTCAGTCTCAGGCACGACATCTTGATAATAAAGCAAAGGCAATGATTTCACGCCGATCGCCAGCAATATAAAGATGGGCAGGATCGTCCAAGCGATCTCAAGACCAACATGGTGCGTCACTTTAGAAGGTGTTGGGTTCTTTTTAGCCCGGAACCGCCACATGGTGTAGAACATCAACAGGAATACAAACACTGTAATCACAGTGATGATCCACATCAATTCCACATTAAAGTCGTAAACTCTTTGGGCGTTTTCACTTGCAGGTTCCTGCAGCCATAACCCGCCATCTTCTGGCCGGCCAACTGGGCTATCAGCCAGTGCAGCAAAGCCCGCACCCACTGTAACCATGATCGTCGCCGCAATCTTGGCGGTAAGCCTTTTGACGTCCATCGTATTGCTTTCCTTTTGCTCTACCCATCCTGTAGGTAGCAGGCCCAATTTTCTGTGCACCCTCGTACACAGGAATAGAACCAGATTTTCAAGCCCCTTATCACCACACGGCACCGTTTCTATTCCGAAACCATTCCGTATAACCCCTGACAAGGTAACCAACTTTTCGCCACTCGGCGATATGTTCGCTTTTGGGCTAAAAACTCAAATAAATCAAATCATCAGCCCGTAAATTGCGCGCCCGTTATAACAGACGTTTTCACAGGCTCAACCCCGACAATGAGGTTGACCACACTTTTATGACAAATTCCTTAAATTTTCCATCCAGAAGCTTGTTTTTACAGGCAGTAGGTAGCATTCTAGTGATATGACCCGGCCTTAGACACGCGCCAAAACGTCGCAGTCCTATATCCGATACACTGTATTCCTGATGGAGCTTACTTATGGCTGATGCCAATGCGTCGTTGAATTTCTTCTTTGATCAGTCCGAATTGGACGAAACACGTACGGAAAGCCTAGTGTCTGACGCTCTTTCTGGCATGGATGACGGCGAGCTATATTTGGAATCAAGACAGTCCGAGTCCTTTGTTTTTGATGACGGCAGCTTAAAAGCAGCTAGTTTCGACTCGAGCCAAGGCTTTGGCCTCCGGGCTGTTTACGGCGAATCGACCGGTTACGCGCACTCAAACGAGCTTTCTGAAGCGGCCATCAAACGCGCTGCCAGCACTGTTCGTGCGGTAAAATCAGGCGACAGTGGCACTATGAGCCTCGCCCCTGCCCGCACCAACAAACAATTATACAGCGACGAAAACCCGCTAGGTGGCGTTGAGTTTTCCCGCAAAGTAGACCTCCTGAAAGAAATTGATGCCTACGCCCGCGCGGCAGATCCGCGCATCCATCAGGTTAGCGCTTCAATACTCGGCAGTTGGCAAGCAATTGAGATTATCCGCGCCGACGGGCACCGTGTGCGCGACGTACGCCCCCTTGTTCGGTTGAATGTTTCGGTAGTGATGGGCGAGGGTGACCGGCAGGAAAGCGGCAGTGACGGCGCTGGTGGCCGTGAGAGCTATGACTTCTTATTCGACGAAGACCACTGGCAGGCACAGGTAAAAGAAGCCATCCGCATTGCCGAGGTAAACTTGCAAAGCATCGCGGCTCCTGCGGGCGAGATGACAGTGGTGCTTGGTCCAGGATGGCCAGGTATACTGCTGCACGAAGCCATCGGCCACGGCCTGGAAGGCGACTTCAACCGTAAGAAAACGTCGGCCTTCGCAGGCCTTCTCGGCGAACGTGTTGCTAATAAAGGCATCACCATTGTCGATGACGGTACCATTGGCGCACGCCGCGGTTCGCTTTCCATTGATGATGAAGGCACACCAACAGAATGTACCACGCTGATTGAAGACGGCATCCTTAAAGGGTACATGCAGGACCGGCTAAATGCGCGCCTGATGGGTCAGAAAGCAACCGGAAACGGCAGGCGTCAAAGCTTCGCCCATTCTCCAATGCCGCGGATGACCAACACCTATATGCTTGCAGGCGATAAAGATCCGGCGGAAATTCTCGCCAGTGTCGAAGATGGCCTTTACGCCACCAACTTTGGCGGCGGCCAGGTTGATATCACATCGGGCAAATTCGTCTTTACCTGTACTGAGGCTTACCGCGTTAAAGGCGGCAAGATCATGGAGCCCGTTAAAGGCGCAACCCTGATCGGCAGCGGCCCCGACGTTCTCAAGCACGTATCCATGATCGGCAACGACTTGGCGCTTGATAACGGTGTTGGCACATGCGGCAAAGCCGGGCAAAGCGTGCCTGCCGGCGTTGGCCAGCCAACCCTGAAGATTGATGCCCTAACAGTTGGTGGCACTGCTGGCTAAATACACTTAGGGGTCGGTAGAAAGTTACCTGCCCCAAATAAAACCACAGATCCCTACCCCTGTCATCAGGCTGTTCTGCGGACTGCTCATCGCCAGCTGTTGCTCATAAGCATCGGCACAAATGCGTCTCACAAAAGCGTTTAGGTTTTGTGCACCAGAATTTTACACTTTGTTAACTGTCACTCGCTAGAAGCGAGAGTGGATTGAGGTGAGGCTGTCTTTAGTACAACGATGAAATGGCCCAAATTGCATAGTTTTAAAACATATAGTGAACTTGAAACGGCACCTGAGACTAGACTTTACAGTCGGTCATATGAAGTGCCATACCAAAATGCCCTGGCAGTCGCCAGTTTCGGGATCGCTTTAGAGCTGCATGAGGTGTGGCAACATATGCCCGGCAGTGTGCCTCATTTGGATGCCTTCAAGCCAAACACCTTCAGCCCTGCGATCCTGCCTACCATGTTCGTTATGAACGTTGAGGACAGCGGCAGAGATTTCCGCTGGCGCCTTTTGGGCACCACACACTGCACGTGTTTCGGTAAGGGCATTACTAGTGAACTACTGTCAGAAACGGCAACACGGGATACAAACGCCCGGTCTAGCCTCAGTTTCGCACAGGCCTGTTACACGGAACAAACGCCAATCTTTTTCTGCATCGAACATAGAGACGAGACTCATGTCCGCAATACCACATACACGGTGTTTATGCCGCTTGCAGACGACGACCGAGCCATCACACGGCTGTTCGGTTGCTCAATCACTAATTAGAGCCGCAGCCTTGGCCGTACCCCCATTCGTCCCCGGTCCATTGCCCCACATTGAAGCACGTTGCAATTTGACTTAGCCATCATTCCACTCCTGCGAGAAGCAAACGAAAGATTAGAGCCAACCGCTTGACAGGCCCTGCCTTGAGCGCAACAGTCCCCGCATAAAATTATAATCAGGGGAATGTCATGACACAGAAAAAATACCCGCTTACGCGCCCAATTATCCGCAATATTACCGCCATCCTTATGGCCAGCACTGCCCTCGTGGGTTGCGACCAGGCCACTACGTCATCAGTTGAGGCACCAGCCGCAGTAGCGGCCACAGCTGTAACAGCCGACGTGATGGCCGCGGAAACCGCGCGCCTGAACGCATGGTTTGAAACACAATTTGAAACCGAAGTGGGCTTCAGCCCCATTCAGCAAACGTTTTTGGGCCGCAAGACCAACAATGATAAAATCGATGACTTTTCCCGCGCTGCCGGCGAAAAGCAGCTGGCTTGGAAAGGCGCAACCGTCGCCGAAATGAAGGCCACGTTTGACTATGCCAAGCTGACAGACGACGCTAAAATCTCGTGGGACATCTGGGAATACCAGTATGAAAGCTCCAGAAAAGCCAACGAGTTCCAAACCAACGGCTATATTTTTGAGCAAATGCAAGCCGTGCAGTCCTTCTTCCCGCAATTGCTTATTGCCATTCACCGGGTAGAAAATGCGGCGGACCTCGAAGCTTATGTTTCCCGCATCAAAGCCTCTGGTCGGGCGCTTGACCAATTGATCGTTCAGTCCAAAGAAAATGCAGCCGCTGGCGTGCGCCCTCCGCGTTTCTCTTTCGAATTTGTTATCTCAGAATCCAAGAAAATCATCAGCGGCGCACCGTTCGGTGATGGCGCGGACAGCGCCGTTTGGGCCGATTTCCAAGGCAAGGTTGCCGCTCAGAAGGAAGCTGGCGGGCTTGACGACGGGGCTGCAGAGGCGCTTCTGGCCTCAGGCAAAGCGGCACTACTCAACGAATGGAAGACAGCGTACGAGGCGTTGATCGCGTGGCAAGAAGAAGATATCGCCAACACGTCCGACATTGCAGCAGGCGTTAGCACGCTGCCAAACGGCGAAGCCTTTTATAACGAACGCCTTGCCAACCAAACCACTACCGGCTTAACCGCTGATGAGATCCATAACATCGGCCTCGCAGAAGTGGCGCGCCTACGGGCAGAGATGGAAGGCATCCGCGAACTGGTTGGTTTTGAAGGCGACCTGGTCGCATTCTTCAAAGAACTGCGCGAGAAAAAAGATGATCCGCGCTATTATTTCCCGAATACCGACGAAGGCCGCCAAGCCTATATTGACGGCGCAACTGCAGCGATCGATACCATTCGCGGCAAACTGCCAGAATATTTTGGCCTGCTACCGAAAGGCAAGCTTGAAGTAAAACGCGTTGAAGCCTTCCGCGAGCAGGACGGCGCGGCGCAGCATTACTCCCGAGGCACGCCGGACGGCTCCCGCCCGGGCGTTTATTATGCGCATCTGTCTGATATGACAGCGATGCCAAAGCGCGAGCTTGAAGTGATCGCGTATCATGAGGGCCTTCCTGGACACCATATGCAGATCGCGATCCAGCAGGAGCTTGAGGCCGTGCCAACCTTCCGTACACAAGCGGGCTTCACCGCCTATTCTGAAGGCTGGGGGCTTTATTCTGAAAAACTGGCCAAGGAAATGAGCGGCACCTACGCAGATCCCTATTCCGAATTCGGTCGCTTGGGTTCTGAGATTTGGCGGGCAATCCGCTTGGTGCTTGATACTGGCTTGCACTCAAAAGGCTGGACAGAAGAGCAAGCGGTGAAATATTTCCAGGAAAATTCTGCGATTACCGATTTGCAGGCACGCTCTGAAGTGCAGCGCTATATGGTGCTGCCGGGTCAGGCCACCAGCTACAAAATCGGGATGATCAAATTTCTGGAACTGCGCGCGAAGGCTGAAACAGCCCTTGGCGACGCTTTCGATATTCGCGGCTTCCACGACACGGTTCTAGGAGGCGGCGCGATGCCGCTTTCGATCCTGGAACGCCGGGTTGATCAGTGGGTAGCAGGCGTACAAAAAGCCCGCGGCTAACCGCAGCAAAAAATAAGAAAGGCCCTTACACCATGTGGTGTCAGGGCCTTTTTTATGCCGGTTCATTAGTGGCTAGTTTAGATATACGGTCTCAAATTCTTCCTGCAGTTCCAGTGCCTCGCGCCAGGCGGTATCGTGGGTTTCCGTCCAGGTCATATAGTCCTGATTGTCAGGGCTGGTAAGAAACATCGCATGCACCTGTTTCATATTCTGGCCGAGCCCCTTTATAGAATCGTGCAGTTCCAACACCGTGTGGCCCATACTGCCAAATTCGCCCAGCTTCACTCTGTTCGTTTCGATATAGTCAAGCGACGGCATCTCGGGGAATTCAAACTTGGGGTTCTCAAAACATTCAGCCACCCGGCTGAGAAAGTTCACATAGCCAATCAAGGCGGAAACCACTTCCCGCGCAATGGCCGCTTTCTTGGAACGCTCATGTTCTTTTTTTATAAAAAATAAGGTAGCAACGACAACAACACCCGCCGCTATAACTGCAAAGAGCAGAGTGAAACCTCCAGGCATTTTTCTATACCTCCTGAAATGGATGAAGCTGCTGTCGCCCAGCAACCCATACCATTATTGACCGTAGTGTGGCCTGGAACTCTTTACGGCGGCACTATACGTGACGATCTCTTACCAAATCGCAAACGCATGCCTTCATGGGCCATTAGCGACAGAATCAGCAGGATCAAAATCAAAAAAAGGCGGAGGCGCGGCTTGGCAACCGATTGGGCAGTCCGACTTCAGTTCCGTAGCCGTCAGCTTGGGCGGTCGCTGGTTATAGCACTAGCGAACCACAGCACGACCACCGCAAAAATGTGGAACAGTGCATACGGAACAATATATTTTCCTATATCGACAACCACGCTGACAAAAATCAGGATTGCGGCCAATTCGATCAACAGGATCATCGGTAGAGTGACTTTGCCAGTCTTGGTTACATAGGTCTTAAAGCGTTCGAACATATAAATTCCCCAATTCACCCTTGGTTATAGCGTGTATAATACAAGTGGGGGCTTCTGGCTGTTTTTCAACGTGGCGCGAGACGGGCATCAGGTGTCATGTCAGTCCACTACAGAAAAAATAAAAATCATCACACTAAAATTAAGTGCCGCTATTATATCGGCGACCGCGCGGAATATTGGCCAAATGCCCAACAAGCAGAACTGGTCAATCTTTCCAGAATGCGCTTTCCGGTACCTGATCCACGTCCACTTAAGAACCCAGAGCAGAGCCTGCAAAAGAACGCCTATAACAAGAGCGAAAAAAAGCGCCTCTTTCAACCTTTGTCCCGCCCCCTCTCCCAAGCTATGCCACAGGACCGCGTACCACTGGGCCCCGTACGCGAGAAATACGTAGGAATAGCCAGTCAACCTAATGAGGTTAAGCAACGTAGGCAGGCTATTTTTAATGGCGAGATTATTCACTATGATGCAACGTCTTCACCCTCAGCTGTCCGTCCTCAATTCGCCTAAGGCTTTACGGCAGCCAAAATGCTAATCACTAAGGACGCGGCCGTGCACAGCACCAACGGCCAGTGCAGCTTTCCATTGTCCTCATGAGCCTTAAGGGCTCGTTTGGCAAAGAATAACGTTGCGGCTAGAAAAACAAGTGTCAAAATCATCCATCACTCCAATTCGTCGTCAGTTGTCAGCTTATCTGCCCTTGCCCATACCCACGGCAACGAACGCAGCATTTGCAAGAACCGCTCCCACAACAAAAAGCCAGTACCCGTCCGAGCCATGGGCTCTAAACACCAGTACAATGGATATGAAAGAGATAAGCCCCAACGCCATTCCCGCCAAAGGTTGGTGTTTTCTTATTCTCTTTTGAATTGCTGTAAACAAACTAAGCCCCAATTTTCTTCGCCCTCAGTTTTCAGTCAGCTACGCGGAAATGCCGAGCAACAGAAATCGCGGTTAAATTTTGTCTTTCTTAGGGACGAAAAACCTTGCGGTGATCCCCAATATCAAATTGATCGATGTCAAAAAACTGAGAATGGACAAATACCTGGTATTTTCGCTCGACCAGCCGACAAAACTATAAATCATCACAGTCAACGCGAGAAATTGAAAGGACATCATATAGAAAAATATCTGCAAATTAACAGCATGTCGAACGAACCATGTCCTAGATTTCTCGGTCAAAATATACCCCTCAATCGTTGTTTATCCCCGGCACCCTACACAATAATTTCAATGGTCGGCAAGCAGCATGAGCGGGTCCTCAGTTGTCAGTTTCAAATTTGAGGTTCTCGACTATGACCTCTTGAAGAAATGTCGACGCTTCTTACGCTTTTTCTGTTTCTTATCCGACTTCTCCAACCAAATCTCTCCTGCAGCAAGAAACGGGGCTACAATTGCTAAAATTCCAATGCCCTTCAACAGGCCTGATAAAACTATCGGCCCATCAGTCGCCAGCGCACCGCCGACGGCCGATAGGAATAAAAACAGCCAAACAAATAAGGTTATATGCAAAAAGGACTTCATTTTTTTGGACATTTTAGTCACGGGCATTCCATTCCATCATGTTTTGGCGTCCTCAGTTGTCAGTCACCATCTTGCCACGGCTACCAACTCAATGAACTCAGGCAACAGTGCTCGCGCTTTACCCGGCACTTCAGGCCACATTTCTGCCAACTCAGTATCTAGCTTAGAAAGCGCCTCTTTGTTCCAGTGCTTTCGTTCCGGCCCAGTAGGGAAGCAATCTGCTTCGCTATCCAGCGCAACAAGCCAATGTGACGCATCTCCTTGCACCCAGTTGGGGTCTGCATACCGCCGGCACATTTGTTTACAGCATTCGACAATTGCTACTAAATCATCCGCATCTAGTGCGTCTATTAGTGCCGCCACTAACTTGTTTTCTACAGGTACTGGCTCTGCTTCAAAAACAGTCATGATTTCTCTATTCCCGTCCTCAGTTGTCAGCCTCAGTTTCAATCACCAGCTCGCTCAGAATAGCTTTTGCCACGCTTCGAACAGTCAGTCGGCTTTAGCTTATCAGGCAAAACAAACCACCTCACTTGGGGTATTTGTTTTTTACAGTGCTGGCAACGACCAGAATAGAACATTAAGGCCCAAACCGGTATTGCAACTACGAACATGCCAGCAGCAGGATTGTAACCTGCAGTATAAGCAATCGCAGTACCTAGGATCGTACCAGGCAGAAACAAACCAAAATTTATCAAATAATGCCTGTCTATCGGGTTACCCAAAAAACCTACTTTACTCATTTTGCCCCCATATCGTTCTCTCTCCTAACGTGTGGAATACAATTATGGGGTTTTGAGGTTTTGTCAACATCGGCTGGGAGGCAAGCCGCATGAAAACACCGTTAAATAACCCATCTTCTGTGGCGTTTTGTAATGCTCAAAAAAATAGAAGTTGTCACCCTTTGTTGTCAGCCTCAGGCCGCAGAAGTCAGCCAGTAAACAACGGTGATGAAAAAGAAGATATTCAGCCAGTTAACGAAAGCGACGTGACTGTCACCTTACCCCCAAGAGTTTCCTAGGACGGCTGGTTAAGCAAGTAGCGACGGCAGACGAATGGTACGCCGTCGCTATATCTTTATACGGCGCAGCTGTTAGTTGACGATCGAAGCTTCGGTTGCTGCAGCGACATCGTCTGTTGTGATACCCGGTGCTAGCTCAACAATTTTCAGGCCGCCTTCGGCAATATCAAACACGCCTAGGCCAGTGATGATGCGGTCAACCACGGCTTTGCCGGTCAGTGGCAACGAGCATTCCTTAAGAAGCTTTGGCTCACCCTTTTTGTTGGTATGATCCATAATCACCACCACGCGCTTGACGCCCGCAACCAGATCCATCGCGCCGCCCATGCCTTTGACCATCTTGCCCGGGATCATCCAGTTGGCGAGATCACCGTTTTCAGCCACTTCCATCGCGCCCAAGATTGACAGGTCAATATGGCCGCCGCGGATCATGGCGAAACTGTCCGATGAGGAGAAGAAGCTTGAGGTAGGCAGCTCAGTGATCGTCTGCTTGCCTGCGTTAATCAGGTCAGCGTCCACTTCATCATCATACGGGAACGGGCCCATGCCGAGCATGCCGTTCTCGCTTTGCAGCGTAACCTGCACATCCTTCGGGATATAGTTTGCCACCAGCGTCGGGATACCGATACCGAGGTTCACATAGAAACCGTCCTGCATTTCTTTTGCGGCGCGTTCGGCCATTTGTGGGCGGTTCCAGCCTTTTTGCTCAGTTTTTTGCTCAGTGGTCATTATGCTGCTCCCCGCTCAGTAATGGTGCGTTGCTCGATGCGTTTTTCGAACTCACCTTTGATGATGCGCTGCACATAAATGCCCGGCGTGTGGATATGGTCAGGGTCAAAGCTGCCTGCCTCAACAATTTCTTCCACTTCAACCACGGTGGTTTTCCCAGCCGTTGCCATCATCGGGTTAAAGTTACGCGCGGTTTTGCGGAATATCAGGTTGCCTTCGGTATCGGCTTTCCATGCTTTTACAATGGATAGGTCTGCCGTAAGGCCGGTTTCCATAATATAGGTCTCGCCGCCGAAGTCCTTGTGCTCTTTACCTTCCGCGATCAACGTACCAACGCCTGTTTTCACGTAAAAACCCGGGATGCCTGCGCCGCCGGCGCGGATGCGCTCAGCCAGCGTGCCTTGCGGGTTAAATTCCAGCTCAAGCTCGCCTTCCAGATATTGGCGCTCAAATTCTTTGTTTTCGCCCACGTAGGAGCTGATCATTTTTTTGATCTGTTTTGCGTCCAGCAAGATGCCGAGGCCAAAGCCGTCAACACCGCAGTTATTGGAAATGAAGGTCATCTCTTTCGTGCCCGCCGTGTGGAGCGCAGCGATTAGGTTTTCTGGGATACCGCACAAGCCAAAACCGCCCGCCATAATCGTCATACCGTCAAACAGAAGGCCGTCTAGGGCGCTTTCTGCTGTTTCATATATTTTACGCATACTCTTCTCCTGTGTAGCGGGTCCTGGGTAGCGGGTCCTGGGTAGCAGGACGCTATGGGCGAGATTAGTGGCTGGGACACAATTGTTAACCCCGGAAATACTGGCAATTAGTTACATATGCAACGAAATTAACGCAAGCTATAACCGGGGAAACCGACATAGCTCCTTATGTACCATAAATCGTACGGCGTTAAAGCCATGCGTTAACGATACTTTACATAGATCAGACAAATAGAAGGCGGTAACCGGCCGCCTTTACTGGAGCGCAGCCAAGCTTTTTCTCAGGTCTTCCAACCGCTGATCGTTTTGGGCCTCTGCCAAGCTTATGGCGGCAGTATAAGCGGCGGCTGCCTTTGCCTTCTGATCCGCACTGACAAAAGCCTCGGCAAGCCCTAGCTGCGCCGAAACGGATTGCGGATAATCGGTAACAATCCACTGATAAAAAGCGATGCTCTGTGCGGTTTTCTGGTGTTTTAAATAAAACGCCGCATAGCGAAGGTTCCAGCTCACATTAAAATGCGCCGCGCGCATATCAACGTCTGTAAGCACCGCGTCAAACAGCGGAAAATCATTGCCTGCCATCGCCATCCGCAACACACCAAACGCATCCCCCGCATCAAACTTGGGCGAAACGCCGTATTTCTCCGCACGGTGGGCCATGAAAGTCTTTAGAGACGGCAACCCGCCTTTTTCCTTAAAGTCTTCATACGTAGGGAACACGGGCAAAGAAAAATCGGCAAAAATCATCCGCAAACCCGGATGCATCAGCCGGTACACGCTGTCGGTATTCGCCTCGGCTTCTTCGGCTGGCAGATCATTATAGAACCAGTTGAAGCCTTCGGGAGCAGTCTCTTTCAGCTTGGTCTCAAGTTTACGCACCTCGTCGTAGGAAAAGCGTTCCCTAGGGTTGATACCAAAATAAAATGATAGGGTTTTCCCCGGCGTTGCCGCCAACAAAGCTTTGGCCGCAGTGAAATCGATCTGATCACTTTGCAGGGGGAACGGGCTGGCCGCGACATAACCATCAAACATCGCTGGACGATAAACCAGGGCACGGAGGGACAGACTTGCACTATAGTGCCAGCCAACGATGGAGCGGTGGGCCAAAGTCCGAAACTCGCTTTCAACAAAGCCAAAAACATCTTTTTCGATGAAATCCAGGAAAATATCAGTCTCTGGCGCACCGTGCCCCATATATTGATTATCATTGCGCCCTGATGTGCCGTCCGCCTGACCAAGCGACACGCCAACCACGATGGCCTGCGGCATCAATCCCCGCCGAGCCAAAAGCCGCGTGTAGGCGACGCCATACTGAAAATAAAATTGGCCGTGGAAGACATAGACCACAGGATAGGCTTTGCCCGATGTCTCGTACCCTTCAGGCAGGGATACGGTAATTTCACGTGCTTCCGTCAAGACCTCGGACTGCAACACGTACCGACTGCCTATGTAAATATCCTGCCCCACAGGGGAGGCCGCCGCTTGGGCATTCGCTACCCCAAGGCCCATCAAGGTTAAAAGGGCCACCATCATCAATTTTATCATTGTTTTCCCTTACTCTCAGGTACGTGTGTTTTTGCGAACGAACTATTGCGACGACCAGCGCAGCACCCCAGTATCCATGCCTCGATGGGCTCAGATACTAGGCGCGCGGGTTAACCACTAGGAGTTTGCCAATTCCAGTTCAGCTACCGCTTCTTTCAACGCCTCAAGGCGTCTGTCTTTTTGCGTTTCTGCAAGCACAACGGCTTTTTTATACGTTGCAATTTCCTCTGCCTTTTTGCCCGCTTCTTCATAAGCTCGGGCCAACCGGATATGGGCAGGGATCGATGTCGGTAGAATTGTGATAAGGCCCTGATAGGCGGCGGTCGCACGGTCCCAGTGCTGATTTCTCATGTAAAAATTGGCAAACCGACCTATCCTAAAGGCGTGATCTGGAGTTATGGTTTTATAGTCAATTTCTGCCACCAACTGATTGACGCTGTCTACATCATCCGCCGCCATTCCCAACCGGATCGCGCCAGCAAGTGCCCGAATATCCACTACTGGGTTGGTGCCGTATTTATCAGCCCGTGCCTCGTAATATGCCTCAAGCGTCGCCACACCGCCGTGTGTTTTATAGTCCGCTAGCGTATCATAGTATAGAACCTGATAATCCTTGAAATAGCTCTTTAGGGCAGCAGGCACGATCCGAAACGGCGTTGTTTCATGATCCTCTTCCGGCAGCACGTCATAGGTCCAGTTCATATCTCTTGGGGCCGAAGCCTTAAGCGTAGCAGCCAGTGTGTCGGATCCTGTGGTCACCATATCTTCATTGGTCGCAGCGCCAAAATATAGAAACTCCTTAAAACTATCCAGGCCGGTTATTTTTTCTTCCAGCGCTTCCACTGTCGTTTTCGTAACGTTTCTAAAGCCGGCGGTGGCTGATGGGTAAGCACTAGAAACCACATAAGCATCGAACATTTCAGGCCGAGTCACCAGCGAATGCAACGCCATACCGCCCGCATAAGCCCAGCCTATTATCGTGCGGTTATCCCGTGTCCGGAAGGTACCATCAATGAAGGCGAAAACTTCCTTATCGATAAAATCCAACAATTGATCTGATTGAGGGGTGCGGGCAGAAAACCAGCCTCTGTCACTTTCCTCGCGGGGAATACCAACAACAATCACGCCAGGGAGATGGCCCGTATTGGCCAACCGCTTTGCCAGACTTACCACAAAAGAAAACTGCCATTCTCCGTCGAGTACATACAGTACAGGGTACGTCTTCCCGGAAGCTTCTGCAGCCTCATAGCCTGCCGGCAAGGCTACTTGTATTTGCCAATCTCGCTCTAAAACAGCGGATGCCAACTGATAGCTTTTCCCAACGACGATGTCTTGTGGGACCGCGCTTTGCTCCACCACTTTGAAGGTGGCGCCATCTGCTGGCTGGCTTAGAAAAACGCTACTGGAAAGCGTGATACAAGAAGCAATAATCGCAAGATTTTTCAACGACATACATGGACCTTTTGTGTAAGGAATAAGTTTATGCCGTTAATTGCACGCCCTGATGCAAGATCGCTTTTTTTTGCGCCGAAAAGGCCCTGCAGCACGACCAACCGATATCGAGCAGTAGGTAAACTGGCCGGGGAAAGCCCTTTACCCAAGGGCCCATTGCAAATGAGATATATTCAGGCACAAGCGTCATCGCCAAACGCTTCAAATACTGTTGATAATGGTGTGCGCCCTTGAAGCCGAACCCTAACCATATTATATACTGATATAACTATATAATAAACGGCAGCGACAGGAGAGAGAGGCAATGATGCGTATCATAGCCAGACTAATCGGGGGCATACTCTGCTTTTTTGGATTCATCGGCATGTTAACGCCGATCCCGTTCGGCATCGTATTTTTTGTAATAGGACTAATGTTCCTAATCCCTTCAACACCTTCAGCGGCAAACGGTGTGCGTTGGATGCGGAGAAAAGTACGCTTTTTCGACAAGGCAATGTCCGCAATTACAAACAAGATGCCCTATCCGTACCGCCGGATTTTGCGTTCAACCGAACTTGGTGTAGAAGACTGGTAATATAATTTCCCGCCCAGACTGATACCCAGTTGTGGCAGAGCGAGTATTTAGCCCGATCACGACTGCGAACGACATATACAGTGTGGCAATCCCAATTGTTTTGGCGCTAATCACTTTTGAAGTGGTCTTCTCTGCGCGAAAAAGTCTTGGCTATTACAATCGCGGTGACACGCTGGGCTCCCTTGGGCTGATCATCGGTAATATTGCCGTAAAACTGCTGACGCAGGCCAGCGTATTTGGCTTTCAGCTCTGGCTTTTCAGCTACAAGATCATCGATATTTCCGCTTTGATGCCGATATGGGCGCAAGCCATTCTGGTGGCGGTCGCGCTTGACCTAGTATTCTATTGGTACCATCGGGCCAGCCACCGGGTGCGGTTCCTATGGGCGATCCATATGAACCATCATTCCAGTGAAGAGATGAATTTTGTTGTCGCCTTCCGGCAGGCATGGTTTGGGCCGCTCTCTAAGGTTCCTTTCTTCGCTGTTTTGCCGCTGGTGGGTTTTGATCCAACCCTCATTGTGGTTGTCGGTGTATTCAACACACTGTGGGGTGTTTGGGGGCATACACGCATCATTGGCGCCCTTGGCCCGCTGGAAGGTATTATGAACACGCCGTCCGCACACCGGGTACACCACGGCAGCAACCCCGAGTATATTGATAAGAACTACGGCAATCTTTTCATGATCTGGGACCGTATGTTTGGCACCTACCAAGCTGAGGAAGCGCCGGTGATTTACGGCATTACTGAGAATGTAAAAACCGCCAACCCAGTTACCATCACCTTCCTGTATTGGCGCACCATCTGGCGTGATATTGGCAAAGCCCAAGGCATAAAAGACAAGATCCGCTGCTTTACTGCCCCGCCCGACTGGCAACCCTAACAGCCCCCGTCACTATGCTGACATTTCGTGTCAGTAGCATGGCTATATATAGAGAGGCTGCTATAAAAAGAGCTTCAAAGGGGAGACACCATGCCGTCCAACACGCTTACACTCGTTCAGTTTCAAACTACTGAGCATATTCCGAATTACAGCCCATTTTGTGTTAAAGCCGAGGTGCTGCTGAAGATGTCAGGTTTAGCATACGACATTGAAGTTTTGGACGATCCGCGCAAATCCAAAAAGGGCAAACTGCCGATGGTGCGCGACGGCGAACGGGTGATTGCCGATAGCGAATTTATCAAAAGATATCTAATCGAAGAAAAAGGCGCGGACTTTGACAGCCACCTTTCCGATCGCGAGCAAGCGCAGGCGCATGCGTTCTCAAAAATGGTAGAAGAACGCCTCTACTGGACGCTGGTTTATGACCGCTGGATTGAGGACGACAATTGGCCCACCATCCGCGATTTCTGGTTTGGCAAGATGCCCTTCCCGATCGGCGCATTGATTAGCCGTGTGGCGCGCAAAGCGGTGCGCAAAAACCTCAACGGTCACGGCATTGGCCTGCACTCAGGCGAAGAGATATACGCACTAGCCAAAAGCGACCTTAATGCTTTGGCGGCGCAACTCGGCGATCAGGATTTTCTGTTTGGCGACAAACCTTGCAGCGCAGATGCATCAGCTTTCGGTGTGCTTGTGAACGCAGACCGCGGCATATTGCCGTCCAACATGATGCAGACCATTAAATCATACCCAACGCTGGTCGCCTACGTGGAACGCGGCATGCAGCGCTGGTTTGCGAATTAGCGGGCCCCAAATCGAGCGCGTCAAAAAACAACATGGAACCGCACATACTTTGTGTGCGGCTCCAGAAACATCTCCCCCTAAGCCAAAATAACACCATACGAAATATCATTGCTGACGATTATTGTCAGGAGCGTGTCAGTATACCTAGATCAGACGTCACCCCCCATTTTAGGAAACTCTGATGACCAATACTGAATTCACGCTCTATGCTTTCCCTGCCATGCCCGGCAGCTTCAACATGGGCCCTGCGGCCGTTAAAGCCGATATCCTTCTTCAAATGGCTGGTATGGCCTACAGCACGGAAATGCACCCGGATTATAAAAGCTTCTCCAAGGGCAAGCTGCCTGTATTGAAGGACGGCGATACCATTATAGAAGATTCCGAATTTATCCGACTTTACCTCGGCACTGAATACGGCAAGACACTGGATGCCGGCCTCGACGAGAGCCAGAAGGCTATTGGCCACGCCCTGAGCCGAATGCTTGAGGAGCGCAGCTATATTGCAATGGTAGAAGCGCGCTGGCTTAAAGATGAAGGCTGGGCCCAGATCCGCCCAATGTTCTTTGCTGAAAATTCTGCTCAAGAAGCCGAAGCCATGCGCCAGGAAATGCGTGAGCATCTGGCTCATTTCAACTTCAGTGCCCACACAAACGAAGAAAAGCGCCTGCTGATCCGCGAAGACATGCGTGCTATTTCCGCCCTACTCGGTGACAAGCCGTACATGATGGGCAATGAGCCTACCTATATTGATGCAACGATTTTCGGTTTCCTAGCCAACTTCTATGCCTCTGCGGTGAAAATATGGATCGGTGAAGAGGTGGCAGCTTTCGATAATTTGGTTACCTACATCGAGCGCGGCATGGCCCGTTGGTATCCGAACGAAGGAAAAGCTGCGGCAGCCGCCGAATAAATCAGCTCCCTACTTTCAACCCTGGGTCGGCGCCCATTTCCCGCTCATGCCGGCCCGGTACTTTCGCTGAACCCCATTAGTAACCCCAATAGTAGAGACATGAAAATGTACATTGTGCTTCTTAAGTTTGACATTAACCGAGACAAAGCGAGCCAATTTATGGAGCGTCATAAAAACTGGATCAAACGCGGCTTTGAGGACGGTGTTTTCATACTTGTTGGAAGCCTGCCTCCCAGTTTAGGCGGCGGCATCATGGCGCACAACACGTCACTTTCAGACTTGCAGGACCGAGTGAACCAAGACCCGTTTGTTCAGGAAAAAGTCGTCAGCGTAGAGATTATTGAGTTCGCACCATCCAAAGCCGATGACCACTTGAGCTTTCTGCTTCCCAATTAAACCAGTAGGCTTTCTGCTAAACAGAGGCCTACTCTGACCCACATTCGACTTCTACAACTTCTCTTCCCGGCTTCCTCACCTGGATGGGCCCTGCAAGCGGCGGCATATTGAATAAGGGCCGCAAACCGGGCCCTTATTTTATCGTTCTACTGCAACGATTGAAGGGTAGCCTTCAGGTCAGCTAAACTGCCGCTACCCTGCTCCTCAGCTAGACTAACTGCCTTTCGATATGACACTTTTGCCGCATCATTTTGCCCAACCTTATTATAAGCACCAGCCAATCCAGCGATCGCCCGTAGCGATTCAGGATAAATAGCGACGGTACGTTCATACATTGCAAGACCGGCTTTTTCTTTGCCTTTTTCCATCAGAAAATTCGCGTAGCGTGCGTACCAGTTGGGGTTCCAGGGTTTTGCAAAAACATCCGCAGCTGCCATGATCTCTTCAAAAATAGGAAGATCGTCTTCTTCCATGGCTTTGCGCAGCAGCCACCAAACCGACAACGAGTCAATTGCATCTTCGCTACCATATCTTTGGGACCGCTTTGCATAATAGCTTTTCGCATGGGCGACACCGCCGTCCGCCACGAATGCAGCAATATTTTCCGGACGGTATGGTCGGTAATCACCGTAGTAAGTGCCTAAACCGGCAAGAAATACTGGATAGGCCGTCGTTGTATGATCAACCACCATATTGCTGCCGGCGAATATTCGGTGTTGCCACTCTAGCGCATCTGGCGCAGTTGCTTGTAGATGCAGTGCAAGGCGATCAATACCGTCCCGCACCATGCCTTCAACTTCTGCCCCGCCAAAATATAGAAACTTTTTGGTTTCCGGCTCTTTTTCAGACAGGTCTTTAAGAGCCTCCAGCTTCAAGGCCTGCTCGTGCACAGGGAAAGGGCTAGAGGCAATGAAGGCGTCAAACAAGTACGGTCGCATTTGTAAGGCATGGATTGTAAAACCACCACCATATTCCCAGCCCATTAAGGTACGATGCCTACTGGTGCGAAAGTTGTTTTCAATAAATGAGATCACATCGTGTTCAACAAAATCCAGATATTGATCCGCTTGTGGGGTGCCAGCCTCGAGCCACCGAAAACGACCTGGGTTCGCCATTTTTGTTGCAACCAGTATCGAAGGTGGCATAGCGCTGCGGGAAGCTAAGCGGGTCATCATGTCCGCTGTATAAGCGAAATACCATTGCCCCTCAGTCAGATAAACCACGGGGTACTTTATCTGTGCGCTTTCATAGCCCACAGGTAGCGCGACTAATATCTCGCGGTCCTCCCCCAGAATTTCGGACGATATCTTATACCGCATTCCAACGGTGACTGGCTCGCCGCTAGGCAATTCTGACTGTTGGGCAACCGCCAAATTTGTAACCAAACATAAACTGATCAAAGAAAACAATAACTTCAAATACATAATTCGATCTCCTTCCCGCAAACATGATCGCGCGCACGCTAAACACCACGGCGAATAACAACAATACACACGCGGTAAACAGATGTCATTTTGCGACGAAAGGAAAGAAATAACATAACGCCACAACCTCAGAGGCCTGAATTTTAGGTAACAAAAAAGGCCCGAGGATTGCTCCTCGGGCCTTTTTTGTTACCTAAAATATCTCGCTTACTTATCGGCTTCGTAAGCAGCAATCGCTTTGGTGATCAGCTCAGCAGCTACTTCTGGGCCTTTCCAGCCCATGATCTTCACCCACTTGCCTTCTTCAAGATCTTTATAGTGCTCGAAAAAGTGGGAAATCTGCTGAAGAAAAATTTCTGGCAGCTCATCGTAGCTTTTCACACCGCGGTAAAACGGGTGCAACTTATCAACAGGAACCATCAGGATTTTTTCGTCCATGCCTGCTTCGTCTTCCATGATCAACACACCAAGCGGGCGACAACGCACCACAGCACCTGGCATAATCGGCGTACGGTTAGCAAGCAGTACGTCTGCAGCGTCACCATCATCCGCAAGCGTGTGCGGAATAAAGCCGTAGTTACACGGATAGCGCATGCTGGTGTGCATGATACGGTCAACGAACAAAGCGCCGCTTTCCTTATCCATTTCGTATTTAACGGGCTCTGTACCAGCTGGTACTTCGATGATTACATTTACATCCCACGGCGGGTTTTCGCCGATTGAGATTTTGCTCATATCCATGGTGGGGATCCTTGGACTTGGGGGTTGGGGAATTATCTAATATCTCGGCTGGTTATTTTGTAATTTGGCCTACAAGAATGCACGCAAACACAATCCAACCAAACGAGATATTAGAGCGAAATATCTGCAGGCAAATGTCAGGATCATTAATATCGATCTTTTTAACCTGCACGCCGAGGTGAAGTGCTGCTAGCGCGATGCCGATATAGTAGACCCCGCCAAGCTTTGCAAGCATTCCGGCGGCTATTAGACTAAAAACGAACAAGGCATAAAAACCAGCGATCCATAAGCGTGTGTTTTCGCCCAGAGCCAGGGCGGTGGATTTAACCCCGATAAGCGCGTCATCTTCGCGGTCCTGATGGGCATAAACGGTGTCATAGCCCAGTGTCCAGAACACGCCGCCCAGGTAAAGGATGATAGCAGGCCAGCCGAGCGAGCCTTCAAGGGTGGCCCAGCCAACCAGCGCACCCCAATTGAAGGTGAGGCCGAGCCACGCCTGCGGCCAATAAGTAATGCGCTTCATAAAGGGATATGCAGCCACAAGTAACAGCGAGCCAAGGCCAACCATAATAGCAAAGCTGCCTAGCTGCAGCAGAACGCCGAGACCGATCAAACACTGCAGCGCAAGAAACGCTGCAGCTTGTTTCATTGTCACTTCACCAGCCGGTATGGGGCGACTTTTAGTGCGCGCGACCTGCCCGTCAAAATCACGGTCGACCATATCATTATAGGTGCAGCCAGCCCCGCGCATGGCCAAAGCCCCTATTCCGAACAGTACAAACAAATAAAGAACTTGGAGGCCAAATTCGAAACTGGGTGCGAGTGCCAAAGACCACCAGCAGGGCCACAACAACAGCCACACGCCAATTGGCCGGTCGAGCCGCGCAAGCTTCAGGTAAGGGCGCATCTTTTCAGGTGCCTGCCGGTAAACCCAGCTGCCTTCTACTGCGTCCGCCGTAACAACGGTCTCGGAATTCTTGGAGGGGTTCATGCCTAGCGCCTACGATGCGGTGTGTAGCAAGTCAAGAACCGAGTGCAATTGGGCCCCCTTCAGGCCTGTCAGAAAGTTTTCGCATAGGGCAGGAGCAAACTCGCTTGATTTGTTCTCTGTCTGATCACGGCATTGTTTTTTGCCCGGATACGGTCACCCTGCTAGGTGGCTATTGTGACTTTAGATAGAAGCGACAAATATCGATGGAACGAGGGGACCACCATGCCTGCAAAAATGCCAGAGAGAATAATATACTGGATTGCGACCAGCCTGATGCTTGGCTTGATGGCATTTGCCATTGTTATTTATCCTCTGCAGTACGAGTCCATTACTGCTCATTTCGAAGAACTCGGCTACTCAAGTTATCTGGTGTATCCGCTTGCCTTCCTCAAGTTGACAGCGTTTATTGTCATAATAACCAATCGATATAGGAATCTTAAGGATATTGCCTACGGTGCCTACTTTCTGAACATGGTCATGGCCACAGCGGCCTACCTGACATTAGGGGCCAACCCTGTACATGCTTATGTAGGCCTTGTGGTGATACCTGTATCCTATATTCTGTCAAACCGTGTCCGCGGCGAACCGACACGCAATCTATTTACCCTATCCTCTCGTAGCGTGTAGATATACAGCAGCAAATAGGAGTATACGCCTTCAGTTTGTTGGGGTATGCATTGCGATCTGGAGTACCCGAGCAACGATTACTCCCCAGCAACTATTAGTATTGAGAACAGGAGCCAGGATGCGTTCGTCTATTCAGCACCGCCTCTTTCTTGAACAGCCGCTTCCCGGTGAAGGCCTCTTGGTGCTAGATCAAGACCAGTCCCATTATTTAGCCAATGTCATGCGGGCAAAGGCTGGCAGCCTTGTGGCGCTCTTTAACGGGCGGGACGGCGAATGGGCGGCTGAGATTGTTGAGATCAAAAAACGCGCTGTCATGATCCGCATCACCGAAAAAACAAAAGAACAAGCGGCAGAGCCTGATCTGATGCTTGCTTTTGCCCCAATCAAAAAAGCACGCATTGATTTTGTCGCACAGAAAGCAACTGAGCTAGGCGTCGGGCACCTTCAGCCCATGTATACCCGCCGAACCAATGTTGAGCGCGTGAAGACCGAACGGCTACTTGCCAATGCAGTAGAGGCTGCAGAACAATGTGAGCGCCTAACAGTGCCAATTGTATCGGAACCCATCAAGCTTGAGAAACTTTTGGCTGATTGGCCCGCGGACAGAATGATCATGTTTTGTGATGAAGATCTGAGCGGCGAAACAGCGCACGCAGCCCTTGCTAAACTTTCGGCAGACGAACGCAGCAGGCCGTGGGCCATTCTTATCGGGCCTGAAGGCGGTTTCGACCCTGAGGAACGCACAGCGATCAGGGCAATGAATCAAACCGTCGTTGTGTCGCTGGGCCCAAGAGTACTAAGGGCTGACACGGCTGCGATGGCTGCTATCAGCCTTTGGCAATCCGCTATCGGGGACTGGTAGCGGACCCAGAAAAAAGGCAGTTCAACATTCTGTGCAAATAGATTAGCTCAATTTACGGTAGGTATAGTTTAGTTTTCTTGTATGCGGTCCCCTGAATGCTTAAATTTCATCTTAACTGAGACGCCAGCTGCAAACACTACTAAAGGCCATTTTATGTCGAACGCTACTCCCGTTATCGAGACCAAATCTCAACTTATTGAGAACCTCGAAACAGGTAATAAACCTGACCGCGACACTTGGCGGATCGGCTCCGAGCACGAGAAGTTCATCTTTTATCGGCCTGACAATAGTCCGCTTGCGTATGAACCAGATGGCGATAAACCAGGCGTAAAAGACGTATTGCAGGCCTTCGTTTCGCGCGATTGGAAGCCTGTTGAAGAAAATGGTTTTCTCATTGCGGCGACCAAAGACGGCGCATCCATCACGCTAGAGCCCGGCGGGCAATTCGAGCTTTCGGGCGCACCGCTCAAATCAATTCATGAAGCCTGCAACGAAACCACAGCGCATCTTCGTACGTCGCAAGAAATCGGTGAGGAACTGAACATTGGTTTCCTTGGCCTTGGTTTCCACCCAACGCTGAAGCGCGAAGACGTGCCCGTAATGCCAAAAGACCGCTACGGTATTATGCGTGCTTATATGCCCACCAAAGGCAGCCTCGGCCTTGATATGATGCTGCGCACCTGCACCGTGCAAGTGAACCTCGATTTCGCCAGCGAAGCTGACATGATTGAAAAGTTCCGCCTTGGCCTTGCCCTGCAGCCTTTGGCGACAGCGCTATTTGCTAATTCGCCGCTTAAAGAAGGCAAAGTGAACGGCATGAAAAGCTACCGCAGCCATATCTGGACCGATACTGACCCAGACCGTTGCGGCATGCTGCCGTTTGTTTTCGAAGACGGCATGGGGTTTGAGCGCTGGGTAGACCACGCGCTTGACGTCCCTATGTATTTCGTGAAACGGGACGGTATTTACCTTGATGCTTCTGGTCAATCCTTCCGGGATTTCATGAAGGGTGAGCTGCCCGTTCTGAAAGGGGAGCTTCCTACAGTAAGTGATTGGGAAGATCATCTAACCACCCTCTTTCCTGAAGTTCGGCTCAAAACATTCCTGGAAATGCGCGGCGCGGACGGTGGCCCTTGGTCCCAACTTTGTGCCCTGCCTGCCTTCTGGACCGGACTGCTATATGATACAGAAGCCCAAACGGCAGCTCTCGACCTCATCAAGGATTGGACCATTGAGGAAATGGAGCAACTGAGAACTGATACTCCGGTACAAGGGCTCGACGCCAGCATCCAAGGCCAAACATTGCAGCAGATCGGCAAGCGTGCCTTGGAAATTGCAGATCTTGGCCTGAAGAACCGCGCTCGCTTTTCAACCAGCGGCGATACAGAACAAGGCTTCCTCAATAGCTTGAGGGAAAGCGTCGAGACCGGGATTACGCCGGCCGACACGGTGCTTCGCAAGCTTGAAGGCGAATGGAACGGCGATGTATCAAAACTGTTTTCTGCGTTAAGTTATTAAAAACATTAGGTCTTGCACACACTGCGCTCACCTTTGCGGCAACCTCCGCGAGTTAGAGAGTCCCTTAAGACTATTCATATATAGTTAAGCGCGTTGCCCCTCTGGGGGGTACGCTTTTCCGGCAACGGCAACGTAATATGAATAGGCAAAGGTGAGAAAATGGACTTTAAAGTTATGACAGAAGGTAACGCCGTTAAGATTGAACTCGACGGCGAACTAACTTTCGACACACACCGTGACTTCCGCGAAATCATGAATGTGATCCGCGACGCTCAGTCTGATATTGAAGTCAATTTAGGTAAACTCAAGAATATCGATTCTGCTGGCGCAGGCATGTTAAAACTTGCTCAAGAGAAAGCCAAAGAAAGTGGTAACTCGCTGTCGCTTACCGAAGTTCCAAAAGACCTGAAAACCTTCATCGAATTATTGAGCTAAAGGGCGTGTTATACTTTATAACTGGCTTTTCCTCGACGACAGGAAGCGTAAACACAAATTTGCAGCCGTGTCCTTCCGCCGCCTCCTCGCACCAAATACGCCCTCCAAGCGACTGAACAATCTTGGCTGAAATAGCCAAGCCCAATCCGTGCCCGGAAGTCCCGGTTGTATGGGCCCTTTGCAGTGGCTCGAACACTTGTGTTCGCATCTTACTTGGAATTCCAATACCGTTATCACTCACAGAAATGTGCCAAACATCTCTTTCAATAACGGAATGAATTTCTATTTTGAGAGGCTCCGCGGATCGGTAGCGGATTGCGTTTCCAATTAAGTTTCTAAATAATTGGATCAATTCATTTTGCCTACCGTAAACCATAGGCAAGACGCTGTAAGAAACTTGAGCTTGCGTCTCCAAAATCTCACGCCGCACTAAATCCAATGCACTTCCCAGCGCATGATCAAGCGCAACCAAACGAATGGTTTCGTTAGATTCTCCCGTCTGTGCATAAGAAAGCAAGGAACCAACCAGCGTATTCATGTAGTTTACGTTTTTGATTGCGAGCTCGATATAGCTTTGTATGTCGGGTGGCGCACCCTCCAACTTCAACTCGATCATTTGTAAAAAACCGCTAAGAGTAGTTAGAGGCGTATTGAGTTCATGAGCAGCTAAGGCCGCGAAGTTTTTTCGTGTTTCAAGTTGCAGGTGTTGATGTTCAGCCAACTTTGCTTTTGTACAAGCCGTTTCGATCGACTGAATAAGTCTGGGCTCGAGGATCTGGTCTTTTAACAAATAGTCATGCGCAGAGCCCTTCATTGCCTCCACAGCAACTTCCTCACTACCTTGCCCAGTAATGACAATCAACGCACAAAATTCGTAACCTTTGTGCGTTCTAATTTCGCGTAGAAGCTCAAGACCATCTTTACCCTGAAGGCGAAAGTCAATAAGCACACAGTCATATTTGGACGCTGTTATTTTAAGAATTGCCTCCTCATAACCTTCCGCAGGTTCAACAATGAGGCCAGGAATACGCCGCTGAAGAACGTTGGCCAGATCCTGCCGGTCCGCCTCGTCATCATCAACAATTAGAATTTTTATGCTAGATAATTCCAACAGCCACCCTTTTGCGAATTCTATTCATAAAGCGCAATATTGGGACGGTAGCTTCACCGTTTCTCAATTCTACTAGAAATAAGCTAACAGCCTTAATAAAGCGCTAACGTTTGCACGAGCTACAACCAGCGAACCCAATCAAAAAACCAATAAAGGGCGAAGACAAAACCGCCGAGACTTGCGCTCCACATCAGCGCAATCGGCATGCCTGCAAAACGGGCGTGTCTATCCTGGTAATGGGTATCGCACTGCAAACAATGAAACCAGCTATCCCCTTTTCTTGCGGCCAGACGAATTCCGGGGATGAAGGTTTGAACCTCGCCAACGAATGGGTGTACTTGAGTTGAGCCGCACTGAGTACAGGCGCGTTCTTCTCCGTCCTCATCGAAATGTCTTGGCAAGGCACAACGCGGCAAGGCGGCCACTTTATTCAATACGCTGTCTGCACGCACTTTGTCGATAACACGGATCATCACATCAGTTTGCACAATGCAGTGCAGCCCGCTCATATTTTCGCTATTTAGAAATACTTCAATATCATTGGCGTTCAGCAAAGACCGCAATAACTGGGCATCTGATGTCTCAAGGCCCTTCCGCAAGGGAACCAGTTTATTATAATCGTCAAAAACTTCAGCCACGACACGCCCCAGTTATAGTACCAATTTTCAAAGCTCAGAAATCCTACTCAGTAATCCCCGTTTCCAAACCGTCAATGGATTTCATATTGCCTTTCAGCTGATACTCGCGCACCAGTTCAGGCGATTTGCCCTCTGCCCATTTATTCAGCGTCTCGCGTTCGTTCTTCAGGTCCATTTCCGGCACACCCCAACCACAGCTGATCTGCGTACTTTCAACGTCCATCAGAATAACCTGCCGCGCACCGGCAAATTCTGGGAATTGGCTACTGTATTTCTCATAGTCGGCGTGGCCAGTACGGATCACTCTACCCTTACCGTATAGACGGTAAATCTGAGCATTGCGCGTGAAACTATTGAACATAATCGTGAGCCTGCCGTCATGCTTAATATGCGTACTGGTTTCGTTGCCGCTACCGGTCACATCCAAGTAGCCGCAAAGGTTTGGCGAAAACACCCGGAAGCTATCCATGCCCTTTGGGCTCAGATTAATGCGCCCTTTGGCACAGGCCGAGGCAATGAAGAACATTGGCTGCGCTGCAATAAACTCAGCATGCTTATCGGTAATGTGATCAAAAAAATCTGCCACGGGTCTCTCCTCGAAAACTGTAATATGCCTTAGGCTCATACTATATGGGGGCCGCACCGAATGACAACCACCGAAGGGCCGCTTTCTGCCGCCTGCCGCACAGAATTGCTAGCCCTTGGGGCAACAAAAAGTTACCCACTTTGGGTTAAACATCCTTGAACCCTCGCAGGGAGCCGCGCATTCTATACAGAACACGGAAGGAAATTCTATCATGCGGGTGCGACCATACAAACGCGAAGACTGGCCATCGGTTGAAAGCATTACCCGAGAAGGCATTGCAACCGGGGTCGCCACTTTTGAGACAGAGCCCAAGACCCAGTCAACGTGGGAAAAGGAAAGCCTGCAAGGAAGCCAGCTCGTAGCCGAGGCTGAGGACCGGACCATCCTCGGCTGGACTATCCTGTGGCCCGCATCAGACCGCTGCGTCTATGCTGGCGTGGCTGAAGTAAGCGTTTATGTCTCGGCAGAGGCGCAAGGGCGCGGCGTCGGCAAGGCTTTGCTTAGGGAACTTATTCGCCTCACCGAAGAAGAACTTGATATATGGACCATTCAGGCCGGAATCTTTGAAGATAACCCAGGCTCCATCGCGCTCCACAAAGCCTGCGGTTTCCGCATCCTTGGCTACCGCGAGCGCATAGGAAAACTACACGGTGTTTGGCGCAACAACCTACAACTTGAACGACGCAGCAGCAAAGTCGGGATTTAAATTTACAGTTGATATTTCGCACCCTGATTATATAGTCAAAACTGTACTTTAGGGGGCAATCATGAAACATTTTGTTATTATCGTCAGTATCTTGGCCTTCAGCCTTGCTCTCCAAGCCCAGGATGAGCCGACTAGGCCCTTCATAGAAATGAGCTATGAAGAGCTGCAAGGCTTCGATGTTCAAGGGCTAGATAAAAAACAAAAGAAGGCACACAAGAAAGCGCTTAAAAAGGCAAAAAAAGCACATAAAAAGGCGAAAAAAGCTGCCGCGAAAAGCAGAAAAAAACGTGAAAAAGCCGTCAGGAAGAAACTCAAAAAGTTCAACCGCTCCTATACTAAAACCAAGATCATTAGGGATGACTTTGAAGCCACCATCGAGGTTGCAGGCAAGTATACTGTGAATAGATCACGCAATACTTCGTTTCTCGACGCGCTAAACACAACGTATGCCCCAACCGAGTATTTTTTACGGGCATTCTATAATCCCGCCACACACTCCCTTGACATTCAAGCATTTGTAAAACGGAAGTTTTCCCTTGAAGTTCCCCAGGCAAAACTGAATTTTCTAGAAATTTCCCCTGCGGCTTACGCGACCCGTAAGGGCTGGTGGGCTAATTATACAAATGCCAAACTACGCGGCGGCATAACGCGCAACATAAATCGGATCAGTAAATCAACAGATTCTTGTTTGGGTGGCATATGCGCATTCCTCGAAAAATTTGCGATCGACTTAAATAGTGATGATATGTTTAACGCAATTGAAAAACATGAAGACTTGGCTTTAAAGGTCAATTCGGCCAACGAGAAAGCATTCTTTTTATACATCCCGGCAGACCATATGATGGGTTTTTTGCTGAAGCTATCAGAAGCGGATTCCAAGCTGGCATACTTAGGAAAGCCTGGTCGTGAATTTAGAGCTGAAATTACACAAGAATTGGGTAGATAGGCACGCTAAATCTAGCAATATTTAATGTAGCAAACCGAGTTCAGTTCGCATCTTTTTTGTTAATTTAGCCGCAATGATCGAATGAGCGTCTTCGATGCAACCTTTGATGTCACCGTCGCTCATTGCATCCACTGCTTGCACCTGCATCCACTTGGCCCTGGCCAAATAGGGTGCAGGCACCATGCCGTCCACTTCGCCCAATATTTGGTAGCTTAAGTCGCTGCATTTAAAACTTATTTTCTGGTGGGCATCCTCGCCCCAGATTGAGCAGATCGCAAATATCTTGCCGCCAACCTTCCATACCGAAGAGTTGCCCCACTGAATAACGTTGGTGGTGGATTTCAGCGCCCCGCAGAAAGCATTAAACTCGTCGCGTGTCATTCGGCTACAGCCCTATTCATGCTCTTCACCGAACGCCAAAACATAGCCGTTCAGGTCGCGCACCTGAAATTCCAGCAAGCCGTGCAGTGCCATCGCGGGCTCACCCAACAGATCAGCCCCGCGCGCTTTAAAATCATCATATAGCGGCTGCAGCACACGTGTGTGAAGATACACATCCCACATGCGCTCACCCACCCCGTCCCGTACCCTGTCGTTTGACTGGATCTGTGTGCCTTCATGCAAGGCCCCGCAAAAATGCAGGGAGACCGGGCCATGTGTGACGATGGAATAACCAGTTCCCCATATCCCGGATACGCTAAATCCGAGCTTATCGCGGTAATATTCCGCCGCTGCAGTTACATCCGGCACAACAAGCGTCGGCATTACTGCGAAAATGGTTGCTGTCATCTTGGTACCTCTTTCCGGTTTACGAAGTTAAGAGCTACTTAGAACACTTAATTCCCTAAAAACCCTTTCTGTGGCTTTGCGCCTTTTTGGTCCGCGTGCCCGGCTTGCCGCCCTCTGACCGGCCTTTCGGTTTGCCGAGTGTCATTCCAATCCCCAGCTCCCCTGCTTCCAGACGCTTAATCTCATCGCGCAACCGTGCGGCTTCCTCAAACTCAAGGTTTTCAGCAGCATCGCGCATTTTCTTATCAAGCGCTTTGATATGCGTTTTCAGGTTAGAGCCAACCAGATGCACGGCGTCTTCACCAATATCAACGGTAACATAATCACCCGAAGTTGCATCCGCCATCAGGTCACCGATGTTTTTCTTCACGCTCATCGGCGTGATGCCGTGCTCCAGATTATACGCTTCCTGCTTGGCGCGACGGCGGTCGGTTTCGCCGATTGCAGCCACCAGCGACCGCGTCATTTTATCTGCATAAAGTATGACCCTGCCGTCAACATTCCGCGCTGCCCGGCCAATCGTTTGGATCAACGATCTCTCCGACCGCAGAAAGCCTTCTTTATCGGCATCAAGAATAGCCACCAAACCACATTCAGGGATATCAATCCCCTCGCGCAACAGGTTAATACCAACCAGCACATCAAAAGTGCCGAGCCGCAAGTCACGCAAAATCTCGATCCGCTCCAGCGTATCAATATCAGAGTGCATATAACGCACTTTAATGCCGTTCTCGTGCAGATACTCTGTCAGGTCTTCGGCCATGCGTTTGGTCAATGTTGTTACCAATATACGAAGGCCTACCGCCGTTACTTTTCGCACCTCATGCATCAGGTCGTCCACCTGCGTATCCACAGGGCGCACTTCAAGGTCAGGGTCCGTCAGCCCGGTTGGGCGGATCACTTGTTCTGCGAACACGCCGCTAGTTTGCTCCATCTCCCAGTCACCCGGCGTGGCAGACACGTACACGGTTTGCGGGCGCATCGCATCCCATTCGGCAAACCGCAGGGGCCGATTATCCGCACAGCTTGGGAGCCGGAAGCCATGTTCCGCGAGCGTGCCTTTGCGTTTTGCATCGCCCCTGCTCATGCCGTTAATCTGGCCGATGGCAACGTGGCTCTCATCCACGAACAGCAGCGCGTTTTCGGGGATATATTCAAACAGCGTCGGCGGCGGATCACCTGGCCTGCGGCCCGTCAGATAGCGGCTATAATTCTCAATACCCGCACAGCTGCCGGTGGCTTCCATCATTTCCAGATCGAAATGGGTGCGCTCCTCAATTCGCTGCATTTCCAGCAAGCGGTCGCTGTCTTTATATTCTTTAAGTCGTTGTTCTAGCTCTACCTTAATATGTTTAATCGCCTGATCAAGTGTTGGGCGCGGTGTTACATAGTGGCTGTTAGCGTATACTTTCACCGATGCCAATTCGTTGGTTTTCTGCCCGGTCAGCGGGTCAAATTCAACGATCATTTCGATCTCATCACCAAACATCATCAGCCGCCATGCGCGGTCTTCGAGGTGGCTTGGGAAGATATCAATCACATCACCGCGCACCCGGAATGTGCCGCGCTGAAACGATTGGTCATTACGGTTATATTGCATCGCAACCAGCCGCCGCAGCAGCCCTCGGCTTTCAATCGTATCCCCGGTTTTAATTTCAAACGTCATCGCTGTGTAGGTTTCCACGCTACCGATACCGTAGATGCAGGACACGGACGCCACGATAATCACATCGTCGCGCTCCAGCACCGAGCGCGTTGCCGAATGGCGCATCCGGTCAATCTGCTCATTAATAGTCGCTTCTTTTTCAACAAATGTATCCGTGCGCGGCACGTAGGCTTCGGGCTGATAATAGTCATAGTAGGAAACAAAATACTCAACGGCGTTATTGGGGAAAAAGCTCTTAAACTCCCCATAAAGCTGAGCCGCCAGCGTTTTATTCGGCGCAAGAATAAGCGCGGGCCGCTGCGTCGCCTCAATCACTTTGGCAACCGTATATGTTTTGCCTGACCCCGTTACACCGAGCAGAACCTGATCCTGCTCGCCGCCTTTAATGCCCTCCACAAGTTCCTTGATCGCAGTTGGCTGGTCCCCCGCAGGCTCAAAATCAGAGACAATCTTAAACGGCACACCGCCTTCTGATTTCTCAGGCCGCTGAGGCCGGTGCGGCACAAAGCCTTCAGGTAATCCAAGTTCAAGCATTTAGTCGTCCGATAATGGTTGAGAATCGCAAGCCCAACAGTGCCCTGTTCTCGTTTTGTTTTCAAGCTGTAAGGCACGCCTTTCTATACGCACAGGAACACTAGCGCAGAAGGATTGGATTTGGAGCTGGCTTATCAGGAAGAAACCAGCCGCCGCCGCTATTGCACGGCCTCAAAGATGGTGAACATTTCTCGTCAATCCCACAAATAGTGTGGAAGCCCAATATTGCGCCGCTGCGTTGCCCCCCCTACGCTGATCTCAACAAGGCCGTTGTCCTCGGCTCAAGTGTGCAAGCATGCGGGCATTTGCATCTACCAATAGCGTAACTTGACGGTCAATAACTGCCTTGTCGCAGCCTGCTAACCGCACCAAATTGTATTCTCGCGTAGAGCCGCAAGTGTATCCAAGTGTTTCAACTAAGGTGCCATTAGGTCCGGGTAAAATAACTCGAAATCCGAAGCGTAGCGTTCTCTCACCAATCGTATTAATTCAGCGTCATACATCTCAGCGGTTTTCGGACGGCTTTTTGACTGATGGACCTTTCGTACATCCGGTAATGTGTGGCCCAATTTGGTCAACACCAATTTTTGCAGCGTTGCCCAGTCGGCATCCATGTTTTCAACACGCCCTACAAAATCACAAATATTGGATCCTCGATGCAACAACATGGACGACTGCGCCCTAAAATGCACATTAGCATTTTTGTCCTTAATGCCGCTAATATGCACAACAAAGTCGCGAAAACTCATACCCTCTCTAAATCCTTTTCCCTTGAATTTAGATGGTTTACTCCGATGCTCCCTCCGGGCAATTTTATCGAAGTAACAAGACGCGATCCGGCAAAAGGGATTACGCACGAAGGTAAAAACGAAAAAGTCTGAATATTTTTTTTGCAACCCTCTAATATCTACTAGATCAGCAAGGCCGCTTTCATGTTCTGCCCAGTATCTATCCTGATTGACTTTTCTGTTAGTGTTTTCCTGAGGCTCGAAAAGAAAATCATGCATCGTATGCTTTATCGAAGAATTAGCAGCCTTTGGAATACGCGCATACACTAGGCCATGTCTAGGCAAAGCCAGATAGTGGCCATTCTTTTTCTTCATCGATTGAGGCTTTGCCCACTGCGGCAACCTAACTTGAAACATATACTACCTCTCAATTTGTACGTACTTGACATTCAGTACCAGCAAACACCCCATTGTGAAACGTAATTTTCTATTGAATTATATAGCGAAAGGCCCGTTTTAGAGCCCTGAAAACTTTCTCTACACATTGATTGGTTTCTCGGCCCGATATTGGTTGAGAACGGCAAGCGCTCGCACTGTCCTGTACTCGTTTTGTCTTCAAGTTGTAAGACATTCAAAATCAGGGCATATGTCCGAAACTGAACATTGAGGCTGGTCATTTTCGAACACCCGCCCCCTTACTTGACAGAAAGCGACGCAAATACAAACAGTTAGACTATGGCATATAGTTTGCGTTTAATGGCCATAGGGTAGAAGCAGTGGAAATTTCGGGGGCCAGTTTTGTTACAACATTTTTTGAAGATATTCCTACGGCACACGCTTAAAAACAAATTTGGCAATACGTTGAACTTGTTAGGGTTATCATTTGCATTTGGGCTTACATATGTCGTTGGCTTTGCCGTCAACGATACCGTTAACTCTGATAGTTGGCTTTCAAATTCAGACCGCGCCTACCGCGTCATTCATGCCGGCGGCGACCGAGCATGGAGCGCAACGCCTTACGGCCCAACAGCATCCCTTGTGCGTGACAACATTGAAGGCGCAGAAGCTGCCAGCCGACTAGTAAACCGGTCTATTACAGTTACCCATGCAGGGCATCCCTATAATCTCAGGGCTGCATATGCTGACCCTGATTTTGCCAATATTTTTAACCTTCCAATGATTGAGGGCAAATTAGCCGATGCCCTAATTAACCCTGTTGGGCTAGCTCTATCCGAACGCCAAGCAAAACAAATATTTGGTCAAAGCCCAGCGGTTGGGAAAACTCTCACCATCACCAGGTCTTCGTTAAAAAAAGATTATGTCATTGAGGCGGTTTTCAAAGACCTACCTGAGGCAAGCCACTTTAATCTGAATATCATCCTACCCCTGATCGACGCAGATTTTGCGGCCACAAATCAAACAAACCTTTTGGAAGGCTACAACAACACGGGCACTGTCGCGGCTTATGTTCTATTGGCAGAGAATGTTAGCAAGTCGGTTGTGGTTGCTGGTTTCAACGAGCGAATGTTAGGGCTCGTACCGCAAGAGGAATTGGGCCAAAAAATTAACTTCGCTTTGGAGCCCGTTGTTGGCATTCAGTTTTGGTCGCAAACGCCGCATGGCCACATGAAAAACCCCATTGATAGACTGGCCCTAATTGGCACTTCGATATTAACTGCCTTTGTACTGATTGCCGCAATATCCAACCATATAGGCCTGACGATTGCCGTTACGTTGAGGCGCGGCAGGGAAGTTGCGATGCGGCTTATCCTCGGCGCTAGCAAACGAGCTGTTATTCAACAGCTTTTTGCGGAGACCCTGATAGTGATGTCGATCGCCGTCATTTTCGCGTTGGACATTGCAGCCTATTTAGAAGAGAGCGTTGGTGGCTTTTTTGGCCAGAGCATTGATACGGCGACGGCAACTGGCCTGCCCGGCTTTATTCCTCTCCTTGGTTTGGCGTTTTTATGCAGCTTGTTAACTGCCCTGTACCCAGCAGCGTGGTTGGCGCGCATGAAATCCCGTGACTTGCTAGCAGGCGCTGACAAAAATGTTGCGGGTAGCGGGAACCGCGCCCGTACCATTCTTGTGGGGATACAGCTTGCCTTAGGCGCAGCCCTGCTGTTCGCGACCGTCACAGTTTACAGGCACACAGATTATTTATTGACCGTTGATAAAGGCTTTAATCACGAAGGCTTGCTCCATATTAATTTGCCGAACAGCGGGGCTAGCGCAGCAAGGAAGCAAACTTTTCTGCATGAAATTGCAGCCCTTGATGGTATAGAAAAGCCCTCACAATCCTACACGGTGCCCTTCGTTTCGAACACCAGCCGGTATGGATTTAATCACCCTCGTACGCAAAAACTAGTACAATATGAGGGCGCGCAAATAGACCCAGCGTTCTTTGGTCTCTATGAAATCAAGCTTCTTGCAGGGCGTTTCTTGAATGAAGACCTGGCTTCTGATCTGGCACCAGCCGCCGACGCTAAAACCAGAAAACAAACACATTTTATCCACAACATCATTCTCAGCGAGGCCGCTGTAAAAGCCCATGGTTTCGCCTCAAATGACGCTGCAATCGGTGGCCTTTTCCGCATCACGAGTACCCGCGGCAAAGACGGGGAAAACATCGAAGTAAGACAGATCATTGTTGGCGTTATTCCTGAGCTGAATTTCAAAGCAGGGAAGAGAGTGCAGACGCCAACCTTCTACGAGCACGACACCCGCAATTTCAATTACCTTTCTGTAAGAATAACTGCCGCCAACGAACCTGCGGTGGTAGAGCAAATTCGCGAAGTATGGACTAAGGCTTTTCCGGACCAAAACTTCAACTATTCCTTTGCAGAGGATAATTTGAAAAACGCCTATTGGCAGGAAAATCAAATGCTTGATGTGTTTTCTCTGGCCGGCCTCGTCTGTTTGGTGATTACGGCTGCAGGATTAAGCGGCTTGGCACGGTTCGTTGCCTTGCAGCGACGACGAGAATTTGCAATCCGGCGCGTTGTGGGAGCCTCACAAAGAGAACTTCTTCGTCTTGCGCTCCTGCAATTTGGAAAACCCGTATTTTTTGGCCTACTCGCCGGAATCCCTACCGCATACTATTTTCTTCAAAGCTGGCTCAGCCAGTATCAGGTGAGCTTGGAGCCAAGCTTTATCGAAGGCCTATTGTTCAGTTGTCTGGTTGCCATCTTCGCACTGGCCATTGTGCTTTATGAAGTACAGCGCGGCACACAGTTTCGGCCTGCTGACATATTGGGGCACGAGTAAACTTTTCAGAACAGCTAAACCACTCGCTGGCCCCTACCCCTTTTTCAACCAAGCTGCAGTGTGGTCGAGGAAGGCTCTCACTTTCAGGGTCAGATTCCGGCTGGGCGAGCACAAGATGAAACGGGACTGCACATATGAACCTGTGACGGTAATATCCCCCAGCTTTAATCGCACAGAGTGAGCAAAAAGATAGCGCCCACGGGACTGAAACATTCAACCGAGTTTAGGCAAGTGGCCCTGCGGGAGGCTCAGACAGCCGGTCTTATCCGCAAACAGGTAACGGCCGATTTTGGTGCAGGCTTTTCGACGTTCAGCGGTTGAATTCAACAGAACCTATTCGAGCAAAGTAGGCATTCCTTCTCGAACGGGACCCCTGGGTTTCCAAGGCCTCAACATGAGGACAATACCCGGTGGATCCAGAAGGAAATTCATATCCTTTGCAAGCATCGCCTTGAACTCTAACGGGCCTAAATGTGGCAGTACACTACAGTACAGAGAGATTGCGATGGCACACAGCCAGTAACGTCTGATCTTGCCCGTTAAAAGCTGGCGCTTAGCATTGCCACTACACCGCTGCCGCCGAGCCGACCGTCAACATTAGTATCAACATAAGAGACCGACAGTGAGAACTGCTTGAACTGGTATGCCAAACCAGCGTTCCAGTCCCACTTTTTGTCACCAAAAGCGCCATCTTCAAAAGCGAGATGGCCGCTAATGGAAAACGGTGTGTCCGCTATCGGCAAAGCCAAATCGAGGTAGAGATAGATATTGTCCCGGCTGCCAACATTTTCCTGATCCCAGACATAGGCAGCACCAATCGTCCAGCCTAGCTTTTCGAATTCACCGCCGACCGAGCTATAAAGCTCAACGTAATGCGTATCGTCACTGCCTGGATAGGTATAGACGAGAACACCGATATCTGTAGCAAGGCCATTGAATTCACTTGAGTAGCCGGCATAAAGATCAAGTTCAAATTCCGATCCAGCGAAACTCTCGATCGAGCTGCCCCAGGTGCCAATGTAGAACCCACTTTCATGGGATAAGTCCATCCCGCCCTGGATTGCAGCATCGCGGTCGGACAAGCTAATGCCGCGAAAACGATAGTCGGAGACAATCGCTGTGTTCGCGGAAAGTGTGAGACCACCGAAATCGTCGTCTGCGTGAGCACCTAAAGCGCCAAAGAAAGCAAAGCCGGAGGCTCCCACAAGAAGCATAATTTGCTTACTTATAGGTGAAAGTGCTGTGGCTCGCTGTTTAATCTGCGGGTTTGACATAAATTCTTCCTTTCGTTGGTGCTGTATTAAGTAACGGCACCGGCGCCTAACGCGCCACGACACTGCGAACATTATCTAAAAACTTTTCGACGGTGACCTTAAGAGTGGTGGAAACACGAGATACTTCGCCCGAAGAGTCCAGAACTTGACTGGACGCCTTCATAGCCTCGGACGCGACTTGGGAGACACTGACAATATTTTGGTTCACATCCTGCGTGCCGACTGCGGCTTCTTGGATGTTCCGAGCAATTTCGTCCGTTGCTGCCCGTTGTTGCTCTACGGAGGCCGAGACAGCACTTGCTAAATCTGCGCTCTCCTTAACCGCGGCACTAATTTCTTCCATTGAACGCGCAGCCACTTGGGTTTTCTCTTGAACGGAACGAATATGGGTCGCAATTTGTTCGGTTGCCTGTGCTGTTTGGCCAGCTAGCGACTTGACCTCGCTCGCGACAACAGCAAAGCCCTTGCCTGCATCACCTGCTCGCGCCGCTTCAATAGTCGCGTTCAGGGCCAAAAGGTTGGTCTGCTTCGCAATATCATTAATCAGTTTGATAACTTCTGTAATAGCACCAGATGCGGCTTCGAGTTCCGTCATCACGGCTCCGGCCTCTACAGATTTCGATGCAGCGGCGGCATTTGCAGCGGTCGAGCGGCCTATTTGTTGACCAATTTCCGAGATAGAGGCGCTGAGTTCTTCGGTCGCACTAGCGACAGTCTGAACATTCACAGTCGCTTCTTCGGCCGCAGCGGCTACGGTCGCTGAGAGCCCGTTGGTTTTCTCAGCGGTGGTGCTCATAGACCGTGCCGAGCCTCCCAATTCGGCAGCAACGGACGATGCCGCTTTAAGCAACTCAGACGTTTGGCTGTCAAATTCAAGAATCAGGCTCGTCATGCGGCGGTTGACGGCTTCTTTTGCTTCAGCTTCTTCACGCTCGCGGCTCAGCTCCAGCTCTTTTCGTGCCGTTTCTCTCTGGCGCCGATCTTCCCGTTGTTCATGGCGGGCCGCCTTCTCAGCCTCGGCCTCCTCGCGCAGGCGGTGGCGTTCGATCAAGTTATCCTTTAATATATGAACGGTGCGCGCCATATCGCCAACTTCATCTGAAAGTTCCTGGTACGGAATATCAATGTCAGTATTGCCTTCTGCTAAATCACCCATCACGACAACCATTTTGCCGATGGGAACGGTGATGGTTCGCGCAAAAACAAACCCCGCACCCGCCATCACCACGGAAAAAGCAAACGCGATCGCAATCATGACCCAGGCAATGGCGACAATCGGTTCTTCCATCTCTTCGACATCAATCTCGGCAAGAATAGCCCAACGAACCCCTTCGAATGATAACGGCGCATAAGACGACACTACGTCAATGCCCCGGTAGTCCTCGATAATCTCAATCCCCGACCGCCCGGCAAGAGCCGCATCAGTCGTCGCCCCGTCTATCTTCGTCTTCAAGATCGTAGATTCTTCTGAAAACCTGGAATCGGATCGCATCAATCGGTCGTCACCAACGATATATGCCTCCCCACTCTCTCCCATTCCTTCCGTTTTCTGCATAATGTCATTGATCCGGTCAATCGGCATTTGGAACACCAAAACCCCCGCGGCACCGCCGGAATCATTGGGAATAGCGCGCCCAATAAAGCTCGCGGCATCACCATTACTTGGCGCATAAGGCCGGAAATCGAAGAAACTGTCGCTGCCGTCCACACCGGCTCGCATTGCTGCACGGTACACATTACCAAGGTCCGTATTCTTATATTCCCCAGTGTTCAGGTTTGTGGCGTAATCAAGCTCTTTGAACACGGAATAGACAAGGTTTCCCTCCGTATCAAAGAGAAACACATCATAGTAGCCGCGGCGCTGTTGCAGCGCATGAAACCAGGGGTGAAATTCTTTGTGAGCCTGATTGTATACGCCATCTTGGCCGGCATCATAGAGCTTGTCCTTTTCGCCGGTGGGGTTGGGGTTTTCAGTGATATAGATACGCTGTAGTTCTCTCCTTGCATCACCTTCAACGGCGTTCCAGCCCGCTGAAAAAGCATTTAGCGCCTGCAGCGTAAATTTGTTTTCCGCAACGAGGCCAAGGTCCTCCTGGATCGATTTCAGATAACTGCCCAATTCAGATTTTCTAGCTTCCAGAACAACCTGCAACCGTTCCTTAACTTGGTTTTCAACCTCCGCACCTGCCCGGAAAAAAGCGAAAAGCGAGACAGCCGCAGAAGTGAGCATGACAATAAGAACAACTACAAGGGGAAGCCGGGTTGAGATATTCAACTTGTTGAGTAACAACATTGGAGGAACCTCATTTGAACTTTATACAGTAAAAAAGGGTCAGATGTGGCTGGCACACCTTTAAAGAAAAGCAATCTACGCAGGACACCTGACGCTCTATGTAGGCTGCCTAGTCTTGTATAAATTATTATACGAATAGATTAACGTTTCACTAAGAAGGCTAAGGGCAGCGTACATTCCCAATTTTCAGGCCTAATCCGTTACATTATGCTGAATAATCTCTATTATAGAGGTAGTTCGTTCTATCCTCTTTCAACGCAAGAGCGATTATCCACCCGCAGCCTCTGGGCGACTGCCGTAGTGGCTTGGGTGGAAAAAATGGACCGAATGTGCCGCCAATTCCTTTACGGCCCCAAACGGGCTCACAAATGCTGGAGGGGCTGCGTTCGAACGATCCGGCTAAGAAACAGATAATTGGTTGAGGCCAGACCAGTTTACTCGATGCATGCTGAAATCGAGCTCCGGGTCTGTTTCCTAGTTCCAAACCCGATAGGCCGTCTCGCCTTTTGTAGCAGGACCTGAACACGCCTTTTTATGCCGTTGCCTTCCGTCACATCCGACACCTTGGTTTTCACCAGATCGCGAGCCCGCAATTTGCGGTCCAGAGCCAAATTGAATAGGGCAATATACCGAATACTTTGGCGCTGTTGTAATCGAATTCGGATTGCTCAGATATTTTTATGACGCGTATTGACCCTGTCGGCCATTATGGAAGCTTTTTTTTTGCAAGATTGGTGATCGCTAGAGTGCACATAAGGCCCTAGATCAATGTAAGTTTCTGGTTCGAGTGCCGCTGAGACCGATCTCCCTGTCCACAGTATCGATGAACTGCTACGCTGGAATTTCGCTGGCAATCAGCTCACATAAGCTGCTTATGTTATTCTACTTTTGAAACCCCTATAAATGGGGGTACTACCGTCGTCGTTGGGGAGAAGTTAACGTGAAGAAATCCAAAAACTCGAAGCTAGGCGTTTCAAGGCGCCACTTGCTGTTGGCGGGCGCAAGCACGGTGGCTTGCCTGTCTGGTATGATGCCAGCAGGATTCAGTTCTGTTTTTGCCGGTGAGCCCGAAACCGGCTTAGACAGTGAAGCCTTAATGGCCCTCAAAGATGGGCTCACGCTCTTAAATGCTCGGCCCGTAAATATGGAAACGCCAGCGCATCTGCTCGATGATGCCATCACCCCCGCGCACCGACTGTTTGTACGCAACAATGGCCACCTGCCGGATTATGATGAACATCCCGAAGCAAGTTGGACATTAACTATCGACGGCGAAGTCACCACGCCGCTCAATCTTTCCATCGCGGACCTCAAGCGGGACTTCGAGGTCGTCCGAAAACAAATATGGATCGAATGCGGAGGCAATGGCCGCAAGTTTTATGAGCCTGGCGCGTCCGGCAACCAGTGGTCCCTGGGAGCAATTGGCTGTCCCATATGGACAGGCGTTCGTCTCAAAGATGTGCTTGAACGCGCTGGCGTGAAAGACAACGCGGTTTACACGGCCCACCACAGCATTGACACGCATCTATCAGGCGACCCAGATAAAGCCCCTATTTCTCGCGGCGTGCCTATTGCCAAGGCGCTCGATGAAAACTGTTTGATCGTCTTTGAGATGAACGGTGCTCCTCTGCCGGTTCTAAATGGTTTTCCACTTCGCCTGATCGTGCCTGGCTGGCCCGGCTCCTGCTCCCAGAAATGGCTCAAGCGTATCCAGATAAGAGACCGTATCCATGACGGCACCAAAATGACAGGCGCGGCCTACCGTATGCCTGCTTATCCGGTCAGTCCCGGCACAGAAGTGCCCAAAGAAGACATGGTTATTATCCACGAACTGCCCGTTAAGTCGTTGATCACGTCGCCGGTAACAGGCGCGCGGGCGCCGGTTGGTGAACCTATTGAGGTACGAGGACATGCCTGGTCGGGTGAGGGCGACGTCGTGGCGCTTGAAGTCTCGGTTGATTTCGGCGCCAGTTGGCAGAAAGCAACGCTTGATGCACCTGCTAATAAATATGCATGGCAGCAATGGCGCGCTGACCTCACTTTTGAAAAAGCAGGTTATTATGAAGTGTGGGCGCGGGCCACAGATCGTACCGGCAAACGCCAGCCATCCGTTGTGCCCGGCTGGAACCCAAAGGGCTACCTCAATAACATGCAGCACCGAGTTGCTGTGTTTGCAGTATAGGAGGTGGCTATGCGGCATATAATAATCTTCGCTGTGGTGACCACACTGCTTGCTGCCTGTGCGCCAGACGCCATCACCAATAGTGGCCAGCAGGCGGCGCAAAGCCAATCAGAAAAATCAGAACTCCAGCAGCGCCGCGAGGCGCGCATCAAACAGATGGCGGACAACTGGCCCGGCACGGTAAACTTGAAAGACCCCTTCAACGCGCTCGACCCTATGATCAAACCATCCTCTGTCGGTCGCGGTTCAGTGTTTGACGCCAATGATGATTATTGGGGCCTGCCGCGAACACCAGGCTATGAAGAAGTGGCAACATATTGCGCGAGCTGTCACAGCCTTGCCATTGTGATGCAACAGCATGTCACGCCCGAACGCTGGCAGTATCTGCTGACATGGATGCTGGAAAAACAGAATATGCCACCGCTTGACCCCGAAGAACATGCACTTGTTTTAAAATACCTAACCACCAATTTTTCATCGGGCAGTAAATAACGCAAGAGTAGTGCAGCAAGAGCTCCGAAAACTAGCATTACCTAAAAGTAGAAATTTTTCATTGGTTAAACTTGGCGCTAACGGTCAGTTTATGGCGATAAGGCAGCAGCCCCCTCACCTCGGCTGCCTGATGCCCCAGAACGATAGCCGCAGCGACTTTGTTATTAGCGGCGAACAAGTAGGCACGCAAAGAGCATCATCTTAAGGAATGCCTGATCCGATATCGACGAAAGATACCAAATCAAACTGGGAACTCCGGGACTCTTTAATTTTGGTCTCCGTAACACTCTCTGTTTTTACATATCCCACTACATTGCTGATAATGCCCTGGTCATCAGCCATCGGTAAAAACAGGTGATGTAAGACGTACGCATCTCCATTTGCTTGCTGTACCGTCCGCAAGCTGTCTCCGCCGCATGGATGGCCGCAAATGGAAACCAAGTGCTCGCCAATAGCAACAGCCTGCTCTATCGGAAAGAGAGACATATAGTCAACGCCCACAAGGAGTAAGGGAGACATTTTTTTGATGTCATCGCCAAGAGCGCAAATATGAAGCCCGCCCCCTTTACGGCGTTTCAGCAGCACAGCACCAGATTTAAGATTGTCCGGAAACGACCGTTCAAATTCCGCGGCGGACGGAACAATGTTTCCGCGCTGGCTCAAGCCCTTCCACCAATCTAGAAACTGAAAAAACTCTTCGGGCCAATGCATACCGTAACCTCGTGTTTTATAGACGCCATCAGGAATAGCTGGGCCTATGGCGTTTCAATATAAGAGGGGGCTCATGCTCCATTTATTGATGATATGCAGCAATCTCTTTTCTGTGCAAGCGCAAAAGTTTGAGAATTCATTCAGATGCCCGCTTATGGCTACCAGGGGGCATGAGCAGGCCAACGGCTTACAGAAGCTATGTGATCGGTAAGGGGGCAATAGACTCTTTACACGCCGCGGATTTTAGATGGCCTCCGCTAAAAAGAGAGGACCTAGCCTCAACTAGGCTCTAGGGTGCACATCGAAACGTATTTCACGCCAGCCCAGAGATTTTGTCTGTGACCTCCCCGCTTCAAAACACTATTTCCAGATTTGCGAAAAAACACCTGGGCGGCGCGCTGAAGCGCGAAATGCTGAAAGGCGTGGTGGGCTCGGTTTTCGTGAAGCTTCTCACCATCACGGCCACCTTGTTGGCATCGGTGCTGCTCGCCCGCATATTAGGTGCCAAGGGTTACGGCGAATATTCGTTCGCAATGACACTGGCGGCACCGCTGGTTATGTTTTCGCAGCTTGGCATGCCGATGCTGATAGTCAGGGAAACGGCAAAAAATCATCAAAGCCAGAACTGGGGAGAAATGCTGGGGCTGTGGCAGTGGACCTCTAATATCGCGCTCAAGCTGGCGGTCCCCCTGTGCACCGCCGCGTTTGGCCTCGCCTATCTTCTATCGGAAAGCAATAACGGCCCTATAGGAACAGCGCTAATGTGGGCTTTGCTGGCCGTGCCTGCTGTCATACTGCTGAACCTTAAAGCTGCTGCTTTGAAGGGCCTTCGCCGGGTTGTTTTATCCCTCTTTATCGACACATTCTTACCTAAGATCATCTTGATCCTTTTCCTGCTGATTGCGCTGACGCCGGCCGGGGCTGCCACCCTGACTGCAGACAGCGCCGCAAGGCTGTATTTCATCTCTATGGTTATCGCCTTGTTGCTCGGATGGGCGCTTTTCAAAAAAAGCGAACCCTTTTCCCGTGCAGCCCGGCCGAAGCCCGTCTTTCAGTCTGGAGTATGGGTAGCGGCGGCGATGCCACTGGCTTTCCTGGTGGCAGTGCGCGCGGCTAACCAGCATGTCGCAGTGTTGTCGATGGGCGCATTCAGCGATGCGGAATCGATCGGCATTTACCGGGCGGCGGCACAACTAGCGACGAATGTCAGCATGGGGATCGGAATCGTCAATATGGTTGCGCTACCTTATTTTGCGCGCTTTCACGCGGCTGGCGATATCGTACGCCTGCAAAAACTGGCGAAGTATTGCGCGAGAACCAGTTTGGCTATAGCGGTGCCTTTGGCCCTGTTCCTGTTTTTATTTGGCGAACCGGTGCTAAAAAAACTATTCGGGCAGGAGTTCGGCGCGGGGTACGTCGTCTTAACGATCCTGATATTGGCCCAGGTCGCCAACGCTGGGTTTGGCCCCGTCGCAGCCCTCTTGAACATGACAGGCCACGCGCGCGAGACCGTAAAGGGCGTGGCAACAGCAACCACACTTAATATCGTGATGTGTTTAATATTGGTCCCATTTCTCGGCATGCTTGGGGCGGCGATTGGGGTCGGCCTAGCGCTGGTTTTATGGAATTTCCTGCTATGGCGCAGCGTGCGGGACAAACTGTCAGTCAATTGCGCCGCTTTATAGTGGGAGCAAGTAAGCTGCTTGCGGCATCAACAGCCACTCATGACCCAAACAGCGCTGAAGATACGCATGGTTTACAACGGCCTCATCCTTAAGGGCATTTAGTATGTTTGCTGCTATTTGACATGCCTCAAATGGCTAGTAAGGTGTCTAGATACGTCATAACAGGGAGGCAATTATGGTTTATCAAATGCGTGGCTGGTGTACTGGGGCATGTATCGCAACGGCACTGGTATTCGGCACAGCTAGCGTGGTCGGCGAGGATGAAAGCCACGCAAAACTGTCCTTCAGCCAGAAGGTTGACCAGATATTTGCCCCCTTCGACAAAAGCGATGCGCCCGGCTGTGCGGTTGGTATCATCGAGAACGGCGTTTTCCTTCACAAGGCGGGGTACGGCATGGCCAGTCTGGAACTGGATGTGCCGCTCTCACCTGATTCCGTTTTCAGGATCGCCTCGGTATCAAAACAATTTACGGCGGCCGCAGTTCTTTTGCTGGAAGAAGATGGCTTGATTGACCTGGACGCAGACATCCGCACTTACTTACCAGCCTTGCCTGAATATGAGCATACAGTCACAGTGCGTGCCATGCTGGGGCATTATAGCGGCTTGCAGGGGTATGCCCATATTGCCGGTTCCTATGAAGGGGCCAAGTCACCAAGCAATGTTAATATGACGTCGCCTATGGGGCGCCCCTTTCGAATTGGCAATGAAGACTATCTAACCAACGGCGAGTTTTATGAAGCGGTAAAAATGCTTCAATTGAACCACAAGCCCGACGAGAAGTTTGAATATAACAATGTCGGTTATTTTCTGCTTTCACAGTTGGTTGAGGCGCGCACTGGCAAAACGCTCAGAGAGTTTGCACACGAGCGCATCTTCGAGCCGCTCGGCATGACCAACACATTTTACAGTGATGATCCAGTTGAGATAATTAAAAACCGCGCACAAGGGTACAAACCTAAAAAGGACGGCGGTTATATTTCGGACATGACGAATTTATTCGTTGTTGGCGACGGGGGTGTGCATACCAGCATCAATGATTTCATTAAATGGGATCAGAATTTCTATGCACCAAAACTTGGCAAAGACCCGGCGGCCTTCAAGGCGAAAATGAATACGCCAACCAGCAACCATAAAGCGGGGAGCCGTTTGTATGCTTACGGTCAATTTGTAAGCGAGCAAGAAGGGCGAACAATGTATTCTCACGGCGGTGGATGGCTCGGCACGAGTACTTATTATATTCGTGATGAAGGCGCCAGAGTTTCCCTCGTGACCTTGTGTAACAATGCGGCGCCGAAAGGCCTGCGTGCGGCGCACCAAGCCGTCATTGAATTATATTTTAGCCAAGCAAAAAAACAGTGAGCGCCGCCTTCTTGAAGGCTGCAATAGGGGAACTCACCAAAGCTAGAACAGTTACGTATATGGCTGATACTGTTGTTATTGCCGCATATGGCAAAGAGCAGCCCTTGGGGCCCAACCGCCTACGCCAGCTATGTGATCTATGGCCGGTCAAACTGCCTGCGACATTGAACGTCGCTCACGGCCCGATGTGGTCATAAAGCTCCGATCAATAAATGGCTAAGGTGTGCAAATGGGAACAGCTTGGTCAACAGCTGCAAGACACCCCAGCCCACACTGGTCTCGCACAAGATGATATGTGCACGCAGGGTCTTGTTTTTCTGCCAGCGGGGCGCTCAAAATCTGCAAGTGTAGTATTCATAAATGCATATCGACGCGTGCCGGGAACACACTAAGTCATACATAAACCTTCCAACACATATCGGAAGGCCATCGCTTGGCAACGTGCGGCGTGAAAAAGTCGCTGCAACATAGGAGGCTTCATGCCACAAATAGATTTCATCCTGGATTTTGCGAGCCCCAACGCCTATCTGGCGCACCAGCTCATCCCGTCAATCGAAGCGGCGACCGGCGCTACTTTCAATTATATCCCCTGCCTGCTTGGTGGTATTTTCAAAGCCACCGGCAACCAGGCGCCGATGATGGCCAACGCCAACATCCCGAGCAAAATGGCATATGAGGGCCTGGAATTTTCGCGATTTTTGACGACCCACAATATCGATAAATTCAACTTTAATCCGCATTTTCCTGTGAATACGCTGCTGCTGATGCGCGGGGCGATCAGCGCAAAACAACAAGGTATCTTGGCGCCTTATGTCCGTGCAGGTTTCCATCACATGTGGGAAGACCCCAAGAATATGGCCGACCCTGAAGTTTTCGCCGCCGCCTTAACCGCGTCGGACCTTGACGGCGATGCATTGCTTGCAGCAACCCAAGACCCTGCCGTTAAAGCCGAGTTGATCGCCAATACCGAGGCTGCCGTCAAACGCGGCGCCTTTGGAATCCCCACATTTTATATCGGAGACGAGATGTTCTTCGGCAAAGAACGGCTCGCCCAGGTTGAAGCAGAAATTGTGAGGCAAAGCTAATGGTAACGGAAACAAAAAACAGCGGCGCGTGCCTGGTGATCGGGGCTGGCGACGATACCGGCGGCGCGATTGCCAAGGCCTTTGCTCAAAAAGGATACGACGCCTGCTTGGTGCGACGCCCGCGCCATATGGACAAACTTGAGGCGCTGGCAGCCGATATCAAAGCTGCGGGCGGCAAGGCCCATCCTTACGGTGTCGATGCCCGCGACGAAGATCAAATGATCGGGCTGGTTGACGGCATCGAAGCCGACATCGGCCCGATTGAAGTGGCGGTTTTCAACATTGGGGCCAATGTGCGCTTCCCGATCGAAGCCACCACGAGCAGGGTATACCGAAAGGTTTGGGAAATGGGGGCTTTCGCTGGCTTTTTGATGGGCCGCGAGGTCGCCAAACATATGCTCAAACGCGAGCGCGGCACGATTATCTTTACGGGCGCCACCGCCAGCATGCGCGGCGGCAAAAATTATGCGGCATTTGCCGGTGCCAAGTTTGCATTGCGGGCGCTATCGCAATCCATGGCACGCGAGCTAGGCCCCAAGAATATCCATGTTGTGCATACCGTGATCGATGGAGCGATCGATAGTGTTTTCATCCGTGATA
>NVTU01000045.1 GCA_002401685.1 Kordiimonadales bacterium
TTTTTCCTCGGCGTTGATTTTTTATTGGGCGCGGGCATTGAATGGTTGTTAGGTACAGGGGCGTAAGATGGCTAAATCTCGGTGGTATATTATCCATGCTTATTCCGGTTACGAAGCCAAGGTAGCAGACGCAATTAAAGCGCAGGCGATTTTGCAGGAACTGGACGCACTTGTGGACGACGTTATCGTTCCAACTGAAGAAGTTATTGAAATTCGCAAGGGCAAGAAGGTTACGTCTGAGAAGAAGTTCTTCCCGGGCTATGTGCTGATTAAGATGGTGATGACAGATGATACGTATCACCTTGTTACTGGGCACGCGAAGGTAACAGGTTTTCTTGGTCAGCAAGGGCGCCCAAGCCCGATTCCAGACGCAGAGGCAGCGCGCATTCTCAACCAGGTTGAGGAAGGTGTTGAGCGCCCACGTCCGAATATCATATTCGAAATTGGCGAAGAAGTTCGTGTTACTGATGGCCCGTTCGCAAGCTTTAACGGTGCAGTTGAAGACGTTGATGAAGAGAAGGCGCGCTTGAAAGTGTCCGTATCCATCTTTGGTCGCGCCACGCCTGTTGAGCTAGAATACAGCCAGGTAGAAAAGATTACATAAGATTTTGGGGCTTTGCCCCAATTGAGCGCGCGGGAGGCTAGCCATTTGCCGCACCGCGCACCCTAGGGAAGCGAAGTGATTTGCTTCTACTGTTTGAAGAAAGGGATATATAATGGCGAAAAAGATTAGTGGTTACCTGAAATTGCAGGTACCAGCTGGTAAAGCAAACCCATCTCCACCAATTGGCCCAGCACTTGGTCAGCGCGGTGTGAACATCATGGAATTTTGTAAAGCCTTTAATGCGCAAACACAGAAGATGGAATCAGGGATGCCAATCCCGACCACTCTGACGATTTACGCTGATAAGTCTTTCACATTTGAAATTAAGACTGCCCCGGCATCTTATTACCTGAAGAAAGCGGCTGGCGTTAAGTCCGGTGGTGCTACTCCTGGTCGTGATACTGCTGCTACGGTAACTCGTGCGCAGGTTAAAGAGATCGCTGAATTGAAAATGGTTGACCTGAGTGCCAATGACATCGATGCGGCTATGCTGATCATCGAAGGGTCTGCGCGTTCTATGGGCTTTAAGGTGGAAGGTTGATCTGATGGCGAAAATTGCAAAAAGAATTAAAAAGAACTGGGACGGCATCGACCGTGAGAAGCTTTACACTGTAGATGAAGCTGTTGCTGAGTTGAAATCCCGTTCTGCTGTGAAGTTCGATGAAACTATTGAAGTTACAATGAACCTTGGTGTTGATCCTCGCCACGCTGACCAGATGGTTCGCGGCGTTGTTTCTTTGCCGCACGGTACTGGTAAAACTCTGCGTGTTGCTGTATTTGCACGCGCTGCCAAAGCAGACGAAGCCAAAGAAGCTGGTGCTGATATCGTTGGTGCTGAGGACCTGATGGAAGAGATCCAAAAAGGTAACATGAATTTTGACCGTGTGATCGCAACGCCTGACATGATGGCTGTTGTTGGTCGTCTTGGTAAAGTTCTTGGCCCTAAAGGCCTGATGCCTAACCCGAAGCTTGGTACTGTAACAATGGACGTTAAAGGCGCTGTTGAAGCAGCGAAAGCTGGCCAGGTTGAATACCGTGTTGAAAAATCCGGGATTATCCACGGCGGTGTTGGTAAAGTAAGCTTCGACGAAGCAGCGATTGTTGAGAACGCTAAAACGTTCCTGACGGCTGTTATCAAAGCTAAGCCAACCGGTGCTAAAGGCACTTATGTTAAGCGTGTTGGCATGTCTTCTTCAATGGGCCCAGGCCTGAAGATCGACGTAGCGTCGCTTAACGGTTAAATGAATTTGCGGCGTGCTTCGGTACGCCGCGATCTCTTGGGCGGCTGTTTTGCCCGAGATTAGTATCTGTCCGAGATTGCAGGTGTTTTGGTGTGTGTTTCTAGTTTTTTGACCACCAAGACCTAAAAGAAACGATTGTCGCGAAATCGCGGCCTGCATGAGATGGGGTTTAGGAATTTTTGCTTTCAGGTTTTCTGGGAGCAGAGCTCGCGGTTCCTACAGGACTGGGTGTAACCCATTCTGCGACCCTGGACAGGGTAGCGTACCATGCGCCTCGGTGAGGCAATTGGTATATGGCTCAATTAACGGAAGCCACGTTTGCCGTAATTTAGGCAGGCTTCCAAATTCGGAGACGAAAAAGTGGAAAGAGCCGAAAAGCAGGATCTGGTTGCATCCATGCATGAGACTTTCTCTGCAGCTGCTTCCGTCGTTGTTGTACATTACGACGGTCTAACAGTTGCTGAGATGACTGCACTACGTGCAGGCATGCGTGAAGTGGGTGCTACACTAAAGGTGACCAAGAACCGGCTGACTCGTCTTGCGCTTAAAGGTACTGAATACGAAGGCATTGCTGATCTGTTTACAGGTCCTACCGCCATTGGCTATGCAGACGACGCTGTCGCTGCACCAAAGGCACTTGCCAAGTTCGCAAAGGGTAACGAAAAACTTCGTATCCTCGGCGGCGGCATGGGGGACACTGTACTTGATCAAGCAGGTATTAAAGTCATGGCTTCTCTGCCATCCCTTGATGAACTTCGCGGCAAGCTTGTGGGTCTCCTACAAGCTCCTGCCCAGAAGCTCGCATCGGTTACGCAGGCACCAGCTGGACAATTGGCCCGAGTATTTGGCGCTTATGGCGACAAAGACGCAGCTTAATCTTAAGAAAAGTATCCAAGGTAGCTATCCGGACTTATGGGGCTGCCTTTCAAATTATGCATACACATGCGGTTCTGTAGTAGAACCAATATATTGGAGTGAATTAAATGGCTGATCTTGCAAAGATTGTTGAAGAACTTTCAAGCCTAACTGTAATGGAAGCTGCTGAGCTTTCTACACTACTCGAAGACAAGTGGGGCGTTTCTGCTGCTGCTGCTGTTGCCGTAGCTGGTCCAGCTGCTGCTGCTGAAGTTGCTGAAGTTAAAACTGACTTTGACGTTGTAATGACTTCTTTCGGTGAGAAGAAAATTACAGTGATTAAAGAAGTTCGCGCTATCACTGGCCTCGGTCTTAAAGAAGCTAAAGAAATGGTTGAAGGCGTACCTGCAACTGTTAAAGAAGCTGCTCCTAAGGACGAAGCTGAAGAAGTTAAGAAGAAGCTTGAAGCAGCTGGCGCTACGGTTGAACTTAAGTAATTTCTTGAGGGATAACACCTTTGGGTCGGACGCGTTTTTCGCGCCCGGCCTTTCGGCGTCCTAGGGTGCAGGACCAAAAATAAAGCATTTGAGGGCAGGGCTGAACATGTGTTCGTCCCTTAATAACTTGGATTTTCAGGAGGTTAGGGGCGTTTTCTCTCTCTAAGCTCCACGGCAGCAGCTAACCCGGACGCCTGATCGGCAGAAGGAAAGGCGCAAATTTAAAGGACGAGGACGAAGTATGGCGACTTCATTCACCGGTCGTAAGCGTGTTCGCAAGGATTTCGGTACCATTGCCGAAGTGACACCAATGCCGAACCTTATTGAGGTTCAGCGGCGGTCCTATGACAAATTCTTCAAGGAGCATTGCACCGAAGAAGAACGTTTGGCATCAGGACTTGAGCGCGTACTCAAATCAGTTTTCCCTATTCAGGATTTCGCGAATACCGCGTCGATTGAATATGTGAAATATGAGCTTGAGAAGCCCAAATTTGACGTAGAAGAATGTAAGCAGCGTGATATCACGTATGCCGCACCCCTCCGTGCGACGCTTCGTCTGATCGTTTTCGAAGTGGACCCGGAAACAGAAGCCCGGTCCGTTCTCGATATTAAAGAACAAGATGTTTACATGGGCGACCTGCCGATGATGACAAAGGAAGGTACGTTCGTAGTGAACGGTACCGAGCGTGTTATTGTTTCGCAGATGCACAGGTCACCTGGTGTATTCTTTGACCACGACCGCGGAAAAACCCACAGCTCAGGCAAGTTCTTGTTTGCTGCGCGCGTTATTCCTTACCGTGGTTCATGGCTCGATTTTGAGTTTGATGCAAAAGACATCGTAAATTGTCGTATTGACCGCCGCCGGAAGCTTCCAGCGACGAGCCTACTGTACGCCTTAGGGATGACTGCAGAAGAAATTCTCGAGTATTTTTATGAGACCGTCGTTTACAAGCGTGTCAAAGGCGGATGGCGCATGCCATTTGTTGCCGACAGCTGGAAGGGCCAAAAGCCTCAATACGATTTGATAGATGCTGACTCTGGTGAGGTCGTAGTTGCTGCCGGCAAGAAGATCACACCGCGTCTCGCTAAGAAGATCGTAAAAGAAGGCTTGAAAGCCATTTTGGTTTCTGACGAACTCGTACTTGGTCGTTTTGTCTCTAAAGACATGATCAACGAGAAAACTGGCGCCATTTATGTGGAAGCTGGCGACGAGTTGACAGAAGAAAATGTCGAAGTTTTGGCAAACGCTGGCATCGACGAGCTGGAAATGCTTGTTATTGACGGCGTTGCGATTGGCTCGTTTATTCGCGATACGCTGAAAGCTGACAAAGTAGAATGTACTGACGGCGCGCTTGCTGAGATTTATAAAGTGATGCGCCCTGGTGAACCACCAACCAAGGAAACAGCTGAAGCTCTTTTCTATGGTTTGTTCTTCGACCCTGAGCGTTATGACTTGTCAGACGTTGGCCGTGTGAAGATGAACATGCGTCTTGAGCTTGACTGTGAAGACACAGTTGGCACGCTACGGAAGGAAGATATCCTTTCAACGCTGCGGACGCTTGTTGAACTTAAAAATGGTCGCGGTGATATCGATGATATCGATCACCTTGGTAACCGCCGTGTTCGCTCTGTTGGCGAGCTGATGGAAAACCAGTACCGTATCGGTCTTCTCCGTATGGAGCGTGCCATTCGTGAGCGTATGTCATCCGTTGATATCGACACAGTGATGCCGCATGACCTGATTAACGCTAAGCCAGTTGTGGCCAGCGTGCGTGAGTTCTTCGGTTCATCTCAGCTGTCACAGTTTATGGATCAGACCAACCCGCTTTCTGAAATTACACACAAGCGCCGCATGTCAGCGCTTGGCCCTGGTGGATTGACACGAGAGCGTGCTGGTTTTGAAGTGCGCGACGTTCACCCAACGCACTATGGTCGTATTTGCCCGATTGAAACACCTGAGGGACCAAATATTGGTCTTATCAATTCGCTTGCTACTTATGCGCAGGTGAATAAATACGGCTTCATTGAAACCCCCTACCGCAAAGTTGTGGACGGCCACGTAACGGACGATGTCGTTTACTTGTCTGCAATGGAAGAAGGTAAGTTCAAGGTTGCGCAGGCAACTGCTGACATCGACAAAAACAATGATTTTGTTGATGATCTGATTTCATGCCGTCAGGCAGGCGAATACCTGATGTCGGCAAGTACATCGATTGACTTGATGGACGTCTCACCAAAACAGCTCGTATCTGTTGCGGCGTCTCTTATTCCTTTCTTGGAAAACGATGACTGTAACCGCGCACTGATGGGTTCAAACATGCAGCGTCAGGCCGTGCCACTTGTGCGCGCTGAAGCGCCGTTTGTTGGTACTGGTATGGAAAAAGTTGTGGCGTCCGATAGTGGTGCTGCGATCGCTTCTAAGCGTACAGGTATTGTTGAGCAGGTTGATGCTCGCCGTATCGTTATCCGCGCAACTGAAGATGTTGATCCAGGCAGATCTGGCGTTGATATCTATACGTTGCAGAAGTTCCAGCGTTCTAACCAGAACACCTGTATTAACCAGCGTCCGCTGGTGAAAGTGGGTGACGTGATCCAGAAAGGCGACATCATTTGTGATGGCCCATCGACGGATCTTGGCGAATTGGCGCTTGGCCGGAATGCTCTCGTAGCCTTCATGCCTTGGAACGGATATAACTTCGAGGATAGTATCCTTATTTCCGAGCGTATCGTGAAAGAAGATGTCTTTACCTCAATTCACATTGATGAATTTGAAGTAATGGCACGCGATACCAAGCTTGGCCCTGAAGAAATCACGCGGGATATTCCGAACGTAGGCGAAGAAGGGCTGAAGAGCCTGGACGAAGCTGGCATTGTTTATGTTGGTGCTGAAGTTCATCCTGGTGATATTCTTTGTGGTAAAATCACGCCAAAAGGCGAAAGCCCGATGACACCGGAAGAAAAGCTTCTGCGTGCTATCTTTGGTGAGAAAGCCTCTGACGTTCGTGATACTTCTATGCGCTTGCCGCCAGGTGTTGCCGGTACTGTTGTTGAAGTGCGTGTCTTTAACCGCCACGGTGTGGACAAAGATGAGCGTGCACTGACGATTGAGCGTGAAGAAATTGAACGCCTCACGAAAGACCGTGAAGATGAGCGCTCTATCCTTGAACGCAATATCTACGGTCGTTTGACGCCGGTTCTAATTGGCAAAACTGTTTCTGCTGGTACCAAGGAACTGAGCAAAGGTACCGTGATCACGGAAGAAGGTCTAGCAGAGCTTCGCCGTATTCAGTGGTGGGACCTGGCTGTTGATGATGATGCTGCAATGTCTGACATTGAGGCTCTTCGCAAGCAGTTTGATAGCAACCGTGCCCAACTGCAAAGTCGCTTCGATGAGAAAATTGAGAAGCTTCAGCGCGGTGATGAATTGCCACCTGGCGTTCTGAAGATGGTTAAGGTCTTTGTTGCTGTGAAGCGTAAGCTTCAGCCTGGTGACAAAATGGCTGGCCGTCACGGCAACAAAGGTGTAATTTCTCGTATTATGCCACAGGAAGATATGCCGCATTTGGATGATGGTACCCCGGTTGACGTGGTGCTTAATCCTCTCGGTGTGCCGTCACGGATGAACGTGGGGCAGATCCTGGAAACTCACCTTGGGTGGGCGTCTCGTGGTCTTGGTGTTCAGATCGATAAAATGATCGAAGCATACAAACACGGTACAGGCTCTGTGGATGACTTCCGCCACAAGTTCAAAGATATTTACGGTGACGAGCAATATAACGATGACATATCTGATCTCGACGATGATCAGGTTATGGAACTTGCTGGAAACCTTACGAACGGTGTTCCAATGGGCACGCCAGTGTTCAACGGTGCTGTTGAAGCAGATATTAACGTGATGCTTGAAAAGGCTGGTCTTGACGAGTCTGGACAGGTTGATCTCTTTGATGGCCGTACCGGTGAGAAGTTCGACCGTAAAGTAACTGTTGGTTACATTTACATGCTCAAACTTCACCACTTGGTGGATGACAAGATCCACGCCCGTTCGATTGGGCCGTACAGTCTTGTTACCCAGCAGCCACTTGGCGGTAAAGCCCAGTTCGGTGGTCAGCGTTTCGGTGAGATGGAAGTGTGGGCGCTGCAAGCTTACGGCGCAGCCTATACGCTTCAGGAAATGCTCACGGTTAAGTCTGATGATGTTCAGGGCCGTTCCAAAGTGTACGAAGCGATCGTACGTGGCGATGACAGCTTCGAAGCAGGTATCCCAGAATCCTTCAACGTACTTATCAAAGAGATGCGTTCTCTTTGCTTGAACGTTGAGCTGATTTCGGGTGACGACTGACGCTAAGCAACTGAGTTTGGTCGGAGGCTAGCCTTCGACCAGCTTGCCTAGCGGCAGGCGATTATTTTTGGATGGCGATTGTGGTGCTGATTGAAAATCATGCCCACAGCAACAATTGAGAGAGCCGGACATGAACCAAGAAGTGATGAAATACTTCAACCCGAACCAGAAACCAGAGTCGTTTGATCAGATTCAAATCTCGATCGCGTCTCCTGAGCGCATTCGCTCATGGTCTTTTGGTGAGATTAAAAAACCGGAAACCATTAACTACCGGACATTCAAGCCTGAGAAAGACGGCCTTTTCTGTGCCCGTATCTTTGGCCCAGTAAAAGATTACGAATGTCTTTGTGGTAAATATAAGCGGATGAAATACCGCGGCATTATCTGCGAAAAATGTAGCGTTGAAGTTACACTTTCCAAGGTACGCCGTGAGCGGATGGGCCATATTGATCTCGCAGCTCCTGTTGCGCATATCTGGTTCCTGAAATCTCTGCCAAGCCGCATTGGCTTGCTTCTCGATATGATGCTCAAAGATCTGGAGCGCGTGCTCTACTTTGAATATTACATCGTAATCGAGCCAGGCCTGACGCCGTTGAAGCAGTTCCAGCTTCTGTCGGAAGACGATTTTTTCCGCGCACAAGACGAATACGGTGATGACAGCTTCACTGCCGGCATTGGTGCTGAAGCAATCCGTAAACTTCTCCAGACAATTGATTTGGAAAATGAGCGCGAAAAGCTTCTGAAAGATTTGGCTGAGACTAAATCTGAGCTGAAGCCTAAGAAGATCATCAAGCGTTTGAAAGTTGTTGAGAGCTTTATCAACAGTGGTAACAAGCCTGAATGGATGATCCTTGAAGTTGTTCCTGTAATCCCACCAGAGCTGCGCCCGCTTGTGCCGCTTGATGGTGGTCGTTTCGCGACGTCTGATCTGAATGATCTATACCGCCGCGTGATCAACCGGAACAACCGCCTGAAGCGTCTTATTGAGCTTCGTGCGCCGGACATTATTATCCGGAACGAGAAGCGCATGCTTCAGGAATCTGTTGATGCACTGTTTGATAACGGTCGTCGTGGCCGGACTATCACGGGCGCTAACAAGCGTGCTCTGAAATCACTCAGCGACATGCTGAAGGGTAAGCAGGGTCGTTTCCGTCAGAATTTGCTCGGTAAACGAGTTGATTATTCGGGCCGTTCTGTGATCGTGGTTGGTCCAGAACTGAAGCTGCACCAATGTGGTTTGCCGAAGAAGATGGCGCTTGAGCTTTTCAAGCCGTTCATCTATTCGCGTCTTGATCGTCAGGGTATCGCAACTACAATTAAAGCTGCGAAGAAACTGGTTGAAAAAGAGCGTCGTGAAGTTTGGGATATCCTTGATGAGGTAATCCGTGAGCATCCGATTATGCTTAACCGCGCACCTACGCTTCACCGCTTGGGCATTCAGGCGTTTGAGCCTATTGTGATCGAAGGTAAGGCTATTCAGCTGCACCCACTTGTTTGTGCTGCCTTCAACGCTGATTTTGACGGTGACCAGATGGCGGTACACGTACCGCTCTCAATTGAAGCTCAGCTTGAAGCACGCGTGTTGATGATGTCTACAAACAACATCCTCTCACCTGCGAACGGTAAGCCGATTATTGTGCCTTCACAGGATATCGTGCTTGGTCTCTATTACATGACAACGATGCGCCAAGGCGATACAGGCGAAGGCAAGGCTTTCGCTGATTTCGACGAAGTGCAGTTCGCATTGGACGATGGTTCGATTACGCTTCAAACCAAAATCCTTGCCCGCATTAAAGCGGTTGGCGAAGACGGCGAGTATAAAGAGCAGCGTATCGAAACGACCCCTGGTCGCATGCTGCTGTCACGCCATCTGCCGATCGACAAAAATGTGCCTTACAGCTTGATAAACCGTCAGCTAACCAAGAAAGAGGTTTCTGAGGTTATTGACGTTGTTTACCGTCACTGTGGTCAGAAGAAGACTGTGCTCTTCGCTGATGCGATCATGGGTGAAGGCTTCAAACGGGCTTGCGATGCTGGTATCTCCTTCGGCAAGAATGACATGATCATTCCTGTGGAAAAAGAGATCATGGTTGGTAAGACAAAAGAGATCGTTAAAGAGTTTGAAGAGCAGTACCAAAATGGTTTGATCACTCAAGGCGAGAAATACAATAAAGTTGTAGATGCCTGGTCGCAGTGCGGCGACAAAGTCGCTGATGCGATGATGAAAGGCATGGAGAAGACTTATATTGACGAGAATGGCCGTGAAAGCGACCTGAACTCGGTATTTATGATGGCTAACTCCGGTGCTCGTGGGTCACCAGCACAGATGAAACAGCTTGCTGGTATGCGTGGTCTGATGGCGAAGCCTTCTGGTGACATCATCGAGACACCGATCATTTCGAACTTTAAAGAGGGCCTCTCGGTTCTTGAATACTTTAACTCGTCTCACGGTGCTCGTAAGGGTCTTGCCGATACAGCGCTTAAAACGGCGAACTCAGGGTATTTGACACGCCGCCTCGTAGATGTGTCTCAGGACTGCGTGATCGTCATTGAAGATTGCGGTACTGAGGCTGGTATCACTGTCAATGAAGTATCTGACGGCGGTGATGTGCTCGTGCCACTAAGCGAGCGTATCCTTGGTCGTTGTCTTTCTGTTGATGTGAACCACCCGATCACTGGTGATCTGTTGTTCCCTGCTGGTGAGCTTCTTGATGAAGTGAAATCAGACGCGATTGAAACGGCTGGGATCGGCGAAGTGAAAATCCGTTCGGTTCTTACTTGTGAAACGAAGGGCGGCGCTTGCGGCAAATGTTACGGCCGTGATCTAGCCCGCGGTACACCTGTGAACATGGGTGAAGCTGTTGGTGTTATCGCGGCTCAGTCAATTGGTGAGCCGGGTACTCAGCTTACAATGCGTACATTCCACATTGGTGGTGCTGCGACAGTGAACGCTGAATCGACCATCGAAAGTTCTGCAGACGGTAAAGTACGGATAGAAAACCGGAATGTCATCGTCGACAGTAAAGGCCGTAGTGTGGTGATGAGCCGCAATATGGAAGTGATCGTTGTTGATAGCGAAGGTAATGACCGTGCGAAGCACCGTCTTGCATATGGTTCGCACCTGTTCAAAGACGAAGGCGATAAGGTTGTTCGCGGTGAGAAGCTTGCCGAGTGGGATCCGTACACCATTCCAATTATCACAGAGCAAACTGGTATCGTGACACTTGTTGATCTTGTTGAAGGTGTTTCTGTTAAAGAAGCCGTTGATGAGGGCACTGGTATTGCATCCAAGATCGTAACTGACTGGCGCTCGAACCCTAAAGGGTCTGATCTGCGTCCGCGCATTACGCTCCGTGATGAGAACGACGACGTTGTTGAGCTGGCGAACGGTACGGAAGCACGTTACTTCCTTTCTGTTGATGCCATTCTTTCTGTAGAATCCGGCCGCGAAGTAACTGCGGGTGATGTGATTGCGCGTATTCCTCGTGAAGCCGCGAAAACAAAAGACATCACTGGTGGTCTGCCACGTGTTGCTGAATTGTTTGAAGCACGCCGTCCGAAGGACTGTGCTGTTATTGCTGATATCGACGGTATCGTTGAATTTGGCCGTGACTATAAAAACAAACGCCGCATCACTATTCGGCCACGGGAAGAAACCGAAGAAAACCAGGCTGTTGAGTATCTGGTACCTAAAGGTAAGCACATCACCATTCAGGAAGGTGAGTTTATCCAGCAGGGCGAATATCTGGTAGACGGCAACCCCGCTCCACACGATATTCTTCAGGTTCTCGGTGTTGAAGCTCTTGCCAACTATCTGGTGAAAGAAGTTCAGGATGTTTACCGTCTTCAAGGTGTGAAGATCAACGATAAGCATATTGAAGTGATCGTGCGTCAGATGTTGCAAAAAGTGGAGATTACAGCGTCTGGTGACAGTACGTATCTTCCAGCTGAGCAAGTAGAGCGTGAAGAGTTTGAGATCAATAACGCGCGCCTAGAAGACGAGGGCCGTTTGCCTGCTAAAGCTAACCCGATCTTGCTTGGTATTACCAAAGCTAGCTTGCAGACAAAGAGCTTCATCTCAGCGGCTTCCTTCCAGGAAACAACACGCGTTCTAACCGAAGCGTCTGTTGCTGGTAAGAAAGACATGCTCATTGGTTTGAAAGAAAACGTGATCGTAGGTCGTTTGATCCCAGCCGGTACTGGTGCTGTGATGAACAGGCTTCGCGGTGAAGCGCTAAGTGCTGATGCTATTACAGCTGCGCAGCAAGCTAAAGCCGCTGATCCAATGGCAAAAGCAGAAGCAGAGTTTGCTGCTGCGAGCGCCGCTGCTGCTGCTGAAAGCTAAAGCGTCTCAAAACATTCAAAGGAAAAGGCTCGCTTCGGCGGGCCTTTTTTTTGTGTTTAAAGGGCGCGTCTTCTATGAACCATGATGTGTCGTTGGGCGATGCCAATCTACGCTAGACCTTACCGCTACCAATCTCAGTGAAGTGCGTTTGGCCGATGCCGTACGGGATGTAATCTGGACCACGCTAAGGGAGTGCCGACAGTAGTTGGCTTGCTGGGAATTAATGGCCATAAAGGGCGTATCCGAATATTCAGGCATATTGGCGTGCGCTGGGGTGCGTGGGGATGCAAGGGTACCAAAAGCTCAAAGATTGATCTTGTCAGGGGCCCAAAGGCAAATGCCGCTGGTATGATACTCGACGCCTTTGCGCTTATAGTAAGCAATGGTGCTGAAATTTTCACGGTCGATGTTCCAGCGCACATGAACACCGCGCTGTTTTCCCATTCTTCCGATGGCTTCCAAAAGCTTGTTGCCAATGCCGTGTCCGCGTGCTTTGCGGCGCACGAACAGATCGTCAATTTCAATGAGCTCTTGCCCGTACCAAATATGGAAGCGGTCAAAATAAGTCGCAATGCCGACGGGCTCGCCGTTTTCTTCGGCGATCAGTATTTTGAAGCGCGGATTGTCACCAAACGCGGCTTCGGTGAATTGCTCTTCAGTTATCAGCAGATATTCATCAAGCTCGTCATAGTGTGCCAGCGACACAATTAGCTTGAAAGCGGCTTTAGCGTCCGCAGCAACCCCGTCTCTGATAATGAATGACATAGACCCTCGCACCAAGATGTTGAGGCTCTGCCGTGAGCCTATGACGTTTCCCAACCCTCAGAATTCACCGGGAAGGGGGGTGCTGTCAACTCTCATAAAAAAGGCGACCTATCAGGCCGCCTTTTTTATGGTTATGTTTGTTCGATAGGGTCGTGCTCAAGGCGGCCATCGTAATCCATTACAATGCCGTATTCCGGGTCTTCCTCGCTGGAAAGTTCCACGCGGTTGCCCGCTTTGCTCAGCAGGGCCTGACAGTCTGGGCTAAGGTGCCGGATACGCAGGCGTTTACCAGCGTTCGTATAGCGGTCAGCGAGCGTGTCGATGGCTTGTAGGCCTGAATGATCCCACACGCGCGTGTTCAAAAAGTCGATAACCACATTGTCCGGGTCACCTTTCGGGTCGAACAGGTCCTGAAAACTGGCGACTGAACTGAAGAAAAGCGGGCCCTGCATCTCGTATATCTTGGTATTGGCATCGAGCATGGCGGATTTTACGCCGATACGCTTCGCAGCTTTCCATGCGAATACTAAGGCAGAAACAATCACGCCAACAATAACCGCAACCGCGAGATCACTGTATACTGTGACGCCGGAAACCAGCATTAGAACAAAGGCATCTGTGCGCGGAATTTTGTGGATGATACGGAAGCTTGACCATGCAAAAGTGCCGACAACTACCATGAACATAACGCCGACAAGGGCCGCCAACGGAATTTGCTCAATCAAACTACTGCCAAATAAGATGAAGCCGAGCAAGAATAAGGCTGCGGAAATGCCAGATATTCGTGTTCGTCCACCAGATTCTACATTGATCATTGATTGACCGATCATCGCGCAACCACCCATGCCGCCGAAGAAGCCCGTTACAACGTTTGCTGTACCTTGGGCAAAACACTCTTGGCTTGTGCCGCCCTTCGAGTCTGTCAGCTCGGCCACAAGGTTGAGCGTCAGTAAAGACTCGATCAGCCCGATAGCCGCCAGAATAAGCGCGTATGGGAAAATGATGTAGAGAGTTTCAAATGTCATTGGCACAGTTGGGACAGCAAAGTCAGGTAGGCCACCGCTGATGGAGGCCAGGTCACCAACGCTCGGGATGTCGATGTCGAAGCCGAGCACAATGCCTGTGATAGCCAATATACCTAGCAGCGGGCCAGGAATTGCTTTGATGTATTTGGAGCCAAACCAAATAACAAACATGGTCAGGAGGCTAAGCCCAAGCATGATGGAAAGTGGCTCTGTTGGCAGCCATGCACCTGTGTCGCGGTCCTGAAACTGGCCAAGTTGGGCAAGGAAAATCACGATTGCCAAGCCGTTGACAAAACCCAGCATCACCGGGTGGGGCACCATTCGGATGAATTTTCCGAGTTTAAGCGCGCCCGCCGCTAACTGAAGGATGCCCATCAATACAACAGTGGCAAACAGGTACTGAACTCCGTGCTGAGCAACCAAACTTACCATTACTACGGCCAAAGCCCCTGTCGCCCCAGAAATCATGCCCGGGCGGCCACCGATGACGGCCGTGATGAGCCCGACAATGAAGGCTGCATAAAGCCCAACTAACGGGTTCACACCGGCAACAAAGGCGAAGGCCACAGCTTCGGGCACAAGTGCAAGTGCAACGGTGAAACCAGACAGTATTTCTGTTTTATATTGGGCTAAAGAGAGCTTATGTAAGGGCGTGGTGTGTGGCACGGTTTTCTATAGTCCTTTGCAGGTCTGGGTACAGCTAACGGGAATGCATAAAGAAGGAGCGTGCCTTCTATGCCGAGTAGGCCCATCAAGCAAGCAAAAGCGTTGGTTCTCCATACATTTGCGAAGGTTGCGCTAGCGCTGCAGGAGTTTAGCCACAGCCAAGATAGCATTGAACCGCTACGAAAAACTTAAGGCGACATCGGTTGGTTTACCAATGTCGCCTGTAAGTGTGAAGTAGCCGGCTTAAAGCTGCTAAAGAGCTTTGAAAAAATCGTTGCCTTTGTCGTCCACCACGATGAAAGCGGGGAAATCTTTCACGTCGATTTTCCATACCGCTTCCATGCCAAGGTCGTCAAAGTCCAGCACTTCAATTTTGGTGATATTATCTTGGGCCAGCGCAGCCGCCGGTCCGCCTACTGAGCCGAGGTAGAAGCCACCGTTTTGCTCACAGGCTTTGGTAACGTCGCGAGACCTGTTGCCTTTGGCAAGCGTGATCATGCTGGCGCCAAGTTCCTGGAACGGTGCGACAAAGCTATCCATGCGTCCGGCCGTTGTTGGGCCAAAGCTGCCTGAAGCGTAACCCTCAGGCGTTTTGGCGGGGCCCGCGTAATAAATGATATAGTCTTTAAGGTAGCTCGGCATTTCGCCGCCGGCCTCAATATTGTCTTGCACACGCGCGTGTGCCAAGTCCCTTGCCACAACGATGGTGCCTGTAAGGGCCAAGCGCGTTTTGATGGGGTATTGAGACAGCTCGGCGAGCGTCTCTTTCATTGGTTTGTTCAGATCAATCTTCACAACTGTTTCAGAAAGGTTTTCATTGGAAATCTCTGGCTGATACTTAGCTGGATCAGTTTCAAGCTGCTCAAGGAAAATGCCGTCGGCCGTGATCTTGCCTTTGGCTTGCCGATCAGCAGAACAGGAGACTCCGATCCCGACCGGGAGGCTTGCGCCGTGACGCGGCAAACGAATAACGCGTACGTCGTGGCAAAAATATTTGCCACCAAACTGTGCGCCGATCCCCATCTTCTGCGTCATTGCGTGGATTTTTTCCTCCATCTCAATATCGCGGAACGCGCGGCCCGTTGCATCCCCGCTCGTTGGTAGCCCGTCGAGATCGTGTGCAGATGCTTTCTTCACTGTCGCCAGTGTCTGCTCGGCAGACAGGCCGCCGATCACAATGGCAAGGTGGTAAGGCGGGCAGGCAGAAGTACCGAGCGTTTGAATTTTCTCGTTCAGGAACGCAAGCATACGGTCTTCACGTAGCGTCGCTGGCGTTTGCTGGTAGAGGAAGGTTTTGTTGGCGCTACCGCCGCCTTTGGCCATGAACAGGAAATGGTACTCGTCGCCCGTGGTCGAATATATATCAACCTGCGCAGGCGTGTTATTCTTTGTGTTCACTTCCTTATACATAGAAAGCGGGGCCATTTGGCTGTAGCGCAAATTGGTTTCAGTGTACGTGCCCATCACACCTTTGCTGATCGGCGCTGCGTCGTCGCCCTCTGTCCATACATTCTGGCCCTTTTTGCCAACGATGATCGCTGTGCCGGTGTCTTGGCAGCTGGGTAATACGCGGCCAGCTGCGATGTTGGCGTTCTTCAGCAGTTCACGCGCTACGAACTTGTCGTTGTCGCTGGCTTCATCATCATCCAATATGCTGGCTAGTTGCGCTAAATGGCCAGGCCGCAGCAGGTGTGCAATGTCAGCCATCGCTTCGCGGGTTATCAGCTCCAGGGCCGCGTCTGCAATTTTAAGAACTGTTTTGCCGTCAACTTCAATCGTTGAGACATGATCTGACGAGAGTTTACGGTACGGCGTATCGTCACTGCTTAGTTGAAACAGTTTCGAGTAAGTCCAATCAGACATGTGTTTTCCTGACATAGCAAAAAAGAGGCGAGGGGCGGTTGGCTATAACTATACCATAGCGCGATTATAAGAAGTTCAAAGGATGGAAGCCAGAAAAAAGGATTGCAGGCAGCATTTATGGAGGCTGGAAAGCCTACATATCTAACGGGTAGAAGTGGGACGCAATACGGAGAAGCTGGACGCGGCTGTGCGGGTGGCTATTTTCGGCGGAATGCGTCTAACGTAACGATGTTGTCGCCGCCTGTAGTTGGCGCAGGCGTCGGCTCAGCGTCTTGCTCTTGCTCTAGAGGTGCTTTTTGAACAGCAGCAACTAAACTGGCAGCAGCCTTCTCAAATTGTGGCTGTTCTGCTGTTTCCGGCGCGGTTTCTTCATTCTCGTCATTGAACTGCAGCGCGAACTGAACGCTTGGGTCAACGAAACCAACAATGGCTGCGAACGGAATGATAAGATGCTCAGGCTTCTGATTGAAGGACAGCCCAATTTCGAAATGCTCTTCAAGAACGTCAAGGCCCCAGAACTTGTGCTGAACCACGATTGTCATTTCGTCAGGGAAACGGCTTACTAGATGTGGCGGAATGCTAACGCCTTCTGCTTGCGTCTTGAATGCCACATAGAAATGGTGCCCGCCCTGCAGGCCATCTCTTGCTGTATCAGCGAGTACTTCTTTCACTACTTGGCGTAGCGCGTTTTGTACTCTTGCATCATAGTCAATAAAACTGTCAGCCATGTCTGTACCTAGTTCCCTTTTGGTATCGTATATTGCTCTTATAGAGCCAACCGATGGGGCTGGGAAGGAAAAAACCGCCTTTTCTTGTGTTGTTACGTTGCTGGCATGTAAGTTTGATATGAGACATTATGCATTAACCATAAGGGGCCTAAGTCCTTGCAAACGGTAGAAATATTAGTGATCGGCGGCGGCGTGGTCGGTCTAAGTATTGCGCAGGAACTAGCAAAACAGGGCCGCGAAGTTGTTGTTTGCGAAAAAGAAACCACGATTGGAACCGGGGTGTCGGCCCGTAATTCAAGTGTGTTACATGCAGGTATCTATTACCCCGAAGGCAGCTTAAAAGCTGCTTTTTGCAGACAAGGTGCGGAACAATTATACGGTTTTTGCAAAGGTTTTGGGGTGGCCCACAGTCAAACTGGTAAACTGATTGTAGCCGCATGCTCGCGGGAAAGTGACCAGTTGAGGCAGATAAAAACACAAGCTGAGGCCATTGGCGCGGATGACTTACAGCTTTTGGGGCGGGAACAGATCAAGGAGTTTGAGCCCGCTCTTGATGCAGACGCGGCTATATTCTCCCCCCTTACCGGCATCGTTGACGTGTCACAACTTGCTTTAGCGCTGCAGGGGGCCTTTGAAGGATACGGCGGTGATGTGGGGCTGAAATCCGAAGTGTTGTTTTTGAGGCCTAAGTCAGGCGGTATCGAAGTTGGTTTTGCTCAAGGCGAAGTGCTGTTAGCCAAAATAGTGATTAACGCTACGGGGCTGAATGCGCAAAAAGTAGCAGGTCTCGTTGAGGGCCTGTCAGAGAAGTACATTCCCAAGCTGTTCATGAGTAAAGGACATTACTTCAGTCTTAAAGGACCAAGTCCGTTTGAAACGCTAATCTACCCCGTGCCTGAAAAAGGCGGGTTAGGCATTCATGCGACATTGGATATGAACGGTGCCATTAGGTTTGGTCCGGATGTCCTAACATGTAGCCAAGAGGACTATGCGATCGATGATAGCCGAGAGGGCGCTTTTCGTGCCGCCATCCAGACTTACTATCCCGGCATTGCAGATCGTGACCTTACGCCGGATTACATTGGCATTAGGCCTCAGCTCGCGCCGCCCGGTGTATTCTCGGATTTCCGCATATCAGATGAGCAGGATCACGGTGTGCCCGGGCTGGTGAACCTGTTCGGTATCGACTCGCCTGGGCTCACGGCATCGCCAATGATTGCGGCCTTTGTCGCAGATAAGGTTCAAGAAAACTAAAGTGGGGAAAAGTGGGCCGTTCTGTTGCTAGGTGGCCCAACCCCCACCTGAAGTCGTCAAACCTCAGGAATTTATAAATGTTAGTTTACAATGACAGCTTACGCTGCAACTGCGAACTCGACGTCGTTGTCGTTTGCATTTATCAATGTTGGTCCATCACAGCGGTACCATCCTGAGCAAAAAGCAATACACCGTTCAATACACGTCGATCCTATTTCACCCCCATCAGCAAAGGTCAGTTATTTGCGCAGTACGCGTGTCAAAATGAACGCTGTTGCAAACTGGCCGTTGTTGGTGGAGGTGCCGGGTACCGCCCCCGGGTCCGCAATACCTAATTAATGCGCCGTTTATTGCCATAGCTAGCAAGCTAGCCTGCTAAATATAGGCAATTCCTCGTTCGAATTAAAGCGCTAATCTCACTCATTTTCATAAATTCGGCCCTAGTTGCCGCCAGATTCGGAAAAAGTGGCTAAATGTGCCATACTATTTGAACAACTGAGCCCTTTGCAAAAGGAGCATGTTCGATGACTGACAAAGGCCATTGGGAGTGGAACGACGAAGTTGGACCACGTGGAAACTTACGAGAGGCCGTCTGCCTCTTCGATTCTGAAGACGATATGCAAGCAGCGATAGAGGATCTTGAAAGCCATGGGTTTTCAAACGCAGCTATCTCTCGACCCGTTCCTCCAGAGCAAGTTAAAAGCAAATTGGATCACGTCGTTGAAAACGTGAAAGAGCTAGAAGACGACGCAAGTGTGCCGCGCCAGGCCTATATGGACAAAGACAGTAACGTCGAAGGCGTTGCGCTTCTGTTTATGGTGCCGGTTTATATCGCCTTGATGATTGCGGGCGGTATTATTGCGGCGAATGGTTTGGCTCTGTGGCACGCTATTGGAATTTTCATTATGCTTGGATCCATCGGTGCTGCGGGCGGGGGCTTCTTTGCTTACCGTATGGCCATGCGCCGGATCCTGCGTGAAAAAGCTGAAAAAGCCTGGGGCGGCCTGCTGTTATGGGTACGCACAGGAAGTTCTGATCAAGAAGATAGAGCCTTACAGATTTTGCGTAGAAATGCTGGCCGTGATGTTCATTTACACGGTCCAAAACACGTTCAAGTACACTAAACCTATTTCCCGTTGGGATACGTACCGCATAAACGGGAAGTCTACCTGCCGTCCTACGGCCCGCACAGATATGAGCGGGCAGCAGGCGCGCGTTACACGAATATATAAATAAGTTGCCGAACCAGTAGTGCAGTTTTTCGGAACCGAGTTCAATGCTCACACTAGGAGTAGACTATGGTTTTTGCGATTGTCTTGGTGTTGTTGGTTATAATTACCGTCCTTTTTACCTTTTTTAGTCCGTGGTGGTTCACGCCGCTTGCGTCTAATTGGGGGTCGATTGACGACGCGCTGATCATTACCTTTGCTATTACAGGGTTTGTTTTTGTCGCAGTCACGCTGTTCATGGCGTTGGCGATCTTTAAATTTCATCATAAAGAAGGTCGTAAGGCTGCGTTTGAGCCTGAGAACAAGAAGCTCGAGAATTGGCTTATTGCTGTCACCTCACTTGGCATTGTTGGCATGCTGGCGCCAGGCCTTGTTGTTTGGGCGGATTATGTAAACCCTCCCTCTAATGCTGCGATTTTTGAAACCGTTGGCCAGCAGTGGAGCTGGAATTTCCGGTTGCCAGGGAAAGACGGTAAACTGGGCAGAGCTGCGGTGCAGTTTGTCAATTACGATAACCCGCTCGGCGTAGATCCGAATGACCCTGTGGGGCAGGATGATTTGATCATCGAGGGCGGCGAAATGCATTTACCTATTGACCAGCCAGTGAAGGTTTACTTGCGCTCGCTGGATGTGCTGCATGATTTTTATGTGCCCCAGTTCCGTGCCAAAATGGACATGGTACCTGGCATGGTTACATTTTTTTGGTTCACGCCTACGCGCACTGGTGAATTCGAAATCTTGTGCGCAGAGCTATGCGGTATCGGGCATTCGCAGATGCGCGGCATTGTGATTGTTGAGCAGGTTGAGGAGTACCAAACGTGGCTTTCTGAGCAAGTAACATTTGCCGAAATGATGCCTCCCACTGAGGAAGCAGAAAGCGGTGATGCCACAGTGGGTGAAAGTAATGTAGCCGGGGAGGGCACAGATGGTTGAGCATGAAGATGAACAGTCGGATGATGAGAACCATGAACCCACCAGTTTCTTAACCAAATATGTCTGGAGCCAGGATCACAAAGTGATCGCAGTGCAATATAGCCTTACCGCCATAGCTATTGGTTTGGTGGCGCTGGTGCTCTCGTGGCTGATGCGGATGCAACTGGGGTTCCCTGGCGCGCTCGAATTTATAGATGAGGATGCCTATTACCAATATGCCACCATGCACGGTATGATCATGGTAATTTATTTGCTGACGGCCATTTTCCTCGGTGGTTTTGGTAATTACTTGATTCCGCTGATGGTGGGGGCCCGTGATATGGTGTTTCCTTATCTCAATATGCTCAGCTACTGGGTATATCTGCTTGCGGTTATTGTGCTTACAGCCAGCTTTTTTGTGCCTGGTGGCCCCACAGGCGCCGGCTGGACACTGTACCCGCCGCAATCAATCCTTCAGGGCACGCCCGGATATGAATGGGGCATCATTCTGATGCTGACATCGCTGGTGATATTTATCGTGGCTTTCACCATGGGCGGGCTGAATTATGTAACAACCATCCTGCAGGCTAGGGCGCGCGGCATGACGCTGATGCGGATGCCCTTGACTGTGTGGGGTATTTTTATTGCCACGTTTATGGGCTTACTCGCTTTTCCGGCGCTGTTTGTCAGCGGCGTAATGTTGCTCCTTGACCGAGTGATCGGCACCAGTTTTTTCGTTCCTGAAATCATATCGCTCGGCGATCCGCTGGCATACGGCGGTGGTAGTCCCTTGTTGTTTCAACACCTGTTCTGGTTTTTCGGCCACCCTGAAGTTTACATCGTAGCACTGCCTGCTTTCGGGATTGTATCTGACCTTCTTAGTGTGCATGCCCGGAAGAATATCTTCGGGTACCGCATGATGGTGTGGGCTCTGCTGGCGATAGGGGTCCTCAGTTTCATTGTTTGGGCGCACCATATGTATGTCAGCGGTATGGACCCTGCTTTTGGCTTTTTCTTCGCGATAACCACATTGATTATCGCGGTTCCAACGGCGATTAAGGTTTATAATTGGGTGCTTACTTTGTGGCGGGCAGATATCCATATGACCGTCCCCATGCTCTTTTCACTGTCCTTCATCCTTACCTTTGTTTTTGGCGGCCTGACGGGGCTTTTCCTCGGCAACGTGGTGGTTGATGTACCCTTGTCTGACACCTATTTTGTGGTGGCGCACTTCCATATGGTGATGGGCGTCGCCCCCATTATGATTGTGTTCGGTGCGATTTATCATTGGTACCCCAAGATCACGGGTCGTATGCTGCATGGGGCTATGGGCCAAATTCATTTTTGGGTTACTTTCCTCGGCACATACGCCATTTATTTCCCGATGCATTACCTGGGGTTTGTTGGTGTGCCTCGGCGGTATTATTCCTATGATGAGATAGATTTCATTCCGGAGTCTGCGCACGACCTGAATGCAGCGATAACTGTCGCAGCACTCATTGTCGGTGCCGCACAGCTGCTGTTTCTCTACAATGTATTCTGGAGCTTGAGAAAAGGCGAAAAAGCACCCGCAAATCCTTGGAAGGCCACGTCGCTCGAATGGCAAACGCCGCAAACACCGCCGGCACACGGCAATTGGGGCAAGGAACTGCCCGTGGTCCACCGCTGGGCTTATGATTACAGTGTGCCTGGCGCCGAAGAAGATTATCTGCCGCAGAATATGCCCCGGCAACCTTTTGAAAAATCCGGTGCCCATGACCCACACGACGACAAGCCAGTCACTGACCTTCAGGAGAGTGACAAATGAGCTTTTTTAAAACTGTCACTTCCAAGCCGTGGCTTGATGATGAAGCCGCTTTTGATGCTGCTCCTGGCGGTGGTGCCGGGACGCTGAAAACAAAACGCGTAGGCCTGTTTATATTTATTGGCGTGGCTACTGCGCTCTTCGCCTTGTTCGGTGTTGCTTATTATATGCGGATGATGATGGGTGGTTGGCATATGCTGATTGAACCGACCATCTTAGGGGCCAACACGGTCGTGCTGATTGTAGGCAGCGTTTTGATGCAGTGGGCTTCCAATCTGAGTACGCGCGGGAACATGAGGCGTGCCAAGCAGGCGTTTTTTGCGGGTGGTTTTGCTGTCCTCTTGTTTTTAGGCGGACAATATATGGCCTGGCAGGAGCTTATCGCCCTTGGGTGCTACGCTGATGTGAACCCTGCTAATGCTTTTTTCTATGTGATTACCGGTTTGCACGGGCTGCATCTGTTGGGTGGACTGTTCGTATGGGCCCGAGCCCTGCTACGTACAGTGGACGGTGCTGACGATGCTGCCATCAGCGCTAGCATTGAGCTATGTGACTATTATTGGCACTTTATGTTGCTGGTGTGGCTTGCGATCTTTGGATTGTTGTTATCGACCTGAAAAGGGAAGGAAAATGGGACAAAAGAGCGTAGAATCGGCGTCTGGAAATCCAGACAATGCAGGCGCCGTTGATCAACTTGTAGCGGATTGGAGCTCCGACCGGGAGGCCTTCAAGGGCGTATCTTGGGGTAAGTCCATGATGTGGATTTTCTTGCTCAGTGACACTTTTGTTTTTGGGACCTTCCTAACCGGCTATATGACTGTCCGTATGTCGACCACCGTGGCATGGCCTAACCCGAGCGAAGTTTTTGCCCTAACGATAGGCGGAACGGAGCTGCCGCTCATTTTGATCGCGATCATGACTTTTGTCCTTATCAGCAGCAGCGGCACCATGGCGATGGCGGTGAACATGGGCTATCAGCGCAAACCCAAACAAGCTGCGTACCTAATGCTGGCAACAGCGGTACTCGGTGCCATGTTCGTGAGCATGCAAGTCTTTGAGTGGACGAAATTAATCCATGAAGGTGTTAGGCCATGGGCAAACCCGTTTGGCGCACCGCAATTTGGCTCAACCTTTTTCATGATTACTGGTTTCCACGGCCTCCATGTGACGGCGGGTGTGATTTACCTAACGGTTGTCGCGACCAAAGTCTTGAAGGGCCACTATGAAAAAAGCGGCGATTATCAAGTGGTCGAAATTACCGGACTTTATTGGCACTTTGTTGATCTTGTTTGGGTGTTTATTTTTGCGTTTTTCTATCTCTGGTGAAGGAATTTGGCTCTAGTGAAGGGGTCTGGCGTTGGTACTGAGTTTTAGGTTTTGGTAAGGAGGCCCAAGTGGCACATGCGGAAAAACAGGTAGCGACAGCCCATGTAGGGCAACAGCATCCTATAGGGCTGTATCTCAAGATTTGGGCCCTGCTTTTTATCCTTAGCGCGCTTTCCTACTCCGTGGATTTTTTCCAGTTTGAAGGGGTGCTGCGCTGGGGTCTGATTTTAATTTTTATGGTGCTGAAGGCGGGACTGATTATCAGTGTTTTCATGCATATGATGTGGGAACGGGCCGCCTTGATTTACATCATCATAATACCACCGTTTGCCATTCTTGTTTTGGTGGCCTTCATGGCGCTTGAAGCAAATTATGTATATTTGCTCCGAACCATTTTTTTAGGCGGCGCAGACTAAGCTAGCAGAGCATAACAGCAGCAATTAGGAATCGAACCAGCGACGGAATGCGCGGGTGCGTTCGCGTGCAACGGCGATTTCTGTCGGCATACAGTCAAGGATCACCCGCGCGTTTCGCATATTGGCTGAAGCACTGACTATTTTATCACCTGCAATGATGGTTTGTCTGCTGATACGGAAGAAGTGCTCAGGATTAAGCAAATGTTCCAGTTCAGTCACGGTATAGTCGAGAAAATAATTGTCGCCTGAGGACATATAGAGCTTAACACCTTGGTCCTGCGCCATGAAGCAGGAGATATCGCTGGTTGGAACCGGGAGCAGCTTTTCGCCGGTTTTGATGAGGAAACGCGATTTGTAACCAGTTGATGTGCCGCCGATGCTTTTCAGTACTCGCCTGTTATCATCACCGTTTTCTTGCAAGGCCTCGGTTAATGTCGCCAGCTTATCAAGCGCACCGCGCAAGTCAGATTCGAGGATTGGTTTCAGCAAATAGGCAATGCCGTTAGATTGAAACGCCTTGAGCGCATATTCGTCGTATGCCGTACAAAAGACGATTGGTGCAGTGATATCTATCACATCAAAAACCGAAAAGCAGCTGCCGTCAGCAAGGTTTATATCCATCAGTAGCAAGTCAGGCATGTCGTTGGTGTGTAGCCAACTTACAGTGCTTTCAATGCTGTCAGTAACCGCACATACCGTTGCTTCGGGCGCGACTTTCTTAAGCAAGTTCTGCAGCTGGTCTGCGGCGATTGCCTCGTCTTCTACGATCAGGATATTCATTAGATCTGGGCCTCGGGCGCAACGAACGGCACTTCAACGCGGAAGTGCTCAGCGCTTTTTAAGATTTTTAAACCACGAGCAATAAGGAGCTCATATCGCCGCGATAGATTAGCGATGCCGATATGGTGAGATTCCACATCTAATTTTGGCTTCAGGTTGTTTTCCACAACAAGTATGTTGCGGCCTACGGCTTCAACCCGCAAGTGGATTGGCGACTTTTTGCTTAAGACGTTATGTTTAAAGACGTTTTCGACCAAGGTGTGCAGAGTTAATGGAATAACTCGAAGGTTTCTATCCCCCTCTGTAATGATAAAGTCGATCTTGACGGCGTCTGGGTGGCGCGCTTCTTGGACGTGAAGTAGCGCTTTTACACTGTCCAGCTCTCGGCCCAACGAAACAGTTTCCTTATCTTTATTGTCGAGAATATAGCGGTACACTTGGCTTAGCTGGTTCAGGAAAAGCTGCGCTCGTTCTGGCTGTTCGCCAATGAGAGCCCCTAAAGTATTGAAGCTGTTGAAGACAAAGTGCGGGCTAAGCTGGTTCTTTAGGGCATCAAATTTCGCAGATACGACTTCGCGGTGGCTTTGCTCAGTGGCGAATTGTTCTTTTAGCCAGGCGCCGCGGTAATGGAACGTTTCAAGAGTAGCCATCAATGTGATCGGGGTAATGAAGGCAAGTATAGCGGAATCGAATAGATACATTGGGGCAGGTAAATTATAGTCAAAAAGGACGGTATAATAAAAGGCCATGTTTGCAATAGCCGCCAATCCGCCAAGGAAGGCGGAGAGGATGAATAATAAACTATATCGAACGGCGACTTTGTGCTCAGGAATGATATGGCGAAGCGCCGCTGCGATGAGAAGGTGTGCAATCGCGACTACTGCTGTTGAGAGTAAGGCGAAGCTCGCGTCGCTCGGATGAAATACTGACGACCAAACAACTGGCTGGTCATTTTTGATCATATTGCCCGCTTTAAAATAGACAATTTTCCCCATGCTTAGAATAATCACGGTTAAGATCGTAACCTGAATGACACCAGCATTCCTAGCGAGCCAGCTGTCTTTGTAGGCCGGAATCATTTGGTGAAACATTTTTTGCTTTTCAGTTGGGCTGGTGCTCACAGTATATCCTTTAATGCTACAGCAGTGGTTAGCGTATCATTTCCATGCAGATCGTCGAAGCGAAACTGTATAATGCCTTGATACTATTTTCTTTATTTCGAAACCAATAAACAAAGGTGATAGTGCCAGACGTACCAAGAAGAAGCGCTTAGAATGGTGAGCCGGATAAGGGAAGCGGCGAGGCGGCCCAATAGTGCGCCCAATTGGCTTGCTGGCCTTGCCTCGCTTAAAGCAACCGCCTATAGAATATATAACTGATAGTTTGCGAGGGCAGGGAATAAAGTGAAGCAGTATCTCGATCTTCTATCGCGTGTGCGCGGCGAGGGCACCTTTAAAGGTGATCGTACTGGCACGGGGACTTACAGTGTGTTTGGCCACCAGATGCGGTTTAATCTTGCAGATGGTTTTCCGCTCGTTACGACGAAGAAATTGCACCTGAAGTCCATCATTCACGAACTACTCTGGTTTATCGCTGGCGATACAAATGTGGCATACCTGCAAGATAACGGTGTGGCTATCTGGAATGACTGGGCCGACGAACAGGGCGACTTGGGCCCCGTATACGGCCACCAGTGGCGTAGTTGGCCTGCTCCGGATGGGACCAAAATTGACCAAATTTCAGCCATCATTGATCAGATCAAAAATAACCCCAACAGCCGGCGGCTAATTGTTTCTGCATGGAATGTTGCGGATGTTGACAATATGGCTTTGCCGCCATGCCACTGCTTGTTCCAGTTTTACGTGGCGGATGGGAAGCTTTCCTGCCAACTGTATCAGCGTAGCGCAGACGTGTTTTTGGGCGTACCGTTCAATATTGCATCGTACGCGCTGTTAACACACATGATGGCGCAGGTATGCGGGCTTGAAGTTGGGGACTTTGTTCATACATTTGGCGACGCGCATTTATATAGTAACCACGTTGAACAGGCAGATTTGCAATTCTCTCGGGGTGTTATGCCGCTCGCGAAACTGACGCTAAATTCAGAAATTGATGATTTATTTGCCTTCAAGTTTGATGATATTGAAATAACGGATTATCAATATCATCCCCTTATAAAGGCACCTATTGCGGTTTAATTGGCTAAGCAGGATAAAATTTGGCTCGGGACACAGAAATAGATTTTAGGCAATTTGGCCTTTTGACGATGGTTTTAATCATCGGTCTGGTGTTGTCGTTTGTTATCACGCGCCAATCTGTAATATCTGCTGAAAACCAAGTTGAAGAGCGGTTCCACAGCGATGCGAAACTGTTTGTCGGTCACTTGGAAAACGAAATTCGCGCGGGCATTCAGGCCGCGGATGATTTGTTCGCCTACTATTTTCAAAGCGAGACCTTTGAGCAGAAAGAATACCGCTTACTTATTAAAACCAATAGCAATCTGAGCAATCACAGAAGCTTGGTTGCTCCCGTAAATGCGTTGACGCTTACCAACTCCGATGAGTTTCTTTCCCGAATTCGAAGCTTTTTTGGGCCAGGATTTAAGGTGTTTGAGCCTGCAAACAGTTCGCAAGCCAGCGGCGATGTGACGAAATTCCCCATTTATATCCCCTGGAGCAACGATCCTGCCCGAGCAAAAGCCCTGCTGGGCTTAAATGTTGGCGGAGATCCTGCTGTAAATAGATTGCTTACTCAATCCATTGCAGACGGTTTGGCTTCAGTGATTTTTTTGCCGACATTCCCAGAGCTCGACCAAGGAAAGTCTGGGCAAGTCCTGATCGTAAGCCCCTATACAACCCGCGAAGGAAACCCTGCGGCCTTGTTGCAGGTCGTGGATATAAAAGGAATGATCGCGGAAATTGCAGCTGACTTGCCAGATCTGGAGAAGGCTTTTCAGCTTCAGGTGATGTCCTCCTGGGGAGAGAGCAGTTTTCAGCAAGGGTTTGGTGCGGTCGACGAGACCTTAGTCGCGCTCGATGGTTTAAAATTTGGCGGGCGGATAGAATTTGGAACCGCGATCTGGGAAGTTGATGTCTTTGCCAATCCAGGCGCTTACCCTGTTAACTATAACTCTGCCTTCATTACGGCCAGTGTCTGCTTCCTGTTAACGGGGCTTTTCTTTTTCATCGTATGGTCCCAACGTCAGCGTGGCCAGAGGGTTGCGGCCATTGTTAACCGCCGCACACGAGCGCTGAAAGAAGCGCACGTAGAATTGGAAGAACATTATAAACTTCTGCAGGACCTAAATAAGGATGTTGAAGAAGCGCGACGCTCGGCGGTGTCAGCGAACCGCGCCAAGTCTGAGTTTTTGGCAACCATGAGCCACGAGTTAAGGACACCGCTTAACGCGATCCTTGGGTTTTCGCAGCTCATACAAGATCAGGCGATCGGTCCAGTCGGCGATGAACGTTACGTTGAATATTCCAAAGATATTCACGATAGCGGCCAGCACTTGCTTAGTTTGATTAACGACATATTGGATTTAGCCAAGCTAGAGTCTGGTAATGTTAGTATCGATAAGAATCCGGTATTGACGAGTGACTTGGCCGACAGAATAATCTCGCTGCTATCACAACAAGCCGATAACAAGGGCGTGGAATTTAAAACCGAAGTTGATGAGAATATGCCTGATCAAATTCTGGGGGATGAGCTCCGGCTGCGCCAGATAATGATCAATCTCTGCTCCAACGCGATCAAATTTACCCAACAAGGCTCTGTTGTGGTTCGGTTGTTTGCAAAGCCGTTTCAGAACGGAATGGCGGGCTGGGTGCTTGAAGTGCAGGATACTGGCATCGGTATTCCGGAAGAAAAGCAGGCGACGCTTTTTGATCGGTTTACACAAGTGGATGCAGCGTTATCGCGGCGTCACGGCGGTGTTGGGCTTGGCTTGGCGATTTGCCGCGAGCTTGTTGACCGCATGGAAGGCAAAATTACAGTACGCAGCATGGTTAATGTGGGTACTGCAATTCGTGTTCATTTGCCAATGCTTGAACAAGACGAAGATTTGATTGAAGATCAGATGACTATTTAATTCAGGTGTTCCAAGACGTCTGCTTATAGCCCTTCATTTTCTATAACTGAGACCATCCATGAATATTTCCATGATTGTAGCCATGACTAAAAATCGCGTGATCGGCTTGGATAACCAGATGCCGTGGCACTTGCCTGCGGACCTGAAGTATTTCAAAGCAACCACGCTTGGTAAACCGATCATCATGGGGCGAAAAACATTTGAGAGCATCGGCAGGCCACTTCCCGGGCGGCAAAACATCGTTATCACCCGCAATACAGGCTGGGCCGCGGACGGCGTAGATGTGGCTGATAGCATTGACGTTGCAATTGCCTTAGCTGGCGATGTTGAAGAGGTGATGATAACGGGCGGAAGCCAAATCTACGGCCAAGCAATGCCTCGTGCGAACAGGCTGTTCATCACGGAAATTGATTTGGAGCTTGAAGGCGACACCTATTTCCCAGAATTTGACGTGCGCGACTGGGAAGAGACCAGACGCGAGCCATTTTCAGCCGAAGGCGGTAAGCCCGGCTACGCATTTGTGGTGTACGAGCGGGTTTAAAGCCCCAGTTGCTGCCTAAGCTTTTCCGCAATATCTTTGTAAATATCACTGATCGGATTTTCAGGGTCAGCTTCCACAATGGGTTTGCCTTCGTCTGCACTTGCGCGCACTGACATGTGCAGAGGCACCGCGCCGAGGAAAGTGACCTGCAGCTTCTCGGCGACTTCCTTTGCACCGCCGTGGCCGAAAATGTCACTGTTCTCGCCGCAGTGTGGGCAAACAAAAGTGCTCATATTCTCGATAATGCCCATGATCGGCACTTTAACTTGCTGGAACATCGCCAAGCCTTTGCGCGCATCAATCAGTGCCAAATCCTGCGGTGTCGAGACAATGATCGCGCCAGAAAGCTTGGCTTGCTGGACCATGGTCAACTGCACATCGCCCGTGCCCGGCGGCATATCAACGATTAAAACATCAAGCGGGCCCCAGGCCACGTCTTTCAACAGCTGTTGGGTTGCGCCCATCACACGGGGGCCGCGCCAGATTACAGGTTGGTCGATATCCAGCAGGAACCCAACGGACATCACTTTTAAGCCGTGCGCCATAATCGGCTGCAGTATTTTATTGATCGCTTCGGGCTTTTCGTCTGATCCCACAAGCATCGGGACTGACGGGCCGAAAATATCGGCGTCTAGTAAGCCCACTTTCAGGCCTTGGGCCTTCAGCGCAAGCGCAAGATTGATGCTGGTGGTTGATTTACCCACGCCACCCTTGCCGCTAGCAACCGCGATAATATGCTTAACGCCCGGAAGTTCGGTGGGCTTAGGCGCCGCTTTTGATCCTGCACCCGTCGGCATTTTGGGCGCAGCAGCATCGCTAGGTTTTGCTGCCTTCAGGGCCGACATAACAACGTTCACAGCGCTCACACCTTCAACGGCCATCACTGCCACTTCAATGGCTGATCTGAGCGCAGGCATGTCAGAAGGGCGGCTATCACCGAAATCCAAAACGACTCCAACTTGGTCGCCGTCCACAATTACCGTGCTCACATAGCCGGAATCGACAACATTAGACGATCCACTGGTTGCGGAAACGGCCTTAAGGGCTTCTAAAACAGCTTGTTTTGTTAGATTCGACATAAAAACCCTTCGGAGGACGGAAAAATTGGGACTATGCATTGCAGCCCGGCGGTGCCTACCATATATACGGTATCAAGACACAATCTTTCTATACCTTTGGCTTCTTTACTTATTTACAAGCTATGGTCCGAAAGAATTGGGTTCGTCATAAGAAATATGCCTATCGGGAGAAATTTATGCCTTGGCAAAATAACGGCAATGGAAATGGGGATAAGAAGAACCCTTGGGGCAGTGGTGGCCCAAAACGCGGCGGCGGCAGTAATGGCGGCGGCGGTGAACCACCTCATATTGATGACATCATCAAAAAAGGCCAGGAACAACTGCAACAGTTTCTGCCAGGTGGCGGTAAAGGCATCGCCCTTATTGTTCTGGTTGCGATTATCGGTTGGATTGGATCGGGTGTTTACCGGGTTGAGCCTAACGAGCAGGGCGTTGTCCTTCGTTTTGGTGAGCGAACCGAATTAACAACACCTGGCCTCCACTGGCATATGCCTTATCCTGTTGAGACCGTTGAAGTGCGCGGCGTGACGGATGAGAAAACAATATCAATTGGAAGCCGCCAAACAGTGTCGCGCCGGTCTGGTCGCGTCAGTGTTGCGTCGCTTGACGAATCGTTGATGCTGACACAAGACGAGAACATCGTTGATGTGCGCTTTAACGTGGTTTGGCGCATCAAAGACCTTGGTGACTATTTGTTCCGTCTGCAAGATCCTGACGGCACGATCAAGTCGGTTGCTGAAAGTGTTATGCGCGAGCATGTTGGTAAAAACCGGATCACGCCTATTATCACGACGGGTCGTGGTGGTCTTGAAGAGCAGTCCCTTATTGATATCCAGCGCACACTTGATGCGTACGGCGCCGGCATAACAATATTGCGGGTTCAAATCATCGAATCTGAAGCACCTGCTGAAGTGAAAGACGCGTTTCTTGATGTACAGCGGGCTGAAGCGGATCAGCAAAAGTCCCGCAACGTTGCAGCAAAATATGCAAATGAAGAAATTCCGAAAGCCGAAGGTCAGGCAGCTGTTCTGTTGCAGGGTGCGGAAGCGTACCGGGCGCAGACTGTAAACCGAGCTGAGGGTGAGGCAGCACGTTTCCTTTCAGTGTATAACGAATATGCCAAGGCAAAAGACGTGACAAGAAAGCGTATTTATCTTGAAACCATGGAAGAAATTCTAGCCGGTATGGACAAGATTATTCTTGATAGTAACGCCGGTTCAGGGGTGGTGCCTTACTTGCCACTGAACGAACTTGGCAAAAAGAAAAGCGCGGGGAATTAAGTCATGGGTAAATTTAAAATACTGATTTCCGTTGTCTTAGTTGCAGCTGCATTTTTAGCCTATTCTTCGATGTATATCGTAACGGAGCGCGAACAGGCGTTGATCGTCCAGTTTGGTGAACCAAAAGGGACAGTGCTAACGCCTGGGCTACACTTCAAGACACCGTTCGTTGAGCAAGTGATTTTCCTGGAAAAGCGCGTGTTGAGCTTAGACATCCGACCTCAGGAAGTTTTAGCTGCTGATCAGCGCCGTATCGTTGTTGATAGTTTTGCTCGCTACAGAATCGTTGATCCGCTCAAGCGCTATCAGGCGGCAGCGAACGATGTTATTGCGAACGATCTGCTTGAGAAAATAATGGATACCACCATCAGAAACGTATTGGCGAAACAGCCAATGGTAAATATCGTTTCTGGTGAGCGCGCAAGTTTGATGGCTGAAATTAGCCGGATTACCAACGAGCGAGCTGCGTCTATTGGTTTGGAAGTTATTGACGTGCGCTTGAAGCGTGTTGATCTTCCGTCTCAAAACAGTGATGCGATTTTCCAGCGCATGCGTACCGAGCGTGAGCAAGAAGCGGCGGAAAAGCGTGCTGAAGGTCGGCGTGATGCTGTGAGGATTACAGCTGATGCAGACCGGCAGGTTGCTGTGATCGTAGCCGAAGCTGAGAAGCAAGCGCAGATTGTTCGCGGTGAAGCAGACGGTGTTGCAACGAAAATATTTGCTGACGCCTTTGGCAAAGATGCTGATTTCTTCGAGTTTTACCGCACGATGCAGGCTTATAAAAAGGCACTGGGTAAAGACGACACATCGCTTGTGCTGTCACCAGACAGTGATTTCTTTAAACTGTTCGTGAACTCGGACGGAAACAAGAAATAGGCTATAGCTAAATAAGGCTGACCATGTATGGTCAGTCATCTCTTTAGGGCTTGCTTTCGTAAAGAAGGCGAGCCCTTCAGCATATTGGACGAAACTCATACACTGATACGGCATTGAACCACCGACCACTGATCATGGGCCCCCAAAAAGCCTGATTTCGCTACTGGTCGCAACTATGCCACCACCCAACGCAAGTAACGATGAGTTGGCTTGACCATGGCGGCCAATGATGGTCCGGTAGTATCAGTAAAAATGGTTTGTTGTAATAGCAGCGGGCCAAAGCGAGTAACGATAAGAATAAAAGGAGTAAGTGCGTGAGCACCTATCTTACTAAAATAATCGACGCACGACCGACCACAGCTATTAAAGCTCTGATGGTTGCTCTCTTCATTATGGCAGCAGCACTTTCTGCTCAGCCAGTAGTAGCCAAAGGCACGCCTGATAGCTTCGCCGATTTGGTCGAAACGCTGTCCCCAGCAGTTGTAAACATTTCAACAATTCAAAAATTTAAGCGTAATGATCGCCGCCGTGGCCGTACAGACCGCAGGCCAGACAATCAGCGTCGTGGTGGCTCGGAAAATTCGCCTTTTGGTGATTTCTGGGAACGCTTCGGTGACCGCTTCGAGGAAGAAGAAGAAAACAGAACTGCAAGGTCTCTGGGCTCTGGTTTCATCATCGATGCTAGCGGCATCATCGTTACCAATAACCACGTGATCGCAGACGCAGACGAAATTACAGTTACGTTGAATAACGAAGACGAGTACCAAGCTGAAGTTATTGGCCGTGATGTGCTTTCTGATGTGGCGGTACTTAGGCTTAAGTCAGACACAGCCCTTAACTTGCCGACGGTGAAATTTGGCAACTCAGAAAAGCAGCGTATTGGTGACTGGGTTATTGCAATCGGCAGCCCGTTCGGTCTCGAAAGCACTGTTACTGCAGGCATCATCTCTGGCCGTAACCGCGATGTTCGTACCGGTAGTTTGCAGCCTGATGTGGAATTCATTCAAACCGATGCGACCATTAACCCAGGTAACTCTGGTGGCCCAATGTTTAACCTTGAAGGCCAGGTTATCGGCGTAAACACCGCCATCATTTCACCAACGGGTGCAAGTGTTGGTATTGGCTTTGCTATTCCGAGCAATGACGTTCAGCGTGTCGTTGGGGAACTTATGGAGCACGGCAAGGTACGCCGCGGTTTCCTTGGTGTTACCCTGGGCAACATGACCAAAGATCTCGCTGAATCGATGGGTATTGATTTCATCAAAGGCACCATTGTTGGCACGGTTAATCCCGACAGCCCAGCAGAGCGTGCTGGCATTGAAATCGGTGATATCATCATCGTATGGGACGGCAAGAAAGTGGTTAGTTCCAATTCGCTTAGCCGCCTCGTTAAACGCACCAAAGTTGGTCAGCCGGTTGATGTTGTTGTGATCCGTAAAGGTGAGCGGACGACACTTTCCGTAACAACTGGCGAGTTTGTTAGCCCGCAGACTGATGATGACGACGAAGACGGCGAAGACGATGACAATGAGCGCGATAACGGTGAAGACCGCCTCGCTTTTGTTGAAGGCATGGCTTTGTCCCCAATCAACGACCGTTTGCGCCGGACATTCCGGATTGCAGAAAACGTTGAAGGTGTTGTGATTACGCGGATTGCGCCGCGCACACCAGCGCGCGTTAGGCTTCGTCCTGGCATGGTGATCGTTCGCGTTAACCAGCAGCCGGTGTCAACCCCAAGCGATGTGGTAGAAATTATTGAAGCCGCACGGGATCAGGGCCGCAGGCAAGTATTGCTCCTGATTGCACAGGGCCGCGATGGTGGCACGGCGCATGTTCCGCTGCGTCTACTGCGTGAGCGTGACAACGACGATTAGTAGGCTTACCTAAATGATTGATAAAGAGGTCGGTTCGCCGGCCTCTTTTTTTGCTTACTTTAGAAGTTCTTTGGCCAGCCCGGTGCTTATGGGGTAGTTCCCAACGCCGGCGGGCAATCAGCTTTTGACGAAATCGCTATCCGCGTAGCCCTGAAAATAGAGCAGCGCAGTTAAATCACCGCACTGAACGCTGGCTTTGGCCGCCGCTTGGGTTTTTGGTTTGGCGTGGTACGCCACACCTAAGCCTGCAGCTTCTATCATTGGGATATCATTGGCACCGTCGCCTACTGCCAAGATCTCACTCGTATCTAGGTCTAACGTGCTGGCTAATTCCTGAAGTGTGTCCAGTTTTGTTTGAGCACCGCATATGGGCAGCATAACAGTGCCGGTTAGCGCTGTGCCTTCAATGCCGAGTATATTCGCCCGGTTCATATCAAAACCAACCTCTGCGGCCACTTTTTCAGTGAAATAGGTGAAGCCCCCCGAAACCAGCGCGCTGTAGGCCCCGTTTGCCTTCATGGTTTGCACCAAAATGCGTGCGCCGGGCATCAGCGCAATACGGGTTTCGTAACATTCCAAAAGCTTTGTTGTCGGCAGACCTTTCAAAAGGGCAACGCGCTCAGTAAGGGCGCTTTCGAAATTAAGCTCCCCGCGCATCGCAGCTTCGGTGATTTCAGATACTTTTTCCTTCAGGCCAATAAAATCCGCAAGCTCGTCAATACATTCCGCTGTGATCATCGTCGAGTCCATGTCCGCGAGAATGAGTTTCTTCCTGCGGCCAGCTTCAGCCTGCAGGCACCAGTCCAGCCCATTGATCATGTTCAGTTTGTCCGCGAGGCTAGCTTGCGCTTCGGCCAGTGTATCTGCGGTCAGGAAAAGGTCAGTTGCGCGGCCGTTTGAAAGGACTTTCGTTTGCTTGAAGCGCTTTCCCAGTATTTCCTTTGCCGTGTCAACTATGTCAATTAAAGACGAATTCGATTTGCTAGGGTTGACGACGAGTGTCAAAGCGATATCCATGGGGAAACGATCCTGATGTTTGAGAGGTAGATTTGAAACAGGCCCTTTTTATTGCAGGTCCAACCGCTAGCGGCAAGTCAGCTTTGTCATTGCGGCTGGCCTCAACGCTTGGCGGCGTCATTATTAACGCGGATAGTATGCAGGTTTATGACGGCTTGCGTGTGCTGACGGCTTGTCCAAACGAGGAAGAAGAAAACGCTGCACCCCACCGGTTGTACAGGTTTTTGGATGCTGCCGCGCCTTGCTCAACAGCCTTATGGGTTAAGCATGCGATGATTGAGATCACCAGCGCGTGGGAAAAGGACCAAACGCCTATACTGGTGGGTGGTACAGGCATGTATTTTAAAGCCCTGCTCGACGGTATGGCAGAGATCCCGGCAATTGATGGTGCAATTCGCCAAGCCGTACGGGATGAATGTGCGGCAAAAGGCAGTGAATTCCTGCATGCGGAGCTTCAGACATATGATGGGGACGCCGCCAAGCGATTGCCGTCAGGCGATAGCCAACGCATTTCGCGCGCCGTCGAAGTGTACCGCTCTACCGGGAAGGCGTTAACGGAGTGGCATAAAGCCACCAAGCCTGGACCGATGGCTGAATTTGATGAGGCTGGCGGTGTTCATAAGATAATTGTCGGTGGTCACACCCGCGAGGCCTTATATGCACGCTGCGATCAAAGATTTGATTGGATGGTGGAGCACGGCGCGTTGGAAGAGGTTAAGGGGCTGATGGCCAGAGGGCTCGATCCTCAGTTGCCTTCGATGCGGTCGCTTGGTGTGCCGTCGTTGGTGGCTTATCTTAAAGGCGATAGTTCCTTGGACGAGGCCGGTGACGAGGCCAAAATGCTTACCCGTAGGTTTGCTAAACGGCAGTTGACATGGTTCCGTAACCAATTCCCGACTTGGGAGCGCGTGAGCGCGCAACTTTCGGAAAGTGAATATCCTAAAATATTTACATAAAATATCAAAAAGCCTATTGACCACGTAATTATAATACAATAAACATTGTTTATCGGCACCATGTCAGCCCAAGGTGCCGAAAAGTAGAACCTACAGCCCAAGTTGGTTCTTTCTGTGACGAGACCCACCCCCTGGGGGCGCTTTTTTAAGCGCCCCCAACTCGTATCTGGACCAATTTACTGTTGGTTTTCAATCGGGTAGGAGCAAGTTCTTGCTCTGATGTGTGCGGCCACTGTTGCAGAAGCGAAATAAAACGGGCTCTCATTCAGAAAATATTAGGACGAATGAGTAAATATTAACGGATTAGGCAAGCGAGACGATGACGATCATGGCTAAAGCAGCATTGAATAAAAAGGAAGCAAGCACCCAATTGATGAGTGGTGCTGAGCTAATTTTACGGGCGCTGAAAGACCTTGGTGTGGACGTCATTTTTGGGTATCCGGGTGGGGCCGTCCTACCTATTTACGACGCGCTTTATAAGCAAGACGATATCAAGCATATTTTGGTTCGGCACGAACAGGCAGCAACACATGCAGCCGAAGGCTACGCGCGCGCAACTGGCAAGCCTGGTGTTGTGCTTGTGACCTCTGGGCCGGGTGCTACCAATGCAGTAACCGGTCTGACGGACGCGATGCTGGATAGTATCCCCATGATTTGTATCACCGGGCAGGTGGCGCGCCATTTAATTGGCAGCGACGCATTCCAGGAAGCCGACACAGTTGGCATCACCCGTCACTGTACAAAGCATAATTATTTAGTGAAAGACGCCGCTGATATTGTGGATGTTTTTCATGAAGCCTTTTATGTGGCTACAAAAGGCAGGCCGGGGCCTGTAGTTATCGATATGCCTAAGGACGTGCAGATTGAAAAAGCTGTTTATCATTTGGGCGCGATCACCGAACATAAAACCTACAAACCTCAAACTGACGGTGATGAGGCCGCAATCCGTGAAGCCGTGGCACTGCTTGCTGCTGCGGAACGCCCTATAATTTATGCAGGCGGCGGTATCATTAATTCCGGCCCTGAAGCATCCGCGCTTCTGACCGAATTTGCGCAGGTTACGGGCATGCCTGTTACCAATACCTTGATGGGGCTTGGTTGTTATCCAGCCAGCGACAAACAGTTTTTAGGAATGCTTGGCATGCACGGCACGTGGGAAGCAAACCACTCTATGCATGATTGCGATGTCATGCTGGCCATTGGCGCCCGGTTTGATGACCGTGTAACGGGCAGGCTTGAGGCTTTTTCGCCGGGTTCAAAGAAAATCCATGTAGATATCGATTTATCCAGTATCAATAAAACCGTACATGTTGACGTGCCGATCATCGGTGACGCAAGGTCAGTATTACGGCGTTTCCTCGATATCTGGGCAGAAGAAGGCTACGGCAGACGCCAGCCTACGCTCGATGGTTGGTGGCAACAGATCGCTGAGTGGCGCGAAAAGAAATGCCTCTCGTATACTGACAGTGACAGTGTGATTATTCCGCAAAAAGCATTGGAACGGCTGCACGCTCTTACCCAAGGCCGAGACACTATTATCTCGACTGAAGTGGGTCAGCACCAGATGTGGGCGGCACAGTATCTCGGGTTTGATAAGCCTAATCATTGGCTAACCTCCGGTGGGCTTGGCACCATGGGCTACGGTTTGCCTGCTGCCGTCGGCGCGCAGATCGCTTTTCCGGATAGCTTGTGCATTGACGTAGCTGGTGAAGCTTCAATCCAGATGAATATTCAGGAGCTGGGCACAATCGTTCAGTATAATCTGCCAGTAAAAATATTTATCATGAACAACGAATTTATGGGCATGGTGCGCCAGTGGCAGGATATGTCATACGAAGGCCGTCGGTCGGAGACATATTCCAGCGCTTTGCCGGACTTTGTGGCGCTTGCTGAAGCCTACGGCATTAAAGGCCTGAGAGTTGAAGACCCGGCAAAGCTGGACGCCACCATTCAGGAAATGATTGATCATGATGGCCCGGTGATGCTGGATTGCCGCATTGCCAAGTTGGAAAACGTGTTTCCGATGGTGCCTGCTGGCGCAGCGCATAATGAAATGCTGCTTTCAAGTGATGCCCCTAGCAAACCAACAGATGACGAAGCGCTCGCAGTCGTTTAATCTTATTTCACTGAGTAAATAGCATGATGGATGGTTCCATGAAAGATATTGGCACTTCGGTGCAGCACACAATTGGCTTGATCGTTGATGATGAAGCTGGCGTTCTTGCACGGGTGATCGGCCTGTTCTCCGGGCGCGGTTATAATATTGAAAGCCTGACAGTGGCAGCCGTTGCCAATTCCGGCAAACGGTCGCGTGTCACAATCGTGACAAGCGGTACACAGATGGCCATTGAGCAAGTGAAAGCTCAGCTGGACCGATTAGTGCCAGTGCACGATGTTACCGATTTAACCACGGATGGCCCTTTTGTGTCGCGCGATCTAGCGCTCGTAAAAGTCTCCGGCGGCGGCGAACACCGTATCGAAGCGCTGCGTATTGCTGAAGCATTTCGCGCCAATGTGGTGGACAGCACTATAAACAGCTTTATCTTCGAGTTAACGGGTTCAGCGGAAAAGCTGAATGCCTTTGTTGAATTGATGCGGGAACTTGGCCTAGTGGAAGTGGCGCGTACGGGTGCTGCAGCATTAAGTCGGGGCGAAACCGGGCTTCAGGATTGATCCTGAATTAAAGAATTTTTTGGACTTTTCATAGTTGATAGGTTGATACGGGGCGATGCCCCTTTTTAAGGACGAGAACATGCGTGTTTATTTTGATAGCGATGCAGACTTAAATCTGGTCAAGGACAAGACCATCGCCGTTGTCGGCTACGGAAGCCAAGGCCATGCCCACGCTGGTAATCTGCGCGATAGCGGTGTTGCGCGCGTGATTGTTGCGCTGCGCGAAGACAGCTCTACGCGCAAAAAGGCGGAAGCCGCCGGTTTTGAGGTTATGACTGCAACAGAGGCTGCCAGCCAAGCTGATATGGTGATGATGCTGGCCCCTGATGAGCACCAGGCCGAAATTTACGCTACTGAGCTAGCCGAAAATATGAAAGAAGGCGCTGCGCTTATGTTTGCGCACGGTCTAAATATTCATTTTGGTTTGATCGAGGCCCGCCCAGACCTTGATGTAATTATGGTTGCGCCGAAAGGTCCAGGCCACACTGTGCGGTCGCAGTATGCGATGGGGCAGGGCGTGCCGTGTTTGATCGCAGTGCACGCTGACGCATCCGGTAAAGCACATGATCTGTGTCTTGCTTATGCTTCTGCTATTGGTGGTGGCCGTTCGGGAATTTTGGAAACCAACTTCCGCGAAGAATGTGAAACTGACCTTTTTGGTGAGCAAGCGGTTCTGTGTGGCGGCGTGTCTGAACTGATTAAAGCCGGCTTCGAGACACTTGTTGAAGCGGGTTACGCACCTGAAATGGCTTATTTCGAGTGTCTGCACGAAGTGAAACTGATTGTAGACCTGATCTTCGAGGGCGGAATTGCCAATATGCGTTATTCAATCTCGAACACAGCTGAATACGGTGATTATAAATCTGGCCCACGTGTTATTACGAGCGATACCAAAGCTGAAATGAAGCGTATTCTGGAAGACATCCAGCAAGGCCGCTTTGTGAAAGACTTCATGCTTGATAATAAAGCCGGAAACCCTGAGCTGAAAGCCCACCGCGGCCTAGCCAAGCGCCATCCAATTGAGGAAGTCGGTACGCGTCTACGTGCGATGATGCCCTGGATGCAGAAAGACCAACTAGTAGACAAAGCGAAAAACTAGTTTTGGCTTTGGTAGAGATTCAATAGACCTTGGTGTCAGCGTAGAACTTACAAAAGGAATGTGCTCGGGCACGTTCCTTTTTCTTTGGAAAACGGCGGTTATTCCTGGGCATACCACCGGAGAGCTCGATCGCCGTTCGTCGCCAATATCACGGTCCATTTAGTATCGGTGAGAGTGATTGTGGTTGGATTTTCTGAGGGCCTTTGCCCGCGGAACTCCTGAATTTGAGCAAATATTTCCCCTTTCATCACAGTAAGGAAACTTGCATCTGTAACATGTTGCACTCTGCCGCCAGCCCAATAAACCCGAATGGGTTTCCCTGACAGGACTGCCCTTATTAAGTCCAGTTTACTGCCCTCTGAGGCATTGCCTTTGTCGTCATGGGCATAAACAAGGTGCCAGTTGCTTTTGGCTGCCTGTTTGCTGTGTGCTATTGAATAGGCCAACAGCGCACCTAATAAAATTACCGCGCCGTACTTGATGAAATTTTTCATGAGGCTCCCCAAACGTTCGTTTTAATACCTCACTTTGCGAGAAGATGACTAATACGTCCAATGACAAATCCGTGCGCGATATTGCCCAATTGGGATGCGGAAAGTGGCCGTGTTATGGTACCCTCAGATTTAACTAGTTTTTAAGCCACACACTGACTTTTTTGGAACGGGCCGCTCCGGGTAGGCGTTCTTTTTGTTTGAGCTGCTTTTATCGGGGTAATAGCATTACTTTATGGAAAACTTTCTACCTTTAAAGTCTGACCGACTGATTGTCCGGCGCTTTCGCACAGACGATGCCGAGGCTTTCCTTAGCTGGCGCGACGATGCCGACGTGGCGCGCTACACGCTGTGGAAATACCCCTACACAATAGAACAGTCGCGAGCCTTTTGCGCCGAAATTGCTGCAATTGAGCGGTTGCCCGACAGTGCCTGGGTGCAGTTGATGATTGAGGAACGCGTTAGCGGGCAGGCGATCGGCGATATTGGACTAGGCATTAAAATTGACGGGGCAGACTCGGTCAAGGTCGGATACAGCCTCCACCGCGATGCGTGGGGTAAAGGCTATATGACGGAAATACTGAAATTAGTGCTGCCTACCGTTGCGCTGGTAACAGGTGCGGCCAGGCTCGAAGCTGAAATCGATATTAGGAATATCGCCTCCGGCACTGTGCTGGAAAAAATAGGTTTCAAACGCGGTCCGCTCAAAGAAAAGGCTGTCTTTGTTAAGGGCGAATGGTGCGATGAGTATGAGTATGTTCTGGATGCCACAGAATTTCTGAAGAGCTCCCAGTAGGGTGAGGCAAGCTGCCGTTTCGTTTTACAGGAGTTATGGGCTAGGCTGCGGTAGAACTTAGCCTAAGGAAGCACCATGCCGCAAAAGACACTCAGCACTATTCTGATAATACTTGGGCTTGCCGCCGTGTTGATAGCGGTTTCGATTTTCGCATTTGGCCCTGATGCAACGGCTCAAGCTGCCGCCGCATTAAATGCTTTGGTGCTCGGTCCTCAGCCTGTCGTTGAAGGGTTTCAGCACGTGAACGTCGATAATGAATTGCGGTTCTATTCAGTTTACTGGTTTGCATACGGATGCGTGCTTATCGCTACTGGTGGTAATTTGAGCAAATACCTGAGCCGGGTGCCCTATTTAGCCGCAATCTTTTTCGCAAGCGGCGTTGGGCGGATTGTTTCCTATTACAGTGTCGGGGCACCGCAGGAACTGTTTACATCGTTGATGGGGCTAGAGCTGGCCCTGCCAGTGCTGATGGCGGTGCTGTGGCGTCAGGTCGTCCGCCAGAGGACATCCACTTTAGCGACCGATTAACGACAGTGTTTAGCAGAAGTGCAGAATTGCTATATTTTGGCGATAGTTCCGATTTATTAGTTTCAATTGAAATATAATTTCTTAAAAATTCCTCTTGCCATAACATTGTAAGCTAGTACATCATTAGGCATTGGAAATTCTTGAAGAATTTGAACGAAGAATGACAACCGTAGATCCAAGGATACATGACCCTAGGCGCCAACCGCGCGGCGCAACGGCTAAGGCTGTTCGCGCAGATGAACGGCTGCGCGCTATTCTCTTCGTTAGTTCTCTGTTTCTACTAAGCCTCCTTCTACTAGGTGCTGGCCGACTTATCGGCCCTTAAACACGTAGGCAAGGTGCTGCAGCGCCGTAGTGTTTAAGGGTAAAAGCCAGTTTCTCAATTCAATATTAACAGTATGAAATTAAGGTGAAGTGTGATGTCACACAGCGAAAATAACCGTGTGAGAATTTTTGATACCACCCTCCGGGACGGCGAGCAGTCTCCTGGTGCGTCGATGACGCTTGAGGAAAAATTAAAAATTGCTGAAGTGCTGGAAGGCATGAATGTCGATATAATCGAGGCAGGATTTGCGATTGCCTCAAACGGCGACTTTGAATGTATTAAGCAAATATCAGAGCGCGTCAAAAACTCGACAGTATGTTCATTAGCACGAGCCGCGCTTGGCGATATTGAGCGTGCGGCAGAAGCCCTTAAGCCCGCCAAGCAAGCGCGCATCCATACCTTTATTGCAACAAGCCCGCTTCATATGAAAGTGAAGCTGCAAATGGACCCTGAGGATGTGATCAGCGCGATCCACGGCTCTGTCACCCATGCGCGTAAATTTGTGGATGACGTGGAATGGAGCGCCGAGGACGCGACCCGCACTGATCTTGATTTTTTATACCGCGCGGTTGAAACTGCTATCCGCGCTGGGGCCACCACAATTAATCTGCCTGACACTGTTGGCTATGCTACGCCAACTGAGTTTGAACAGATGTTCCGCAGTGTCATTGAAAACGTACCGGACGCTGACAAAGCAATATTTTCAACCCACTGTCACAATGATTTAGGGTTGGCGGTTGCGAACTCTCTGGCTGGCCTTGCGGGCGGCGCGCGTCAAATTGAATGTACGATCAATGGTATTGGAGAGCGTGCAGGCAATGCGGCGATGGAAGAAGTGGTTATGGCGCTTAAAACGCGCGCTGACGCAATGCCTTACCATACCAACATCAAAACAACAGACATTATGAAGGCAAGCAAGTTGGTTTCGACCGTCACTGGATTTGTTGTGCAAAACAATAAAGCCATTGTCGGTGCAAATGCGTTCGCACATGAGGCAGGGATCCATCAGGACGGTATCCTCAAAGACGCACAAACATATGAGATTATGACACCAGCATCTGTCGGTGTTGCCAAATCCACGCTGGCGATGGGTAAACATTCGGGGCGCCATGCTTTTGCGGACAAGTTGGCAGAGCTCGGGTATGAGCTCGGCGACAATGCCTTCCAGGAATGTTTTAGGCGTTTCAAGGAGCTGGGTGACCGCAAGAAGACCATATACGACGAAGATATCATTGCACTGGTGGACGATGAAGTTGCCACATGGGCTAACCGCATGCAGGTGGTTGCCTTGAGTAACTATTCATCATCGAACGGCCACGCGGTGTGCGATATCACAATGACGATCGACGGTGATAAGGTGAAAGCGGTGACATACGGCTCCGGCCCCGTGGATGCCGCGTTCAATGCGATCAAAGACGTGATTGAGTTCGCGCCAAAGCTACAACATTTTCAGGTCCATGCTGTAACCCACGGTACTGACGCGCAAGCGGAGTGTACTGTTAGGTTAGAGCATGAGGGCCGCACCGTGAATGGGCAGGGCGCTGATGAAGATACGGTTATTGCCTCAGCGCGCGCGTATGTGTCAGCCGTGAATAAACTGCTGGTAAAACGCGAGAAGAAGGCTCCGGGTCCAATATAACGAGCCGAGGTTCGGCTTATACAAGCGTCTCAGCGATTTGGGGGCGTCGGCACAGCCGGCGGCCCCTATGTTTTTCCAGCCAGAGGTATTGCCACCAATTCTATATAAAGTTGGCATCGACCCGCATTCTTTCGTAACTTCACGGAGAACTACAAAGCCGTTTTATTAAGTTGGGGGTCTATCATGCCATTTGAAACAAATGAACCTGAAAGAGATGCATCTGAAGGGGTGCGTCAGGAGCGGCCGGAATATAAGCTGACTATAGGCATAGGTTTGCTCGCTTTCGCGGTATATTACGGTGCACAGCTGCTAGGAATAGTAGGCTACGCTATTTACCAGGCCATCTCCCGCGGTACGGAGGCTATGCAGAAGAGCCTTGAAACCAATTTGGTGGAACTTTCTATTGTTGGGCTGGGGGTAAGCTTCATTGCCGTGCTTCTCTGGATGTGGACGCATTTGCGGCGTCACGGGGCTGGTTTCGCCAGGCAAATAGGGTGGCAGCCCAGTGCGCTTCCAGCAAAGAAAACAGCCCTGCTGGTTATTGGTACCTACCTTGCTGTGGCGTTTCTTAGTGGAATGTACAGTCAGTTTGTAATTCCGCTGTTTGTAGATGAGGTACAATCCGGTTTAGCTGAACAAATGATGGCCCAGCTTGTTGGTAAGGATACCCTCCTTATTACGATTGCTTTTTCTGTCACCATCGCGTTCATCGCACCAATTTTGGAGGAAATTGTTTTCCGCGGTTATCTGCAGTCTGCGTTAAAAACCAAGATGCCGTGGTGGGCGGCGATCGCGATTGCCTCTGCTGTATTCGCGTCCATTCACGGTAGTCTCACATTATGGCCGGTTTATTTCATGTTGGGCGCAGGGATGGGCTTTGTTTATGACAGGACCGGTTCTCTCAAGACAGCTATTGCCTATCACATGGTGAATAATATGATCGCTGTTGGCACAATGTTGATGTTGGACAGTTAACGATTAAATTTTAAACCAATTTGCTGCTGCGAAAGTTTGTTTGGGGGAAATTTAATGTTCACAGGTAATGGTCCAACACTTGAAGAGTCTCTGTATTTTGGCCCGAAGGCGCCTGATTACAAACTGACCGTATGGCGTGCGCTTTTGGCATTTGGTGTGTGTTTTCTTGGCATCATCGTTGGGGGCCTGGTCTTTGCCGTTTTTTTAAATGTAATTGAAATTGAAGGTGGGGCGTCATCGCTGAATGCCGGTAGCTTAGGACTGCCTTTCTTCAATTTTTTGTTTTCTCTCATCGCCCTGCTTTGGTGGACCAAAGCAAGCTCAAAATACCTTGGCGCAGGGTTCCTGCCGCAACTAGGATGGCGCCCAAATCGCCTAAACCTTGGCAGCACGATTTGGCTGTGTGCTAAAGTTTTTGTCGCGTTTTTGGTGGCGAGGATACTCTATTTGGAGCAGGTGCTGCTTATGGTAACCGACCAGAAAGTAGAAAACACCGTCATAGGTTGGGTTGAACACATCCCCGCAGAACATACCCTTCTATTCACATACGCATTGGGGGCTGGCGTTGCAGTGCTTGGCCCTATCGTAGAAGAGGTTCTTTTTCGTGGTTACTTACAGTCTGCTTTAAAAAGTATGATGCCTACATGGGCTGCGGTGCTTATAGCATCGCTTGTGTTCGCTCTTTTCCACGGAGACATTGCAGCCTTGCCCATACATTTTGCGGCTGGCATCGCGATCGGTATTGTTTTTGAGCGTACGGGTTCTTTGCTAGCGGCTATTGGCTTGCATGCTTTTAACAATGCGCTTGCCTTTATTTTGGCCCTAAATGTGTAGCGCTCACCATGCAAGTAGGTCTGGGCCACGCCAGCGAGGCTATTGGCGGCGTCGGTAAGGACCAGAATGAGCGGGGCTGTTGTCGTTTGGCGATGCTGCTATAGCCCCTGGCCTCGCATCAGAGGGTAGTACCACAAGATAAGTTACAAGTTGGCAGTATCTGGAAGTCGGATACCGGCCAGAGAGAGAAGAAACGTTGATTTTGCACTTTGTCCACCAATAATCAGGCTATTTTACCGAAAAGACTAAAACTCGCCCCAATCATGTGCGACACCTCTTGTGATTTTCGGGCAAATCGCCCATAACCGCTAGACGTATTCGAATCTGTCGCTTAGCTGCACTTTGTCGCTATTTTTTCGCCGGACCACGGATCATCAATTAGTGATAAGATAAGAGGGTTAAATGCTTTCAAAGCTGCTTGGCATGTTTTCGTCCGATATGGCCATTGATTTAGGGACCGCTAATACACTTGTTTATGTTAAAGGCCGCGGCATTGTGCTGAATGAGCCTTCTGTGGTTGCTATTAAAAGCGAACAAGGCAGAGACCGGGTTATTGCTGTTGGTGATGAAGCCAAATTAATGCTTGGCCGTACGCCAAGTGGTATCCACTGTGTCCGCCCGTTGCGGGACGGTGTGATCGCTGATTTCCACGTTGCGGAGCAGATGATCAAACACTTCATTCAGAAAGTGCATAATCGCTCCTTTGCAAGTCCCAAAATTGTTGTGTGTGTGCCGTCCGGGTCCACCGCTGTTGAACGCAAGGCAATTCAGGAATCTGCTGAACAAGCTGGTGCTCGCAAAGTGTATCTTATCGATGAGCCGATGGCTGCTGCAATCGGCGCCGGGCTTCCTGTGGGTGAGCCTCAGGGTTCGATGATTGTTGATATTGGTGGCGGGACGACGGAAGTCGCTGTTTTGTCGCTTTACGGCATCGTGTACGCAACATCTGTTCGGGTCGGTGGCGATAAGATGGATGAGTCGCTTATTGCTTATATCCGCCGCAACCATAACCTTTTGATTGGTGAAGCAACAGCAGAACGGATCAAAAAAGAAATTGGCACTGCGATGGTACCTGAAGACGGCGTTGGCAAACAAATGATCATCAAAGGCCGCGATTTGATGAACGGCGTACCAAAGGAGCTGGAAGTAAACCAGCTACAGGTTGCCGAAGCGCTTTCTGAACCAGTGAGCGCCATTGTAGAAGGCGTAAAAGTGGCGCTTGAGCATACAGCCCCTGAATTGGCGTCCGATATTGTTGATAGCGGTATTGTCTTGACGGGCGGAGGCGCGTTGCTTGCTGATTTGGATACTGTTATCCGCAAAGCAACAGGCTTGCCTGTGACTGTGGCAGAGGAACCTCTCACGTGCGTAGCGCTCGGTACTGGCCGGACGCTTGAGGACGAAGACCTGCGCATGGTGTTGACTGAAAGCTACTAATCATTTGCCGTCTTTGGCGGTGTTACTAAAAAGATTGAGGGGGAGGCTAGTCGTTGAATTCTACTATTCAATCAACGAA
>NVTU01000046.1 GCA_002401685.1 Kordiimonadales bacterium
TCATTTCCCCACAAAAGAAGACATACTGAAATTTATCCGCGGCTATGAAGGCAAAGTGACAAAGCGCGAGATCGCGCGCTCCTTTGGCATCAAGGGCCCCGAAAAAGTTCAACTGAAACAAATACTGCGCGAGCTTAAAGAAGAAGGCCATTTGTCTGTAGGCAAAGCCAAGTCTCTTCGCCCGGCAGGCAGACTGCCGAACGTGCAAGTTATTGAGTTTTCAGGCGTTGACAAACACGGTGAAGCCCTCGCCCGACCCGAAAATTGGGACCAAGAAGGCACACCGCCAACGATCTATATTTCAGACAAACAGAAACACCGCGGCCCACCAATGGGGCGCGGCGACCGGGCTCTTGCACGCCTAATCCCGATTAAGGATGATCCGCCGGTTTACCGGGCTGAGATCATTAAGCTTTTGAAACCAGAAACAAATTTAATTCTGGGTATTTATCACGGCACGGATCAGGGCGGGCGTATCTTGCCCACCAGCAAAAAGCAGCGGGATGAATATTGGGTCGACCGCGACGATGTAGGCGGCGCTCTGGAAGGCGAACTTGTTTCAGCCGAACCTGTGCGCAGCAACCGCCGGACCTCTATGCGCCGGGCGCGCGTGAAAGAACGGCTAGGCGATGTATCATCCGCTAAGTCTATCAGCTTGATCGCGATCCATACGCATAATATCCCGAACGAGTTTCCTGACAATGTATTGCAGGCAGCAGAAAATGCGAAACCAGTAACACTGGGCAAACGGGATGATCTGCGGAATATCCCACTCATCACCATCGACCCTGCAGACGCGCGCGATCATGATGATGCCATTTGGGCAGAAACTGACCCTGAACCTGGCAATGCAGGTGGCTGGCATGCGATTGTCGCGATTGCTGATGTCGCACATTATGTGCAGCCCGGCAGCGCGCTTGATAAAGAAGCCGTCATGCGAGGTAACAGCTGTTATTTCCCGGACCGAGTGGTGTCAATGATACCAGAAGCCCTGTCCGCGGGTCTGTGCAGCCTGAAGCCCGGTGAAGACCGCGCCTGCTTGGCGCTGCATATGTGGTTCGACAAGAACGGCCGCAAGCTGCGCCACAAGTTCGTGCGTGGCCTGATGAACAGCAAAGCCAACATTACTTACCAGCGCGTTCAGGCAGCCATAGACGGCTCACCTGACCCGGAAGCCGAACCTTTGCTTGATACAGTGCTGAGGCCGCTTTACGGCGCTTACGAGGCATTAGTTACAGCTCGCACGAAGCGGGAGCCGTTAGATCTTGATTTACCGGAACGCAAAATCGAACTGGACGAGCATGGTTATGTGAAAGGCATTCTAATACGCGAGCGCCTTGATGCTCACAAATTGGTAGAAGAGTTCATGATCTCAGCCAACGTTTGTGCGGCCGAGGAACTTGAAAAACACAGGGTACCTGCGATGTACCGTGTGCACGAAACACCGCCTGATGACAAACTAACCAGTTTGCGCGAGTTTTTATCGACTATGTCGCTAAGCTTGGCCAAGGGCAATGTCATGCGCCCTCGCCTTTTCAATGGCATCCTTCGGCAAGTCCGAGACACCCCGCATGAACATATGGTCAATGAAGTTGTGCTGCGTAGCCAGACACAAGCTTATTATGCGCCAGACAACGAAGGCCACTTCGGTTTGGCCCTCGCCCGATATGCGCACTTTACGTCGCCGATCAGACGGTATGCAGATTTGCTGGTGCATCGAGGCTTGATAAAAGCCCTCAAATTAGGCCCTGACGGCCTGACGGAGGCTGAAGAGGCTGATTTGGCCGCGATCGGTGAACAAATCTCCGGCACGGAACGCCGGGCGATGGCAGCTGAGCGCGAATCGACTGATCGTTATATGGCATCTTACCTGGCAGATCATGTTGGTGCTGATTTTAAAGGCCGTATATCTGGCGTTACTCGATTTGGATTGTTTGTTAAATTGCTGCCTTCTGGCGGTGACGGCTTGATCCCAATCTCTGAAATTGGCAACGACTATTATGTGCTGGACGCAGACAATCATTGCATTGTCGGTGAACGCTACGGGCAAAAATTTAAGCTTGGCGACATTCTCGATGTCAGGCTAACCGAGGCCAACCGCAACACAGGTGGTCTCAAGCTTGAGCTAATTGGTGACGGTGAAACCAAAGATGCAGGCAAACGCCAGAAACGCGGCAGTACACACAGGTCTAAACAAAAAAAGCGCCGCCACAGCCGGCCGCGCTCTTAACCAGTAATGTTGAAGTTGGGTTTCTAAAGGATACCCAACTTCATAAACACATCCGCGACATCGTCCGCAAAATCCGCCCCTTTTCGTAGCACCGGCACACTTTCGGGCAAATCCTTCAAGCCAGTTTTATCGCTCGCGATAAGAGCTACGGGGATATCACGTGTTGTTGGCATAGCCTTAAGTGCGCACGCCAAGTCAATTCCTGTCAACTCAGGCATGACCCTAGACACAATGACAGCGTCTGGGCGCATCGCAGGCACCAATTGAATTGCATCCATAGTGGACGCCACGTTGATCATCCGGTACCCGCATTCTAGTAATTCGCGCGTCACAATCTTTGTTGCGATCCCTGGTTCCATAACCAGCATCACTTCAACTTCCGCAACTTGAATGTCACCTACTTCAAACCCGCCCTTATTGGGCAACGTCCTCATCAGGTTGGTAACATCCATCTCCCTCTTATTGATAAAGGCATCCAGGCTTTCCGACATACGGTCAACAAAGAATAGAATATCCCGGCAGTTGTCGAAATGAAGCTCTGCAACATTATAGAAGTAATCTTCGAAACGGTGCGAAAGCACTTTCAGCGCCTTCATGTCAAAGCTGGCAGCAACAGCCTTCAGAGAGTGGGCCTCAAGCCGCACAAGGGCAAGCGTCTCCTCAGATTGGATCACCCCAGCCTTATAATCACGTACCGCTTCCTGTAGGTTTGTAAGCCTGTCTTCGACCGTATCGATTGCTTCCGTGCGCAGCTCTTCGATAAGGTCGCTATCAATTCCAACCATAATGTGCCCTCTGTACAAATATCGTCCTGTTGTCGCACAAAAATAGTTACTTGTATGTTAGGATTTTCAAATTGTTTTCGATAAATGAAGAAAAATCACGAACGAGCACAAACAGGGCTTGACTTATAGTCGCCTGAGGGTATTTTGCGCCCTCACAACGGTCGCACTGTGCGGCGTAAGAATTAATTATAGTCGGAGTTAACGAGATGGCAAAGCCGTCAAGCATCAAGATCAAGCTGGTTAGCACCGCGGATACTGGTTATTATTATGTAACCAAGAAGAACCCGCGTACGATGACTGAGAAAATGGTTAAGCGTAAATATGACCCGGTTGTCCGTAAGCATGTGGACTTCAAGGAATCTAAGATTAAGTAGTCTTGGGCAAACCAGTTGCTAATTAAAAAAACGCTGTAGCCGATTGGCTGCAGCGTTTTTTTTATGGGACTGATTTTAAATGAGAGTTGAAGGTAGAAAAGCCCGACACAGAATTGCTAAGGGCCAGCAATAACTACTTTGTTCCTGCCGTTTGCTTTAGCAGTATAAAGCGCTTTATCTGCCTCCTCTAATAACTGGGCAGGAGACTGCCCTTTTTCGCTAGTAGCAACACCGATCGAAACAGAAATCCCAATCGATCCAGTATCGAGACCAACATCAAACAGATTCTCGCACACTTCTTCCCGCAATCGATCTGCAATCATATAGGCCCAGTCGGTTGGAGTTTCTGGCATCATTACCACAAATTCCTCGCCGCCGTACCGCGCGGCCAAATCAACGCCGCGAATGTTTTTCGCGACCCGGTTGGCAAACTCTTTCAGCACAATGTCGCCGATAGCGTGGCCGTGAGTGTCATTGACGACTTTAAAGTGGTCAATATCCATCATCATCACAGAGAGCGGCTTGCCGCTATTGTGAGCGGCCTGCATGCGTGTATCCATATGGCTCGTCAGATAGTGACGATTATAAAGGCCTGTAACAGCATCCGTCGTCGCCAACTGCATGGAAAGGTGGAAATTTTCCCAAAGTTGATCCGCGTACTTTTTGCGTTTCAATTGGGTTTTAACGCGCGCGAGAAATTCCATTCGGTCCACGGGGCGAACAACATAATCATTCACGCCCATCTCAAGGGCGCGCACCAGTAATTTTGTATTGCCGTCGTCCACCATCACCAAAATGGGTACGTGGCGCGTTTCTTCAAAAGACCGCAGTTTGGAGCACACCCTAAGGCCGTCCGTATTACGCATCGTTAGCGACACAATAATCAGATCAAAATTCTTTTCGCGCGCACGTTCGGCGGCATCATCGCCGCCCGCGATAAACGTAAGGTCACCTACGTCGCTGAGCGCCTTGGCAATGCGCTCTAACACACGCTCCTGCTCGTCTACCACAAGAATTGAACCGTAAGCGGACTCGGCCATCTGAATGGCAACTTCTTCTTCGCTTTCCCAGCCCATGGTGGCACCAGTTGCTTCGCGGTTACGAAGCTCGTCCATCATAACCTTCAGGCGAACAAGCGACCGTACACGGGCAAACAGCGCCAAGTCCTGAACAGGCTTGGTCAGGAAATCATCTGCACCAGCTTCTAGGCCCGCAACGCGGTCAGAAGGTTGATCTAATGCAGTGACCATTACAACAGGAATATGGGCCGTAGCCGGATCGCTTTTGATCCGCCGACAAACTTCGAATCCATCCATTCCAGGCATCATTACGTCTAAAAGAATAATATCAGGATGTTCACGGCTGATAACGTCCAGTGCTTCAGGCCCACTGAAGGCAGTGAGGACATCGAAATATTCGCTGGTTAGCTTAGCTTCCAGAAGTTTTACGTTAGGCGGCACATCATCAACCACCAACACGCGAGCGGTCATTGAATTTTACCCTGCAAACTGTTTAACGGTCTCGAGAAAGTGGCCAACAGAAATTGGCTTGGCAATATAGGCTTCGCAGCCGCCCTCCCGAATTTTTTCCTCATCGCCTTTCATCGCAAATGCGGTGACAGCAACAACAGGAATAGAGCGGAGATCTTCGTCTTCTTTCAACCACTTAGTCACTTCCAGCCCAGACACTTCGGGCAGTTGAATATCCATTAAAATAAGATCCGGCTTATGTTCGCGCGCAAGATCGAGCGCGGCCATACCATCACGAGTTTGAATAGTTTCGTATTCGTGCGCTTCCAAAAGATCACAAAATAGCTTCATATTTAGCTCATTGTCTTCGACAATCAGAATTTTTTTACCCATAAGACTGAGGCCTCTCTGTGATATTCTCAGCGTTTCCCTGTCAAACAATAGGCGCGCTTTCTATAAAAACACAAGCCCGACAAGGGAGTTAATTCACTTTTCTTTGTATTTCTACCCTATAAATACCCCGTAGACTTTTAACACCCTATTAATATTGTTGAACAATCTGTTTTTAATATAGAGGAATTGGACAAAATGCTGCCAGAGACAGCCTATTCGTATGCTTTTGCGGCAATTGGGCATATTATGCAAAATGATGACCTTCGGGACCGTTTCATGGCGCTATCAGGACTTTCGCCCGAAGATATTAAAGAAAGCATCGAAGACCCGGCCTTTCTGGCCAGTATTCTGGAATTTTTTATCAACCACGAGCCGGATTTAATTAATCTAGCAGAGGATAAGAATGTTGCACCGGAGGCCATTGTAAAGGCTTGGCGTTCGCTTGGCGGCGGCGTTGGCCAAGAGTGGTAAGAGCACGAAACGCATACATCATCCAAAATCAACAAATGAAAGCCCTTTGAAATTGCCGCAACCTTTTGACGATATCCTTGCCACCATTGACCGTTCTCGGCCCATACTGCTTGTCGATGCCGACGAAGTATTGCTCCGTTTCGTTGAGCGACTTTCAGCCTACTTTATTACACAGGGTTTCGAGCTGCGGCTTACCAGCTTCCAGTTAGCTGGAAACACCTATCACATCAAGTCAGGCAAACAAGCAGAAGCAAAGGAAGTAAAACATCTGATCGCCAGCTTTTTCGATGCGTGTGTGGATGATATTGCTGCCGTCGCTGGGGCAGCAGATGCGCTGAAGGAATTATCTTCGACGTTCCAGATCATTATCCTATCAAATGTGCCCCGTAACTGCCGTGCGCGGCGCATGCAAAGCCTTTCAGACCAAGGCATGCCCTACCCCGTTATCGCCAACAAAGGTGAAAAGGGACCTGCGGTTAAGGCTTTTGCAACTGCGACAGACAAAATTACGGTGTTTGTTGATGACCTGCCACCCCAACATAAATCCGTCAAAGCAGAATGCCCTGAAAGCCACCGTGTGCATTTCATTGCCGACAGTCGGCTTGCCGAAATGATAGGCAAGGCGCCTGCTGCTGATATTCGAATTGACAATTGGCCGCTTCTTACCAAGCACCTTTTAGAAATCGCGAAGGATTAGCCTGTGCGAATCGGCATTGACCTTGGCGGCACTAAAATTGAGGCAGTTTCGCTCGACCGGGACGGCACCTTAATTGAACGCATACGCGTTGCCACGCCGGCTGACGACTATGAGGCTACACTGAGAGCAATAACTGGGCTCGTAGAAAAGCTGGAACGAAGCGCAAAGAAGACCGGCACCATTGGTATTGGGACCCCCGGCTCAATTCATCCAACATCAGGCGAGATGCAAAACTCGAATGCCGTCTGCCTAAATGACAGAACATTAAAAGAGGATTTGGAACGCCTATTTGGCCGCACCATTCGGCTGGCAAATGACGCTGATTGTTTCGCGCTATCGGAGGCCACTGACGGCGCGGGGTCGGGGTTTCGCACCGTCTTTGGTGTAATAATAGGAACTGGTGTTGGTGGGGGCTTTGTGGTGGACGGAAAGTTACTTTCTGGACCCAACGCACTAACAGGCGAATGGGGGCATACACAGCTAAAAACAGAGAGTCTAAAATCAAACGCCCAACCACGTCTTTGCTATTGTGGTCAGTCAGGCTGTGTGGAAACCTGGATATCTGGACCGGCCCTTGAGGCAGAGTATCACCGAATTGCCGGGTCACAGAAAACAGTGACTGAGATCACTGCCTCTTTGCATACCCAAGAAAGCACCGCCATCATCACGTCGTTCCTGAAAAACCTTGCCGTTGGCCTAGGGGCCATAATCAACACACTTGATCCCGACTGCATCGTCTTTGGCGGTGGTCTATCAAATATAGACCAGATTTATAGCGACCTGCCCAGCTTAATGCCAAACTACATAATGGCAGATCAGTGCCTTACCATTTTTGCCAAAGCGAAACACGGCGACAGCAGTGGAGTTTTAGGCGCGGCACACTTATGGCCATAGATAACGACATTAAGGCAGAGGCAATACAGGCCCTAACTGTGCAATCTCTTTGCCGAAGCTGTTTTCATACCTTTGAGGGCGCAGGGGCCTGCCCCTCCTGCAAAAAACCGCGTACCGTATCCCATATTGAACTGCTCTCACTTTCCATAGCCCATATGGACTGCGATGCCTTTTTTGCCTCAGTAGAAAAACGCGACAATCCTGAGCTTGCAGCAAAGCCAGTTATCATTGGCGGCGAACAACGGGGCGTGGTTTCCACTGCTTGCTATATCGCTAGAATGAGTGGGGTGCGCTCCGCCATGCCGATGTATAAGGCCAAAAAACTATGCCCTGACGCTGTGATAATTCGCGGCAACATGAAGCGCTACCAAGAGGTTGGCCAGGCAATCCGCGAAAAAATGCGCGCTCTCACGCCGCTCGTCGAACCCGTTTCAATTGATGAAGCCTTTATGGATCTTTCTGGCACAGAAACGCTGCATAAAGCGTCTCCCGCAGCCCAACTCGCCAAGCTGGCGGCAGAGATCGAACAAGATATTGGGATAAGCGTCTCTATTGGTCTTGCACCAAACAAGTTTTTGGCAAAACTTGGCTCAGACATGGACAAACCGCGGGGTTTTACAGTTATTGGACAAAGCGACGCCAAAACTATACTGGCAACGCTCCCCATCACCCGTATATACGGCATCGGTGCTAAAACCGCTAAAATCCTCGCTAAAGACGGTTTAAGCGAGATCAGCCAACTGCAGCAAATGGAGGAAGCGCCGCTTATCAGGAAGTACGGAGAAACCGGCCAGCGTCTCTACCGTCTAGCGCGCGGCATAGACAACCGGAAAGTAACTATTTCTGAGGGAGTAAAAAGTGTTTCGTCTGAGCGTACTCTTGCCCGCGATCTTGCTGACTATACCGGCCTTGAGGCCAAACTTTGGACAATTTCAGAAACCGTTTCGTCAGACCTAAAACGTAAAAACCTAGCGGGCGTCACCATTACGCTAAAGCTAAAGAACAGCATGCACCGCCTTATTTCCCGCTCCCGCACTTTAACTGCCCCTACGCAGATGGCAGAAAACTTGTTTGAAGTCGGTTGTGATTTATTGAAACCGCTAATTGACGGCACGCCTTACCGACTTATAGGCCTTGGCGTCAGCCGGTTCAGATCCTTGTCAGAGGCCGACCAGCCGGATTTGATTGAGCCCGCACGCACCCGTCGGACTAATGCTGAAAAAGCAATGGACGCATTGAAAACCAAATACGGCAAGTCGGCAATTTCGAAGGGGCGAAGCTTTAAGGCGGAAAAAATTACCGGTTCGCCCGCCGACAAAAAAAATGGAAAGACAAGGTAAATCAATACGATACACCCAATTGGCAGATGGCACACCTTTTGCTTATTTATCAGTGATTATCTGAAGATAAGGAGCGGTGAATGATCGAACAATCAAAAGACAAAATGAGCACCAAGGCCGAATTAAATCCTTATGTGAGCGGTTTAGCCAGCAAGTTGATGAAAACAGCAGCTAACGCCGAAATGAAATTCGATAGCTCTGGCTGGCAATTGATTACCGAGGTCTTAAGCTTCGCCGCAGCCGCAGAGCAGCGCATGAGCGAGCAGGATGAACGTATATCCTACCTTGAGCACCTATCTGTAACCGACGAACTAACAGGCATTGCGAACCGCCGCGGGCTTCGCTCAGCACTCGGCCGCACACTAGCGGCTGCCGCCCGTCACGGCGAGACCGGTGTCCTTGGCTTCCTTGACATGGACAATTTCAAAGATGTTAACGATCAGTATGGCCATTTAGCTGGTGACGCTGTCTTGCGACATGTAGGCAAATGCTTGAAACGGCACACGCGTCCTGAAGACACCGTAGCGCGCATAGCCGGAGACGAATTTGCAATGATCCTCGGGCGGTGCACGTCCCTTCAGGGACGGTCGCGACTGCGGGCAATCCAGCGTGAAATCAACAACAGCACTGTCCATTTTGCCGGACAAACAATCGAAATTGGTTGCTCAATTGGCATCCAGCATTTTGACGGCAAAACCGACCCATCTGACCTAATTGAGACGGCCGACAAAGCGATGTACCACGACAAAGAAACACGTCGCGGCTTACATATCGGGATCGCCTGAACCGCGAAACTCGACTATCTTTTACCGTAAAAAGGGGTTCGCAAGAACCTCTTTTTTATTTGGCCAACATTTGTTATAAAGACTTAATATACTTATATATTTTGGTTTTATCGGCGTAAAGTAAGGAACACTGTATGAGCGTTGAAGACAGACTGCAGGACTTAGGTATTGTAATTCCAACGCCTGTAGCTCCGCTGGCAAACTATGTTCCTTTCGTTCGTACTGGCAATTTACTAAGCATATCGGGGCAAATCCCCATGCAGGACGGCAAGCTCGCCTATGAGGGAAAAGTGGGCGATACAGTATCGCTTGAAGATGCCCTCGGTGCCGCGAGGCTTTGCGCGTTAAACATCGTCGCGCAGATAAAAACCGCCTGTGACGGCGACCTAAACCGCGTAAAACGCGTTGTTAAGCTCGGCGGTTTCGTGAACGGTGTTGATGGTTTTGGCGATCAACCGAAAGTAATCAATGCAGCGAGTGACTTGATGGTTGCCATTTTTGGTGACATTGGCCGCCACAGCCGGTCAGCCGTCGGCGTAAACGGCCTGCCGCTTAATGTACCTGTAGAAATTGACGCTCTTATTGAAATTGAATAGCGAACACATCCCTTATGGCATCTGAGAAAAAAAATCCTTTCCCCTGGTTAACCGAACGAGATATAGCCCACCGCGGACTTTTCGAGGCGGGCACTTTGGCGGAAGAGAATACAATTGCGTCGGTACAAGCTGCAATTGACGCAGGCTTTGCAGTAGAAATAGACGTTCGCCGTACAGCGGACGACATCATTATGGTTTTTCACGATGCTACGCTGGGGCGCCTAACCGACGGTGAAGGGCCTGTATCCAAATGGGGCAAAAAACAGCTCCAAAACTTCACTGTAGGCAATACAGGCCTCCCAATCCCAACATTGCCAGACATTATGGATGTGATCGATAATCAGATACCTGTTTTTATCGAAATAAAATCGCCGTCGGATGGCAATATACAGCGTGTTTGCGCCGGCGTACGCCACTGCTTTGAAGGCTATAGAGGGCCTGTTGCGATAATGAGTTTTGACCCGCGTATCATCAGCTGGTTCAAAGACTATATGCCGCATTATGCGCGCGGTGTTGTGGTTGGCAGGGAAAGCTTGCTGAATTGGCGAAACCGTTTGGCCATTCCCTTTTGGATGCGCAAATGCAAACCGAACTTTTTGGCCTGCGACATTAACTTGTTGCCAAACAGTTTCTGTGCCCGGTGGCGTGCCAAGGGCAATCCTCTCCTTACGTGGACTGTTCGCGATGAGAAACTGGAAAAAATTGGCCGCCAACATGCCGACGCTCTAATTTTCGAGAAACCCGCCGTTGTCAATTCTGCAGAGTAACGGCATGAACTGCCGCTCGTCGGACTAAAAAGGCCTACAGTCTTGGAAAGTGAACAGCGCTTCAGTGCGGAAATCCTCAACTCGATTAGCGAGATCAACGCTGCCGAATGGAATAGCTGCACCGACGGCAATCCCTTCCTTAAGCATAGTTTTCTTGCAGCCTTAGAGACATCAAAATCTGCCAGCGCGGAAACCGGCTGGCGGCCTTACCATATAATCTTGCGCTGTCACGGACAGCCCAATCCGATCGCTTACCTTCCTTGCTATCTGAAATCGCATTCCTACGGCGAATATGTATTTGACCATGCTTGGGCCAATGCTTTTGAACGCGCGGGCGGCCGCTATTACCCGAAACTGCAATCTTCTATCCCCTTCACTCCGGTAAAAACCCCGCGTCTATTACTTGCGCCTACTGCACCTCGCGGTACTAAAGCCGCACTATTGCGTGCGCTCAGCGACATAACCGACCAGCTAGGCATTTCGTCTACCCACTTAACTTTCCTACCTGAAAAAGAAGCTGAGCTAGCGCGTCAAAATGGCTATTTGATCCGTAAAGACCAACAGTTTCATTGGCATAACAAGGGCTATTCAAGTTTTGAGGGTTTTCTGGCCGATCTTTCATCCCGAAAACGCAAACAGATCAAAAAGGAACGTCGCACCGCTCTCGGGGCAGGCATCGAGATCGAGCAAATACCCGGCACGGCAATCACTGAGGAACAGTGGGACCATTTTTTCAAATTCTATCTTGATACGGGTGCGAGAAAATGGGGACAACCCTACTTGAACAGAGATTTTTTCTCGCTCATCAGTGAAAGCATGCCTGATGATATCGTACTGTTCATGTGCAAGCGGGATGGCCGTTATATCGCCGGAGCGCTGAATTTCATCAGTAGAGATACATTGTATGGCCGCTACTGGGGATGCGTGGAAGATCATCCCGCGCTACATTTCGAGACCTGTTACTATCAGGCAATTGACTATGCCATCACACATAAGCTTGCCGTTGTTGAGGCGGGCGCACAAGGCCCCCACAAACTTGCGCGCGGATATGTGCCGGTTAAAACCTATAGCGCGCACTGGATACCTGACGCAGGGTTCCGTGATGCTGTTGCAAAGTTCCTTGAGGTTGAGGGGCACGAAGTTGATGCGCAGGTAGAGTATTTAGCCACAAAAACGCCGTTTAAAGCGCCTTAAATTCACTCGCGGAAATGCGGTATAAACAGTGTTGCTTCACAGCATGCCCGTCCGAGACCTTCGGGTGATCAAAGGTGCCATCCATGTCTCGCGTCATGCCAATCTTTTCCATAACACGCCAGGAAGGCTTATTCACCAACGCGGTCATAGAAACAACATCCGTAAGCCCGCACTCGTAGAAACCATATGCAAGTGCCGCACTCGCGCCCTCTGGCGCAAGCCCTTGGCCCCATACATTTTGCCGAAGCCGCCAGCTAATTTCTACAGTAGGCCCGAATGGCAGTTCAGTGCCAACAGGCTCTAGGCCAATCATACCAATAAAGCTGCCATCTTGCCGCAGTTCAACAGCCCAAAGGCCAAAACCATTTTTCTCTATACCCACAGAAAAGTGCTTAAAGCTTTTGCCCGTTTCCTCACGCGTTAAAGGCCGCTCGAAAAACTCCATAACATCAGGATCAGCGTTCATCTCTGCAAAAGGCGCTAAATCGCCCTGTTGCCACTGGCGCAAGGTCATGCGGTCCGTCGTTATCACTGAAAGTCCCCCTGAAGGCGGCAAGTAGGCCGCCTTTATACAGTTTCTTTTGGCCGCCCAGGCTTGCCCTTCTTCGAAGACTTTTTACTGCTTCCCGTATCACTTTCTGGTACGGAGGAACTCTTCTGAGCAGGTATTGGCGCATGCGCGGTCATTTCGAAATCGAGCTTACCGTCTTTCAATGTCACTTGCACCTCGCCGCCTTTCGCGAGTTTCCCAAACAACAATTCGTCCGCGAGCGGCTTCTTGATGCTTTCCTGAATAAGCCGCGCAAGAGGCCTCGCGCCGTATTTACGGTCATAACCTTTTTCAGCCAACCAAGCTTTAGCGGGTTCATCCACCGAAATTTCAACGTTTCGGTCTGCAAGCAACAATTCAAGCTGTAGAACAAATTTCTCAACAACGCGAGAGACAACAGCCGGAGGCAGGAAGCCAAAGTTAACTACAGAATCAAGCCTATTACGAAATTCAGGGCTGAACATTTCTTTGATAGCTTCGTCGCTGGCACCTTCGTTGGTCTCTCGACCAAAGCCAATCGCCGTCTTGCTTAGTTCCCGAGCGCCTGCGTTCGTTGTCATAATAAGGATAACATTTCGGAAATCGATCTTCTTGCCGTTATGGTCCGTCAAAGTCCCGTTATCCATAACCTGCAACAACACATTGAAAAGATCGGGATGGGCTTTTTCAATTTCATCCAGCAGCAATACACAGTGCGGGTGCTGATCAATCGCGTCTGTCAACAAACCGCCCTGGTCAAAACCAACATAGCCAGGAGGCGCACCGATAAGCCGTGATATGGAATGCCGTTCCATATATTCGGACATATCAAACCGGTGGAGTTCAACACCAAGCAAATGCGAAAGCTGACGTGCCACTTCGGTTTTACCAACGCCCGTGGGGCCACTAAATAGGTACGAGCCAATTGGCTTGTTAGGTTCCCGCAACCCCGCGCGGGCGAGCTTGATCGCAGATGACAAGGCGTTAATTGCGTCTTTCTGACCGAATACGACCCGGTTAAGGTCGTCTGCAAGCGTTTGCATCACGCGGCTTTCATCACGATTAACCGATTTCGGCGGAATGCGAGCAATCATAGCCACGACATTCTCTACGTCTTTAACTCCGATCGTTTTTTTGCGTTTTGATGGTGGCAGCAACATTTGCGCTGCCCCACTTTCATCAATCACATCGATGGCTTTATCAGGCAACTTTCGGTCAGTGATATAGCGATCAGATAGCTCCACTGCAGTTTTAATCGCCTCGGCGGTGTAACGCACCTTATGATGCGCTTCATAGTAAGGCTTAAGGCCCTTCAAAATTTTGATAGCATCGCCGACAGAAGGCTCCACAACGTCAATCTTCTGGAATCGGCGCAACAATGCCCGGTCTTTTTCAAAGTGGCTGCGGAACTCGGTGTAAGTTGTGGAGCCCATGCAGCGAATGGTGCCGCTGGAAAGGGATGGCTTAAGCAAGTTAGAAGCATCCATCGCACCGCCGGATGTAGCACCCGCACCGATAACCGTATGGATTTCATCAATAAACAAGATTGAGTGCTCAATACTTTCGAGTTCTTTCACCACGGCTTTCAGCCGTTCTTCAAAATCACCACGGAAACGCGTTCCCGCAAGGAGCGCGCCCATATCGAGCGAATAAATCACGGCTTCCTGAAGTACTTCAGGAACATCCTTTTCAGTGATCAACCGGGCCAAGCCCTCAGCAATTGCTGTTTTCCCAACACCACTATCACCCACAAGAAGAGGGTTATTCTTACTGCGGCGGCAAAGAATTTGCACAGCACGCTCTAATTCTTTTACGCGCCCGATCAGCGGATCAATTTTGCCGTCACGCGCTTTTTGGTTCAGGTCAACGCAATAGAGGTCGAGCGCAGACTCAGACTTTTTACCACCGTCAGTCGCATCGCCGTTAAGGGCTTCCTCTTCTTCACCAGCACCGCGAATGGTACGATCTTCGTTTCGCTCAGGCACCTTGGCAATGCCGTGGGAAATGTAGCTCACAGCGTCTAGCCGGGTCATATCCTGGCTCTGAAGGAAGAACACAGCATGGCTTTCGCGTTCTGAAAAAAGCGCGACCAAAAGGTTTGCGCCGGTCATTTCTTCCCGACCAGAGGACTGGACATGCAAAAGCGCGCGCTGAACCACTCGTTGGAAACCAGCGGTGGGCGTTGCTTCCAAGCCGTCAGTGGAGATCTTCAAACTCTCCATATCATCGTCGAGATAGTCAACAAGCTGTACACGGAGCACTTCGACGTCAACGTCACAAGCCCTTAGAACAGCTAGTGCTTCAGGGTCCTCTAGAAGGGACAGTAGCAAATGCTCAAGCGTAGCATACTCATGGCTCCTGCCGTTCGCTTCTTTCAGCGCACGGTGCAAAGTCTCTTCGAGATGGGGAGAAAAACTAGGCACTATATATCATCCTATCGTTACGGGTCTTGGGCAAGGAAATGATTGATCAGTTGGCGGTATCAATCCTTTTCCATCGTGCATTGTAGCGGGTGTTCGTTCTGTTTGGCAAATGTCAGCACCATATTCACCTTGGTTTCGGCGACTTCATAGGTGAAAACACCGCAAACGCCGACACCGCTCTGATGGACCTGAAGCATCACGTCCGTCGCTTCTTCCATTGTCATATGGAAAAAACGCTGCAAGATTATCACCACAAATTCCATTGGGGTAAAATCGTCGTTCAACAGCAGTACTTTATACATGGATGGTTTTTTTGTTTTGGCTTTGGGCTTGGTTAAAACACCAGTCCCCGTACCGCCATCATCACCATCGTCGCTGTTATCTTTTTCATTGTCAGACATTATCGCTCCGCAAAAGATTATCAGCCTAATGTAGTGCTTTTAGTTTCCACTAAAAGAGTAAACATGCCGTGAAAGGCATATTATTACTTCACATTGGCGCTAAAAAAATTGATCTACCCTAGGGTAGAGTGTTGAACGGCCTCAAATCTTAGATAAATGGGGCCGTTCGGCGCTTACAGATCTGCGGGGGCTTCGACGCCTGAGCTAGTCAGGGCCTCAACCAGCGCCTGCTTTAAACGCTCAAGCCCCGCGTCAGTTGATGCTTCACACCTGGCAACAAGCACTGCTTGGGTGTTGGATGCGCGCAGTAGCCACCAGCCGTCCGCTGTTTGCACCCGCACACCGTCAACCGTTGACATATTAGCGCCAGCTGCCTCAAGCCGCGTCCTCACCTCTCTTACAACTTCAAACTTACGCACTTCGTCACAGTCAAACCGTAACTCAGGCGTGTTGATCACCCTAGGCAAGGCATCTTTTAGGACAGCCAGATCACCGCCCTGTCCGCTGATTGCATTCATGAAACGAATAGCGGCGTACGGCGCATCATCATGGCCATAAAATTTGTGCTTATAAAAAATATGGCCTGACATTTCACCAGCAAGCGGCGAGTTTAGCTCGACCATTTTTGCCTTAACAAGCGAATGGCCGGTTTTCCACATCACCGGCTTCCCGCCTAATTTTTCAATATGATCAAAAAGAGATTGGCTTGCCTTCACATCAGCAATAATTGCGGCTCCAGGAACTTCTTTCAGTACATCTGCAGCCATAATGGCCAGCATCTGATCACCCCAAACGACGCGGCCCTTGCTATCGATTGCACCGATCCGGTCGCCGTCGCCGTCAAACGCGAGGCCCATATCGTATCCGCCGCTGATTACAGCTTCTTTCAACTGCTCAAGGTTTGCTTCTACGGTAGGATCAGCATGGTGGTTAGGAAAAGTTCCGTCCACTTCTGCATTGATCACCAGATGCTCGCCCGGAAGCCTTTTAACCAGCGCCTCAATCGCGGGGCCAGCCGAGCCGTTGGCAGGGTCCCACACCACGCGGAACGGCTTCGTATCAATATCACGCGCCAAGCGGTCGATATAACGGTCAAACACATCAACATGTGTTATTTCGCCCAAGCCGTTTTCAAAGTCACCAGCCGATGCTGTTTCGCCCAGCGCAACAATGTCTTTACCGAAGAAGGGCTTCTTGCCCATCATCATCTTGAAACCGTTGTAATTCGGCGGGTTATGGGACCCTGTCAGCATTACGCCACCATCAGTATCCAACTCAAAAACGGAATAATAAAGCATCGGCGTACCGGCGAGACCAATGCAAACAACATCTACGCCTACGCTTGCAATGCCTTCCATTAGTGCTTTTGATAGTTCTGGCGCCGAAAGTCGCCCATCATAGCCAACGCAAACCTGCTTCCCGCCCGCGCGCCGCACATGCGTTCCATAAGCACGCCCAAGTGCTGCCGCATCGGCCGCAAACAGGGTTTCGCCAACTATCCCACGCACGTCATATTCGCGCAGGATGGACGGATGAAAAGTATGTGCAGTCGTTGCAGTCATGGAAAGAAACCTCAAATAATAGGGGAAGTCGACAAAGTGTCAGGCTGCCTCACAAAGGTCAATGACTACTCGTATAAATTGGCATAAAAATGGGTTTGCTAGAATACGCTTGTGAAGCGCACCTAAAGTCGAGAAGCTATCCCAAGTTTGGGCTCGAACTTAGCTGCTTAGCCTTAAGAAGAACCGCCTGCCAAAACGCTTTCAGGTGACGGCCCAGTAATTTCGTCATTGGTATCTTCAGCCTTATCACCTGCTGATACATTTGCCTCTTTTACGCCGCCGGAATCTGCGATAGTTGCCTCTGCGGCGCTAATCCGTTGCTGCAAAGCTTCGCCGTCATTTTTCGCTGCATATGCTTCTTTTATGCTGGCCTCATTCGAGACAGCCACTTCCGTCGTGGTAATCTTCATTTGCAAGGCCTCAGGCAAGCCCCGAGCAGCATTAGAGGAGAAAAGCTGGCTATAGTGCAGAATTCGAGCCTTCGCTTCCTCCGGCCCTTCATTGACTTCCTTACAGTGCGAAACCGTTTCCATCGCGGATATCCAAGCAAGCGCTTCGATGGATGCAATTATGATGTAACTTCGTTCAACGTTGGGGAAATTCTTAAACTGGGTCAACAGCATGCCGGTAACTTGTTTCACCAACTTGGATTGCTCATGCGCCATTATCCGCTCCGTTGGTTTAACGCAATTTTTTCAGGCAATGATCTATCAGCATTGGATACAAACAACATCGCATACTCATCTATACGCTCCCTTGCAGCGGTTCGGTCTAACCCGTTATTCCGACAATGAGTTGTAGTTTCTACGGCGGCAATCCAAGCGATTGCTTCTACCGATGCTATGACGACAAGACTTCTGTCGGAAATAGGCAATTGACGGATCTTGGAAAGTACGACGTTTAATACGTTTTGCGCCATCTCGTCCTGATCATCGGTAGTAAAAACCATAAATACCTCTTGTGAGTAGGTTTCAGCAGGCAGCGCGAGGCAATCGAAACGAAAATAGTTGTAGCAAAGGCACGGCACAGAAAAACAGCTGCTGTTGTACTAGATCAAGCTAGAGGGCATCACGCCCCTCTCTTGATACGCCCCAAAGCGTTAAAAAAGACCTACTGAGTGTAGAAAAATAACCAATCCTTACCAGTGCATGCTCAAGGTGAGCTGCCAAGGTTGATTGGAGGATGCAGCGATCGCCCTTCATTCCGGCCGCTGGCGAAATGAAAACAACAAAACCAAAGTGAGCTCAAGACTGTTGGGGTTTTAGCGCTAATTTTACGTGAAGGCGCCTAGATTATTTATCCAACAAAATACGGCGCGCGTCATTTATTTTTGCGGCCATCCAATCGCTACCACCCTTATCAGGATGACACTGTGCGATCAGGCGTTTATGCGCACTTTTAATTTCTTGATGGGATGCGCCGTCTCGTAGTCCAAGCACCTCAAGCGCATCGTCGCGGCTCAGCGTAACCGCCGCCTTTGGCCCTACAGAAGCCTTATTCTCCCCGCCAAATCGCTTATATAGAGACGCAATTGTTTGACCAAACCCCAGCATGCGCCAACCGGCGTATCCAATGGGTGCAATCGCCGCAATACCGCGCCCAGATGCCAAAAGCAACACGCCCAGAAGGACACAGACCCCAATGATGCCCCATACCAGCCCTTTCTTGGCTGAAGCAACCTCGGCCTTGGACCACCAGTTCAACAAAACCAGCAACGCGCCAGCCAGCAATATTCCGCCGAGGAAGAAAACAGCCATCTTACGCCGTTTCTTTCTGATGTTCTTTCTGGCGGAACGGCAACGCTAAACTATCCAACAATCTCCGCACTTCCTGCCGGGCCGCCACATGCGACATCGACAGACCCTTACCGTCTAAGCCGCCAGCCTCTTTCAGGTCCATCAAGGTAAGGCCGCGCGGGAACAATTCGCGGTAGACCACTCGTTCACCAAGCCCCGGGATATACCGAATACCTATGCGCTTGGTCAGCTCGTTCAGCACAGCCTCCACACGCTCTTTGTTTTTTGCATGCAAGGAACTAACGCGGTTTCTAAGCACCACCCAGTCAATGTTCTTGCCGTCTGCACCTGCCCGCCGCTGTCGCGCTTTCCACACCATTTCAGCATAGAGGCTCGGCCCCTCAACTTTGAAGGTGTCCGCATTCACGCGTGCTAGCAAATCTAAGTCCACAAAACTATCGTTCACGGGGGTAACGAGTGTATCGGCAGCGGTGTGCGCCAGCCGTGACAAAAATGTGTCACTTCCCGGACAATCAACTACTATGGCATCTGCGTTTGAAGCCAATTCACCATAGGCAATTTCGAAGCGTTCTTTCTCATCGGCTTCGGCTTCATCAGCCGAGCGATGTTCAGATTTAGCCACAGTTTTCGCGTCCGGCATCGGCAGTTTGAAATCATGTGCTTTACAGTAAGCCCTGCGGTTTTCAATGTAACGGGTCAAGCTTTTCTGCCGTGCATCAAGGTCAATGGTGCCAACACTGTAGCCTTCTCGTAGTAACGCCACAACGATATGCATCGCCGTCGTTGATTTTCCTGAACCGCCTTTTTCGTTTCCAAGGACAATCAAATGAGGACGATGGTTAGGCGATTTTTTGTAGGCTGCCGCGCTGTCTGGCACTGGTGGATACTCCCTCGAAATCATACTGCTTGGGTTTACTTAAGGCGCATTCAATGCGAAACACCCTATGAAAACGCGCCGTTTATACCACATATATACAAACGGCAACATATAACGCCAAGATATATAAACACAGGCAACGGGAAAACTGACACCGTGCGAAATAAAATGCGGGCAATAACGGGGTATCTACTGGTAATAGCGTTGCTTGCTGTTATCCCGTTCGGCATTGCCCGTCACATGCTGTCGCAATCCCGGCCTGCGGCATTCGTAGAAGACCAGCCTAATTATCTCGCGCACGTTCTCCCGCCGTCTGACATTAATGAGCTGTCCGACCGCTTAGCAGGCATTCTTGATAAAGAAATGCATCAGATGCAATCTGTGCCGCGCGTCTATCTTTCCCGGTTGCCTGTGGTGCTACCGGAAATCGGCGACGCCCGCCTGAAGAAACGATTGTTCACGTCAGCCTTGCTCCCGATTATATTAAGGGCAAATGAGCTTGTCATTGCCGATAGACAGCGCCTACTAATCATCAAATCCAAATTGGATGCAGGGCGTTCAATGCGAAAAGCCGAGCAAAAGTGGCTCGCTGCCACGGCGTCGCAATACCGGCTAACTATTGATCAATCAAATGTATCGAACACCGTCACCACCTTGCTCCATAACATCGACATCATTCCTGCGTCACTGGCACTGGCGCAAGGCGCTATGGAAACCGGATGGGGCACAAGCAAATTTGCCCAAAAAGGGAACGCGTTGTTTGGTGAATGGGTTTGGGGCGATGATGCACAAGGCATCGTGCCAAGTGGCCGCGAAGAAGGCAAAACTCACAAAGTGAAAAGCTTTGATTATCTGCTCGATAGCGTCAGAAGCTATATGCTGAATTTGAACCGACATAGAAGTTACAAAGGATTACGGGAGCGTCGCGCCGAACTCCGCTCGCACTCACTCACCGTAACGGGCGCCGCTTTGGCCCCTGCCCTCATTGATTATTCGCAGCGCGGCGACGAGTATGTAAACGATATTCTCTCCATCATTAATTATAATGGTTTTGACGCGCTGGATCATGCACTACTTGCAAAACTCTAAGCTCTTAGGAGCTCAACAGTGAATATTGTCCGTACAATTGCTGATCTCCGCCAACAAGTAGCGCTGTGGCGGACCGATGGCCATTCTATAGGCTTAGTGCCGACGATGGGTGCCTTACACAAAGGGCATTTGTCCCTGGTTGACGAAATCTCAGCGCACACAAGCAAGATCATTGTATCGATTTTCGTAAACCCGACACAGTTCGGCGAAAATGAAGACCTGGACGCCTACCCACGGCAAGAAGCCGAAGATTGTAAAAAATTAGATGCCACCGCGGCGTCATTGGTTTTCGCCCCGTCAGTAAGCGAGATGTACGGCACCGGCCACAAAACCCGCGTAACGCTGGACGGCATCAGCGAGATCCTGGAGGGCGCATCGCGGCCCGGGCATTTTGACGGCGTCGCCACAATCGTCAGTAAGCTGTTGTTACAGTCTTTGCCTGACGTAGCGATATTCGGCGAAAAAGACTATCAGCAGCTTGCCGTTATTCGCCAGATCGTGCGTGACCTGAACATCCCAGTGAAGATACTCGGCGGCACCCTTGTTCGTGAAGACGATGGCTTGGCATACTCAAGCCGCAATGCATACTTAAACCCGACTGAGCGAAAAATCGCTGGCCACTTCAACCGGATACTTTCAAAACTTGTGCAGGCTGCCACGACATCCAGTGACTTACGAACCCTTGAAACACAAGCGAGCGAAGCGTTGCTAAAAGCCGGTTTCACAGCTGTAGATTACGTTCAAGTCGTTGATAGAGTATCCCTTGAGACACTCGACAGCCTTTCTGCCACGGCTCGCGTAGTTGCCGTCGCCAGGCTTGGCACTATCCGTCTACTGGATAATATGGAAATCGGAATCTAGCGAAGTTAGTGTTTCTTCAGCCCCATCTCTGTCCCATAAAAAATGGTATACCATTGAAATTACGCCATTATGCCATAGATATTCTATCATCATAGAATAAGGGAAGACAGGCATGACACGCATAGACCAACGGCCACTAGGATCAAGATTTCACGCAAAGTCTACAGCACAGGAAGTTTTGGACGGCTTAGATCTCTCTGGGAAAAACATCATTGTAACAGGCGGCTACTCTGGCATTGGCTTTGAGACAGTAAGAGCCCTAGTCGGCGCGGGTGCCCATGTAACTGTCCCTGCCCGCAGGCCTGATGTTGCCAAAGCGGCGCTTGCTGATATTTCCGATAAAATCGTTGTCGCAGAAATGGACCTAAGCGACTTATCCAGCGTCACCCGCTTTGCAACGCACTGGATAAACACAGGCAAGCCGCTCCATATTTTGATCAATAACGCAGGCATCATGGCCTGCGCGGAAAGCAAAATAGGCCTTGGCTGGGAAAACCAGTTTGGCACCAACCATTTGGGCCATATGGCGCTGACAACAGCTTTATTGCCCTCACTGCGGCAAGCGAGCGGCGCACGCGTGATTGCACTGTCTTCAACCGCCCACGCCATTACGGACGTCTTCTGGGAAGACCCCCACTTTGAAAATACACCCTACGAAAAGTGGGCAGCCTACGGCCAAGCCAAAACCGCCAACGCACTTTTTGCACTTGCTCTGGATGAACGCGAGAAAGCTTCCGGCATCCGGGCATTTTCCGTTCACCCTGGCGGCATCATGACACCGCTGCAGCGCCACCTTTCTGACGAGGAAATGGTTGCCCTTGGTTGGAAAAACGCGGACGGCACCGTGCCCGAGCAAGTTCAGAAGATGTTCAAGACAACCGAGCAAGGAGCCTCAACAACTGTTTGGGCTGCTACGTCCCGATCTCTGGACGGAAAAGGTGGCCTATACTGCGAAAACTGCGATATCGCACAGCTTGCAACTGAAGACAGCAAACGCTGGGAGCATGTCCGCCCTTGGGCCTGCGACAGCGAACGCGCTGAAAAGCTGTGGGCAATGAGCGAAAAGATGTTAGCCGACGGCTAAGCAGGCTAAAATGTTGACCATCAATAAACGCGAATAATCTCAACAGGGCGTGTGTTTCACTGTTGTTCAAAAGCAAAAAAAAGCAAGGCACACGAATGTGCCTTGCTATTAGCCGCCATGTAAAAGGCTGCTTTTACTTCTTAGCTTTCTCGCCCGCAACCGGGGCTGGCTTGCGCGGTATGCGCTCATCTCGCATTGCAGCGTTATAGATAAAGCTGGCCATAATAACCGACGCTTGCTTCAGGTCTTTCTCATAGGCATGATCAAGCGTATCGATCTGGCTGTGGTGCAGCTGCGAACCGTAATCAAGCGGGTCCTGAATAAACTGGAAACCCGGCAAACCAACCGTATCAAACGGTTCGTGGTCCGTACCGCCTGTATGGTTCAGGGTTACAGTTTCAGCGCCCAAATCGTGAAACGGCTTTAACCACGCAGCAAATATTTCTGCCGCTGCACTGTTGCCTTCCGTGTAAATACCGCGAATTTTTCCGGACCCATTATCAAGATTAAAATAGGTGGAAAACCGTTCAAATTCAGCCTTTGGCTTTTGCGGAAACTGGCCGTACTGATGCTCGTAGGGCGCCATATATTTCAGCTTCTCGTCCGTGTTCATCGGCCGGTCAACCAGATGGTCCATCACATATTGCTGCGACCCGTAATAGCCTTGCTCTTCACCGCCCCATAAGCCCACGCGAATGGTGCGTTTTGGCTTAATCCCGATCGCCTTCAATATGCGGACAGCTTCCATAACCACCGCAGTGCCAGCGCCGTTATCCACGGCTCCGTCAGCCACGAACCAGCTATCAAGATGGGCGCCTGCCATAACAATCTCTGGCCTACGGCCCTTACCGGGGATTTCAGCTATTGTTGAATAGCTTTTCATATCGTCTGTATGGAACGTCACATCAACATCGATGCTGAAACTCACAGGTTGCTTGTCCTTAAGCAACCGTACGGCCCGCGTATAATGCTCATACGCCATGCTGATAGCAGGAATTGTCGGCAGTTTGCCTTCAAGGTGCTGATAGGCAGACGCTTCAATCAACATTGCTTTCCGTGGTGAGCGACGCACCATGGCAATGGCGCCCTCTTTTGCAAGGAACTGCTCGCGCTCATAAAAGAAGCTTTTGTATTTTACCCAGCCATCTATGCCGCCCGCGCCGCCCGTCGGCACGTTGAATTTTTCAGTATTCTCAAGGCTGGCATCATCGCGACGCCTAAACACTTTATTGCTGGTCTCGCTTTGCTTCGGCACTTTGTCGACCATGACGATCTTGCCTTTAAGCTTGCCTTCCCATTCTTTGAAGTCCTTTTTGCTGCTCAGCGGCGCATGAATAACTTCCCCTTCGAGCGCGCCGTCGGTGCCCGGATGCCAGCTGATCGGCATAGCATACAACTGGGTTTTGCGCGGCGTTGTCATAAACACTTCGATGCGGTCCATCGTCCAACCCGGGCCAAATTCAAAGCCCTCAAGGTGTGCGTTCTTCAAGCCCCATTCCGTGAGCTTGTCTTTTGTCCAGTTGTTGGCCTCTAACATGCCGGGGGAGCCTGTAAGGCGAGGACCAATGTTATCTGTCAAATGGCTCAGCGTTTTCATAACCTGCGAGCGGTTAAAGCCCTCATCGCGAATCTTATTGATAACATCCAGATCAACTTTTTCCTCAGCCTGCCCCGCAAAGGTAAGGCTGGCAGCCAGTGCCAGACCAGTCAAAAACTTCTTCAAAACGCTCCCCTTTATTCTTGCAAGATCTGCATAGTCACCCGCAGGTGAGCGCAGATATTATTGATGTACACCTGATACAGACCCTGGCCGTTTTTGGCTAGAGAGTTGCGGTAAGGCGAGTGCGGCTCTGTATAAGTCGCCACAATGGCAGTTAAATATCTTTCAAGTACCAATCGTATGTGTTGAAAGGCCTAAGAGGCTCGACCCCTGCCAATACAAACCGTGTATCACAAGACCATGCTTCAAAACGCTTGAATAACACGTTCATATTTTTTGCCCACGGCAAGTCCAGCTGGCGCACAACAGAGTCCATATGCTCAGGGAAACGCACATAATCGCCGAAAGCATCGCTTTCCTTGATCACCAGGTTCGAGAGCCTGCCCATGAAGCAAATTCTATCTACTTTGCGTTTGCCGTAGTGTGCGGGCAGTTTTTTAAGCTCAGCAGAGATTTTCTCGGCTACGGAAGTCACCAGTGTAGTTGCGCCGCTGAAATTCGATTCAATCCCGCCGAAACTATCACCCTTAATGTTATTCGCAGCCTGCAGCGCTCGTGTCCGCAAATCACTTGGCAATTCGCGAAAACCGCTCACCATCCAAAAGGCGATACGGCGGCGCAGACCTTCGACAGGCCCCCCTTTGATGATAAAATCATCGCCGCCAGCCCTAAGCCCCCCACGCACAATGTCGATATCATCATATCCAGTAAGATAAATCGCAGGCATATTTTTAAGGCCGCAGCGTTCGAGGCCTTCAATAAAATCAAACCCGCCTTCGCCAGGCATTTGAATGTCGCTGATAACCAAATCCGGGCGCTGCGCTCTTACGATTTTGGTCGCATCGTGCGCATTGTCGGCGATCAACGCCTCGAAACCAAAGTGCTTTACTGCCGCGGCGTGCACATGCAGCACCACCGGTTCATCGTCCACCAGCAATATAGTACCGCCTTTCATGCGACGCCCTTCTGTCGTAACGGTCTAGACAATATAAAGATGTGCAAGGCCAAGGAACACGAAGAACCCAACAACATCCGTGATAGTTGTTACAAAAACCGTTGAGGCAATGGCTGGATCAATTTTCATTTTATGAAGGGCCATCGGCACCAAAAGCCCAAACAAACCAGCGACAAACACGTTGAACAGCATGGCCGCAGAGAAGACCACCGCAAGAGTATGATTTCCCTGCCACAAATACACGACAACGCCCGCTATTGCAGCCAGCAGCGCACCGTTCAAAATGGCTGCAAGAAGCTCCCGGTTCATAACCCGGACGGCGTTGGTGGAGCTCAGTTCTTTAGTGGCAATAGCGCGTACGGCCACTGTCATGGTCTGAATGCCGGCGTTCCCGCCCATCGAGGCCACAATTGGCATCAACACAGCCAGCGCGATCAGCTGCTCCATCGTCGCACCAAATAGCGCGATCACGGCAGACGCCAGCGCTGCAGTGGCCAAATTCACAAATAACCACGCAAAACGGCTACGGGTGATCTCGATGAAGTTTTCGTTCACACCCGATTCGTCCGTTACGCCGGCCAGAGCCAAAATATCTTCTTCAGCTTCTTCTTCAATAACGTCGACGATATCATCAACGGTGATCACACCAACAAGGCGTTGCGCATCATCAACCACCGACGCGGAAATAAGGTGATACTTCGTAAACTTATAGGCCACTTCTTCCTGATCTGCCTGAACATTGATCAAGTAGGGGTCTTTATCCATAATATCGCCGATGTTGGCCGCGCGTCCATTACGCATAAGGCGCGATAGCGGCACTGTCCCCACAGGCCTATGCGCAGGATCAACCACAAACACATCGTAAAAGTCTTCAGGAATGGCGTCATTATCGGTCCGAAGAAAATCAATGGTTTGCCCAACGGTCCAAAACTCGGGGATTGAAAACAGTTGGCGCTGCATCAAGCGACCAGCACTGTCTTCAGGGTAGCTTAGGCTCTCTTCAATCGCCACCCGGTCGTCCGCGGCCAACTTCCGCAATACGTCAGCGCGGTCGTCTTCGTCCAATTCCTCAATAACATAAACCGCATCATCCGTTTCCATGTCGGTGACGGCGTCAGCAATCTGGTCATTGGGCATATGCTCATAAAGGTCGTCCTGGGCTTCGCCTTCAATTTCGCGCAGCACTTCAGGATCGAGCCTTGCGCCAATTAAGCCAATTAGCTTCTTCCGTTGGCCCGGCGACAATACCTCAAGAATATCAGCAACGTCGGCTGCGTGCACATCCGATAGCAGCACCCACACCAAGGCCTCATCGTCTGCCTTTAGGGCCCCTTGCAGGCCGTGGACAAACTCTTTGCTAAGATGGACGTCCGTTTGCGGAACATCATAAACCTCAGAGGTCTCGGGCGTCTTCGCCCCCTGATCTGGCCGTTGGTCTTCCAGAACCATAATGCCCTCCTCTGAATGGTTTAAGCTGCGGGACGATTACCCGACACGCCTTAATAGTAGAATATCTAGTGTTTATAAAGGCTTTCGGAAAAAATAAACCTGCTTGAACACCGGGAAACCGTTGAGCAGGCGTTTGCCCGTTGGCTGACGTCTGAAATCAAGAAGAGAGTGCGCCGGGAACACACGTTTAATTCCTACTGGCGCTCATGAAAGTGCATTTCGTTTCTCAGCTGGACAACAAGCGGCTTGTAAATGTTACAGCTGCAACCCTCGAACTCCGTATCAGCGACATGCTGGCAGAGGACAATGACGTAAACACATCAAAGCTAGTTCCACGCCTCAAGGACTTCTTCAAATGGGCCAAGAAGGAATACCAGCTTTAGAGCAACCCAGCGATCGAGCTTGAAACGCCTGCAAAGCAGAAAAGAGAAACCGCGGCCTCTCCCTGACGAAGTGAAGGTATTTTCTAACGCTCTCAAGAAAGCGCCCGCCGCGTATGTCCTTCCCGTGGAGTTTCTTATTCGGTCGGCGCAACGGAGGTCAGAGGCCATATACATGCCAACGCCTGACCCTCCTTAGGAAACGCCGACACCCCACCTGCATGTAAATATCCCTTTATTGTTACATATTGGCTTCATCGGTTATATTCATAACGTCTAACGAGACATTGTTATTACGGTGGTGACCAACAATTCGACTGAACTTAAGTTTCCTGTTTCGGACAAAATCAATAAAGGTTTTGGAGTAGCTTGGTAATTCCTTGGCCATCGTATTATCGAAAGCAACGTCAAGGAAGTCTGCTTGATAAATAATACCGCTGTCCTTGAAATGAACAAAGCTTTGTCGTTTAGAATGTGTATTTTCCAACACATAAAAGTGTATGCCATCAATCATTTGATTATGTTCGATTACTTGAAACTTGAATGTGGCAATGTCGGCAATAAAGCGAGGGTAGGCTTTGATACCCGCGATACTATAAGCATCCGCACGGATCATGATACCTCGTTTAGCATAAGCAGGAAGACCGGCAATATGATCACTGTGGGGGTGGGTAACATAGACTGAGGCGATTTTCTTCTTTGGAAACTGGCCAAGGATAAGTTTAATGGTTTGCTCAGCTAACTCAGTATTCACAGGGGCACCAAAAACCGCAATTTCATCACCGTTCACTTTAAATAATACATTACGCAGGGCTGAAGAATCGGTCACAAGATAAAGGTCAGGTGCAATTTCTTTTGATACAAGAATTCCATCATTTATAGGAATTATGGGGCCATACCCTTGTGGAATTTGAAGTTTAGCAGGGTCAATCTCTTCTAAGATATCCAAGCTTTCAATGCGCTTTATAAACGTGGGCGTTGTGGCACCATTGTAATATTGAACAATAGACCGGGCGAAGGAAAATCCATTTGTGGTTTGATAATCATCGTAGAAATATATTCGCCGCATCGATTTGTTGTTGATCGACAACAGGCGTAATGGATTGTCACTAAAAACATATTCTACGACTTTGTCAGTAGCAGGTTTATGTATAAGCGTAGTTTTTCCTGACATTTTGTTTCTGTGAAACTTGATGGTTCCACTAGTATTACTTTCCTCAAGCAGTGGTTTTACAGCGAAAAAATCAATATTTACCATAATGATATTTTTAAACGACTCAAAGTCATCCACACTCTGCCTGACAAGTCGCCGGCCATGAGGTAAACCATTCTTTGCATATCGAAAGCTGTCAGTATCATTCTGGAAATGGGTCTCGTCAAACCTCCGCCCCCCCGCATAATTATGTATAACATTTTCAACATAATGCTTTTTTTCAAGGTCGAACTCCGTCACCTTGAATGCGGTGTATCTGTTTGGCGCTTGGTAATCCCATGAACGATAAGCGCCGTTTCCCCCTAAGTACAAGTAGTTATGGGTCATTGAGAAAACTTTTAGGGGCGGCATTTTTTGATAATGGGCCTTAAGCTTAGCGACAAAGTCTTCAACCTCTCCTGCTGAAGCCGTTGCTGTTGTAATTGTAAATAATGCCATGCCAGAAATTGCTACGGCAACTGTGAGAAAAAAACGCCCCAGACTAAGTTTCATAAAAGTCTCCCTTAGGGAATTCGTTACAAAAAAAATCGCTTCTAAGGAAGATGTTTGGGGCAGATGGTGCGCTAAAAGAGATGAGCTGCGAACCCGTTAATCATACCAACATTCTTGTCGTAATCTTATAAGCTGATTATGGACAAAAAGGCGGAATAAATTGCACCTTACAACAGGAACCAAGCGAAGCGCATGGAAAGAGAGTACAATACAAAAGTGGATTGATGATAACGCAAAACAGGCCGCATAGCCGTTTCTTAGCGCCATTCAGGTGTAAATCTAGGTGTAAATCTAGGTGTAAATGAAAAATACGATAGACACAAAAAAGCCTAACCACATTTAAGTAGTTAGGCTTTTTGTTTTGCCTTGGTAAGGGGCAAATGGTGCGGTCGAGAAGACTCGAACTTCCACGGGAAATTAATCCCACAGCGACCTCAACGCTGCGCGTCTACCAATTCCGCCACGACCGCAAGATCGGGCGATTATCTATCAGCAATGATTAGACCCTGCAAGAGGAAAAGTGCTGCTTTTCAAAACAAATATATATCAGCGGGAAAACTGGCGGAAAAGGCCAACTTTAGCGGGCAACATCTCCCCCTAAATTTCGAGCTGGCTCATCAGGCGGGTGATCGAAACACCGATCTTTTCGCCAACAATCATAATCTCGCCGCGCGCAACCAATTCGCCGTTGGCATAAATCCAACATTCGTCTTCATGCTTGGCATCCAAGTCAATCACCGCCCCGCGGCCCATTTTAAGGAGCTGCCGCACAGGCATGTGTGCACGACCAAGCACGACCGTAATTTCGACCATAACGCGATTATAAGCTTGTGAGTTCATTCTTATCCTCTGCCGCTACTGTCACACTAAAGCGGTTAGCAAATCATTAACCTAAAAACAGCCGTCACATCAAGGTTATTGAAGATTTGCATGCAAAATCAGTGTATTCCTTGGCATACACAGTGTACGGCGTTATGAAACACGCGATCAGAACCGCCACTTAAGATAGGGCTCGCATGACCAGTTCGAATACCGCAGACGCATCAGCCACCCTGGAATGGCGTATATCTGATGGCCTTATGGCCTACCCTGAAGCTTTGGCTGAAATGGAAGAACGCGTCGCGGCGATCAAGGCTGGCACCGCGAGCGAGCTGGTGTGGCTCTTGGAGCACCCGCCGCTCTATACAGCGGGCACCAGCGCCAACGTGGCTGACTTGGTCGATCCTGACCGCTTCCCCGTCTACGACGCCGGGCGCGGCGGTCAATATACCTATCATGGCCCCGGACAGCGGGTGGCGTATTTCCTACTAGACCTCAATAAGCGCGGCAAAGACGTACGCCAGTTTATCTATGGCCTGGAGGAAGTGATGATCCGCGCGCTCGCCGACACCGGCGTCACCGCTGAACGCCGAGCAGGCCGTGTGGGCGTGTGGGTCGAACGCGGCGATGTAACGGGCATGTTGCGCGAAGATAAAATCGGCGCCATCGGTGTACGTGTACGCCAGTGGGTAACCTACCACGGCATTGCGATCAACGTTGCGCCAGACCTCAGTCATTTCACCGGCATTGTGCCCTGCGGCATCAGTGAGCACGGCGTCACCAGTCTGCGCGATTTGGGGCTAGACACCCAAATGGGGGCGATTGACGCAGCGCTGCTGCATAATTTTGATGAGATATTCGGGCTTGAGACACAGGCAATGACGCTAGAGCCTGTTGCGGTTCCTTCTGGCTCAGCCGAGCCAGAAGATGAGATATTGAAGTCGCACCCGACATTCCAACTCTAATTATTTATTTAATGTGGTAGGACCGGTTTTCCGTCAATTGCCGCTCGCCGCTACCGTCAGGCTTAATCAGCACCATATTTGAGCCTTTATCGCCGTCGTTGCGGTCAAAAACGATATAACTGCCGTCCCCCGCCCAGCGCGGCCAACGGTCCGTATACTCAGAATATGTGAGCCTGCGCACCTTTGAGCCGTCCCGCTGCATTACATAAAGCTGTTCCTTACCACTGCGGTTGGATGAAAATACAATCTGCTGTCCGTCAGGCGACCATGCACCAAAATGATCCTCAGAGGGATGGTTGCTTAGGTTTACGCGCCCACTGCCATCGCCGTTCATA
>NVTU01000047.1 GCA_002401685.1 Kordiimonadales bacterium
TAATAGCAAATGAGTCTGATACAACCCCTGCTGAACCAGATTCAGGACAGCGTTCAGGCCTTGCTGATGTCACTTGGTGAGCGCTTTGCGCCACTGATCGAAAATCTGCGGCCAATCTGGACCGATCCGTTGTGGCAGTTTATTGGCCTGATTCTGTTACTGACACTGCTCGTTATTCTGCTGATCTGGCTGCTTAAAGCCGGCAGCGATGTCGTGGCGTCGGTGTCAGACATCACCATAAAACTGTTCAGCTGGCCACTGAAGGCCGTCCGTAAGGCCTTTCAGGCACTGTCGCAGAAGCGTCAGCAGCAACAGGATGAAGAGCAACAACCCACAGGCTGGCAAGTGCTGAACCGCATCCGGGTGCGTCAGGGTATGGATGTTGTGCGCTACCTGACAACCCGCCGGGACTGGCGCTACCAAACCCCCTGGTATCTGCTGGCCGGGGTTGATAGCAGCGGCAAAAGCAGCTGGGTGCAGAGTGTCCGCTCTGGTGTGCGGGCGCAGTTACTGGCGCGTGAAAAGCAGCTGGCTGCGGCGGGCAGCCAGTGGCAAATGGCTTCGTTTAAGTCGTCGAGATTGACTGGCTTGGGTAGAAACGCATTTATGCCAACGGCCCGCCCTTTTTCCTTCGTCTCAAGTAGGACATCAGCAGAGAGGGCAATAATAGGGACCGTACGGGCATGATCATTTGCCAGGCGTCGTACGGCACTTACAAAGTCAAAGCCATCCATCAACGGCATATGGAGATCAGTTAAAATTAGCCCGTAATGGTTGCTTTTGTAGAGGTCCAGCGCTTCCTGCCCATTTTCGGCGAGGTCTATGGCAAAGCCCAGATGATCTAACGATTTGCGTATAACAACCTGATTGATAGGGTTGTCTTCCGCCACAAGGATAAGGGCGTGGCCTGCCTCCGCAACTTCCCGTTTCGGGACAATATAGTTTCGCTGTCTGAACTCCTCGGTAGCAGGCTCCGCTGTTTCGCCGTCTTTTGCGGCAATCAGTCGACCGATTAGGTCATTTCCTGTGATAGGTTTGTTGAGGCTTGCCGCGACGGGGAATTTGAAAAGGTCGGGCCTGAACTGGCTACCATGCGGCGATATCAGTACCACGCGGGCGTCTTTTCCCGCTAGGGCTCGGGCGAGTTTCTTTTGTGCTATTTCGTCGCCGGATACCAGAGAAGCATCTACAACTACGAGCGCCTTTTTCGGAATGACTTTAGAAAGGTCGTCGGTCCGTGATGCCATGACCGGTGTGCCGCCTTCATGTGAGATTACGCGAGTTGCCATCTCCCGTGCGGCTTTGTGGACCCAAACCACAACCGTCGTTCCTAGTAGTTTTTTCCGGTTGGTTTTCTGGGCCGGCTTTCCTGGTTGGAAAGGTAAGGTGCAAGTAAACGTCGAACCGGTTCCAGGTTCACTTATTGCTGTAATGGTACCGCCCATTAATCCAGCAAGGTGTTTGCAAATACTCAGGCCAAGGCCAGAGCCTCCATATTGCCGGGCAGTCGAGGCTTCTGCTTGTTTGAAAGGTGTGAACAGCTGCGGTAAAGTCTCTGCATTGATACCAATTCCTGTATCTTCAACTGCAAAAGAAACTGATACTTCTTGCTCATTTTCTTCTTCGATTGCTTGAACTTTCAAGCGGACGTGGCCCTTACTCGTGAACTTTTCGGCGTTACCTACTAGATTGATCATTATCTGGCGGAGCCGATTAGCATCGCCGTGCAGCGTTTGAGGCAGGCTCTGGGATACGTCCAGCACAAACTCAATACCGCGCTGTTGGAATTTTGGCGCCATTAATTCGCCGATGCTTTTAAGGAGCGGTATGATCTCGAACTCAGTGACTTCAATATCCAGTTTGCCACTTTCGATTTTTGAAAAGTCGAGAATATCGTCGATGATGGACAAAAGTGCGTTGGCTGACTGATTAATCACGGACGACATGTCGTGATATTCCGCTTTCAGGTTGCTCTCCTGTAGTAGCGTGGACATCGCAATGATGCCATTCATAGGTGACCGTATCTCATGGCTCATGGTAGCAAGGAATTGCGTTTTTGCCTGCGCGGCTTCTTCGGCTTTTTCTTTTGCAGATTGTAGCGTCTTTTCAACTTCAACACTGTGTGTCACATCTGCAATAATGATTTGTGTTGCAGGAATACCGTTCCATACGATCGCTGTCGTCGCTAAATCGACCCATTTTTCTTCCGTTGCTAGTGTGTTGATACGTACCCGGTTAAAAGTTTTTATCTTTCCAGCTTCAGGCGCGGTGAGAGCAGAATGTGGTAATCTTTCTACAACGGCTGCAAAGTCCGTGTGCTCGCTTGAGGAAGAAAAACCAAACATCTGGACCAAGGCCTGGTTCCAAAACAAAGGCGCGTCATCGGCTATGATGAGAATGGCCTGAACAGATCCTTCAACAATGTCGCGGAACTGTCGCTCGCTGGTTCGGATTTGCTTTTGTCTGCGATCAATTTCCCCGATGAAAAAACTCACGGATCGGCCAATTTCGCCTATTTCATCCCTGCCCTGAATGGGGATGATTGCCGTGTCTCCTTCAGTTTGGGAAATAACAGCTTCGTTGAGGGCGCGCAGTCTGCTTGAAATCCAGCGATCGAAATAGAAGAATACAAATATCGCGATAAGGAAGGCCATGGCGCCTGCGAGCTTGATGTACAATATTTGCTCATCAGCAAAATTGATAAGTTCGTCGGCGTTGGTTTTTGCGTTGCGATTGATAGTGTCGGTAAGCGAGGCCATAGAGTTGACGATTTCGTTTACCAATACACGGGTCTGTTGCTCAAGTCCTTGGGCTTGTTGCCGCTTTCTAAGTGTTGCCCTTGCTGCAGGAAAGAGGCCATCACCATCAAAAAGAAGGCCTATCAGTCCTTTTTCAGCTTCCAATTGGAAGGCCTCAAAAAAGGGACGAGATGTTATGTGAGATTGCCTAAGCGCTCGGGTAAAAGTTGTTAAGCTGGCTTGTAAACGCCGTACCTGACGAAGGCTGTCCAACTGTATGACTTGCAACCCTTTTAGTGTTGTTGCCGTCAAGTCTGACTGCCAACCCGCAAGAGCCCTGCGTTCCCCGTCCGTTAGGCCACGGGTACTTATCGTTTGTAACTCGTTGGATATTCGAAACGTAAAATTGTTAAGCTCGTTTTCCGCAAGCTTTATGGTTGCGGCGGCATCGAGCTGGCTTGACTTTATTTGGTTCAAATCCTCGATCGTCGTCGCCAAAACATTAAGAGTAGCCTCTAATAGTTGCCCTGGATTGGTGGGTTGCAGCTTTGCGGCAATCGCTGTTGCCGTCTCAAGCCCCGCACGTGTGTCTTGAAGGGCGATGCGTCTTTCAGCGTGGCTACGAACGCGGGTAAGTTGGACAGCGCCCAGCAGGACGCCTTCCAGTTCAGTGCTTAGACTTGCTGCATCAGCAAGAGCAGGAAGGGCACTAGTGGATAGTTGAACAATATCATCCTGAAAACGCTTGAGGGCAAAAAACGATAGTGTGGCTAAGGCAATTACGAGGACTACTAGGGTGGCCACCCCCAGCGTTATGCGCACACTTATGCCCACCTTCCGTTTGGCGGCATTGGCATCAGATGGTAGAATTATTTTATTCATCACCATTAAGGGCGGTTAAGCGCCCCTCGATCATTGGTTCAATCTTATCTTGTTTTTGAAGGTAGGCTGCAACGACTTGCCACATTAACTTGCCTGAACCCGGCTGGCTCAGTCTTGGTATGCCTTCCAACATTTCAAATCCATCCCCACCGTTTGCGAGAAAGTTCAGGGTGCTTAGGCGGTAGGTTTGCGCCGATCGGATTGGTTGGCCTGCTACTTTGGCACTAACGATCCGGCTACCAGCTGCCTTGGATAGGTCGTATGTCATTTCAATATTGGAAACATGCAGGTAACAGCCGTCCAAGTTTTCTACACAGCCTAAGCCGTATTCCAGTGCTTGCAGCAACTGAAGGCCGGTCACTTCAAATAAAACGACAGTATTATTGAAGGGTAATTCGAGTTGGATGTCTTCACGAGTTATTATTTGGCCTACGGCGTAACGCTTATCCCCACGGATACCGCCGCCATTTAGGAAGGCCACTTCTGCACCCATTGCATCACGCATTGCGTCGGCAACCAAATTGCCAAACGCACTTTCGCCTTTTCGGATATTCGCGCGGATTGTATCGAACGGACTTGAAACAACGCCGATCTCTTGTTTTAACAATATGGATAGTCTGCTGGAATAAGATTGCATCAAGGACGCAACTTCAGGGTCGGCGGGTAGGCTGAAGAGGTCTACTGTCTCAGCATGTGTCGTGACGCGTGAGATGGGGGCCGACAAATTCTCTTCTGCGGCCAGTTTCATGGTTAAAACTATTAGTGAGCCGTCTAGGGCACCTTTTGTTAGCGTCGAGCCGCTCGCATCGACTGAGAAAGGATTAGAGTCATTGTCGGCGTAAAAAATGGCATCGACAGTTTTGTCGGCCGTATATATCGAAAGATCTTTAAAATCGGTATCGGCAAGCAAGACTATAGCATCGGCGCCTTGCTCTCTCAATTCTCTGGATTTTTGACGAACGACTGTATCAGCTGGCAACATGGTAATGTTTTTGGTCCCATATTGGCGGATTACATTCTCAGAGGTCAAGGCGATGAAGCCAACCGTTAATTCATCAAGTTCGATAATAAAATCAGCTTCTGTGGCATCGATGGTTTTGCCCGTTGACTTGGATATCATATTGGAGGCTACGAACGGGAAAGCTGAAGACTGCGCGTGCACCGTATACTGGTCTTCGCTATAGGAAAATTCCCTTTTTCCAACAGCCATTAGGTCTGGTTCAATAAGATTGAGAATATCCATCATATGGGCACCTCTATCGAGCGCCCCTAGAACTGAGGGGCCTAAAGAGGCCCCGCCATGGACAAAAATAACATTTTCGTTTTTATCCCGTTCGGCGCGAACAAAAGCAGCAACCTCAGCCAGTCCTGCTTTACCATTATTTCGGACGATCTCCGGCAGCGACGAGACGTAAAGAATACGCACGTCACTGGCATAGGCAGAACTAAATGCAGAAATAGAGGCAACAATCTGTAATAAAATAGAAAATTTTAAAAATGCTGACACGGTCTTCCATATCCCTTAATCAAAACAGTTCGCTGACCTCACCCGTCATTAGACTCGTTACAATGTTTACCGCATCATACCATTTAGATTGCGCCGCATGATGTTAGTTTGTGTGCAATCTTATTCGGTAAAGCCCGCAGGCTGACAGTTTAAAGTTAATAAATCCTCTACAGTTGTTTATATGCACTTTTTGAGAATAAAAGTCACTTTCTTACTACTTATTGTTGCGGGTTAGGTGCGCGGGTCACCGCATAATCGACTTGCGGACGTGTCGACAATACCGTATAGCCGCAGGCGACGGTTCCTTTTGTATATAAAAGGCTAAGAGGGAATTCGGTACGTGCGCAAGTGAACGTCAATTTGGCTTAACTAGCGATACAAATCCGAAACTGTACCCGCAACTGTAAGTGGGGAGCATTTCTCCTAATTGCCACTGGTCCCTTTATCGGGAAACCGGGAAGGCGGTGAGATGCATCCGACCCACAAGTCAGGAGACCTGCCGTCATGTCGCCCCTCTGTTGGTCGGGTTAACCAAACAGTAGCGGACATCCGTGTCGGCGACCATTTCGCCGCTGTGCACGGAACCTGTCAGGTTTTCGACGTTTTCCCTACAGCAAATTATATATGCTCCGGTTATTCCGGATGTGGAATGGGATATCAAGATGACTGACTATTTAAAATTATTATTGCTGGGTTCAACCGTTTTGTTGCCTGCAACGGCGTCGTTTGCGCAGGATACAAATGATGATGAAAATCTAGAAGAACTTGTTGTTACCGCGTCACGTCGTCCGCAAAATTTGTCGGATATTGGCGCGAGTATCAGCGTCTTAAACAAAAACGCCTTGAACGAAGGCCAGTTTGCTTTCGTTATTGATGCGCTGCAAACTCTCCCTGGTGTTTCAATAAATCAGAATGGCTCGATTGGTGGCTTAGCCACAGTGAGTATTCGCGGGGCGGCCACTGATCAGACTGTGGTGCTAATCGACGGCGTCCAGGTAAATGATGCGTCGGCTCCAGGTGGCGGGTTTGATTTCAGTACGCTTGACCCTTCAACAATTGAACGCATTGAAGTTCTAAAGGGACCCCAAGCAGTTCTTTACGGATCAGATGCTATCGGCGGCGTGGTCAATATCATCACCAAGTCAGGAGCCAGCGGTTTTGGTGGTAGCGCTTTTGCTGAGTTCGGCGCTTATGATACTGTGCGTGCGGGAACTTCCTTTAGCGGCGGTTCTGGCGTGTTGAGCTTCAACGTTGCAGGCAGCTATATCAATTCAGACGGAATCTCGCGTTTTGATGAAGGCACGGAAGCTGACGGTTACGAAAGCTATACCTTGCGTGGGCGTGTCACAGCAGAAATTACCGATGCTCTAGAGGTTGAGCTCTTTGGTAGCTACAGCGACAGCGAAGCCGAGAATGATGCATTCGTTTTTCAACCAGATTTCACCTTCGGCTTGGCAGATACGGCAGACCTATCTGTGTCTGAAGAGTATCTAATCGGTGGCCGTCTACGCTTGGAAGCTTTTGACGGTAAATTGGATAATACAGTTTCAATCGAATATTCTGGAATAGACCGCGAAAGCATTTCCGAAACAGGGTCGTTCCCAGCTGAAGGCAAGCGGTTCAATCTGGATTACCTCGGTGTATTCGCTTTTGACGATCACTGGTCACTTAGCGCGGGCGCTCAGCACGAAAATGTAACATCTGGTGTGGACGGTGCTACAGACAGCTTTTCAATCAATAGTTTGTTTGGCTTGCTTTCATACTCGCAAAATGGGTTCAACCTGTCTGGCGGTTTGCGGACAGATGATCATGAGCAGTACGGAACCATAACAAGCACCCAGTTTCAGGCGTCCTATAATATTGATGAAACCGGTACGCGGGTTTTCGCCAACTACGGCGAGGGCTTTAAAGCACCAAGCGTTTTCCAGCTCACCTTCATCTGTGGTTTTTGCGGTCTGACGGCTCCCAATGCAGATTTGTCTCCGGAGCGCTCTGACGCGTTCGAATTTGGAATTGAACAGAAATTCCTAGGCGATGCCCTGAAAATTGGCGTCACATACTTTGATCAAACCATCGAAGACTTGATCGATTTTTCCTTCACTGCTGGTTTTGATAATATCAAAAACGCCAAACTTGACGGGGTGGAAATAAGCCTGGATGCAACTTTGTCGGATGCCGTTAGCTTTGCGGCGAATTATTCCATTACCAACGCGGAAGACACTGACACAGGCGCACGTTTGGTGCGCCGGCCTAAAAATCAGTTTTACGCCAACCTGAAATGGGCGATGTCGGATGCGTTCACAACCAACATTGCGGTTACCCATAACGGCAATGAAGTCGATAGCCCAGGTAGCATCAATCCGAGCTGGACACGCGTAGATCTGCGCGCCTCCTATAAGATTGATGATAGATATGAGCTTTACGGGCGCATCGATAACCTGTTTGATAACCAGTATCAGCAGATTGTCGGTTTCGGTACGCCGGGTATCTCAAGCTTCTTTGGAGTGCGGAGCACTTTTTAATGGCCCTTAGGCTACACCAGAACAAATACCTGAAGCGGCTCATGCTTGCCGCTTCAGTTTCTGTGTGCGCGGCATTCCCCGTTGTGCAGGCAAAAGACGAGGCGGGCCAAACGGGCACCAAGGCACCCGGCTTCGTTTCAATCGATTTCTGTGCGGACCAATTCTTACTGGCGTTGGCAGATAAATCCGACATTCAGGCAGTTTCCTTTGAAGGGCCGCTGCCGCGCTCTTTTTACGCGGATAGGGCGCAAGGGCTGGCCACTGTCAGGGGCGTTATGGAAGAGATCCTCCTTATGCGCCCACGCTTGGTGCTGCGGACGTGGCGGGGCGGGCCACGCGCTACTGAGATTATGGATAGCGCCTCCATCGCTTCTTACCAGCCGCCCTTTGCTTATTCGCTTGAAAGCAATCTTGATGCCTTTCTTGCCGTTGGGGAAAAACTCGGCAAAACGGGCCGAGCTGAAAAATATGTGGCAGCGCAAAAACGGCGCATTGCCGCTTTGCGAGCGCTGCCAAAAAGTGCCGCAAAAGCGGTTTATATGACCCCGAGCGGCTTCACCGCTGGTACCGGGACATTCGTTGATAACATCATTAAGCTTGCTGGGTTTGGTAGCGTCGCGGAAGAGGCGGGCATCGTATCCTGGGCGCCTTTGCCACTTGAGAAAATTGTACTGTCTCCGCCAGATTTTGTTGTCGCCGCTTTCTTCGGGGATGATGATGTGCTGGTATCGCACTGGAGCAGCGGCAGGCACGGCGTTTACAAACGCCTGATGGGGGATTTGCCAGTGATTAATATTCCAAGCAGCTATCTGTCTTGCAGCGGGGCGTTCGCGGCTGAGGCCGCGGAGTTTATCCGTGCTGAGGCCGGTAAGCTGGGGCTACTTAAAGGGTTAGCTGAATGATTGCCTATCTAACTAGAAAGCCTTGGGCGTTGAACGTGGCGCTCGTGGTGGCTCTTGCCCTCGCAGCTTTACTTTCCGGCTTGTTTGGTCAGGTCACGCTGAGCATTGGGCAATTCACTGATGCACTGTTCGCCAGCGGCAACGACGGCATGTCGATTATCGTACGCGAGCTGCGCTTGCCGCGCATTATCCTTGGTATGATGGCGGGTGCGACGCTTGGTTATACCGGCGCGGCACTACAAGGGCTGCTCAGGAACCCGCTTGCGGACCCTGGTGTCATCGGAGTTACCGCCTCGGCAGGCTTCGGTGCTGTTGTCGCTATCTATATGGGTGTCGCGGCGGTGTCGGCCATGGCCGTCCCACTGTTTGCCATGGCCTTCGCGCTGATGGCTACATTTGTACTGATGATGTTGGCATCAAGGGATAGCAGCGTGCTGACGCTTATTCTCGCGGGCATTGGTATTTCCAGTTTGGCTACCGCGGGCGTGTCGCTGGTGATGAACTTCGCCGCCTCGCCGATGTCTTTGCAGGATATGGTTTTGTGGATGCTGGGTTCACTCGAAAACCGCACTTTTGATGATCTGCTGCTTGCTGGTCCCTTCATTGTTATCGGCTGGATTTTGATGATCGGTACGGGGCAGGGGCTTAATGCGCTAAGTCTAGGCGCCGATACGGCGCAGAGCCTGGGCATCGACGTGAAGCGCTTGCGGTGGCGCATCGTGCTGGGGACAGCGCTTTCGGTCGGTGCAACGGTATCTGTATGCGGGGCCGTTGGTTTCATTGGCCTCGTGGTGCCGCATTTTGTACGCGCTTTCATTGGCCATGAGCCCGGAAGGCTGTTGTTGCCGAGCGCCATTGCGGGTGCGCTTCTGATGACACTTGCGGACATCTTAACGCGCCTGCCTATTGGGCACGGGCAATTGCGGCTGGGTGTGGTGATGGCGGTTATCGGCGCGCCGATGTTTATCTATATCATATTCAAAACGCGGGAGAGTATGCGGTGAGCAACCTTTTCGCGGAAAATATAAGCGTTCGACTTGGTGGGGCGCAAATCTTAAAAGAGGCTTCCATTGATTTACCCGCCGGTAAATTGGTGGGGCTGATTGGCCCTAACGGCGCAGGTAAAAGTACCGCGGTCAAGGCTATTCTCGGCTTTGTCGCTGTGCAGCAAGGCAGGTTTAGGCTGGATGAAACGGATCTTGCTGAGCTGCCCTTGCAGGAGCGCGCAAAGAAGATCGCCTATATGGCGCAAGGCGCGCCTGTGCATTGGCCGCTTACAGTGGAGCGCACTGTTGAACTGGGCCGAACACCGCACATGAATCCTTGGCAGAGCATCTCAGTGAAGGACGCAACTGCAGTCGCAGCGTCAATGAAAAAAGCGGACTGTATCCATCTGCGTGATCGCTTGGTGACAACACTTTCAGGCGGCGAGCGCGCGCGCGTGCTCCTGGCGCGTACTTTGGCTGTTGGTGCCGGGTATATCCTAGCGGATGAGCCCATAGCTTCGCTCGACCCTGCCCACCAGCTACAGGTGATGGAATGCTTGAAAGCTGAGGCCAAAAGCGGCGTTGGTGTGATGGTCGTGCTACACGATTTGGGCTATGCGCTGCGCTACTGCGATAAGCTGATCTTGCTGTATGAAGGAAGTGTTCTGGCGGAAGGATCACCTGCCGAGGTGCTGTCACCGGAAAACTTGAAACGTGCGTTCGGCGTAGAGGTCGCACGCTGGGACGATGGTGCTACGCAGTATCTGGTGCCTCATAAGATGACGCAGTAATACTGTGGTTCGCAACCCTGAAAGTTAGGAGATCGCCTGTCGCCTATTGACCCTTTCCGAGAACTGCTTTGAGATAATATTTGAACGTGTTATGTAATTACTTATCTTTTGATGGGGATTAGGGGATACTTATGATTACAACTATACTGGTAGCAATTTTAATGGCACCAGCGCCTTGGTTGGCTGCGCCGGACCAGCAATCACTATTGAAGAGGCAGCTTGAGCAAGAGCAGATTACCTTCACCGAAGCGAAATCACTTTATAATAAAGCAGTTGGTTTCTTGCTTGCCGAAAAAGTCTATAAAACCGGGCATAAACTTTATTCTGAAGACCCGGCCCACTTGGCCCCAATTGTGTTTGCATATGCCGAAGCCTCTGCCCGTTATAAGGAACCTGTGGCGCTTAGTTTGTTCAAAGAAGCACTGGTATTGTACGGCGAGGCCCATGATGCACAGGCACCCGCCCATATCTCGCCTCTACTTGCCGCAGCAGAAGAGGCGACGAGGCGTAATGAGCCAGACTTGGCCTATGCGTGGTACGATAAAGCTAAGGCACTGCTTAATGTCCATTACCCACAGGGCAGTTTTTTCGCAGCAAGAATGCACGTGGGCTTAGCGACGCTTTATTGGCAAGTGGGCGACTTTGAACGAGCCGCGCCGCATGTGCGGAAAGCATGGCTTATGCTGGATCAGTTTCCAGCTATTGGTATTGTTGATTATGAAGCAACGCTATATTTCTGGTTAGGGGAAGCTGAGCGCGCTGCCGGCTGGCACAAGAAGGCTTTGCACGCCTACGAAGGAGCTTTTAGGGCTTACAAGATACTGGATCCAAACGAACGTCGGATATGGCAAATTTATAAACGCCGAACAGAGTTAAATTATAAACTCGGAAACCAGGAAATTGCGTGCCAGAATACGGTGAAGGCTGACACGTTCCGTCCCTGGATCACACACGTTGTTTCCTATGATCCAACGGGGTATTTCTCCCACGAGCCCTATCAGCAGGAAACCGGGCAAGTAGCATTTAGGCTGAATGTCGGCGCGGACTGCAGAGCGCATAATCTAGAAATTATTGAAGTTATTGGTATTTCTGAAAAGGAAGCATACGAGGCGCTTTCCAAGATTATCTACACGCCGGGGCACCCGAAAGCCGGTAGAAAGAATAGAACTGTCGGGCTGTTAGAGGGCATTTGGAGCGTGTACACGCATTAGCCAATATCAAATGGTGTCGACGGCTGTTTTTTTTGCTCTCTTCCCGGTTCCTGCAAGGGCGACGTGTTGCTTAGGTCGAAAATGTCCGCTTTGCTTGACGCGCCTACTTAAATCAATCATGCCCCTATGATATTCACAGTAACAGCGGCGATTTATGGACCAACTCCTTACATATCTTGATCTTGCAGGTGTTTTTGTTTTTGCGATCTCCGGTGCGCTTGCGGCGGCGCGTAAAGATATGGATTTGTTCGGTATTGGCGTGCTCGCGCTTATGCCAGCCGTGGGCGGCGGCACGCTGCGTGATTTGGTATTGGACGTGCCGGTGTTTTGGGTCGCGGGAAACGCCAGCCTTTGGGCGGCACTTGCGGCGGCAGTACTGGTGTTTCTATTCGCGGGCAGGGTCGCGAGCCGTAAGACCTGGCTTGTTTGGGCAGACGCGGCTGGGCTTGCGCTTTTCAGTGTAGTCGGGGCTGAGAAAGCACTGGCGGCCTCGGACAGTGCAATTGTTGCTGTTACACTCGGTGTGGCAACGGCGGTGGCGGGCGGCATTATCCGCGATGTGATCTGTAACGAAATACCGCTTGTACTGAAACAGGAAGTGTACGCAACAGCAGCGTTTGCCGGTGCTGGTTCGTTCTGCTTGCTCAGTTATGCGGGCGTTGACGGAAGCGTCTCTCTTTGGGGCGCTATCGCTATTGCCTTTACCATTCGCGCCGCAGCCATTTTGCGCGGCTGGAAGTTGCCGAAAGCGCTCCGATAGACTGATGCCAGCGGAGCGCCTCGACTTTGATTAGAAACTGAGAATGTTGCCTTCAGTGGGGTTGGTGTTACCGGTAAGCGTATCGGTATAAACCGATGAAATGGCGTCTTCACCTTTGCTTTCAACAACTGTTGTTAGCTTGCCGGCAAACTCTACGAATTTGAGCCACGCAGTACCCGTGCGTTGCTGCATGCCAGCTTCACCCCAGTCTTTACTGCGTTTCTGGCCTTGGGACGGCGCAAAAAACAGCGTGGGTTTAGCGCCGGGCAGGTCTTCATTACTACCGCGGTCGTCCCAGTGTGATGCCCCAACCGAGCAGCTGTATTTCAGATTTTCGGCAAAATGCGTGTGCACTGCCGCGCGTACGGGCCCACTGCCTGCCATGTCGACATAAACGGTAGGTAAGCTGGCGTCGAGCTCACTAACATTATCGTATGTTACCGTCTTGTCGTAGCAGCCAAGGCCCTCAACGAACGCCATGTTTCTATCAGACGTCAAGCCAATCACTTTGATGTCGCTGCGCTGTGCTAGCTGAAAGGCGAGGCCGTACGCTGTGCGGGATGAGGCGCTTGACAGCACCACTTGCTTTGCCCCGTAAAAGCCGTTGTCATCCAGGAAATCATCGATCAGAAAACTAGTCATAAACAGTGGGCGGAATAGCATTTGAAGCGCTTCCTGCTCAGCATTGTAGCCAGGATCAGTTTTGGTGTTGCTGTAATAATTATAAATCGGGCTGAGGTGCTGGCGGTGAGCCGCGCCGTCAAAGAAACCGTTAGCTGAAGCTTTGGCAGGCGTTACGCGCAAATGGGATGACATTGGGAAATACCCGTAAAACCGTTCGCCCACGGAAACATCACCCGAATTACTTTCAACCACATCCGCAAAGCCCCATACAGGCACGGTTCCCCAGCCGTCGTTCGCCGGGAAAAAGTCCCAATATTTCATTGCGTCACCAAAGGCCGCGTAAGTGATGTTGTTAGCAGTGAAGGAGAACTGATCGACCTTCATTAAAACTTCACCGTCACCAAGCGGTGTCGCATTCTCACTGGTTTCAGTTTTAAAGCTGCGAATGTCGCTGCGTGATACGATAAAGGCTTTCTCGTAAGTCATCATAAATCTCCCGCTTCAATGATCATTGGTTCATGAAAGTAAGCCATTCGCCGATGGTTTCAATGTGAAATCAGCAACCTAGACTGTAGGGTGTGCAGATTAACTAGAGTGTTGCCAGTCGCTCAATTGTCCAGAAGGCCGCAAGGATGCCTGCAGGGTAAATGGCGATACGTGCACTTCGTATCGGAAGATCAGCAAGACGGGGGTGGTTAAGAAGCGGCTTCACCAGAAGAAACGCGCCGTAGACGGCAATAACAAAAGCAATCTGTCCGATTTCAACACCGATATTAAAAAACGCCAGAGCAGGAACTTGTAAACTGGACGGTAGGCCGATCTCCGCGAGCGCCCCCGCAAAGCCAAAGCCGTGCAGGAGACCAAAGGCCGTTGAGATAATCACGGGGTGTTTGTAGGTAAGCGTATCCTTTTTGCCGCGCGCGATCTCAGTAGCGAGGATGAGAATACTGAAAGCAATCAACGGCTCAACAAAGGTTGGCGGTAACGACCAGCCACCAAGCACCGACAAAGCCAGTGTCACAGAATGTCCTAACGTAAAGCCTGTAACGGTTAGGAATACGCGCCGCAGCGAACCCGCAAGCAGCATCAAACACAAGACGAAAAGCAGATGATCATACCCTGACAGAATATGGTCTGTGCCCGCGACTGTATACTGCTGTGCTGTCTCCCAAAAGCTACCGTCTTTGGGAACTTGAACGAGAGTTACTTCCGGGCCAGAGAAAACAGTGCGGTCGCTGCCGTCCAAGTTTTGAACATAGAGCAACGTTGAGAGCGCTGGGTTTGATTTAGGGTAGCTCAGGGAGACGGCAAGCGAAGGATCCGTATCGCTACATTCGAGAGTGTCGGTTCCGGTTAGGGCAGGCAGTCTCTTATATTCAGGGTTATAATGGCAGCTTGCCCCGTAAACCTGAATTGTAGGGATTTCGCCTGCAGGCAGGACAGGCGGCATACGCCACCGCACCAGATATTTGCTGCCAACTTCGGCCGGTTGTGCGGTCAGTTCTATGTAGATAGGTCGGCCTTCGTGTGCCTTCGTATCTGATGACACAAAGAGGACCATTATAAGCGATAAAACTAAAAGGATTAGGCGCATTTACTTAATCACCTTTGTTGGGCGAACCACCGAGTATTTTTCTACAAGCTTGTCCGTTGCTGTTTGCAAGGCTGCTGCCTGCCGGTCCTTTTTATAGTCCGTCAATATGAAGCCTCTAACTTTTTCGAACGTCGCAGGCATCTCGGGTGTGATGCTGGATATCTTCACCAGATGCGCGCCGTACCGTGACCAGAATGGGCCAATCCAAACATCGTGATTGCCGCTGCTGAAAATGCTCTCGCTCATTTCCGTGCCGAAGTGATCCACCACCATATTACGGCGGCGATTGGCGTAGGTGCGCAGAAAATGAAACCGGTCACCGTGCTTCGCAGTTACCTGCGCCGATGCTTCTTTGCTGAGCTCCGTCAATAACAGTTCTGCTTTTTCATAGGCGCCTGTCATGCCGTGGAGTTTGGCATTAAAAAAGATGTGAACAAAACTTGCCTCGGCTGGCGTGTTGTATGTTGCTGCATTTTCCTTGAAGTAAGCTTTGAGGGCTTCAGTTGAAGGCTCGCTCTGAGTGGCAGCAGTACTTCCAATCACAAATGATATTTTCTCAATCAACCGTTCACGAATTTCTTCATCGTTCTGGTCTAGGCCCAGGGCAAGTGCTTCACGGTACAGGGCTTCTGAACGGATATAGTCCAATTCCAAGTTAGCACGCTCTTGCGCGGGCATCGCTGCGAGTGTTTGCGCTGCGTCCTCGGCGCTGAACTCTTCTTTCTGAAACTGCATATAGGTAGTGATCGCGCCCTTAGACACGAAGATAGCACCGTCTTCGGCAGCATCGTTCTGGTTCACTAATGCGGACAGTACAGCGTAAAGCAGTATGCCGCCCAAAAGGAAGTGAACGATGGGTTCCCTGAAAAGTGTCTTCATTTGCGTCGTCACCTTGATCTGATCAGCGCACCATCTGGCGGAAGGTAGACGCCTTAGCATTTCTCTAGCGCATAAAACACAAAAAGGAAATATCAGAGCGAGAGAGAGTGAGGTGGTGCCTGGTTTGGCAGATCGCCTCTCTATCAGGTGTGAGTCTTGCTCAATTTTTGGAGAAGGGCACTAGTGACCCTTCGTTACTTGTTTCAAGTGTAACTGAAATTATCACTTGTTCTGGTGTTTTGTTGCAACAAGGGCTGCACCTTGGATTTCCGGTGCGCGGGATAGAGCCTTTCGCTGAGCTATTTCGGTTCTGCTGCATCAGTTTCGAGAGACATGTAGTAAGTCCATGAAGTTAATGGCGTAATTTTATCGTACCTGGGCGAATCGCTTACATGGTTTGGCCTGGCTACCGAGAATGGCTTGTGCTGGATGGCCCTGTTTTCCCCAGTAACTCACCAAATCGTGCCTTAAAACATGCCTGGGCCTTAGAATTAGAACGCCCTATACCTTAGGTTTATTGACGCGGCTGCCTGCTTTTTGGTTAGGTGTGCGCGGGTGGATGAACAGTTAAAAATTAGCGGGTGGCCTTCTTGAGGCCTGCGTCCACCAGTATTGAATTGAAAAACAATAATCCTGGAGCGGGACATGATAAAAAATATTTTGAAAATGTCAGTAGCGTCTGTTGCCCTATTAGTGGCAGCAAACGGTGTGGCACTTCACGCGAACAGCACAGAAGCAGCCAGCGCAAAAACTGTGGTAGCAGCCGACAAAGCCCCTGAGCTTGGCAAGTGGGGCGTTGACCTTACTGCGCGTAAAGCTTCGATTAAACCGGGCGATGATTTCTTCCGTTATGCCAATGGGAGCTGGCTTGATACATTTGAGTTGCCTGCAGACCGCACAAATTATGGTGCTTTCACCGTATTGGGTGAGCGCAGCCGCGACCAAACCAAAGCCATTATCGACGAGCTAAAAGAAGGCACGTTTGCGGACGGCTCCGTTGAGCAGAAAATTAGCGATTATTATAACAGCTATATGGACGTGGCTGCGATCAATGCCGCTGGTATTGACCCGATCCGCGCCATGCTTGCAGATGTTGCTGCAGTAAAGAATGTCGCTGATCTAACCGTTCTTTTCGGTCGTGGTTTGAAAGATAACTTTTCCTCACCGATCACGGCTGGTCTTGGTATCAACCGTAAAGACCCTAACAAATACCAGCTCGGTGTTGGTATCGGCGGCATGAGCTTGCCTGACCGGGACTATTACCTGCAGGATACTGAGAATTTCGTAAAAATCCGGGCAGAGTATGTAACGTACATTGCTAAAATGCTCGGCTTTGCCGGTGTTGAGGGCGGCGAAGAAAAAGCTAAAGCGATTTTGGCAATTGAGACAAAGCTCGCTGAAATTCAGTGGACGCGCGCTGAGCGCCGCGACCGCGACAAAACATTTAACCCAATGAGCTATGCAGACTTTAAAGCTGAATATAAAGGCTTTGATTGGGATAGCTATTTCGGTGCTAGTGATCTGACCACGATTGAAGACTTGAATGTAACATTCCCAAGTTCAGTCGCGGCAGCCGTTGGCCTTGTTAATTCAATTAGTGTCGACGATTGGAAAGCCTTCCTTGCATACCGTGTTGTTCGCAACCACGCAGGTATCCTTACTGAAGAAATTGATGCCACAACTTTTGCATTCTTTGGCACCACACTGAACGGTCAGCCACAGCAGCAGGACCGCTGGAAGCGCGCCGTTGGCCGCGTGGGCGGCTTGAATGCGTTGGGTGAAGCAATTGGTCAGGTGTATGTGAAGCGTCACTTCCCGCAATCATCCAAAGTGCAGATGGACCAGCTTGTAGCTAACTTGCGTGCTGCAATGGCTATTCGTATTGATGGTCTTGAGTGGATGGGTGAAGAGACAAAGAAACAAGCGCACAAAAAACTCAACAGCTTCAATCCTAAGATCGGTTATCCAAAGAAATGGAAAGACCTGTCTAAGATGGAGATTAAAGCCGGTGCCCTTTTTGCTAACGTAAAGAGCATCAATGCCTTTAATCACGAGATCACTGTTGCTCGTTTCTCTCGTGAAACTGATAAAAGCGAATGGTTCATGACACCGCAGACGGTGAATGCATACTATAATTCATCTTTCAACGAGATCGTATTCCCAGCTGCTATTCTTCAGCCGCCATTCTTTGACCCGAACGCTGATATTGCCGTTAACTATGGCGGCATCGGTGCTGTAATCGGTCACGAGATGGGCCACGGTTTTGATGACCAGGGTTCCAAGTCTGATTACCGCGGTATTCAGGAAAACTGGTGGACAGACGCTGACCGCAAGAACTTTGACGCGAAAACAACGGCGCTGGCTAGCCAGTACGATAAATTTGAAGCTGTGAAAGATAACTTCGTCGACGGCAACTTCACGCTTGGTGAAAACATTGGTGATGTTGGCGGTTTGGCGATGGCATACCACGCATACAAACTTGCACTTGGTGGCAAAGAAGCACCGGTTATTGATGGCCTTTCCGGCGATCAGCGTTTCTTCCTCGCATGGGCACAGGTTTGGAAGCGCAAGTACCGCGACGCCGCTCTTATCGCACGCCTTAAATCAGACTCGCACTCACCGTCTGAGTTCCGCGTGAACGGCGTGGTTCGTAACATGGATGAATGGTACGCTGCCTTTAACGTTAAAAAAGGTGACGCGCTGTATCTGGCCCCTGAAGATCGTATTCAGATCTGGTAAATCCAGTATTATAAAATAGGGGAAAGGCCGGCTTTTAGTCGGCCTTTTTCTTTTGTGCCTCAATGAGCAGCCAATCTTTGAATGCCGCAACCTTTTTGCTGTTGGCTAAGTGATCTGGGCTTATTAAGTAATAGCCGTTGTGGCTGGTGACGGCAGGCCCAAAGGGTGCAAGCAGTCGCCCGGCTTTGAGATCGTCCCGCACATACATAGAGGGCAACACAGCAACGCCGAGCCCAGAGCGCACTGCCTCGATCATCATCGTGAAGTGCCCCATGGTTGGACCAATTTTGCTGGGCATGGCTTCAATCTTTTGGGCGGCAAGCCAATCCGGCCACGCCGAGGGGCGGGTCGACATTTGCAGGTGCTCGTAACTAAGCACATCGGGGTTTGCATAATGGTCCGGCGATATAACGGGTTGGATGGTTTCGTTCATCAGATGAAAGCTTCGGTATCCGGCGAAATTACCGTTACCGTAAGCGACGGCAACATCAACGTTGGCGCGCTTGAAATCCTCAAAGGTTAGGCCCGTAAGGATGTTCAGCTGGATATCATGGTGATGCTCGGTAAAGCCGCCAAGCCTGGGCATTAGCCAGCGGGACCCGAAAGTTGGTAAAAGGCCGAGGGTGAGAACCTGATTTTCAGTACTTGAGCTCATCAAGCGGAGTGTTTCGGTCTCCAATGTGTCCAGCAGAGGCGAAACGGACCTAAGGTAGCGAAGGGCAGCATCAGTGGGCATCAGCCGTTTGCGTCTGCGCACAAAAAGCGGCTGTTGAACAAAGGCTTCCAAGTTGGATACTTGCCTGCTAACGGCGCTTTGCGTCAGGTTTAGGTCCTCTGCCGCGCGTGTTACCAAGCCGTGGCGGATCACGGCTTCAAAACACTCGAGTGTGGCAAGGGACGGTAATTTACGTTTCATGACTGAGCAGTATCATGTTTTGCATGCATTATCATGATTAATACTCATGAAGTGAGTAATTTATATCGCTTTAAACAAGCGAAAACGCCCTATATACATTCCCAACATGACTTTTTGATCCTGAAGGATAGACAATGGCCCCGAGATTTCCTTTTAAATGGGACGACCCGTTTTTACTCGAAGAACAACTCACCGAGGAAGAGCGCTTAATCCGTGACAGTGCACGTGACTATTGCCAAGGCAAGCTGATGCCCCGGATCCTTGAGGCCAACCGTCACGAGATATTTGACCGCGATATTATGACCGAGTTTGGCGCGCTCGGGTTGCTCGGCGCGACCCTGCCAGAAGAATACGGCGGCTCAGGTGTAAACCATGTGTCCTACGGCTTGATTGCGCGTGAAGTGGAGCGGGTCGATTCCGGCTACCGGTCAGCCATGAGCGTTCAGTCGTCCTTAGTGATGCACCCAATTTACGAATACGGCAGCGAAGAACAGCGACAGAAGTTCCTGCCGAAGCTCGCGTCTGGCGAATGGGTAGGGTGCTTTGGTCTCACCGAACCTGATCACGGGTCTGACCCAAACGGTATGCTGTCCCGCGCTGAGCCAGTTTCCGGCGGTTATACGCTGAACGGCACTAAAATGTGGATCACCAACAGCCCGATCGCTGATATTGCCGTGGTTTGGGCCAAGCTGGACGGCAAAATCCGTGGCTTCATACTCGAACGCGGCATGGAAGGTTTCACTACACCAAAGATCGAAGGCAAGCTTTCGCTTCGTGCGTCGATCACCGGCGAAATTGTTATGGATAACGTTTTTGTCCCCGCAGAGAACCTACTGCCGAATGCTTCAGGCCTTGGCGGCCCGTTTGGGTGCTTGAATAAAGCCCGCTTCGGTATCGCATGGGGTGCCCTTGGTGCTGCAGAGTTCTGCTGGCACGCCGCCCGTCAATATACGATGGACCGTAAGCAATTCGGTCGTCCACTCGCTCAGACACAGTTGGTGCAGAAAAAACTGACTGACATGATGACAGAAATCACGCTTGGCCTGCAGGCCTGTCTGCGTGTGGGCCGCCTCATGGATCAAGGCAAAGGCGCGCCAGAGAATATCTCGCTGATCAAGCGTAACAGTTGCGGCAAGTCGCTTGATATCGCTCGGATGGCGCGCGACATGCACGGCGGTAACGGCATTTCTGATGAGTTCCACGTGATGCGCCATATGGTCAATCTGGAAACGGTGAATACGTATGAAGGTACATACGATGTGCACACCTTGATCCTTGGCCGTGCGCAGACCAACCTGCCAGCGTTTTAGTTGTCTGATTTTTTAGTAAGGAACGATTGTGGCAGGACCTCTTAAAGGTATCCGTGTGCTTGATCTCAGCCGTATTTTGGCCGGGCCCTGGTCTACCCAGTGTCTGGCCGATATGGGCGCGGATGTGATCAAAATCGAACGCCCCAAGGGCGGCGATGATACGCGTACGTGGGGTCCTCCTTTCTTTGATAAGGGTGCAGAACCGATCTCCGCGTACTTCCTTAGTGCGAACAGGGGGAAGCGTTCGGTCGCGATCGATATGGCCACGGGGGAAGGCCAAAAGCTGATCTGCGATTTGGCAAAGCACTGTGATATTCTTGTTGAGAATTTCAAAGTAGGTGGCTTGAAAAAGTACGGCCTCGATTACGCCAGTATGAAAGTGGCAAACCCGGGCTTGATCTACTGTTCGATCACAGGCTTTGGCCAGGACGGTCCGTATAAAGACCGGCCCGGTTACGATGCGCTTATACAAGCCATGGGCGGCATGATGAAAATTACCGGTGCGCCAGAATCTGGTCCGCAGCGGGCAGGGGTGGCAATCACCGATCTGTTCACCGGCCTTTATAGTGCCATCGGAATTTTAGGGGCGCTTCACCACCGGGAGAAAACCGGCGAGGGCCAGCATATTGATATGTCGCTGCTCGACACACAGGTAGCAGCGCTGGCGAACCAAAGTTTGTCGTATCTGGTGTCGGGCAAGCAGCCTGCACGGCTCGGCACTGCGCACCCAAGCATTGTGCCGTATCAGGCATTTGAGACATCCGACGGGGACATGGTGCTCGCGGTGGGTAACGACAGCCAATTTAGAAGCTTCTGCGACGCAAGCGGCTTGGCGTATCTGGTGGAAGATGACCGCTACAAAACCAATCCGGCACGTGTGGAGAACCGAGATACGCTGATCCCTGTGCTCACCGCTCGCATTGCCCAGTCAACCACAGACGAGTGGACCGAAATGATGGCGAAGGCAAGCGTGCCGGGCGGGCCGATCAACGATATGAAGCGCGTCTTTGCTGACCCGCAAGTGAAAGCGCGCGGCTTGGCACTTGAACTGCCCGGCAGTGAAGGCGAACTTGTGCCGGGTGTTGCCAACCCGATCCGCTACTCAAAGACGGTGATTGAATATAAGAACGCCCCCCCGCATTTGGGAGCTGATACGGAACAAGTTCTAGCAGAGATTTTGGGCCTGAGCGGCGCCGATATTGAGTACCTAAAAAAGGCCGATGCCCTAGGCTAGGGCATCGGTCCAATTAGCGCCCTACATTTGCTGATTGGGGAGCTGACACTCTTTCTAAATCGTTAGCGGGCACCTGTGATGTCGCAAAAATGCGGGCAATTCCTGCCGCTAGAGACCCCGTTGCTCTTGACCCGGCCTTGGTTCGCGCATTGAGAGCCAGCGCGACAACAATGTCAGCTTCAGGGATTATCAGGATCATTGCTTGCCCAGCAAAGGGCGTGCCGCCGTGGCTGATAACGCCTATTTTTTCGTCTTCGCTTGTCGGAAAGGCAAAATCCCCGATACGCCAGCCAAGCGCATAGTGTTGAGTGTTAAAGTCGCCATTTTTAAGCTTGCGGCGCGTTAGCATTTCGGTCCTCGCAGCGTCGCCGAGTAGATCGCCCTTTATCAGAGCCATTCCAATTGTCACCAAATCGGTGGGTGTTGAGACCATGCCGCCGCCTGCCCACTTGTAGCTGTGATCCGTGTGCGGTGGTTTGATCAGTCTGTTCTCAGGGAAAACAGGTATTAGCGGTCGGCTGTATCCTGTGGCGCGGCCTTCAACTTTGGCCAAGCCATAGTCGGCGCCTGTGTTCTTCAAGCCAAGTGGCTTGATAAGTTCATCCTCGAGTATTTGCAGGAAAGGTTTGCCCGCTGCACCGGCCATTGCCGCTGATGCCAACGTATAGCCGTAAGTGGAATAGCGAAAACCGCTGTCTGGCTCAAAAAGAAGTGGATCAGTATTAAAGATTACCAACGCGTCCTCGGACGTTTCAAAATGATCATCCCAGAAGCCTTCTGTTGGGAAGCTTGGATACGACCAATTGATCGGCTTGTAGGAAAACCCGTAATGGCGAATGCCTGCCTGGTGAGACAGTAATTGCCGTACGGTGATTGGGGCATAGTCTTTCGGCCATGTAGGCACGTAGGCGGTGATCTGTTGGTCGAGCGAAAGTGTGCCGTTCTCAACGAGCCGCATGGCCGCGATCGCCGTTAGCGGTTTGGCGACACTGCCGATATCAAACTTGGTTTCTGTCGTTGTGGGCTTGCGTGTAGCAAGGTCCGCATATCCTTCGGCTTCGGCCCAAACCAGTTTGCCTTTATAGCCAACAGCAATAGAGAAGCCGGGTGTGCGGTTTTCTTCTAGAAAGCTTGCAATTAGCACACGCGCTTCTTCTGCAGCAGTTTCGTATGTGGGGGACAGCACCGCCGTATCGGTTCTGCCTCGGTCACTGTTGTCGTGTGGCTCGGTTAAGAACCGCGCGTGATCAATTGAGAGCCCTGCGACCAGTATCAGGAAGAGGCCGACCAGTACGGCCACGCCAAGGCCAATGCGTTTAAATGTTTTTTTCATCAGAGAGGCCTAAGACTTCGCGCCGTGATCACGCAATAATTCAATCATACGGGTATGGCGGTTTATTTCGGCTTGTCCTAACGGCGACATAAAGCGGGCGCGCTTTCCGTAATTGCCTGTTTCCACTTTCAGATTAACTTCGGCGCCTGCCTCAATCAGGTACCGCGCAACATCGAGGCGATTTGCGGACGCTGCATTTATGAGCGGGGTCTCGTCCCCTAGCACGAACCCGTTGACGTCTGCACCGGCTTCGATAAGCGATTTTACCATACGCAGGTTACCGCGTCTGGCCGCCGATATTAGAGGATTGCCATCACCTGGCACTGCACCGTTTACGTCCGCACCGGCTTCTATAAGCAATTTTACCATGCTCAGATTACCTCTTCTAGCAGCAGATATTAGGGGGTTACCGTCACCGGTCACCCCACCGTTCGCATCCGCGCCGGCTTCTATAAGCGCCGTTACCATGCTCTCATTACCATTTGCTGCAGCCCATATTAGTGGGTTGCCGTCACCGTGCACAGCACCGTTGACGTCCGCACCGGCTTCAATAAGTTTCGTTACCATGCTTTGATTACCGTTTGCTGCAGCCCATATTAGCGGGTTGCCGTCACCCGGAGCTGCACCGTTCACATCCGCGCCTGCTTCAAGCAAAAGATCAAACATGGCCGTGTTGCCTTGGCGGACGGCTACAATAAGCGGCGTACCGTCGCCCCGCAGGTAATAACTTACATTGGCTCCTGCTTTGATGAGCGCCCGAGCATGACCGTAGCGACGTGCAAGCAACGCATTTACAAGCGCGCTGCCTTGGGCGTCCGCTAATAAGTCTTCTTCTGAAAGCTGAATATTAGAGACATAGATCGGGTTTGAAGAAACACCTGACCATGCCGCAGCGCCTGACAGGCCTACGGTCGCCAGCAAAATCGCAGTGCCGACCCGGCGGCGTGTGACTGACCGAACTGGACCAGCCAGCCCGCTAATGCGCTGCTTCAAAGGGTGGGATTTACTCGGTATCCAGGCACAAGAAAGAGGAGGGCTTTGTGTGCTTAGCTGTGATTTCAAAAGGGTGTTTGCATAAACCTTACGGTGAGCCCCGTGTTGCCGCATTACGCGCTCGTCGCAGGCAAGTTCCTGATCAATCCGAAAATGCTTAAGGCCAATATATACTAGCGGGTTAAACCAGTTCAGGCACCCGAATATCGCGGCAAAAGCATTGATCTGAATGTCACCGGCACTGATGTGGGCGCGTTCATGGGCAAGGATTAATGCCTGCTCTAGGGGATTAAAACGCTGTTCGAAGTCAGTTGGTACAATGATTGTTGGTTTGAACATGCCGACAACGGCTGGCCCAATATGTTTATGCTCTGCAATTTTCACATCGCTATGTAGCGGGCGCAGTTTGTATTTTCCGGCAAACCGAATTTGCTGATAAATTAGCGCTACGAAACTTGCTAAAAACCCGAGAGCCCACAAAGTGACATATAGCTGTGCCGAACTTTTACCCATTGCAATGCCACTTGAGGCATCTTGCTGAGTTGCCTGACGTTGATTTATCAAGCGCTGGTTTATCAGTTGCTGGTTTTTCAGGCGCTGCGTTGTGATTGCCGTAGAGTCGAGCGAACCACTTGCCCTTGTTGTAAGGGGCGCTTGGGTGCTGTTTTCTGCTTGCGGTGCCAACGGTACTGGGGTCGTGGATTGAAGAGGGATGAGGCTTGCGAATAGGGCGATAGGGACTATAAGCCAAAATCCGTATGCCACTCGGGCGTCGAAAATAGACCTAAGTTTTGCGCGCATTATCAGCACAAGTAAGATTGCGGCGCTCACAGCTGCCGTGGCTTGTGCAAGGAGGGGGAATAATTCACTGGTCATCTTCTATCTCCGCTATTATTTTTTTTATATCGTTGATGTCGTTTGCGCTCAGCTGTTCATGCTTCGAAAAATGGGCAAACAAGGAAGAGACACGGCCTTCGAATAATCGGTCAAGAAGTCCTTGGCCTTCGCTGTTTACATAGTCGTCATGTGCGAGCAGAGGGCTATACAGAAAGCGCCGGCCATCCCGTTCTGCCGAGATAGCATCTTTTGATAAAAGCCGGTTGAGCAACGACTTAACTGTGCCTGCGCTCCAGTTTTGCTGCGAAGCGACTTCTTTTATGATGTCATCGGCTGTCAGCGGATGGGCACGCCACAGCGTTTCCATGATCTTGCTTTCAGCGATGCTAATGCTTTTTGTTGGTTGGGTCATGATGCATTGATTACATCTGTAAACGTTAGAGTCAAGGTTTTGTTTACAAGTGTAATCGCAAGGCCTCTATTTCACCCGTGGAGGCGTGGGAATTGAAGGCGTCACAGGCAGGGGACAGCGTTTACTCAGCCTTAAAGGAAACACCTGTTTGCGGTGCGATATTCACTGTCAGATCAAATATGTCGGGCCGGCTATAATGGCCGTCGGTATCCAGCGCTTGGCCTTGCTCAAGCTGATGCGCCATATTTACGGTGCCCATTATGGTGCCGGCTTGATCAAAAAGGGGCTCGGTGATGTAGCTGCCGTCTGCAGCGATGATTGCGCTACCGCCGCTATGAATAAGGCTGTCGATATCGCCGGGTATGGCCTCCAGCAGCGCAAGGGCCTCTGGTTCAACTTTGCCAAGGGACTTGAAGCCTTCGATGATGTCGCGTTTGCTTATTAGGGAGCCTGCCGCGGCGACCGCACAGCGCCCTTCAAAAGCATAGTGGCGGCTTGCCACTTGGTGCATATCGCGGACAATGGGCCACTGGGCTACATGCACCGCTTCGCCCATGCTGTGCATTGCAGCGCGTGCGAGCGGCATCCAGTGCTCCCAGCATATCAGGTTACCAAGGTTACCCCACGGTGTGCTTACAGCGGCAAGCGTCGAGCCGTCGCCTCTGCCCCAAATAAGTCGTTCGGTATACGTTGGCACCAGTTTTCTGTGCGGCACCGGGCGGCCGCCTTCTGGGGAGAAGGTGAAGCTGGTATTATAAAGCGTATTGCCGCCGCGCTCGTGCGTTCCCATGACGATATAAACGCCCAGTTCGTCGGAAAGGCCCTGTAAGGCGGTTAAATTCTCGTCGCCCTGAACTACGGAATTTTCCGAGAGTAGCCGAAAAAGGGCTTTTGCCCCGCTGTGATCCCAGATCGCGGCATTTGGCGAAAAATCAAGCCAGACCGGGTAACCGGGTAGCCAGCATTCTGCAAACGAAATAATATCAGCACCGTCTCTCGCTGCAGCTCGAATGTAGCCTAACGCTCGGTCAAGACTAGCCGCAAGGTTTAGGAAAACAGGCGCTTCCTGAATGATAGCCAGTGTTGGGTTTTGCTTCACAGTTTGCCTGTCCTTATAGGGCGCATGCGGCGCGGATTGGTGAGCTATAGTCATCCATCTGTATGATGGTTCTGCAAATTGATTGCAACCTTACCTAGGGTAGGTCCCTGAATTGTGACCGGCAATCGCTGGACAGCGCCCAAGGGGGTAGGCCATATTACAGCCATCCAAATGCAATCAACAGAACTACACTAAAGTTTGAGGTCCTGTTGATGAGTAAATTCGCCGATGCAGGTTATATATAACCAAGAGAATTTAACAAAAACGGAAATTCATAATGTTACAGAAACTAATAATTGCAATCGCGTTGATTTTTACAGTGGCAATCACCGGCGCCGCGGCGGCTGACGATTCCATTTATACGGGTACTTTCAGCAGCAAAGCTGTAAGCGGCTATGACACTGTTGAATATTTTAAGAGCGGCGTGCCAACCAAGGGCAACAAAAAATTTAAGACCGAGTACAAGGACGCCGAATGGCGGTTTTCTTCACAGGAAAATCTGGATCTTTTCCTTGCTGATCCAACGAAGTACGCACCTCAGTACGGTGGCTACTGCGCATGGGCAATGTCTAGTGGCTATACTGCCTCTGGCGATCCTAAGCAGTGGGCAATTGTCGATGGTAAACTTTATTTGAATTACGATAAAAGCATCAAAAAGAAATGGGACGCTGATCGCCCAGGCTTCATCGTGAAAGCAGATGTTGAGTACCCAAAGAAGTTTGCTGACGACGAATAACTTCAGCATCCATATTGTTTTGAGTGATTGGCTCGTAATGTTTCTTCGCATTGCGGGCCTTTTCATTTCTACCCCTGCACTGGGCTCTCTGGCAGGTTTGGCCTAGAAAAACTATCGCCCCCCTTTCCAAATGGTTGCGCCAATCCGTCACGCTGGCCTTTCCCTTTGCTTCTTTTTGTACATTATAGAAGAAATCTCATGCCTGTTTGCTGCTATGTTGCGCAGCAAACGCTTTTACGGAGTGTTGTATGCGCTTTTTTCCTAAGGCCGCGCTGGCCAAAATCACTGTTCTTGGTATCGCGGCTTTCGCGCCTAGTATCACCGCTTTGGCACAGAGTTCGCCGATCATTACCTATAACAGCCAATTCCATCCGACCTTGGCCAAAACCGGCATGGTCGTTAGCCAGGAGCACTTCGCCAGCGAAGCAGGCCTTGAGATACTGAAGGCAGGCGGCAATGCTGTGGATGCTGCGGTGGCTACGGGCTTTGCGTTGGCAGTAACGCACCCGCAAGCAGGCAATCTTGGTGGCGGTGGTTTTATGATGGTTTATTTAAAGGATCAGGACAAAACCATTGCAATTGATTACCGAGAAATGGCGCCTGCTGCGGCTTACCGCGATTTGTTCATTGGTGAAGACGGCGAGGTTGATCGCCGAAAAGCCATGTTCAGCCTAAAATCAAGCGGCACGCCTGGCAGTGTGAAAGGGCTGGTGGAAGCGCTGGAGAAATACGGCACCCTGCCGCTCGCGCAAGTGATGGCCCCCGCCATCAAGCTAGCGGAAGAGGGCTTTCCCATGCCGTGGGCGCTGCAAGATTCGCTGAAACGTTATGGCCGCAGGCTTAAAAATAACCCTACAAGCTTAGCCTATTTCTATAAAGAAGGCGGCGCGCCGTATCAGTGGGGCGATGTTTTTGCCCAACCTGATTTGGCTAAAACGCTGAGAGCAATTGCGGAGAACGGCTCCGATGGTTTCTATAAAGGTTGGGTTGCCGACAAAATTGTTTCCACAATGGAAGCTGGGGCTGGGCTGATCACGCTCGAAGATTTGGCAAACTATAAAGTCCGCTACCGGGAGCCAATTGTCGGCACCTTCCGCGATGTCAAAATCGTGACCATGCCGCCACCGTCATCGGGCGGCATCCATATAGTGCAGATGCTTAACGTGCTTGAAGGTTGGGACCTAAAGGAACTTGGCCATAACAGCGCCCAGTATATCCATCGCATGTCTGAGACCATGAAGTATGCCTATGCCGACAGGTCTAAATATCTGGGTGACCCGGATTTCTTCAAGGTACCGAGCAAGGCGCTTACAAGTAAAGAATACGGGGCTAGCATTCGCGGTAAGATCAATTTGAAAAAGGCGACGCCTTCAACTGAGATATCGCCTGCTGCGTCTTTGCCGGAAGAAAGCAACGACACCACGCATTTCTCCGTCGTGGACCGGTTTGGCAATATGGTTGCCAACACTTACACGCTGAATTTCACCTACGGCAACAGCATTTCGGTGGCTGGGGCAGGGTTCTTGCTCAATAACGAAATGGATGATTTCTCAGCTAAGCCTGGTACCCAGAACGCTTTTGGGCTTTTGGGCGGTGAGGCCAATGCCATTGAAGCTGGCAAGCGCCCGTTGAGCAGCATGACACCGACGCTGGTATTCAAGGACGGTAAGCCTTGGTTTGCGACAGGCAGCCCTGGTGGGTCTAGGATCATTACCACAGTGCTGCAGGTGATCTTAAACGTTGCTGAATTTGATATGAATATTCAGGCAGCAACAAACTTCCCGCGTTTTCACCACCAGTGGTTCCCGGACCAGATATTTGTTGAAACAGGTATTTCAATCGATACCCGGCGCGCGCTGGCGGCCATGGGCCAGAACATCGATGTAAAAACCAAAGATGGTGAGAGCAAGGTGTTAGGGGCGGCAATGTCGATCATGATTACGCCGGATGGTACGTTGCTCGGTGCAGCAGATCCCCGCCGTCCAGGGTCACATGCCGCTGGCTACTAGTCCCGCGTCTATATTGGGAATAAAGAAAAGGGC
>NVTU01000048.1 GCA_002401685.1 Kordiimonadales bacterium
GAGAGTATCCTTATTGGGTGGTCGGGTGGGGGAGCGGGCTGGCGTTGCCACTTAGACAAAAGCGATCATTGAAACCTATTTCCCCGCAGTTTTCCCTATGGGAACTGCATCAACCAAATTGCTTTCAGGAGCGTGATGAATGTCTGTAGTGCGGTACCAGAAACGGGAGCGTGCGGACAAGATGGCGACTTTTCTGAGAGCAATTTCGGCTGGAAAATCAGTGTCAGAGGCCGCCAAGGGCGCCTCTGTTACCCGCCGTACCGTCTATAGGTGGCGGGTATCCGACAAGGGTTTTGGGGCAAAGTGGCACGCGGCCAGCGCACCAGACGGGGACCCGCTTGAAATTGAGGCGATGCGCCGCGCCATCGACGGTGTTGATAAACCCGTCTACCGAGGCGGCTCGCTGGTGGGCCATGTGAAAGATTATTCCGACAGCATGCTGATGTTTCTGCTGAAGGCAAAATACCCTGAAAAATATGACAGGCGCGGCGACGGAACAAAATCTGCAGCAGATTCCAGCGATGAGCCAACCGACCTTGAAGGGGCACGCGATGCGCTACTGCGCAAGTTCACTGCGGCGGCTAACTGAAGCCAACCGCATAGAGTTTCTTAGGGGCCTATCGGACACAGAAGCCGCTGTTTTGGCATATGATTGGCAGTTTTGGGCCCGTGAGACCCAATTAGCACCACCGGGGTCCTGGACCCACTGGCTGATGCTGGCGGGGCGCGGGTTTGGCAAAACCAGAGCCGGTGCAGAATGGGTTCGCATGCTGATTGAAACCGGCGAAGCAACCCGCATTGCGCTGGTTGCGCCTACACTGCAAACGGCACGGTCGGTGATGGTCGAAGGCGATAGCGGCTTGCTGGCGATCAGCCCGCCGTGGAACCGGCCCAAGTTTGAGCCATCAAAGCGCCAGCTCGTGTGGCCCTCAGGGGCCATAGCAACGCTCTATAGTGCTGAGGACCCAGAACGCCTTCGCGGCCCACAGCACCACGCTGCATGGTGCGACGAGCTGTGCAGTTGGCGGCACGCAGAGGGCACATGGGATAACCTGCTGTTCGGTCTGCGCCTGGGTGTGCAGCCACGCAGCATCATAACGACGACCCCGAAACCAACTGCGATGCTAAAAGGCCTGATCGCCGCCAAAGGCGTAACGGTCACGCGCGGCACGACGTTTGATAATTTAGAAAATCTAGCGCCTAGTTTCGCCGACGAAATTATCGCCAAATACGAAGGCACCCGCACCGGCCGTCAGGAATTGATGGCTGAACTGCTGGAAGATGTGCCGGGGGCCTTATGGAAACGCCGTATGCTGGATCAGCTGCGGGTGGCTGCAGGGTTTGATTACCAGCGCATTGTTGTGGCGGTTGATCCGCCCGCAAGTGTAGGCGAAAAAGCGGATGAATGCGGCATTGTCGCCGCGGGCCTTGCTGAAAACGGGCAAGCCTACGTTTTAGCCGACGCCAGCGAGCAGGGCCTTAGCCCCGCAGGTTGGGCGCGTAAAGCGGTGGCGCTGTATCACAGCTTGGGCGCTGACCGCATTGTAATTGAAAGCAACCAGGGCGGTGCCATGGCAGAAGCCGTGCTGCGCGAAGTAGACCCGTCAGCCGCAATCACGCAAGTGTTTGCCAGCCGCGGCAAGCACGCGCGCGCTGAACCGGTTGCTGCGCTGTACGAACAGGGCCGTGTGCACCATGTGGGCACGCTGCCAATCCTCGAAGACCAGATGTGCAGTTTCACGGGCGAGCTTCAGGCGGGGCACAGCCCTGACCGTGTGGATGCCCTTGTATGGGCGATCACACACCTGATGCTAACCGCCACAAGCCGCCCCAAGATAAGGAGCCTTTAATGGCAATGTTTGACAAGCTATTTGGTGCTAAGAAGGCAACATCGCCAGCCACCGCAGGCGCGGAACGCAAAGCGGCGAACAAGCCGATTTTCCACCGTGTTGGGCCGGGGCAGGCCATTGCCACCCCGCGTCGGTACGATAAGCTGGCGCGTGAAGGGTATCAGCAGAATGTAATCGCCTACCGGTCGATCAATCTGGTGTCGAAAGCCATTGCCAGCATTCCGTTTCAGGTATACCGCGGCATGACGCCGCTTGAAGAACACCCGCTTATGACGATGTTGTCGCGGCCCAACCCTCGCCTTAAAGGCGAGAACTTCCTATATAACCTTGTTGGCTATTACATGATTGCAGGCAATGCATATGCTTACGCTGCAGGCCCCAAGGGCGGTGCGCCCAAAGAACTTTGGCTGCTGCGCCCCGATACCGTTGAGGTAAAAGAGGGCCCAGACGGCCTGCCGGGCGGCTATGTGCAGCAGGTGGCTGGCAAGAAGCAAACGTTCGGTGTTGAAAACGTTCTTCACTGGAAAACTTTTAACCCGCTATCGGATTGGTACGGGCTTGCGCCGCTCGAGGCAGCAGCACTTGCCGTTGACGGCCATAATGAAAGCAGCCGCTGGAATTTGGCGCTTATCCAGAACGGCGGAACGCCCTCTGGCGTGCTGTATCAGGACGATGCTGAGCACCCGCTGACAGACGCGCAGTTCCACGCGTTGAAAGACCAGATTGAAAGCCAATATACCGGGGCGCTCAACGCGGGGCGGCCTTTGCTGCTGGAGGGGGGCTTAAAGTGGCAGGACATGGGGCTGAGCCCCAAAGATATGGATTGGGCATCAGCTAAAAACATGAATGCTCGCGAAATTGCGCTCGCGTTTGGTGTGCCGCCGCAGATGCTCGGCATCCCGGATGCACAGACATACAGTAATTATACCGAAGCCCGGCAAAGCCTGTGGGAAGATACGATTATTCCGCTCGCCAGAGATATCGCCGCAGAGCTGACAAACTGGCTCGGCCCGAAATTTGGCGGGGATATAGTACTGAAGCCAAACCTTGACGAAATCCCAGCGCTGGAAGCGAAACGGGTTGCCAAATTTGAACGGATAAACAACGCCGGTTTCCTAAGTGATAAAGAAAAACGCGAAGCCCTTGGTTTTGCACCGGAAATGAAGAAATAGCACTTTTATGGTGTGACCTAAACCACTGGTTTTACTAAACTTTTGCTAATTTTTAAGAAATTAAATTACCGTTTTGTTAACTCTCTTTCCGTAGGATGAGGCATTGGAAAATTAAAGGGTATTATGATGAAAAATCCTACCTGTCCCAACTGCCAAGGTTCTATCCAACACCGGCATACACATATGACGAGTTTTCCCGTAACGCTGGTATGCACGGAATGTGGCTCCTGGCTGAAGCTTGATGCCCCTAATCGGGGTAATGTTTTAGTTTTCTTGCCAAGCTTGGTCACGGTGGCCCTCGCTGGTTTTTCGCCGTATTTTCTGATTTTATTGCCGCTTTGTTTCCTTGTATCGGTTGGTCCAATACAGAACTTAAGCGTTGAACTGATTAAAAAACGACAATCAGAATTATTGCGCCAGCTGAAAGATCGGCCAAGTGCGCTGCGGGTTAGCAATGCCCAGCCGTTGGCGGTCGACTGCCGCATCGATGATGATCTGCCGCACGGCGTTAGACTTTCGCATAAACTGCGGGCCGTTCGCCCCTTTAGAGCACCCGCTGAGAACTTTAACGGTGCCCTGATAAAAGAAGCGAGGGTAGCGGCACGTGCAGCATCGATGAAAACTGCGAAAAGTAGATCCCTGGCAGATGGTTTGCCGCACTAAGGCGCTTTCGTGCCGTACTTTGGCAGCGGAAATTGCGCATAATACTATAATTTAAAGCCAGACTTATTGGCAATCAGAACCCGCTTTATGGCGGGTTTTTTGTTGCGTATTTCCCGTCTCTGGGGCGCGCGCCCTTAGCCAGATCCCTAATAATTTACCGACCTTAGCAAAGGACAGCTTTGATGAGCACAGCCCCAACATTTAAATCAGGCGGAGGCGACGAACAGATACTGCACCTGCCGCTGGAGATAAAAACCGCTGAAACCGAAGGTAGCAAGCCTGGCACCTTTGAGGGCTACGGCTCGATCTTCGGTAACATGGACCGGGACGGGGATGTGGTGGCCAAAGGCGCATTTGCAGAAAGCCTCAAGGGCGGCATGCCAGCCTTGTTGTGGCAGCACGACCAGAAGCAGCCCATTGGCCGCTTTGACATGGTACGCGAAGACAAACACGGCCTGCACGTGAAGGGACAACTGGCCACCAACGGCAAAGGAAAAGAAGCCTACGAGCTGCTGAAAATGGGCGCGCTGAACGGCCTTTCAATCGGGTTCGTTACCAAAGAAGCCAGCCGCGACCCAGCGACGGGTGCCCGCACCATCATGAAAGCTGATCTGATGGAGATCTCGCTGGTGACTTTCCCCGCCAACGAGATGGCCCGCGTCAGCAGCGTGAAATCATATTTTAAGGACACTTCCGCCATGACAGAAACCCGGATGATTGATGATGCTCCTCTGATCGATAATGCCCCTTTGATCGGTAATGCACGGGCCTTCGAGCGCCTGCTACGCGAAAACGGCTTCTCCCGCTCCCGCGCCAAAGCAATTACGGCGAAGGGGTTTCAGTGTAATCAAAGCAGAGAATATGGCGTAGCAGAAATCGCCGACCTGATAGGCGAGCTTCACGAGCGAAAGGGCTTTTTCAAACAACTTGGAAATGCGGAGCGTATTAGAAACTCTGGCGGAAGCGCATTATGCCAAAAGGCAGAAGGTAATCACGCAAGATGCCAAGCACTGAAAAATGACATAATTGACGGAAATAATTCCCTTTGGGAGGCAAGGAAAAAACTAGTTTCACTTACTCAAGAACTGCTGACGGAATCTAAGGCGTTTGTCCGTAAATTTGACAATGATCGAGGGCTGACCTTTACGCTCGACCTCGTTTCAGTGGCGCAAAGTTTAGCCGCGGCGGCAAAGAAAAAGGTCGGCGGTGGTATGCTACCATTGTTGGCAGATGTCGGTGCTCTGGCTGTTAATCTGGCCAAATATAACGGTGACTTCGCCAAAGAATACCGCCGGTTTATTGGGCCGCATCAAAGAGCAATCAGCAGGGCAAAGGACCAAGCGGAACATCTCGAAAAAAGCTTTCAGATACAAGCGGACACTCACAAAAGAGAGGGCTGTAGTACCCTGCCTTCAAGCGCCTTCAATCAACCGGCTGGTCTTCGTTTTTAAATGCGTAAGCCATGAGCTTGTCCCAATTGGGGTGGGTTTTCATATCTACGCTGCTGTTACATGGCAAAGGTGGTGAAGAGATCACGTATTCGTTTAAGTCTCTTGCAAATTTTTCGAGGCGAGTGTTTTCCATCGAAATGACGAAATCGAACTTTTCTGGATGTGTTTCCAAACTATCTTCATATATCTGGGCGTTTTTGTCTTCGATCCAGAATGCAACGATTCGCTGCGCCCCAAGTTCTAATTTGAACTGCTGAATATGTTGGCTTTCGTGTTCATAGATTGTTGAATAAAGATTTCCTTCTTTTTGCTCATATTGAGGCGCTTTATGCCGAATCTCTGTTAGCAGTTTTTGCCTAGCTTCAGTAGATAGTTTAAACCCAAATTCAATGGCGCGAGGCCATGCATCTGTGATGCAAACCGTTTCAAAATCTGATTTTTCTAGCACGAGTGCTGGGTCTTGACGAAAAAAGGTTAAAGGTGTTGGGAATGTTGGAGCGACATAGAATTCATCAAGAAAAGATGCATTTTGAAGCCTGAACTTGAAAGAACCTGTGTCTGGGGTGCCAACGTAGCCGGGTATATCCTCAAGTTCATCGCTGTCAGTATATATGAAAGTGTAGAATAAGATTTGCCGCATAGTTTCGTCCGTTGCACTGAAAAGGTAAACAACGGGCACTGTAAAGGCGACGATAACGCCTGCGGTGAACCCAATAATTAGTTTCTTCATAAGCCGTAACTCCCCAAAAACTTGTTCATTGTTTGTTCACCTTATTGGTGCTAGGGATAATCCTCAAGCTGAATTTTACAATTTTGGGGGTTATTATGAAAAAGTTACTTTTGGTTAGCGCCTTGGCAACGATTGTCGTCTCTACTGCGGCCTATGCCGCCACTCGGATTGAGGTTTTTAAAGGCGATGCCAGGGTGAAGATAAGCGTTGATGACCTGAAAACTGAAAGCGTTTGCTCCTTCAAAGCCACTGTTGCTGATAAATTCGATATGAGCATGAAGAAGTTTGATCTACGGAAGAACGGCTCAAAACTGGGCGAAGGTAAAACGCTTTACGGTGCCGGTGTTCGTTTTGGTAACAAAATTGAAGTGAAAGACAATACGCATTCGTTCCAGTGCACTTGATGCAGCACACAGTCTAATGCATTAAAGTTCCGCCGCACACTACAGTGAGGCACACAGATTAAAAGCTGCCAGCGTGATGCTGGTGGCTTTTTTTATGGCCCCTTGCCAGCGAGATGCGGGTGGGAAATCGCGGCCACACCGAACGCCAATTCTTGCGCCTTATATCTGGGCAACGGAGGCGGCATCCCTACCTATAAAACTGAAAGGAACTGTCATGGAAATGACTGATCTTAAAGCCGCGATCGATGATTACTCCGACGCAGCAGAAAACGGAATTCTCGACCTGAAGGAGCGCCTCGACATGATGGAAACCAAAATGCACCGCCCGGGTAGCAACGGCTCATCCGAAGCCTCCAGCGACGACATTGAGCATAAAAATGCCTTTCTGAACGGCTTCATCCGCAAGGGGGATGATACCGCCCTGCGCGCGATTGAAAGCAAAACGCTTTCCGCCGATATCTCTGGTGGCATCTCTGGCGCGGACGGCGGCTACGCTGTGCCTAAAGTGATCGATACAGAAATTGAGCGTCAGCTCCGCAACCTGTCACCGCTGCGTGGTATTGTTAAAGTACAAACGATTGAAACCAGCGATTACCGCCGGCTTTTGAGCGTTGGCGAAGGCAATATCGATTCTGGTTGGGTTGGCGAAGAAGGCGCACGCACGGACAAAGTTGGCACGCCCAAGCTTGAAGAAATTATCATCACGCCGGGCGAGATTTATTCGAACGCGGCTGCCACCCAGCGCGCCCTTGATGATCTGCAGTTTGATGCAGAAATGTGGCTGATGGAAGAAGTCGCAGAAGAGTTCGCGATCCGGGAAGGCAATGCCATTGTATCTGGTGACGGTGTGGATAAGCCAACTGGCTTCCTTCACTCGACAAGCATCACCAGCATCGCAGCCCAGGGCGGCGTGCTGTCAACCGGCGTAGCAGCGGCATTCCCCGCAGTTGATCCGGCAGATCTGTTGATTGATCTCGTGCATTCACTGAAGGCGCGCTACCGCAAGGGTGCCAGTTTTGTGCTGAACAGCAAAACGCTGGCTGCGGTTCGTAAGTTCAAAGATGCGGACGGAAACTTTATCTGGCGTGCAGGCCTGATGGAAGGCCAGCCTGATATGTTGCTTGGCTACCCAGTGGTGGAAGCAGAGGACATGCCTGATTTTGATGCAGATGCTGCTGGCGTTGCAACGGCTGGTGACGGCGAAGAATTTGCCGTTGCCTTTGGTAACTTTGAACGGGCCTACACCCTTGTCGACCGCGCCGGTATCCGCGTACTGCGCGATCCTTATACAAACAAGCCGTTCGTATCATTTTATGCCACCAAACGCGTGGGCGGGGCCCTGGTGAACCCAGACGCGCTGAAGCTTTTGCAGTTCAAAGCGTAAGCTTTTTGACTTCCTAGATGTTTGGGCGGGACCTTCGGGTCTCGCCCTTTTTTATTGCAGCCATCACTGAAGGATACATGACCATGCTGGCGAACCGCGTTCGGGAATTTACAACGACTGTAGGCACGGGTGACATCACGCTCGGCGGCTCCATTGCAGGCCATGTCCGTTTCACCGATGCCTTTGTGCCCGGTGACAGTGTTATTTATGTTATCGAGGACGGCGAAAACTACGAGATCGGCACCGGCACGTTTCAGATAGGAACAGGGGTGCAGGCTGGCGGCATCTTGCAGCGTACGGATATCTCAGAGACGCTGAACGCAGGCAGCCTAACAAAAACAGCTGCGCAGCCGCTGGACCTATCTGGCCAGGCGCGCATCTACTGCGCCGCTACTGCCAAGTTCCTGCTGGAACGTGACCTAACCACAGACGTAATCCGCGAAGTTACCCCAGGCGCAGGTGTAACCGTGGGCAGCGTGTTGCTAAAAGACGGGACGGTTGCTGCAAGCGCGGTAGATATTACCGGTGTTTTGACGGCGGACGGCATCAAAAATGGCGCAACTTTCCAAGCGCGCACCAGCGCCGGCAGCGCAGAGGCCTAATAATCATGCGAAATTAATCATCGCGCGACACTAATCATCTCGTGAAACACGGCCACGGGTTTTCTTGATCGTACCGGCGCGTGATTTGGATGAAAGCCGCCGTTCGACCGAGCCTTTCGACGGCTTGGTTTTGCGCCTGTATTTGGGGGCCATTGCGGATTTTTGGATCAAGGCGACCAAGCGTTCCTGGGCATCAGCCCGGTTTCTATGCTGGCTGCGGTGGCTGCTGGCGTTGAGCGATAGGATCCCGGCACTGTTCATGCGGCTGCCCGCATTTTTTCGCAGGCGCGCCAAAACACCTGGGTTGATCGCCGTGCTTTTGGCGGCATCAAACTTCAGGTGAACCGCACTACTGGTGGTGTTCACATGCTGCCCGCCCGGGCCTGTAGCCCGCGTGGCGGTAAACAGCAGTTCGTCATCCCGAAGGCTTATATTTGAAGTCACAAAAATCATAGGTGCTTCTATAGCGCTTTGGACAGGGACCTGTCCATTTTTCCCGCCGCCCCTGTTTTGGGCGGTTTTTCTTTTTCAAAACCCCTCTAAGGAGAGACGACATGGCAGCCCAATCCGGCCGCGACTTACTACTGAAAGTCCACGACGGCTCAGGCCTGTTTGATGATGCAAACTATGTTGTTGTGGGTGGCTTCACAAGCAATAACATTAACATTACCGCACAAAGCGTGGATATCACTAATAAGGACAGTAACGGTTTCAGCGAAATGCTTGAGAGCGCAGGTAATATATCCATTAGCGCCGGCGGTGACGGCGTTTTTGTCGATGATGCAAGCTTTCAGCGTGTGCATGATCACGTCCTTGCCCAGACACATCCTGATTGCAAGTTAGTTCTCCCTGGTTTCGCTGAATACACAGGGAAATTTCATATCTCGAGCCTGAATATTACAGGCAACGATAACCAAGCGATCACTTACGCCATCACCCTTGAAAGCGCTGGCGTAGTTACTGTTACGCCGCTTCCTTAAACGCAGAAATTTCGTTGAGCTATGGCTAAGAAAATATGTGGTGAAACCAGTTTGAAAGTAGACGCGCGCACCGTGCGCCTACGGCTGGATATTGGAACAATGATGGATCTCGAGGACCATTTTGATATGGGCCTTGTATCGTTCCTTTCCGTCCGGCTGCCGGAATTCCGTCTTGAAGGACTTGGCAGTGCTTTACCTGGCGATGACGGGCGGCGACTTCGCCGATGGGTCGGCTTGCCGAGAAGCAGGGGATGATTTGATACGGGCGGGGTTAACCGATGCTGCCAAAGCGATTTCTGATTGTTTTGAAGCCACGCTCGCACCAGATTCTGGCGTTACAAAATCAGGTGGAAAAAGAGCGGGAAAGGCTCGGCCCCCGAAACCGTAGAGGGGCCAGATAACACGGACAGCGGTAACGCGGCTCTGGATATCGAATGGGATAAAATTATTGAAGCCGGCGCAACGGTGGGGCATTCGCCTCACCAAACAATGCAGCAGACATTGCCGGAATTAAAGCTGTCTATGCGGGGCTGGCAACACGAACGAGGTGTGGACCCAGACGATATGAAAAGCGAAAGCGCGATGAGCCGGGAGCGGTTGATAGAGCTTATTGAACAAGGAAAATCTGATGGAAATTGCTAGCAGTGGAAAGACCCCGGACATAGCAGCGCAGCTTACCGCCATCGTTACGCCAATGCAAAGTGCAGGTAAGGTGTTCGCTGAATTGGCCAATGGCCGTGACCCCGTTCATGACAGTAAAGTCGCCGAGGCGGAGGCCTTTCAAGCGTCCAGTGTTGTTGGTGCCTTTATGCAAATGGAAATCGATATTAAAGCCATGGCTGCCGCTGAGGTGGCGAGCGGCATTCTGGCCAAGCGCGCCACCGAGCAAGCAGCCAAGCTTGCCAACGAAGCTGTGTTCATTGCAACCAGATTGCAAATTAAGGCGGCTACAAGCCATTCAGGAATTAAAGCGGCAGCTGAAGCAGTTAATTGGCCAGACTTATCTGGGTTTTAAGGAACGGCTTTCCCGCAATCCCTACATTTATCAGCGACTTTACTGCCGTAACTATATTGCCAGCTGGCATATAAGGTGCAGCCACATCCGGGGCAGCGCAGACGGCGTTTGAAGAACTGATTGGCCAAAATTACAGCAATCAGCATCCACAGGGCAGCGTTGCCCATGCGCTGATCGGCGTTAAACCAAAACTCAAGCGCCAAGCCAAGAACGACCAACACGCTAATAGCGTCAATCAGCTTCAGCTTCGCCCGGGTTTTTACCCCTGGTGTCGCGTCCGTTTCACCGTTGGATTGTTGTGTGTCTAAAGGCACCGATAACTCCTAACCGATCAATAGTTTAGTGAGAATCTCATGAAAAGTCTATACTTTGCGTGGCGTAATGCCGTGCGGGCGTTTTTTGTACGCCGCCACACTCAAATTTCCACCTCAATTAGCGGCCTTTTTTCCGCAAGACCAGCCTTAAAACGCGGTTTGCTCGTATTTTGCCTTTACTGTGTGCCTGCCGCACCGCTCGCCGCCATCGGCCTGCACGCCGTCACCGCTGCAGTCGCCGCTTTCCTGCTCGCGCTATTCCTCGGTATGGCAGCAGAACGCGCCAGTCTTGAATGGAACCGCAGCTTCTCTCTGCCGCGCCTTCGCGCCTTTTGCTTCTGGCGCTGGGAACGCACAGAGCGTACCCGTTTTTACGCTGTGCTCATCGCGCTCACCGTAGGCCAGCTTCTCACGCAAATTGGGGGGCACATCTAATGGCATCGCTCGGTTCCAAGCACGACTATCATTCGGCCCTTCTGAATGGCACGCCCATGGTTACCGACGGCAGCCAAACCGCCAACGCCGCGCTATTGAAAGCTACGCTCGCGCTAGACCGAATGGAGCGGCACGAGGCCGAATGCAGCCGCCGTTGGGGCACGGTGATGAAGCTGCTGTTTGTTGTCGTCACCAAGCTGTTTGGCCTGCTTTCCTTCCTGGTAGTGGATAAACTCGGTTGGTTGGCATGAGCCATTTTAAGCCAGCGTCAGGGTTTGACCCACGCCGTGCCGTCAGCGAACATTTTCGCCTCAGTGAGTTTACCCGCAGCGCAACGGCAGACAAACACCAGCTCTATAACATCCCGCGTGAGGACTGCGAGTTTGCTAATCTGCGCGCCTTAGCTGAGAATGTGCTGGAGCCAGCTCGCGCACTGCTAGGCGCACCGCTGGTGATTACATCCGGTTTTCGCTGCGGGACCTTGAACCGGCTGATCGGCGGAGCGCCGCAAAGCCAGCATCTGTACGGCGAAGCGGCGGATTTCATCCCGAAACGCAAAAGCCATAAAACAGAGAAGGGGCCGACAGTTGAAGAAGCAGCAGAGATCCTCGCCGCGCAGGATAACTTGCCGTTTGACCAACTGATATTCGAGATCCGCGTGCGGGCAGGTGAGGGCCAATCACCCGTGCGCTGGATCCATATTTCTCACCGCCGCCTCGGTAGCAACCGGCATCAGGTGCTTTCCGTACTGCATACTGCAACGGGCAGTAAAACCGGCAGCGGCATTGTATCGCTCAGTGATTTCGAAACACGGGAGGCCTGCCGTGCAGCTTCGTGAAACCCGTCGCCTATTGCCTGCCGCCCTGCGCAAACTGCCGTATGTGCTGCCGCTCACCGCGCTCATAATCCTCGAGCAAATCATCTGGAATTGGAGACTGTAAAATGGGATTACCCATCATTGGCACCATCCTTGATATCATCAAAGGCCCCTTGGACAAGCTGATCCCCGATAAGGGCAAAAAGGCCGAGTTCCAACACGCGCTTGAGATGGAGATCTTAAAATCTGGCCTCGGCCAGATGGAGATCAACAAAGCCGAAGCCCAGCATCCCAGCATTTTTGTCGCCGGCTGGCGTCCCTTTATTGGTTGGGTTTGTGGCTTCGCGCTGGCATGGCATTTTATGGGCGCTGATATCCTAAACTGGCTGCGCGTCGCCTTCTTCCCCGACGTACCGGCCCCGCCGGTTCTGGCAGGCACAGAAACACTGGTAACAGTGCTGCTCTCGATGCTCGGCCTAGGCGGCCTCCGCACGGTCGAAAAACTAAAAGGCGTCAGCCGCGATAAATGGCGCGGGAAGTAAGGCGCTTATGGCTGGGGTTGGCTGACCATTTGGATAGTCGATTTATACCAGTCATGCCGGGTCTTTGCCCCTGGAGACCAGCCGCCATCAGGCATGTTCCACGGTGGGATTTCTGCTGTGGGGGTGGGGTCGTAAGGGTCTGATATTCGAATTGCAATTGATGTTCGCCAAAACCTGAAATCACCACGCACGAACGTTGAAACGGACTGTATTCGTTTTTGCATCTCTGCGGTTAACGAGGCAGAGCCATCGTGCAACAGGATGCTGTCCAAAAGCCAATATACCCTGTCGTTATATAATTTGGCTTTATCACGATCATCAGCAGTCGGCGGTGTGCCGCTGTTGACAGAAAAGCCAATAATTTCAGTAATGCCTAGGCTTTGGTGATACAAATCCAACAAATTCGTTCGCAGTTCCATCATCGAAGCACGATCCCGCTGTGCTAAACCATGCGAATGATTAAGCTGCCTCAGTAAATTGATGCCGACGATTGTTTTGCGCCACATGGCCTTACGTAACTCGCGTAAGTAATACTCTGATATTTCCTTTTTGGATCCTAAACCAGCCTGAGGTGAGCGTAGGTCAATTTTTCTAAAGTGGCGATAATGGTAACTATTATCCAGCCGTTTGTATTGTTTGACGAATGGATGAATATCCTGATCTTTAGGGATATCTTTCACAATATGGCCGAGTGCAGCGACTGCTTTTTCCACCTCTGCAAAATTGACCTGGGTGCGCGTATAGCTCTCTTTTAGCGTGACGCTTTCAATAAGTGCAGGAATAGAATGGCCAGCCGCATTGACGGTATCGATACGGCGTTGCAATAGACTGAAAATATAAGCTTCTATCTTATCGTATGCTTTCAGATAGGCTGCCTCTTCAATATTGACAGGTGCCTGGCTGACGGGCGTAAAATTTGCAATTCTGTATGTGCCTTCGCTAATAAAGTCCGGCTTCAGGCTGCGGCGGACCTCTACGACAGCATATGGGATGCCGATCGCCATTAAGGCCAGTAAAGCTACAGCAATTGTTTTGCGCGACTGGTTGTCACGGATAACTTCCAAAAGTCCCATTTAGTATCCCCCAATGAACGGCGCGCCAACGCCAACGTTTCTAATCTCATGTGCGAATTCATGTAACCATGGATTGCAAAACTAATCAACAAATTAGAACAAAACGAGAATAAGCGGCATCAAGCTCTTAGCTTTTTTCGCGACTGAAGTTAGTGCCGCAATGTACGCTTTTCTCGAATCTCAACATCACTTCAATATTCAAAAAGCAAGGTTGTTATCTATGCCTGTGACCCCATTACCAATTGTGAGCCCTGAGTTTATCCGGCGGGTAATTATTCTGTTTTCTGGGAACCCTGTCGGCGATAAAGCCGAAATCGCCACTGTTCAGTTAGCTCTGTCCGAGATTTCCATTCCAAGCGGTAAAGACGGAAAAGGCTCGGAAAAGAAACTTTGGAGTGAAAATAAAATTACGGGGAAACATTCCGCCGCTCTGTTGATCGCGGTTTTGAGGTTTCAGAAGTTTAAGGGGATACGGGAAAAAGGCGTATTCAAGCTGAACCCGAATACCATAAAAGCAATTATTCTGGCGGCGCCTAGACTTAAGTCTTTGAAAAAGACTTTTCTTGGGCTGATTTCAAAATTGAACTTGGCAAAGGTAAAGCTGAACTCTGAGGCCGAAGCTCGGCGGATACGCCTTCACGGGGTTATGCCGAACAAAGATGCTGATGCATTGGCCAAAATAATTCTGAGTGCAGGTAAAGCCGGGTACCCTATAACTGCCCAAGTCTATGCCATGCCGCGGGATTTTGGTGTAAAAATTGACCGACGAAAGGGTAAAATCGAAGTGGGCTTGTCGCTACCGCTATACCCAAATCCCTATAAACATTTCACATACCCAAATCCCGAGTTTGTAGAAGCACTCAAAACAATAATTCTAAATAGTAATCGTTGGGAGCTTGTTCAGGGCAGTCATTTACGCATTCGCACCAAGGAAACTTACAAGTTTTTGATCTCTGACGGAAAAAAGACAACGGGCCCGGGGCTGGATTTTTTTGGTGTTAATAAAGGCCAATATAACGCCGACCCACGATACGCGGCCATTATCGATTCCGGGTATCAAATTCTGAGGACGAGGGGCATTGTAGCGGGTGAAGCTGGAATTTCTGCTGACGATGAGAAGAAATTGATTGGCACTAGAAAAAGGGATTTTTTACTTCTCGCCCAAATGATGCATCCACTTAACAAGACCTCAGCGGTAAATTTAGTTGAAAGAGTGTTCTCGGGCCACGGAGATGAAATTTCGGGGCGAGACCTTTTGCCATTGTACGCAATGGGGTTTGAAGTCGCCGCGCCGGTATTCATTGTCGCTTCTCTTGGGCTGAAAGTGCAGTTCATCTTCGATAAAAATGCGGGGAAAGGTAATTATGAAGGTAAAGAATATTTATATGTAGAATTCACGGCTGCTGCTGGTCAGCAGTACAAAGGGTCCTTCGGGTTGGAGCCTATTCGCAAGACGATTAAAGATTTTCCCGTCGCCGATGTAAAGTTTTTCGCTGAACTTCAAGGCGGGTTGAAGCTAGGCCCTGTGACGATAACCTTGAAAGTGAAACCCGAGTTGCCAAAGGCTGCAGCCCCTGTGTTTTTTGAAGGTGCATCGCTGGGAAATATCCTTGGTTTTGAGGGTTTTGCAGAAGGAAAAGTCGAAGACTTTATTAAGAACAATAAGGATGCCCAGTCACTTGATGATCTCAGAAAAAAGGTTCGTAAATCTCTGAGCGACAAAAATAAAGAAGATGGCCCAAATAATGCCAAAGCGGAGAAGCCTAAAGGCCCTAAGAAAAAGAATACGGGTTCTCTGAATGTGTTGAAATGGGATGTTGGCACATTTGAATTGAATGTGGAATTAAGCGTCAGTTCAAAATTTGGGCGCGAGGTAAGTGCATCGGCAGGTGTCAAGTTCTCCGCTTTCATTCCTATAGACACGGATGTTTGGGATCCTTTTTTGTACGCACTGGTTCCCGGTGATCTAGATATAGAAAAAGTAAAGAACATAGCTAAAAGAGGCTAGACACGTGGCCACAGGCAAAAGACTAGGGTTGATTTGCAATGGTTCCACCTAGTCTGACAGTGATCAATTGTGCACAGGCTGTTGATCGCTTGAGCCAATTTCTTCCAGGCGTTTGCTTCCTCTGAAAGCGCTCCGCGCGTTTTATCCCTGCCGTACGGTGTTGCGGCACCGGCAGAGTACTGTCCGACTTGCTCCAAAGCCGGGCTTATGGTTGAGGTCTATCCTCCCAACGCCACCTCAATGGCCCATCCCCCAGCCTTCTATCCACCCACCTTCTATCAATATCTCTTTGTTATTCCCCCACGGCACTTTTTTGGCTCCCTCCCAACATCGCTTTTTTGCCTGCTTGGCAGTTTTCCTGATTTTAGTCCCGTTGGCCGTCTGGCCTTCGTTTTGGCGCCCGCTGCAGCTCACCGCTGTGATGCGCGGGTGTTTGACGCCGCAATTGAAAAATGCCACATAGGGGCACGTCCGTTTTTTGGCTAATATGCTTGCACTTCAAGGCAGTATTCTTTTTCGGAGTTTTTATGGCAATTGGGTCGCAAGGCAGCCAGCTGGCATCATCGTCCCCCGCAAGTGGGCCGCTGCTTTCTATTGTGGTGCCTACCTTCAACGAGGTTGAAAATGTTGCGGTTCTGGTGGATAAAATCGCTGCCGTGATGCCTGCCGATAATTGGGAGATCATATTCGTTGATGATAACTCGCCGGACGGCACCTCTCATCAGGTGCGCGATTTAGCCAGTAGGGATAGCCGGGTGCGCTGTGTGCAGCGCATTGGGCGCCGGGGTTTGTCGACGGCGTGCATCGAAGGCTTTCTGGCCAGCGCCGCGCCGTATTTGGCAGTGATCGACGCTGACATGCAGCATGATGAACGCATCTTGCCCGCGCTTTTTAAAGCAGTTGCCGAGGACGGCTTTGAGCTTGCGATCGGCAGCCGCTACATCGAAGGCGGCGGCTTCGGCGAGTGGGATGAAAGCCGGATCAACAAAAGCAAGTTTGCCACACGGCTTTCCAATTTCGTCACCAAAGCTGATCTGTCTGACCCAATGAGTGGCTTTTTCCTGATGAAGCGCGAAGTGTTTGACGCCGCGCAGCCGCACTTGTCATCGATCGGTTTTAAAATATTGCTCGATATTTTTGTCTCCTCACCTGAGAAGGTTTCTTTCACCGAAGTAGCGTACGAGTTTCGCGAGCGCGTGGCAGGCGAAAGCAAGCTCGATACCTCCGCCATGTGGGATTATTTCATGCTGCTGGCGGACAAAACCGTTGGCCATATCATCCCGGTGCGCTTCCTCAGCTTTGGCCTAGTTGGCGGCACAGGGGTGGTGGTTCATTTTGCCATATTATGGCTGGCGTTCCAGATGTTGGGCACTGACTTTACGCTGGGGCAAGGCATCGCCACCATCGGCGCGATGAGCACAAACTTCCTGTTGAACAACCTGTTTACCTACCGCGATCAGCGGCTGAAAGGCGTATGGCAATTGCTGCGGGGCTGGGTTGTTTTCATGCTGGCGTGTTCCATCGGCGCAGCGTCCAACATCGGCATCGCGGATTACCTGTATCAGCAGGACCAGTATTGGGTGCTGTCTGCGCTAGCAGGCATTATGATTGGCACCTTGTGGAACTATGCCGTTACCGCCCTGTTTGTTTGGAAAAAGTAATTTAGTTGTTTGGAAAAAGTCATTTAGCGCATGGTTAGTATAGATACGAATACAAAGAACGGCCCGCTGGACCGCTGGTTTTGGGGCATTATACTGGTGGCGCTGGCGGCGCGGTTAACCCGCTTTCCGTTTGATCTGATCGATGACGAGGCCTTCAACTGGTTTGTATCACGCGACGGGGTGGCCACTGCGATTGAGCGCATCCACGGTGATTTTTTCCCGCCGCTTTATAATATTATGCTGGCGCTTTGGCTTAAAATATTCCCGATGAGCGATAACATTATCCGCGTGCCGGGCGTGATCCTTGGCCTGCTGGTGGTCTTTACTGTTTACAAACTGGTGGCCGGCGCGCTCGGCACCGCGCACGGGCGGGCGGCGGCGGCCCTTGTCGCCTTTTCGCCGTTGCTGGCTTACTGGTCGCAGCTGGCGCGCGCCTTCACGATGGATGGCCCGCTGGTTATCTTTGCGCTCTATTTTGGCTATCGGATACTGGTGGCGGTTGAGAAAAACCTGTACGCACAGGCCCCAAATATCAAAGCTAAGGATCCCACCGCTCAGAAGCTGCCTTTGGCACTGTTCGCGGGTTTTATTTTCTTTTTTGCGGCGGCGCTTTATACCAACCACGGTTTGGTGCCGTTTGTGTTTTTCAGTTTTTTTGTGCTGGCATTTTTGCTAGTGCGCATCACCGGCCAATGGATCAGCAAGCCGCTTTTGGCGCTCGCGGGTGCCTACGCTTTGATTTTGGTGCTGTGGCTGCCTGAGGTCCCCTTTATTCTGGCGCAGCGCGCAAGCTCTGTCAGCAATGTCATCAACGAGCATAACCCAGACGACGAAAGAATGCTGGAGCTGGTGATGTGGCTGTTTGGTGGTTGGAACATATGGTCGCTGCGCTGGCCGAATATCATTCTGCTATTTGTGGCAGCGGCTTACGGCTATGTGCAGGTGCGCCGGCGGAACAGGCTGTTTGCAGATATGGTCATGGGCTTGGGCTTTGGCTATCTGGTCTTTATGCTGGCGCTGTATGCGGTTGACAGTGTTTTTGGTCGGGCGTTGCAGCGCTCGATGTGGCTTTGTATTCCGTTCTTGATCTTTGCAAGTGCCGCTTTCGTTGGGCCATGGGTTACGGGTGCAAGCGGCAGCAAAGACCGGAGGCCCGCGTGGCTGCCCGCGCTGACGCTGCGCACGATGCCTGTGCTCGCTGCCGGGCTGCTGTTTGTGCTTATTCAGGCGCAAGTGTTTCGGAACACGGCTGACCTAAGCTGGAACAGTTCTTGGGAGCCTATCAAAAGTTTTGTTATGCCCAATGTGCAGGACAGCGATGTTGTAACGACAATTCGCTGGATGCAGCACGCGGAGGTGCGCTACGCCATGCCGGGTGTGTTCCGCGAGGAGCAATATAAAGTGCCTGCAGAACTGAACCGCTGGGATATCAGTAATGTGCCTGGCCGGGTAGCAGATTTAAGTGAAAGATACTGCTCCACTGGGGCGCGGCGCGTTTGGCTGTTTGTTGGTTTCAAACGCAATGTTACCAGGCTGGTAGAAATGGATATCGAGCATCTAGGCTTGGCGCAAAACGCCAACGGCCGTTTCGCCGTGATCCTTCTACCGCTTAGCTGCAGCACGCATTAGTCCAGCCCCCATTAGTACGGAATGTGCGTTCGTACGGCATAGGGCCGAAGCAGGGCGCTACCGCGATCGGTGTGCCAGCCTGTCCTGTGCGATGTTCCGTATTGCTATGCGCCTAAAAAGAGAGGCGGGGAGGGTTGGCCTAGGGGCCGGAAGACGCCAATCACCCAGCTAGTGGTCACCCACCCCGCGCACGGCACCTACTGACAGCGAAACGGGGGAGGTAACGCCTCGCCAGCGGGTGCGGTAAAACAACTATAGCGGATGATTATGAATATACCATTACTAAAGTACCCGTAATACGGTTATTTTTGCGATCTTATGGCTGAAGCTGTATTGGCGGCCACCTTTAAGGCTTTTGCAGCTGTTTCACCAGTACGGGGTGGATGCGCTCAAAGGACATGTGCAATTCTTTGAAAAACTGACTTGCATGTTCAAGGTCCTGGTCCTGTGCCAGAATTTCCAGCTTTGCCGCCGTATTGGACACATGCTCCGCTCCAAAAATCAGGCTCACGGATTTAAGCTTCTCGGTAAGGGCTGCTATTTGCTGGGCATCTTTGCACACCACTGCTTCCCCAAGTTCCCCCATTAGGTCGGGTGACGCTGACAGGAAATTCTCCATCAATGGTTCGTAACGGTCTTTCAGTAGGGTGCGGTATTCCTTGGCAATGTCGTGGTTTAGAAGAGCGTCCTCGTCCGTATCCATGATGGCATAGATGGCATCATCGTCCAGGGGCGTACGCGCTGTCATGTGTGCAGGCAGGCTGGTATATTTATTAATAAGTTGAATAAGCGACGCCTCGATGATCGGCTTTCTTATCGCGGCTGTGAAGCCGGCTTTTAGGTAGCCAGCAATAAGATGCCGGTCCAGTTTATCGGCCACTGCAATAAGCGCGGTCTTTTCCATATGGGGGCCAAGGGCGCGTAATTGGGTTGCTGTGTTCTTGGCATCGACATAGGCAATATTTACATCAATGAATACGATGTTTGTCGCTGTTCGCTGGCAAAACCGAAGGGCTTCGCTGCAGGTTTCCGCGTCGGCAAAGGTGATGTCGGTCTTGCTGAGAATGGTCGAAAGATGACGTTTTAGGAAACACTTGTTATCCACGAGCAATATGCTGCGGTTGCGGGTGCGTAGCGGCAGATCTGAAGCGTCGGATTTACCAGTCATTTGGCGTTACCGCAGCAAAAATACTAGGGAAAAGGCTGCGGCTTTTAGTGTTGCAATCACCGTAGGGAAAGCGGAATAGCGCGCGTTTGGTTTGCCCTGTGCTTCTTAGACCGTGATGCATAAATAGTCCCCCAGAACTAAAGCTAATTTGACTAAAATTAGAGACTTTTATGAGGGTGTAAGTCAATAGAAACTTTACAACCGCTCTCCGGGGTTTCCGCCTTTTTATTTCAGGATAGCGTCGCTAGTGTTTGGAATTCCCGCAAAACGCAAGTCATACCGCGGCGTAGCGCCCTATGGCCTTTGCCAGCTTTGGCCCAGGGCGGCGGAACGGCCTAAACTAATTTCGTATACGGAATTAGGTTTATGTTTGCTGTGTTTCGCGGCATTTTTGCGGTGCTATTGGGATTTGATGCCGAAAAAGCTTGGCGACCATACTTGGAAAAACGACTCCAAAACAAAAGGTTAGCCATCCCGGTGACAATAAGCGTTAAATATTTGTTAATACTTATTTCATTTTTTGCTAAAGCTATGGCATAAAAGGGAAATTATAAAGCTAATGAGAGTGCTTACTGCATGGCCACCGAAATTGAAAAAGTAATATTGAGGATACGCGCGGCGGATGCTGATCTGGGCGAGCAGCATGTTTTGTCAGAAACAGAACATACCCGCCTCGCTGCTATGCATGAGGGAGCAAGACCCGCGTTTGTAACTGCCCGCAGCATGTTACGGACCGGCCTTGCGGACTATATGGGCCTGACGCCAGCGGCGGTTCCGCTGCTGCAGAAAGGCGCTGGCAGGGTTTTTATTGATGGTTTCGCCGACGACGAACCGCCTTTCTACAGTGTAAGCCATACGGGCGGCGCTGAGGACGGCATTGCTGCAGTTGCAGTCGCTGAAACCTGCGCAATAGGGCTCGATACCCAGCAGATCGATCCGCATGTGAACTGGCAAAGGATTGCCGAAAGGCGTTTCCCGGAAGAAGAATGGCAACTGCTGCAGGCGATGCCTGAAACTGAAGGCTGCATGCTGTTTTTTACGCTCTGGGCTATCAAAGAAAGCTTCGTGAAGATGGAGGACGGCGCCTTGATGCCCTACCTGCGCGGAGTGGAGATTGACCTTACCAGCGGTAATTTCGCCTTAAAATCGCCAACACCAGGCGGCTGCACGGACGCGACGATCTATTTTCACTTTATTCCCGAATGCCAATTGGCGGTGGCACTGGTAGCCGCTGCGCCGATCGAAGTGGTGCTGGATAGCCAGATTAAATTCGCCAGCCGCCGTGCAGACCCGCTTACAACGGTGTCCAGCCTGGATACCTTTCAACCTTAAGTCGCTTTTCCCTAAACCAAGAGCGCGCGACTTGGGTCAGTGATTAGACCTTGCGGTGATGCCGCGATTTTGGCTGCGAAGGCCTCGTGGCCGTTTTCCTGAATATAGGCTGCCTCGTCTTCTGAAATGCCGACCAGCTGAAGGAGCTCCGCTTTGCCCGTCACCATGGTTATTGCAGTCTGATGAGCGGTGGGTGTTAAGGCCAGCACACCCGTTAGGGCGCATTCTGTCTCAGCGTTCAGCGGAGCATTCATCGGGATGGTGCCGCCAAGGGCCGCGGCTTCCATATCATCAAAATGGCCAATGGCGATAAGCAGGTTAAACGCCATCAACCACGCCAGCGCCTCCGCTGCCCAGTCAGCCTTCTCGTGCGTTTCCATCAGGAATTCAACGCCGAGGCCAGACCATTCTTCCACCACGCTATCGAAGGCGTTGGACATGCCGCTGGTCGCGTAAAGCCACGTTGGGCGTGTCTCTGTAGGCGGAAAGGTGATCACCCCGTGGTGCAGCCAGAAGGGATGAATGTTTTTGCGGCCAAAGTCTTCATGGAATAATTTTTCTGTCAGCATCACAGGTGGGCCTTCTGCAGGGCCGAATAAATCAGGGTAGATGCCGTCGTCGCGTTGTTCCCAGCCGCGGTGCAGCATTGTCTCACTATTGTCTGTTCTGGGCTGTCCCGTAAGGAGCTGCCGCAATGTTTCGCCCAATTTCAAACTCTATTCCTGTCTTTGTTTGGTTTGTGGTGCAGGACACCGCTAAACCTTGCTGCCGACAAAGTGTGGCGCTTTGGCCTCATAACAGCTCATATGTGGGACCTCAACGGTGAATATAAACCCCCTATCGGCTTGCGCTTTTATGCTGCAAAAGGTAGCCAAAGCCTTAAGATGATTTTTCGCGCACAGTGGGGGTGTGGGAAAGAAGATGCGTTTTGCTGGGGGATATATGGTCAGCACACTGAAGATAAACGATAAAATTACTGTTTCTAACGACCTGCCGTTCGTTTTGTTTGGCGGTTTGAATGTGCTGGAAAGCCGCGATTTGGCTTTTGAAACGGCGGCATATTTTTGCGATGTAACAAGCCGCTTGGATATCCCCTTTGTATTCAAAGCCAGTTTCGATAAAGCCAACCGTTCCAGCATCCACAGTTTCCGGGGCCCCGGTTTAGAAAAGGGGCTGCAGATACTGGCTGATATTAAAGCCGAGTTCGGTGTGCCGGTGATCTCTGATGTGCACGAGGTGTATCAAGTTGCTCCCGCCTCTGAAGTGGTCGACGTGCTGCAACTACCAGCTTTTCTTGCGCGTCAAACGGATCTGGTAACGGCCCTTGCTGCCACCAAAGGCGTGGTGAACGTGAAGAAGCCGCAGTTTTTGGCCCCCGAAGAAATGCGTCATATCTTGTCGAAGTTCGCGGAAAGCGGCAAAGAAAACATCATGCTGTGCGAGCGCGGAAGCTGTTTTGGCTATAATAATTTGATCGTTGACATGCTGGGCATGGACCATATGAAAACACTGGCCCCTGTTGTGTTTGATGCCACCCACGCGTTGCAGCGCCCTGGTGGCCGCTCGGATAGTGCGGGCGGTAGGCGGGCACAAGCGTCAGCGCTGGCCAGAACGGGCATGGCGCTTGGTATCGCTGGCTTGTTCATTGAAGCGCATCCTGACCCGGACGAAGCCCTGTGTGATGGCCCGTGTGCCTTGCCACTTCACGCGTTGGAAGAATTTTTGCGCCAGATCAAAGCGGTAGATAGCCTGGTTAAATCCTTTGACCCGCTGATTACGGAGTAACCGGTTATGAGCGTGCGCCTTTTTGCCCTTGATGTTGACGGAGTACTAACGGACGGCACCATTTTTTACGGTGCGGGCGGCGAGGAGCTGAAAGCCTTCAACGCGCACGACGGACTTGGGCTTACACTCTTGCAAAAACTGGGTGTCGAAATTGCCGTAATATCCGGGCGCAGCAGTGCGCCGCTTGTGCGCCGTTTAGAAGACCTTGGCATTCGCCACCAGCGCTTGGCTTGTAAAGATAAGGTCGCTGCGCTCGAGGATATCTGTGCGGATATTGGTCTTACCTTGGCGGATACAGTCTTTATGGGCGATGACCTTATTGATTTAGCGGCGATGGAAGCGTGTTCTTATGCCATTGCGCCCGCCAACGCTGTGGACGCTGTCCGCATGGCCGCGGATATGGTTTGCAAAAAATCTGGCGGGCAGGGCGCGGTACGCGAGGCATGCGAAAACCTGGCATTGCGTATGGGATACAGTTTGCAGCAAGCGCTGCACACCTCCAATACAAAGAAGAGCAGGGTTAGCCAATAATGCAGCCTGCCCTGAAAATTGTTATTCCTGCACGGTTTGCCTCGACCCGGCTTCCGGGCAAACCGCTTGCGGACATCGCAGGCAAACCCATGATCCAGCGCGTATGGGAACGGGCACAAGAAGCCGCAAACAGCGGCGACGAAATTATAATTGCAGCGGACGACGACCGCATTTTGTCTGCAGCGACGGCATTCGGCGCGCAGGCCATCAAAACGCGGGCGGATCACGAAACAGGAACCGACCGCATTGCAGAAGTTGCGGCCCTGTTGAAGTGGGACGACGGCACCATCGTTGTGAACCTGCAAGGCGACGAACCCTTGATGCCGCCTGCGCTTATACGGTTAATGGGCGAGGCGCTGGCCGCAAATCCTGACGCGGCGATGGCCACGGCCAGTTGTGCTATTCACCGCGCTGAGGACGTTGCCAACCCAAATATTGTGAAGGTGGTGACCGGGGATCAGGGCACGGCGCTCTATTTTTCCCGTGCAGCAATCCCGCATGACCGGACCGGTGCTGCAAATGTATCTGCTGGCCTGTATCAGCGACATTTAGGGCTGTATGCGTACCGCGTTTCAACGCTGCGCACGTTGGCCAATTTGCCGCCTGCACCGCTGGAAGTGCTAGAAGGGCTGGAGCAATTGCGAGCACTGGATGCGGGTATGAAAATTCATGTAACAGAAATCGCGGAAGCCCCGCCGCACGGCGTTGATACAGAGGCCGATCTGGCCGCAGTGCGCAAATTGGTGGAGCAAGCTGGTGACTGAGCCGATTGATAAAAAGAGCGCAAGCGAGGACAAGAGCCCCGGGTCACAAAAGTCGGGGTCGCAAAAATCAGGGCCACAAAAACCAGGGAAACAAAATCCTGCGTCGCAAGTAGCTAGCTCTGACCCTGCCGCCGCTACTGGTACGTCTCCGAATGAAGGCGCTGCACAGGAAAATCTGGGCCGGGCGCTGACAAGTTCCTCCGGCATAGGCTTTGATAAGGCGTTGCCTCATTTCCTTGGCCGCTCGGTAAAATTTGGGCTTTCGGGCGGCAAACCAGGGGACGTTGTTGTTGGCTGGGGCCAAAAGGAAAATACCGAAAAAGCAGCCGCGTATGCCAAGAAAAAAGGCCTGCCTTATTGGCGGCTTGAAGACGGCTTCCTTGGCTATTTGAGCCATCCTTCTTTGGATAGTCGCCGCTTGTCAGTGGTTGTTGACAAAAAGGGGATTTATTATGATGCCCATACCCCAAGTGACCTGGAGCTTCTGCTCAACACCGATGACTGGGCAACGCCAGACCTGTTGAAGCGAGCTGAGGCCGCAATGGCACGCATCAGGCGCTGGCGGCTAGCCAAATATAACCAGGCTCCGTTTGATTTATCCGAAACCCTGACACAGACGTTGGCAGCTTTTAAGGGACCTAAGGTCTTGGTCGTGGACCAAACTTTTGGCGATATGTCGATTACATATGGCATGGCGTCCGATGATATGTTCCAGCATATGCTGACAGACGCGCTGGAGGAAAACCCGACCTCGCTGGTGATCGTGAAAGTGCACCCCGATGTTTTGGCGGGCACCAAACAAGGCCATTTCAACACCAAGCACAATGAAGAGCGCGTTCTTTTTGTTGCTGAAGAAGCCGCCCCGCAAGCCCTATTGGAAAAGGTTGACCATGTGTATGTGGTGACCAGCCAAATGGGCTTTGAAGGCTTGATCGCGGGCAAAAAAGTCAGCTGTTACGGCCTGCCGTTTTATGCCGGCTGGGGCCTGACACACGATAAACATTTGTGCGAGGCACGCGTTGCTAACCGCACGCTGGCTGAAATGTTTGTTGCCAGCTATATGCTCTATTGCCGGTACGCCGATCCCTATACAGGAGAGCCGGTAGAGATCGAACGTATACTTGATCTGCTGGTCGCTGAGCGGCAAATGAAGCGGCCAAGGGCAACGCGCGCGTATGCCGTTGGTTTTAGCTTTTGGAAACGCGGTTTCCTGCCGGAATTTTTTGGCTCTGGCGTAGCGCAAGTCATTTTCATTAAGCCAGAAGCGCTCGCGGCGCTGACGCTCAAAACCGGTGATATTATTGTGGCCTGGGGCCGCAAACATGATCAGGCGCTGGAAGCAGTACCAGCGGATATCCCGGTTTGGCGGATGGAAGATGGCTTTTTACGCTCCGTTGGCCTTGGCAGTGACCTGCGCCGTCCCTCTTCGTTGGTGATGGATAGATGCGGCATCTATTATGATGGCCGCACGCCCTCTGACCTTGAAACGTTTCTTGAGAGCCACGATTTTGATACCTATGATTTGGCACGTGGGGCGGCCCTTCGCGCCCAGGTGTTGGATAGCAAAGTCAGCAAATACAATGTTGGCGAAAAAGGCATGCTGGAGTTCCGAGCCTGCGCTGGGGACAAAGAGATTATCCTGGTGCCAGGGCAAGTGGAAGATGACGCCAGTATCCTCTTGGGTTCGCCCACAATTAAAACCAATGCAGCGCTGATTGCCGCGGTGCGCAAGGCGGCACCGGAAGCCTATATTATCTATAAACCACATCCGGATGTAGCGAGCGGTAACCGCAAAGGCGGTGTGCCGCAGAATGTGCTGGATTACTGTGTGAACGATACCGTGGTAGACGCCGATATAATTGATGTGTTGAACGCAGTAGACAGTGTGCACACCATGACCAGCCTAACCGGCTTTGAGGCGCTGATGCGCGGCAAAAAAGTGGCCACATACGGTATGCCTTTTTACGCGGGCTGGGGCCTTACGACGGATACATGCGAGTTCTCGCGGCGCGGCAAAAAATTGCAGCTTGATGCTTTGGTATACAGTGTGCTGTGTGTGTATGCGCGCTACGTAAATTGGCCTGCCGGGGCAAGCTATAGTCCTGAAGCGCTGACGGCCGATATCGCTGCAAATGCGCGGTCCAGCAAAATAAAAGCAGGCCCGTTGGCGCCCTTTACGCGGCTGGGCAGAAAAGCCAAATATTTCCTGCAAGCCATGCGGCGGTGATTTCAGTTATAGATTAATGTTTTTCTGGTGGGCATCAGTGGCGCTGTAGCTGGTGGTGGCTTCGTTCTGTTGTGGACGTTATTGGAACGCCCTTTTGGCAATATCAAGCAGAGAGGTATATTCTTTCTGCTGTAATTGCTGCAACAAGATTGCTTGTGCTTGCCGCTGTGCGGGTTCGATATCAGAATTGTGGCCCCAGCGCCAATTGTCGCCAAGTAACAATTCATTTTTGGGTATTAGACCTTGAGAATCAAAGAAATTTCTGTCGGTTTCATATTGCCGCTCTAATATTTTAGCTTCGTCTTGGGTTATTTCGCAATAGTCCTGGAACTCCGGAAATTGAGCGTCAATTTCCAGAAGTTCACGGGCAAAAGCCGAGCGAGTTTGTTCCTTGATCTTTTCTTGATTAATGTTCCGCATCAGGGCAGCGCAAGGCGCGGATAATGTGACATTTCGGGTGACACTGCTTGGACGAGGCAAGGGGGTATCAAAACCGATGACGCCCAAAATCTCTGACACGACGTCATGCTTGATGCTGTTATATGATTTTACGTGCACCCTTTTTTTTCCGACAAGGCCTTGCCAGAGAGTAACAATTTCAGCGTATCTGAGCGTACGTTTCCAAGGCTTGCCAATATGTTGTCCCGGGCTCACAAAATCCTGAAAACTTGGCTTGAATGACACCCGTTGAGAGAGCTCTCGATAGAGCGATAAAGCGTAGTCAACATGGGGCCGAAATACCAGAATGCCGTGCAGATCCACGGTCTTAAAACATTGCCGACTGTCACGAAGTTTTTCAAGGGCCTGAAACTGGCAAAACCCTTCATAACTTACGATTGCCTGCGAAAGCGCAGTATTTTGGTTTAGCTCGTCAATGATTGCAGGAAAATGATTTTTTGAGCCGTTTACAAGGTGGATACCAAGGATGCGGTGGGCGTACTGATTGTGCGTTGTTTTTAATCCTAAGCCAGTATCGGGATAGCATATCCCGGCATCGAGTAGCTTTTCCCGATTATGGTACATAACATGCTGAAAAAAACTGGTGCCGGTTTTGAAGGTGCCGGCATGAATAAACAGTTTCTTTTTAGGGCGCCGCGGTTGCCTTAGCAGGCTGGTAAATTGGGCCGCAAGTTTCGTGAGCATCAATCGGTTCCGCTTTTCTCTAGCCAGGTGCCTCGCCAAGAGCCCTGATGTCTATCTTGTGCCTTAACTCAAGGTGTCCATTGGTGTCTACTATTATAAATTATATTTCGGGAAGGGCAAATTTACCTTGCTTTTAGGTGTTCGCTATTGTGTCTATATCAGTTGCTGAGGCCAACAAACACGATCAGAGATACAGGATAGAAATGCGCAAAGAGAAAGCATTGTACGACCAGTTCGTCAACCATATGGGCTGCTGGGGTTGGATCCATTTGTTCTACAAATACGACAATTCATGCCTTGTAATCGCCGATCAGCCTTTTATAAATCTTGTCAGAGCTGCTCGGCCAGCAAGTTTGGCCTGCAATTTTGTGACGCCTCAACTGAGCATGGCGGCTGTTCATAAAGGCATTAAGAAAATTCTCGTTTTCTGCGCTGAAGGGGAAGTGTCTCTCGTCTCAGCTTTGCAACAAAAATACCCAAACATCATCGTTACATCAGGAACCTATAGCTTTACATGTACGGGGCCAAAAAGGCTTTCCCGACTTAAGAATTACACGCCGCCTCAAAAAAAGCCGAATCCCGTGCCTGTGATTTTACTGACAACGCCGTATTGTGATGGAGAGTTTGTCGCCAAGGCCATGGCTAACAACGGTTTGCCTATGCCATTTGAATATTTCGCTCGGCCTTTGATTAGCTGGATGGCAATTCAGAAAGATTTTCAGATTGTCCGCTACTACCGGCGCATTGTTGAGCAGTATTCCAACGGTGAGGAATTGTACCTGATGCTGCAGACAGACTTTTTGCGCGCAGTTTTCGAGAATACGGGGTTGAGTGTTGCTCGGTTCATACAATTTCTGGAAAAGTCTGGCGCGAAAGTGGTATTTTTAAACCGAAAGAACAGATTTATGCAGGCCGTGACAGGGCAAATATTGCATGCAACGGGTGAGCGCTCAATTTGGAGTAAACCTCCGAATAAGGCCTTGAAGAGAAGTGCCTTTTCTCCAAACTTTGCGGATACTTTTGCCCGGTACAATGATCTGGAAGAAGATCAAAAACTGTTGGACCGCCTGAGCAATAGCGGTGTTGATAGTTTGCATCTGGTTTTAGAAGATTTTATTGATAATCAGGAACG
>NVTU01000049.1 GCA_002401685.1 Kordiimonadales bacterium
AACTCCGCCCGCAAGTTCGCGCACGAATAAGATATCAAGCCCCGATACAAATTCGCGTTTCAAACTTGATGCATCCGAAAGCGCATCAAAGCAGATCGCTGGGCGCAGATTTGCGAAAAGGTCGAGCTCTTTTCTGATTTTCAAAAGCCCCGCTTCCGGACGTTTGTCATAGTCGGTTTTCCCGTCCCATTTGGGACCACCCACGCAGCCCATAATCACCGCGTCTGATGCCTTGGCTTCTGCAAGTGTTTCTGCGCTTAGCGGCACGCCGCAGGCATCGTAAGCACAGCCGCCGATCAGGCCTTCAGTGACACTGAATGTCACACTGTGTGACGTCTGGATAAAATCCATCACCCGCCGCACTTGTGCCATGATCTCAGGACCAATGCCGTCGCCCGGCAACAACTGAATTTTGTAGGATGTCATGGTCGTAAACTTTCCGGAAAAACGGTTCGTAAAAAATGCTGTTAAAAAATCAGTCGGCTGTAAAAAGCCAGGGCGTTGCTGCTTTTTGTTTTTGCTCATAGCTGCCAATTGCTTTGCTCGCGCGCAGAGTTTGCCCCACTTCATCAAGCCCTGCCATCAGCATTTCTTTATGCGCAGCATTATACTCAAAATCATACTTCGCGTTCTGACAAAGCACCGTCTGTTCCTCCAGGTCAATGTGAATTTCGTGCCCAGCCTCTGCCGCTAGCACAAGCGCATCCACATCCCCTTGCGGCAATTCAACGGTAAGAATACCGTTCTTCACACAATTGCCAGAGAATATATCAGCAAAACTCGGCGCAACAATGCATCGAAAACCCAATTCAGAGATTGCCCAAGGGGCATGCTCTCGGCTCGACCCGCAACCAAAGTTATCACCTGTAATCAATATGTTAGCATCTTTATAGCGCTCACAATCGAACACGTTACCTTCAATTGGCGCGCCCTCGCTGTCAAAGCGAACAGTCTCGAAGGCATGTTCTCCAAAGCCTGTGCGTTTGATGGATTTCAGATGCTTTGCCGGGATGATGATATCCGTATCAACATTCACGCGCGGAAACGGTGTTGCAATTGATGAGAGCTTCGTAAATTTTTGCATCAGCTGCTCCCTCGAATAAAATCGCGAACATCAACAAAATGCCCCGCAATCGCAGCAGCAGCAGCCATCGCCGGACTGACAAGATGCGTGCGTGCGCCGGGTCCTTGGCGGCCAACAAAGTTGCGGTTGCTCGTGCTGGCAACATGCTCTCCAGCGCCAGCTTTATCTGGGTTCATTGCCAAACACATAGAGCATCCTGGGTCGCGCCACTGGAAGCCAGCGTCTGTGAATATCTTGTCCAAGCCTTCTTCTTCAGCCTGCAGTTTTACAAGGCCTGAGCCCGGAACAATCATCGCTTCAATGATCCGGTCAGCAACATGCCGCCCTTTAATTACTGCCGCGGCTTCGCGCATATCTTCAATACGGCTGTTAGTACAGCTTCCAATGAAAACCCTGTCTACTGCTATGTCTTTAATCAGCTGCCCTTCGGAAAGCCCCATATATTCCAACGACTTGATTACCGCTTCCTGCTTAGCTTCTGCCTCAAACTCTGCTACGAACGGCACACACCCTGTAACCGGCGCTACATCTTCAGGGCTTGTCCCCCAAGTAACCAAAGGCACAATCGCGTTGCCGTCAATTGTCACTTCTTTATCAAACTTGGCATCGTGGTCGCTAGGCAACTCCTGCCAGTATGCCACGGCAGCATCCCACTGGTCATCGCCCGGCGCATAAGGGCGGCCCTTCAAATAGGCGAATGTTTTACCGTCAGGCGCAACAAGCCCAGCCCGTGCTCCCGCTTCGATAGACATATTACACAGCGTCATTCGACCTTCCATGCTCAGGTCTTCTATGACAGGGCCCGCATATTCGATCACATAACCAGTGCCGCCAGCAGTGCCAATCTCAGCAATGATCGCGAGCGCCACATCCTTGGCCGAACAGCCAAGTGGCAAGCTGCCCGTCACTGTAACGCGCATGTTTCGCGCTTTTTTAAGCTGTAGCGTCTGCGTTGCCATCACATGTTCAACTTCCGAGGTGCCAATGCCAAAAGCCAACGCCCCGAAAGCACCGTGCGTTGAGGTATGGCTGTCTCCGCAGACCAAGGTGACACCGGGCTGCGTAAACCCCTGTTCAGGCCCAACAACGTGCACAATACCCTGCCGCTTATCATCCATAGGGATATAGTTCAGACCAAACTCTTTTACATTGGCTTCAAGCGCCGTGAGCTGGGCGGTCGACATTGGGTCCGGATTAGGCAGATGCCTGTCTTTTGTTGGTACGTTATGGTCAGGCACCGCAATAATACTATCGGGACGGTGAATGGAACGGCCAGCGGCCCTCATACCGTCAAAGGCCTGTGGGCTGGTAACTTCGTGCACCAGGTGCTTGTCAATATACAGAAGCGCAGTACCGCCCGCGCGTTCTTCCACGGTGTGGTTAGCCCATATTTTATCGTACATTGTTTGCGGCATTGATTGCAGCATGGCTTTAGACATCGGCAAGTTCCGGCTTCTTGTGCCAACATGAAAACCACGTCAGCCTAAAAGAGAGATTATCACATTTTTCCAAGTGCCGACATGCGCGCATAAACGCAATAACGGCAGCAAGATTGCTCTTGCTGCCGTTATGTATAGCTTCAGTTTTATTCGCGCAACAAAATAATGCAGTTGCTAGTAATTTTGAAATATTATTTCAATATTACTTCTTTTTACGCAAATAGTCTGTTTTCTCAGCAATACGAGCTGATTTACCAGTACGGTCACGGAGATAGTAAAGTTTCGCGCGACGTACTCTGCCGCGGCGAACAACTTCGATGTGATCTACAACAGGACCGTAAAGTGGGAATACCCGCTCAACACCTTCGCCGTATGACATTTTGCGTACAGTGAAGTTTGAGTTGATGCTTTTATTTGAACGCGCAATACAAACGCCTTCAAATACCTGCAGACGCTCACGGTCGCCTTCGCGAACTTTCACGCTCACACGCAGAGTATCACCAGCACCAAAGGTAGGGATTTCCTTACCTTCAGTCATTTTTTCAATTTGCTCTTGCTCGAGCTTTTGAAGAATATTCATGTCTCTTAGCCTATTTTTCTTTTGCCCGCACATAGGACGACCAGAGGTCTGGCCGGCGTATACGGGTCATCTCTTCTGCTCTAGCGTGTCGCCATTCGGCGATCTTCTTGTGATGCCCGCTAGTTAGCACCTCCGGGATCTCCCGCTCTTCCCAAACCGCTGGTCTGGTATAGTGCGGATATTCGAGAAGCCCGTTCTCAAAACTTTCTTCGTCCAGCGTTGCGTTCGCGCCCATCACACCAGGCAGCAGCCGCACCACCGCGTCTAACATAACCATGGCCGCAGGCTCGCCGCCTGATAGCACAAAGTCACCAACGCTAATCTCTTCGACCCCGCGCGCTTCAAGAACGCGCTCATCAACGCCCTCAAAACGACCACATAAGATCGTCACACCGCCTGCCTTGTGCCACTTTTTCGCGTCTGCCTGCTCAAAGCGGCGACCGCGTGGGCTCATATAAACAAGGGGCCAATCAGGGCCGGCATTTTTGCTTGCAGCGTCAATAGCCTTACCCAGTACATCGGCACGCATAACCATCCCCGGGCCACCGCCCGCGGGAGTATCGTCCACTGAGCGGTGCTTATCGCTCGAAAAATCGCGGATGTCCAGTGTTTTCAGCGCCCAAATACCGGCGTCCAAACCCTTGCCTGCAAGCGACTGGCCAAGCGTACCTGGGAACATCTCGGGGAATATTGTCAGCAGCTGCGCGGTAAAAAGGGCGGTCACGAATTTTCCCCTTTGTTTTCAGCGACTTCTTCGTCATCACCGTCGCGTTCGCTGATCTGCGTTGCACGCCAATCAGCAAAATTTATCACCACATGGCCCGCGGCCACGTCAACGTCTGGTACCAGTTCCGTGCGAAACGGAATAAACACATTACGGCCAAGATTTTTCACCGGCTCCAAAAGCTGCAGCTCTAACAGGTCTTCAGCGCCGAAATTCTCAACCGCGCAAATGAACCCAAGCTCATCGCCTGAGCCGTCGATGGCCTTCAGTCCAATCAAGTCAGCCAGATAAAACTCGTCCTTATTGGTGGCTTTCATTTCCTCGCGGGCAACATAAAACTGTTTTCCGTTCAGGGCTTTTGCGGCTTCAGGGGTCTCAAAACCCGCCACATGTACAATGAAGCCATCTTTGTTGGTACTGATTTTCTTCAGCTCTGCCACAGGGCCATCCGGTCCTTGCCGCAAATCTTTTAATTTGAAGATAGCCGCAGGGTTTTCAGTGAAGGACCGCAGGCGCACATCGCCGCGCACACCGTGCGTGCCGGCCAGCGCCCCAACACAAACCCAGTCACCCTCAACGCCAACCTGACGCCGCGCGGCCTGTCCCTGTGTGTTTTGATCCTGTGCCATCCGTAACCCTTGTTTTTTGAATGTGGCTGAAGTTTTGCTGTGTCTATGCCGGGCTGTGCGACGAGTCAATATTACATCCAAAACAATTATATATCATAAAGAATGAGGTCTGGGCCCAAGTCAGACCTCACCTGACAATCCCTGTCTTGGCAGGAAGTCTGACATCCGCTGCATAGATAAGACACCGGTCGCGCCCATGACGGCGCGATGGACCTCTCAGCAGTGAATGGCTAGGGCGGCCCTTACCAAGACATGGAAGCCGAGCAGAACCCAAGTTTTTCAGTAGCGGCCCGGGCCAACACACCCGTTTCTAGCCCGATATTTTCAGCCGTACAGAGTGCAGGATGCCAGTCAGGTTTTCTTGCGTTAGCGGTTTGGTGATATAATCATGCACAAAGTCATAGCTCAACGCCCGCGTTTTATCTTCCTCTCGCTGTGATGATGAAAACATCATGACAATGGATGAGTTTAAGCCTTCGATTTGCTCTCGGAGTTTTTCAAACTTTTCCAAAAACTCAAAACCGTCCAAGCGCGGCATATTGATATCAAGCAATATGAGCGTAGGTGGAAATTGTTCGGCCCACTGGTCAGCGTTATTCGTATAGTTTTCTAAGAACTCTAGGGCATTTAACCCGTCGCGTTCCTGGAACAGATGCCCCTCAAAACCCCATTTTTTCAAGGCACGTTTAGCGATATATTGGTCCACATCGTCATCATCAATCACCAACACCGAGTTTATCATTTCACTGCACCCCTTTAGTTGCGCGCGGCAACTTTATTACAAATTCTGTGCCGTCTTCCGACTCAAATTCAATTTCCCCACCAAGAGCATCGATATGCTTTTTGACAAGATATAACCCGAGCCCGCTACCTGTAGATTTTTCTGGATGAAACCGCGTAAACATCGCAAATACACTGCCCAGCTTGTCCGGTGGAATGCCAATGCCATTGTCTGAAACCGTCAGATTGAAGGTGTCATCAGTAGTTTTTGTTGCGACCGAAACATAGGATTTTTCCTGGCGATCACAGGCATATTTAGCCCCGTTGGATATTAGGTTTTCCAGAACTTGCCGCAGTCGTATTTCATTACTGAAACAGGCCCAATCATGACCAATACTTTTTGTGAAAACGACCCCACGTTGTTCCGCCATCACCGCCAGGTTTTCAAACACGCCGTCAATGAGACCCTCAATATCCAGCTCTTCAGACGCGCTCACGAGGTAATCAGCTTTGGCGAGGTCCAGGATGTTATCGATCGTACTCTCAAGCTTTTTTGAGAGACCATCAATCTTGCCTACATTCAATTTGACTTCGTCCAGGTCACCGTCATCCAAGTCGTCTGCTATATATTGAGACAAACCTTGTATCGACAGTAAAGGCGCCTTCAAATCATGCGAGGTGCGGTAAGCAAACTGCTGCAATTCTTCATTTGCTACATGGAGCGTGTCATTATTCTTCTCAAGCTGAACTAGTAGAAAACGATTTTCTTCCATGCGCTTTCTATAGGCGATAAACACGCCAGCTATACCTATACTTACCACCAAAAACAAGGCACCGAAACTCAGCAGGGCGTCACGTTCCTGCGCAGCAAAGCTTTGCTTGATGGTCCCGACAGGCTGTACCACTTCCAATAGGCCTCGCACGTCGCCCGCTTTCCAATCCACTTTCGGTGACTGGGGGTGTGTATTGTGACAGGACACACAGGACTGCCGCATTATGTCTGCAGTAGCATAGCGAACTGATGAGACACCGTTGTAAGTCTCCACCCGAAAAAAGGGCTTGGAAGGGTCTTTATTGATCGCTGCCCAAGCGTCTTTGCGGAAATCGTCATTAAGCCCACCTTGATCCCGCCAGGGAAATGGATAGGGGCTATATAAAAAAACCGATGCTCCGGTAGGCCCAGAAGCAATCATATTACCAAGCTCCATGCTCAGTGACGCCGGCAACGGAATGACCCCGGCTTTATTCTGAAACTGATGCGAAACTTCTATGCCTTCTCCACGCACCACTGAAACCACTTCACGGGTATAGAGGGTGCGAAACGCATTAAGGGTGGCATTCACCGTTTGGGCATTGCTTACAACGGTCTTATCGATCACGTTATTAACTGTACTTGTAAAAATGAAATAACCGACCGCAATTAGCACTAGAAACACTAGAACTACACCGTAGTGGGCATATTTTAACAGAAATGCAGGTAACCGGACCTTAGGAGCCGTATCGCCGGACATATTAATTAGCTACTCCTGGCACACATGGTTTTGAATGTTCTGCAGCCCCAATTTAGAGCCCGCACTCTTACGTGCAATAGCCCACATGTCAATGCGTGAAGCAATAGTCGCCACCCAAGCTACACAAATGTCTTGTAAAGCCTAGTCCGAAAGAAAGCCTAGGTAAAACAACAGGGCTGCAACTGCTGTAAACGCCAAACCTGCTTTACCGGAACAGCGCTCCCTGTAGCAGGACGCTTCTATAGGCGGGCGCAAAAAAACGGCGTCCTGATATGCCCAGCACGCCGCTTAATTAGCTCGAAAAACAGTACAGAGGATTACTCTGCAGCAGCGTCTTCAGCTGGAGCTTCTGCAGGGGCTGCAGCAGCTTCTTTAGCGGCTTCAGCAGCAGCTTCAGCTTTTTGTTTTTTCTCTTCGATAAGATCGAGAGCTTTCTGGCCTGGCTTACCTTTGATCGGGTTATTGCGAACTTTCTTTTCAGCCATGCCTGCTGCTTCAAGGAAGCGGCTTACACGGTCAGAAGGGCGTGCGCCTTCACCGATCCAATGCTTGATACGCTCTTCGAGCAAGATAACGCGCTTTTCGTCGCCTTTAGGAAGCATTGGGTTATATGAACCAAGCTTTTCGATGAAACGACCATCACGTGGCATGCGGCTGTCAGCCACTACGATACGGTAATAAGGGCGTTTCTTAGCGCCGCCACGGGTCAAACGAATTGATAGTGCCATTGTAGTTTCCTTTCAGAATCCCAACCATTTGGGATTATTCTCAAGTTAGTTAGTTGAATTATTTCAGTAATTTATCGAAGCCAGGCGGCATACCGCCACCCATCCCAGGCATACCACCAGGGCCGCCCATACCAGGCATGCCAGGCATTTGCGGCATCCTGCCGCCTTTGCCCATCTTACCCATTTTTTTCATCATTTTGGCCATCTGCATGTGCATTTTAAGAAGCTTGTTTACTTCTGGAACGCCCATACCTGCGCCCGCGGCTATGCGCTTTTTGCGCGAGGCATTGATCATCTTCGGTTTCAGCCGCTCTTTCGGTGTCATCGAAGAAATGATCGCTTCTTGACGTTTGAACATTTTGTCGTCCATACCGCTGGAGCCCATCGCGCCCTTAAGTTTGCCCATGCCCGGCAGCATGCCAAGAATGCTTTTCATGCCGCCCATTTTGGACATCTGCTGCAACTGAGTACTCAAATCGTTCAGATCAAATTCGCCTTTGGCCATTTTCTTGGCCATTTTCTCAGCGTCTTCCTGATCAATGGTCTCTGCTGCTTTTTCAACAAGGCTGACAACATCGCCCATACCGAGAATACGGCTGGCAACCCGCTCAGGATGGAAATCCTCAAGCGCATCCAACTTCTCGCCAGTACCCGCCAGTTTGATAGGCTTGCCAGTAACAGCTCGCATGGAAAGTGCAGCGCCACCGCGGCCGTCACCGTCCATCCGAGTAAGCGCCACGCCGGTGATTCCGATCTGCGCATCAAATTCTTTTGCTACATTGACAGCGTCTTGGCCGGTCAGGCTATCCGCCACAAGCAGCGTTTCAATCGGCTTGGTCGCGTCGCGCACAGCGATCAGCTCTGCCATCAGCGCCTGATCAAGGTGCAGGCGCCCTGCTGTATCAAGCAACACCACATCGATACCCTGAAGGCGTGCAGCATTCATCGCCCGGTTGGCAATATCAACAGGCATCTGGCCTTGGATAATCGGCAGTGTTTTAACGCCGATCTGCTCACCAAGAATTTTCAGCTGCTCCTGCGCGGCTGGGCGGCGCACATCTAGGGACGCCATCAAGACATTCTTTTTGTCTTTTTCGGTCAGACGCTTTGCGATTTTAGCAGTGGTGGTCGTTTTACCAGACCCCTGCAAACCAACCATCAAAATGGCAGTCGGCGGAACACCAATAATGTTGATGGTGCTGGTGTCAGAACCAAGCATGGCAACAAGTTCGTCATTGACGATTTTGATAACCTGTTGACCGGGTGTTACTGACTTCAGTACCTCAGCGCCAACAGCGCGCTTTTGAACGTGTTTGATAAAATCTTTTACTACGGGCAGGGCAACATCCGCTTCAAGAAGCGCGATGCGCACTTCACGCATGGCTGCAGAAACATCCGATTCTTTCAAAGAGCCCCGGCGTTTAAGGCCATCAAAAATGCTGCCTAAGCGGTCTGAAAGACTATCAAACATATGTGCGCTTATCCTTTTAAACTTGCCCTAAAGCGGTTCAAATTCAACATGTTACCAAGTACATAGGGACACAAAAGCAGAATATCACCAGTGGGCGAAACTCGCTAACTGGTGGGCACCTTAAGGTAATACCTTGAAGGCACATTCAAATTTATTCTTCCTATGAAGTGAGGGCTATGTATGCAATCGGGCGCGCCAAGTCAAGGGAAACTGGGCCTTTAAACGGCTAAATCGGTCTTGTCCGCCGGGCAGGTAATTTCTTTGATTACGGCTGCCAGCTTTTTGCGATCAATCGGCTTTCCGATAACCGCAGATGCACCAACTTTGGCATATTCCTCAATTTGGTCTTCTAGGGTGTTTGCAGTGATCATCACAATGGGTGGCGGCCGCGCCATTCTAAGCTTGATGAGACGAGCAGCGCTTACTCCGTCCATCACCGGCATTTGTACATCCATAAATACAATATCGAAGGGCAGTTCGGCCTTGTCAATGGCGGCAATCGCCTCCTCCCCATTCTCGACAAGGGTAACATCCAGACCCTGCATTTCAAGAAGCCGCACAATGAGCACCTGATTAACCGGGTTATCTTCGGCTAAAAGCGCGCGAAACTGCTCTGTTTCACCTGAGGCGCCTTCCGTGGCTGCAGCCTGATCCAACGGAATCGCCTCCAGCGGGGCAAGTGGCATGGGCCCCTTAATAATCTCATCGTACTGTTTCAACGTTTCGCTTTCTTCCAGTTCGTCCGCTGTTACCAGCCCAATCTGAAAACTAAAACAGGAGCCTTTACCCCATTCGCTGGTGACACCAATAGTACCACCCATAAGATCGACAAGATCGCGGCAAATGGCAAGACCTAAGCCGGTTCCCTTAACCGTTCTGGTTCTACCATCATCCGCTTGCTCGAAGCGCTTGAACAACCGCTCTGCCTGTTCGCTGGCAATACCAATGCCCGAGTCGGAAACCGCGAACTTTGCGTAACCACCATCCTTCGAAGGCAACCATTCAAGGCGCACTTCCACTTGCCCTTCATCAGTAAACTTTATGGCATTACTGATGAAATTGAGAAGGATCTGGCCGATACGAACACCGTCGGCCTTAACAATTAGATTTTCAAAACGAGGCAACACCAATACCAGACCCAAGTTTTTCTCTTTCGCCGGCGCTTCAAATACAGCAACGGTATCTGTACATATCCGGATCAAATCGACCCCAACTTCTTTAAGCTCAATTTTCCCCGCACCCAGTTTGGCAAAATCAAGAATGTCATTCACCACTGTCAGCAAGTAGCCTGCGCTCATCCGCGCATTGGCCAGCATTCTGCGCTGCTCTCCGTCGAGATTGGTTTCCGCCAACAGTTCCATCATGCCGATGACCCCAGTAGTGGGGGTCCGCAGTTCGTGGGTCAGGTTGGCCACGAACCTGTCCTTCGCCTCATTGGCATCGCGCAGCCGCTGGGCCTTTTCTTTCAGAACTAACTCTAACTTCACATGTTGACGAATGATCGGCGCACGAGACATGAAAGCAAGAAATGAGAGAACCACGCCAGCAAAAACGAGGGTAGCAACTGGCACCCATCCACCTACATTCGCCTGGGTCGCGGCAACAGCATAAATAGAGACGCAGACTGAAACTTGCGAGACCCAAACCCATAGCGTCGTGGTTCCAAGGCCAAAAAATATCAATGCAAACATTACTAGGACAAACTGTATTTCACTACTTGTCAGGTAGAAATTCCAGAAAACATTGAAAACTATAAGAGCGCCTAGAGTAAGTACGGCGAGATCTAGCTTCAAACCAGCGAGGGTGCCGTTCTTCCCGTAAAAATACAGGCCAATTGAAAGCGCAGCACTTGCCCATGCAGGGAGAGCAAGCAACAGCGCCACGTCTTCAGGGAAACTAAAATAGTAACTGGTGCCCCGCATTATATAGAAAAAAGAAAACAGTAATGTCATTACACTAAGGTAGCGCAGGGCAATGACATCCATCTCTGCCCGGATGGCTTCCTCTGCTTCTTCGTGATTTCTACTGATGCCTAAGTGTACCACGACCGGCGTCATCCCAATAATAGCTGCCCCACTGTTAGCGGCTTCATAGCTTAGGACTGGAATGGTTAAATTTCCCTCTATTACGGGGACATTAGCCGCGGTAATCTAGCCTGGCACCGGGCGGACTTAAGCGCCCGCCTATTAGAAGTGACAGAACTCTCAAGCAGTACCCGGCACCGAAGGGCCTGGAACTACGCCTTTTCTCTGACGACAAAGTCCTGCACAACACCTTCGAGTACTGTAAGCGGTACAGCGCCGCCTCTAAGGATCAGGTCATGAAAGGCGCGAATATCAAACTTATTACCAAGGGCCTCGCTCACTTCATCGCGGAGCCTCAAGAGCGTTAGCTGGCCGATTTTATATGCCGTCGCCTGCCCCGGCCAGACAATGTAGCGTTCAATCTCAGACGTCACATCACTGATCGCCATACCGGTATTGTCGGCCATATATTTGATCGCGTGTTCGCGGGTCCAGCGCTTGTCGTGAATGCCGGTATCGACCACCAGTCGCACCGCACGGAACATTTCAGATTGCAGGGCACCAATTTTGTCAAGATTCGTCGGCTGAAAACCCATTTCAAGTGCGACGCGTTCCGAGTATAGCGCCCATCCTTCAACATAGGCCGTGTAATTGGCATATTTTCGGAACCACGGCAGACCTTTTTGTCCCTGTTGAATTGCAATTTGATAGTGGTGGCCCGGCACAGCTTCATGATAGGTCAGTGCCCGCATACCATATTTCGGCGTTGCTCTGATATCGTAGAGGTTGGTGTAAAAACGGCCAGGTCGGCTACCATCCACCGCAGGGTCCTCATAGTAGCCAACGGGTGCACTTTGCTCTAGGAACACCGGCACCCGTGCCACTTCAACAGGTACTTTTACCGTCAGATTGAACTGGCTTGAAATTCCCGCAGCGATCTCTTCAATCAGTGCGGTATAATCAGTAATTATCTGTGCCCGCCCTTCATCCGTATCTGGGTAAAAGTGCCTGTCTTCCTGCGCAAACCCGTTGATCAACTTCACAAAATCACCAGAGGTATCGTATCCCTCCGCTTCGAACAGAGCCAGCATCTGGCTTTGGATGCGCGCCACTTCCGCTAGCCCAAGAATATGAATCTCATCCGCCGTCATTTTAGTAGTCGTGTAGAGCTCCAGCTGCGACTGATAATAAGCCTTACCGTCCGGCAACTTCCACACACCTGCATCATCGGTTGATTTGGCTTTCAGTTTCCCTAAGTAGGATTGCAATTCCGCCCATATCGGATAAATCTCCGTATAGATTGCGCGTTCAGCGGCGACCAGAAACTCGATTTTTTCGTCCAGCCCTATTGTCTCAACTGCGTTCAGTTTTGCCTCAAAAACGACATAGAGGGCATTCTGTCTTGGATCTGATTTAACAAAATTATTTAGTTGAAACAAAGCTTTATCAATAATGAACGTGGGTGGAATGATGCCCAGTTCTTCCCTGTCCCTAAGCTGTCCCATCAATTGGGTAAACTGTGCCCGTACCGCATTAAGCCGGGCGATATAATAATGCGCGTCCTGCGCGTCAGTTATTGAATGGGTGCCCGTCAAAAAACCGGCCAAACCATTATGCCAGCCGTAAAGCTGCGTCACCGGGTAGTTATGAAACAGAAAACGTCCGTTCCGCACCTGCTCGCGCAGGCTATACACCATCAGCTCTTTATTTAGCTGTTGCTCCGTGCTCAATTCGTCGTCAGCGTAGTTCAATAGTGTAGCAAGCGTGGTCTTAGCTTGAGCCAAATCTTCACGGGACCGCGCGACAGACAAATCATCCAGCAAGGCGTTATGCTTGGTGATGCCCTCGGCTTCAAAAACGCGGAGACGGCTCATAGTTTCTGGGGATTTTTTGACGGCATCCCAAAATACTTTTTCTTGGAATGCATCAAAATTCAGCATAACAGGCTGCTGCTCAAGGCTGGTTTGCGTAATCACAAGGCCCGTTGTCCGGAAACTAGTGATCCCGACATAAGCGGCAACCACCAACACAAGCCCGCCAACCAAAAACCTATTTCCCGATGCCATCACTTGCTCCCTACTATGTCTAAAAGTGACGATAAAGGCCTATCCATGGAGCGCAAGCGCATAATTGGATTACGCAAATACCGACAACTTCTGCATTTTGCCTTCACAGCCCCCCTGAATATCTATATCCAGAAAGAAAGGGCGGGGAGGCCCTCATAGTTTTTACTGGATATTTCACCAAGGGGGCTTCGGCCAATGACCAACACCACCACGGCCGGGCGCGCGACTTATCAAAATGTTGGGCTTTTTCTCGGACCTGTTCTCTTTGCGATCATTATGTTGCTACCTGCGCCTGAAGGTATGTCGCCAAATGCATGGAAAACTGTGGCTGTTGCTATTTTTCTGGCCACATGGTGGTCAACCGAAGCCATTCCAATCCCAGCAACCAGCCTGTTACCTCTAGTGCTGCTGCCGGTTCTCGGTATCGCGGACAGTAAAGCTGCGTCGCTTCCCTACGGCAGCCCTGTAATCTTCCTTTTGCTGGGCGGTTTCATTGCCGCGATTGGCATGCAGAAATGGAACCTGCACCGCCGCATTGCGCTTAACATTTTGGCGCGAGTTGGGGATCATCCTTACGCCCTCATTGGCGGGTTTATGGCCGTGAGCGCACTTCTATCGATGTGGATATCAAACACCGCCACTACGTTAATGTTGGTTCCTATCGCCTTAACTGTTGCTACTACCATACTCGGCGAGAAAGCAGCCGGGCACCGCTTTACAATTGCGCTGTTAATCGGCTGCGCATGGGCTGCTTCAATTGGTGGCCTAGGCACGCCCATCGGCACACCGCCTAACCTTTTTGTGCGCGACTTCATTGAAACCACCACAGGACGAGAAATTGCTTTTCACGAATGGATGGCTTTCGGTGTTCCTATTGTGCTGACAATGGTGCCTCTCGCCTGGTTCGTTTTAACGCGTCTTTGCTTTCCTTTTGAAACGCGCCTTGTAAGTGGCGGCTCTGATGTTGTTCATAAGGAACTCCGCGCCCTAGGCAGCATGACAACACCTGAAAAGCGGGTCGCCACTGTGATGCTTTCAATGGCTTTTCTATGGAGCTTCCGCCAAGTTCTGGTTGATTGGGAAGCCCTAACAAACCTGCTACCTTTCGTGGAACGCGTAAAAGACATGCATATTGCCATTGGCGCTGCACTGGCAATGTTCTTAATACCATCTGGCGACAAGAAAAACGGCGCTGCTTTGCTGGATTGGGAAAGTGCTGTGAAACTTCCGTGGGGTGTTATTTTACTCTTCGGTGGAGGCCTGAGTTTGGCAGCAGCTATCAAATCAACCGGACTAGCCGTGTATTTGGGGGAAGGCATGTCAGCCTTGGCAAATATCCACATGTTCCTCATCGTGCTTGCCGTTGTAACGCTTGTCACTTTCCTAACAGAAATAACCAGCAATACTGCGACCACCGCCGCGATTGTCCCTGTTTTAGGGGCGCTTGCAACGGCTGCGGACCTTGACCCCGTTTTCCTAGCTGTTCCTGCTGCCATGGCAGCCAGCTGTGCCTTTATGCTGCCTGTTGCCACAGGACCAAACGCGGTTATCTTCTCAACCGGCAATATTCAAGTGCCGCAAATGGTTCGCGCTGGGCTGTGGCTCAATGTGATGGGAACACTGGTTGTCTCAGGCATTTGTTACACCCTATTACCGTTGATCTTTTAATCTGGATTACCGTTGATCTTTTGATCTGGAAAATAAATATCCCAGATAATTGCCAGGATTTACCGACATAAAGTGATTATTTTTTGTATATTCGGGCTGGATTGCCGATCACTGTTGTCCCACTGGCAACATCCTTTGTTACAACAGAACCCGCACCAACGATGGCGCCGTCTCCAATGCGTACGCCACCAAGAATTATCGCACCACCACCGATCCATACATCTTCCCCGATCTCGACAGAGCGGGAAATCTCAAGTCCAGCTTTCCTTTTCACACGGTCTTTATGATGTTCAGCACAGTAGATTTGCACGTTTGGCCCAAGCATTGTTGATCTACCAATGCGAACCGACGCCGTATCCAAAATTACACAACCGGCATTAAAATACACATCCTCTGCCAGAGAGATGTTTATACCGTACGGACAGTGAAATGGTGCCTCAATAAAGGCGCTACTGGCTACCGAGGCCATCAAAGACTTCAATTCTTGCCCGATATTACCGCGTATGTCCGGCGATCTGGTATTATGCCTGTGAATGGCTTCTCTAGCCGCAGCACGCAGGCTATCAAGCTCCGGATCATTGCAGCAATACCATTCGCCAGCGTCCATTTTTTCTCGTTCGGTCATTTTTATACCCTACACTTTATCTTAGTCCCCAACCATCAGGTCCGTAGGCAAACAATAAAGTGTTTCCTTGAAACATGCCATGCAACCATCGTTGGCAGGGCATTATTATCACTATGACTTACCGCAGCAGTGTGTTGATCTCACCAAATGGTACTGCATCTTCGGCATAGGTAAAGGTCCCGTGCTCCACCATTTCGGCGCTGGCCCGCATAAAGGCTCCGAAGGCCGCACGCGACAGGCTGCTGCCTGTGCTAATCCGCCTTACACCCACATCGCCCAGCTCCTGCTGGCTTAGGGCTACACCAGACAAGCCCATCACCACATTCAGCGGCAAGTCGATATTATCAACAACGGTTTTAATGTCTTCCAAACTGGTTAGACCAGGCGCAAATAATACATCAGCACCTGCATCCTGATAGGCCTGCAAGCGCTTGATCACATCTGCCAAATCTGGCCTGCCAACAAGGAAGTTTTCCGCCCGCCCAGTCAGCATAAACTTGAACGGTAGCGCCCGCGCAGCTTCGGCAGCTGCCATCATTCGTTCTTTGGCAAAACCAACATCATATAGCGGCGCATCGCGGCCATCATTAGTCGAATCTTCAATCGACCCACCAACTAGGCCAATCTCGCCAGCCATCTGAATGGTTTTGGCCACTTCTTTCGGCGCATCAAAAAAACCATTTTCCAAATCTGCGCTGACCGGCAGGTCCGTTGCGCCAACAATAAGCGCCGCGTGCGCCAGCATTTCGTCCCGCGGGATGTTATTATCAGGCTTACCGGCACCGAAGGCATATCCTGCGCTGGTCGTAGCCAGTGCCTTAAAACCCGCAAGTTCCAGCAGCTTGGCAGAGCCCTGATCATAAGGGTTGGGAAGAATGAAAGCACCGCTTGAATAATGCAAAGCCTTAAATGCATCTGCTTTTTTCTGTAACATGGTCATCGGTGCTTCCTTCTGTAAAGTAAGAGTAGAAACTGCCAACAGGTGCGATTTAAGTCAAGAACAAAAAGAGAACATTTGTTCGAATTTAGACGCTATATTTTTGCGACACGGGTAACTTCTCAGTCAGGCCTCCCTGTGCTCTATCCGGCACTCTATCAAACGCCCATACTAAATTGCCACTAAATCATAGACTCTCGGCCGCAACTGCCCATATAAGCAGCCATATGATGGCGAAAACACATACATGGGCATTCCTGAAAATGCATGGGCTTGGCAATGATTTTGTCGTGGTCGATGCGCGGGCGTATGACTTTGCCATCACTAATGAGCGCGCAGCACGTATTGCCCACCGGCAGCGCGGCATCGGCTGTGATCAGCTGATCATTTTGCGCAGTTCAGATAACGCTGATATTTTCATGGAAATCTGGAACGCAGACGGCAGCCGTGTAGGCGCCTGCGGCAATGCCTCACGCTGCGTTGGTTTGCTGATGCTGGACGAAACCGGTAAGGACCGAATTTCGATCGAAACAGATGCCGGGCTTCTACAAGCAAAACGGTCACCCCACGGTATTTCCGTGAATATGGGCACTGCCCTAACCAAGTGGGACCGGATCCCACTTGCTGCAGAAACAAATACCGACACTGTGGATTTTAAAGTTGGCGGCTTATCGGCCCCAGGCTGTGTCAACATGGGCAACCCACATGCTGTGTTTTTTGTGGATGACGCAGAGGCAATTGCAATCGGCGAAATTGGCCCACTTGTTGAGTATGACGCGCTGTTCCCTGAACGGGTAAATGTGTCTGTTGCCAGCATCGACGGCACCGTCCTGCGCCTACGGGTATGGGAACGCGGCGCTGGTATTACAGAAGCCTGCGGCACTGCAGCCTGCGCAAGTGTGGTGGCCGCCACGCGCAAGGGGCTGCTTGACCGCAAAGCCACGGTCAGGCTCGACGGCGGCGATCTGCTGGTTGAATGGCTGGCAGACGGCACCGTTGAAATGGCTGGGCCCACGGCGCTCGCCTATGAAGGCACAAGCACCCTATGAGCAACAAAACAGATATCGTCACCTTTGGCTGCAGGCTTAACGCCTACGAAAGCGAAGTGATGCGCCAACACGCCGAAACGGCTGGGCTTGATGATATTATCATCGTCAACACTTGCGCCGTAACGGCAGAGGCCACCCGCCAAGCACGGCAGAGCATCCGCCGCATGAAACGCGAGCGCCCGGACACACCAATTATTGTCACCGGCTGCGCCGCGCAAATTGATCCAAAACAGTTCTCCAACATGCCGGAAGTCACCAGTGTGATCGGCAATCAGGAAAAGCTGGAAGCCAAAAGTTTCATCGGCCTGGGGCTTGAGGGCGCTGAGCGCGTTCAGGTTAATGATATATTCTCGGTCAAGGAAACAGCAGGGCATCTGATCGAAGGGTTCGGCGAACGCGCCCGCGCCTTTGTGCAAATTCAGAACGGCTGTAATCACCGCTGCACTTTTTGTGTAATCCCCTACGGCCGCGGCAACAGCCGCTCGGTCGCAATGGGCGAAGTGGTTGACCAAATCAAACGGCTGGTGGGACGCGGCTACAATGAAGTTGTGCTAACGGGCGTGGACATCACCAGTTTCGGCGAAGACCTGCCCGGCATTCCGACGCTCGGCATACTGGTTCAGAAAATATTGAAACTGGTCCCGGACCTGCCGCGCCTACGGATTTCATCCATCGACAGCATTGAAATCGATGAGCCGCTTTATGATGCGATCATTGGCGATGCGCGCGTGATGCCGCACCTGCATCTTTCATTGCAGGCAGGGGATAATATGATCCTCAAACGCATGAAGCGCCGGCACCTCCGCGAAGACGCGATTGAATTTTGCCAGCGCGTCTCAAAAGCCCGGCCAGAGATGGTTTACGGTGCTGACATCATCGCTGGTTTCCCAACAGAAACCGAAGCCATGTTCGAAAACAGCCTGAAGCTGATCGAAGAATGTGACCTCACGTGGCTGCATGTATTCCCTTATTCGGAACGCGAAGGCACCCCCGCCGCGCGCATGCCAGCGGTTGAGAAAGCCATCCGCAAGGAACGTGCAGCCCGCTTGCGTGCAGCAGGCGAACTGCAGGTGCAAAGGCTCTTTAACCGCGCAATCGGCAATCCAGCCAAGGTATTGATCGAACGGGTAACGGATGCGGGCATCGCTCACGGCCACAGCGAACAATTTATTCCTGTGATTATTGAAACGCCGGGGATCCTTGAAACCAAAGCCAAAGCGGGCGATATGGTTCCTGTAACCCTGTCCATGATAGAAGGCGGCTGCATGCGCGGCACGCTTTTAACACCATAAGAAGCTGGAGAGCAGTTCGTGACTGAAGAGAAAAAAGGGTGGTTCCAGCGTTTCAAGAAGAAGCCTGAGCAAAAATCCGAGCAAGCAGCAGAACAGACCGTAGAAGCAGCTCCGGAGAGCGTCCCTATACAAACCCTGGACGTTGCTTCCGAGGTTTCCGCTGAACCGGCACCGGCTCCAATCTCGGAAAGCGAACAACCCGATGCTGCGGCTCCAACGCCAAACGCTGATGTGACGGCTCCCAAAAGCATTGCTCCGAAAGAGGAAGCGTCGACAAACGGGCCAACGGCACCGGTTACAACTGACAAGCCAGTCGCAGAAACTAGTGAAAATGATGCGCCGGCTACTGCGGAAATCACAGCAACAGTTGAAAAAGTTGAAGCTGCTGAGGCTACGCAAACACCTGAAACAGCGGCAGGCGCGGCCGAAGAAAGAGCTGGCTGGTTCCAGCGTTTAAAAACGAGTTTGAAGAAATCCACAGGCGCAATCTCGGGCGGCATTACCGGTATTTTTACCAAAGCCAAACTCGACGACGAAACGCTTGAAGAACTGGAAGACCTGTTGATCACCTCTGACCTAGGTGTGGCCGTTGCGGCGAAGCTAACGGGCGTTCTGTCAAAGGACCGTTTCAACAAGGAGATCACCGGCGAAGAAGTGAAAGAAATTCTCGCGGCTGAGATTGAAGCCATTCTTGCGCCTGTTGCGGTGCCTCTGGTTGTAGACGGCAGCAACAAGCCGCACATTATTTTAATGGCGGGCGTAAACGGCGCGGGTAAAACCACCACGATCGGCAAGCTTGCCAAGAAATTTAAAGAAGACGGCAAAAGCGTCATGTTAGCTGCAGGCGATACCTTCCGCGCTGCAGCGGTTGAACAGCTGACAATATGGGGCGAACGCACGGGCGTGCCAGTGATCACCAAAGAGATCGGATCGGAATCTGCAGCCCTCGCCTACGAAGCGGTGGACCGCGCGGTTAAAGACGACGTCGATGTGCTGTTGATCGATACGGCAGGGCGCTTGCAGAACCGCGAAGAACTGATGGACGAACTGGCCAAAGTTGTGCGTGTTATCGGCAAGAAACTACCCGGCGCACCGCACGATACAATAATTGTGCTTGATGCCACCACCGGCCAAAACGCCGTGCACCAGGTTGAAGTATTCCAGAAGATGGCGGCCATCACCGGCATTGTCATGACCAAGCTTGATGGATCCGCCCGCGGCGGCGTGCTGGTTGCTTGCGCCGAGAAATTCGGCCTACCCGTGCACGCCATCGGGATCGGCGAATCCATAGAGGACTTACAGCCTTTCGACGCTAAAGAGTTCGCGAATGCGCTGGTGGGACTTGAGACCTAAACATCATCTAACGAGTTGTTTATTAGGGGCTTAGCGACCGCACCGATACAAGAGTGCAATATTTATTGTTCTTGTTTCACTCTTATGCGGAACCCACCCTATGGCACGCCTGCTTTTGATTTTCACTTTGATCCTATACGCTGCCACCCCGGCCACGGCAGACGCGAGCGACTTTGACATCCGTCTTGCCCATGGGTCCGCTCGTGAGAGGCTGGCGGAAAAGCAGCTGCGCCGCCTGCTGGATGCCCACGATGTATCGCCCTATATCGTTACTTATTCCGTGCGCATAGATCAGAACGGCGCGCCGCACAGCCACCCTGTCCTAACACTCAATGATTTTTACATTGGCGATGATGCCAGCGCGCTTTCAGTTTTCATTCACGAACAATTTCATTGGCTTGGCACGATAACTGGGCCCGCCGTTAACGCCGCGATTGAAGATCTGAAAAATGCCTTTCCTACGCCGCCAAGCCAAAGCCAAGGCGGCGCGCCAGGCGACTATGCCACCTATGTTCACCTGATCGTAGGTACGCAGGAATATTTGGCCACCTCGTCCTTGTTCAGCAAGCAAGAAGCAAGGCGCGTGATTGCCGAAAAAACTTGGTACACATGGGTCTACCGACAGGTGCTGGAGAAGGAAGAAACACTATTGGCTATCCTCCAAAAACACGGCCTCGCCCCATAAAGCGCTGCGCGATAACTAGCTTCTCCAAACAGGATTTCCACCTCACATTTAAGGAGCCACACTATATGCCCGCAAAATGTGCCTTTTTGAGGTGTTTATGAAACGATGGTTTCCGCTAATGCTATAAGACTCGCAGGCCCATTTCGGCAGAGACTTGACGCGTTAGCAACTACCATTAAAGTGCAAACTGTATTCATTGGGGGGCGATGTGACTAACGAAGAAAAGCGACATAGCGATAGATATGGTAGCGAAATCACAAGGCCTACAAAACTCAAACTTGCGCGCTCGCGGATCATGTACCTTGAGAATAAATCTGATGGTCTCGAAGGGCCGGCACGAATAGGCCGAGTGTTTTTCTCCAAGTCTGGCAATTCCCTTTATTACCAAAACAAAATGTTTCAGAAAATTGCAGGCTTCAAAGCAAACTATGAAGAAGTCGATTCCGGAGACGAGTACTGGATTTCTGGTCCTCGCAAAGATCAAAACGATAGACTTTATGGCGGCAATAAAGACGTCCAAATCGACGAAGATATCAGCTCCGAATATTACGACTATATCAAAACCTGAGAGAATTCATTTGGTAGATAAAGTTCATACGGTTTTAGACTTTTACGATGGGCCACGGGGAGGCGTCGCCGATTTTCAAAGCACGCCTCATGCGTATGAAGCTCTTTGGGATCCAGAAGCTGACGACTTCTCGGATTATTGGCATCTCCAACCCATTTCACCTGCGACTTTCATACTTGTCATGGAAGATTGGCAAATTTGGCGACGTTGGGAACAGGCCTACCGGGCCGGAGAAACTTCTCAATCCACCACCCTGCCCTGCCAGAAGACCAAACCAGAGATAAAGAACTAGCCATTCTTTTGAATGGTCATCTGGAATTTGACCTAAAGCAATCAATTATGGTGACAGCCAAGTTTAATAGAGTACAGCGGCAAAACCCGGGGATGAAAGACTACACGGTAGAATGGACTACCATCGCGGAAAAAGCTGTTTCACAACTTAGAAAAACGTTGATACCGTACCATTTGCTTTAATTAATATGCCCGTAACAATGCGCCTGCCTAAAAAGTTTATGAAAGCTAGCTTCCCGTTTCTTCAGTAGTGGCCATTGCTTTTACATCCACAAGTGTATCCGTCGCTGAAGCGGCGGCAATAATTTCTGCGAAGTTCTTGTTGGCAGGGTAGCTGCCGTCGAGTGCCCAGCCGAGACGGACGATAACCATACCTTCTGACGGGATAGTCATGGTGATCTGCTCGCGGCTACCAAGGGCGGCATAGGTATCGGTTGGCAAGTCGGGCCAGCGCCTTTTCTCGTCACCGTAATTTAACCAAAACTGGTACCCGTAGGCTTTTTTATTTTCCGTACTGTTCGGCGTCAAGGCACGATTTACCCAGTTTTCTGTCACGAAGCGGGTGCCGTTCAAGGTGCCTTTGTTGAGCATCAGTTGCCCCATACGGGCCCAATCACGCGCGCTTGCCATCAGGAAACTGCTGGCCAGGAAAACACCGCTTGGGTCGGTTTCCAGCACAAACTCCCGCAGCCCCATTGGGCCAATAAAGGTGTCGTGCAAGTTAGCGAGGCTGGCATCCAGTGTGCCGCCAGCTGCGTCATATACCAGTTTTGCCATCAGGTTTGTGGTGGCAGACGAATAATCAAAACGCGTGCCGGGCGCATTACGCTGCTCTGCTGCAATGCCCAGTGCCGCGCCGCTATGCTCAGTAAACAGCATCGCCGTTACCGCCTGGCCCGGCGTGTATATCTCAGAAAGATCAAGGCCAGATGCCATATGCATCATATCATCCAGTGATATATCTGCACGTTCGTCCGCTGCCCATGCGCTAAAAACGGGCTTTTTCAAAGGGTCAATCAGCCCGCGCATTTCCATGTTACCGACCATCAGGGCGTTAAAGCTTTTGGTCATCGACCAACCAATAAGCTTGCTGGTTCGGTCGAACCCCGGCGCGTAGGCTTCCGCCACGATGCGCCCGCCTTTAACAACAAGCAGCGCCCGTGTCTCAAACCCAGCAGCATTGTCGGACACAATCTGCCCCTCAAGCACGCTGAGCACACTCGCATTCGGCGTATCTGTTTTGCCGCCAAGCGGCCAATAGGCGTTTGGCTGCTCCGTTTGCGCGGGGATTACGGCGGCATCAAGCGGGGCTGTGTCACCGATCTCCAGCGCGCAACCGAGGCCTTCGCGGTACTGGGCCGACGTAGTGCCAATACCGTATAGGCTGGCCGTTACCCTTTTTGCACTGTCATCATAGGTAATCTCCACAGGCTCAAGCGACGACGAATAGGTATTGAGGTTTTTCTTATTAAGTTCAGGCCCGATGCCGCTGACATAACGGGCAGAGCACGTGAACAGCGCCCCAATGCCCGTGGCCACCGCAGGCGCGTTCATAATATAGTTTGGCGTCAACCCGGTGGCGTAGGATGCCACTGCTATTGCCCCAACCAGCCCTACTGTAACTTTTAGCCCTTTGCCCATGGATCGCCCCTATATTTCTGCGCTTAGTATAGAAGACAAGCTATAGCCTTTTGGTGCCAAGGCAAGCCACCAGCAAAACACAGATGCGCTAGCTTCAGGGTGGGCTATAAAAGGAATGATAAATCGGGGTTTGGAGGCCAAGTCGCGTGCGCGACTGGCCAGCCGTAGTGTGTCGTGGGCACGCACACCTTTGGCCAGCCACCCCTCGCCGTTCCCCCGTCGTGCGATCCCTGTGCTTATTCGGGATTTACACCCACAGCAGCAATCCTAGAAATTAAGTTTTTGGCTTCAAGGAAAAGGAAAACTTATACCGAACACCGGGTACCACTACAGGGTTCCCATCCACTATTTTCGGCACATAATTGAAAAGTTTGGCCGCCGCCATTGATGCTTTTTCAAAGTACAATTTAGGCTCTGCTTTGATAATCTTAATGCTGCCCGGCACAACCGATCCGTCGGCAGCAACCGTTAGCTCCAAAATCACATAGCCACTCACACCTTCGTCTATTGCGCGCTTCGGATACTGCGGCTGTATCCGTTTGATCGGCAGATAGTCAGATGACTTTTTACCAACCATTGCCGTCGTGTTTGAGCCGGCCGCTGCAGCCCCGTATACAGCTGTGCCCGTAAGCACCATGACTGTCACGGCTACTGCCGACACCGTTTTCATAGCCCGATTAAAATATTTCATCCCACCCTCCTGAGTTGTTATATCATACCAGTACATAAACGAAGGTGATATGTAAAGTTATATTATAATGAGGTTCAAGCCTACTGATTTACCGCATTCGGCCGCGGCCTACGCCTCACAACAAATAAATAACCCTTTTCATAAATGGTCATTTATTCAAGCCTACTGCACGCGGAAACTCTATTTCTATAGCCTGAAAAGGAGATAGAAATGTTCATAGTGAGATGGCTTATTCAAATAGTGTATGCACCCGGCATGCTTTTTGGTTGCACGTGCGGCGGTATTTATCTGATCTCAAACGGGTACGGATATGAGACGCTGTTTGCGTTATTTTTGGCAGCAATCGCAGTGTCCTTTATAGCCGAACGCGTCGTGCCGTATGACAAAACCTGGAACAAAGACAAAGCTGATAGCAAGCGGGACGTACTCCACGCCGTGGTGAATGAAGTCGCCAACGGGCTAACGGTTGCAGCACTGCCTGTGGTGGCAACCATTCTGCCTGATTTTGGCGTGTGGCCAACGCAGTGGCCCCTGGCAATACAGCTGATATTCACCGTCCTTATTGCTGATTTCGGCGTAACGCTGGTGCATTATTTCAGCCATAAATATCCGTTCCTATGGAAATTCCACGCTGTGCATCATTCTGTAAAACGCATGTACGGTTTCAACGGGCTGATGAAGCACCCCGTTCACCAGATGATTGAGCTGATGGGCGGCACATTACCGCTGGTATTGCTTGGCATGCCGCTTGATATTGCAGCCTTGCTTGGCCTCACGATAGGCATTCAGCTTTTGTTGCAACACAGTAATGTAGATGTGAAAATCGGGCCATTGCGCTATGTATTTGCGCTCTCGCCGGTGCATCGGTTTCACCATGTTAAGTCGGCGGAGGGCGATGTGAACTTTGGCCTGTTTACCACCTTCTGGGACCATATGGTGGGCACCGCCGTGTTTGACCAAACACGGAAATTCACGTCTGACGATCTGGGCATTGGGAAAGAACCAGACTATCCAGATGCCTATGCGGCGCAAATAATGGAGCCCTTTAAACCCAAACGGGAAGCCACGGTTACAGAACCGTCATCCTAAGCTGCTGCAGCCCGCCCGAGGGGGAAACACCGAAAGTTTCCCTCATCGTGCGGGAGAAATGGGCGGAATCTGCAAAGCCCGCTTTATCTGGGCGCGTTGAAGAACCTGCGCAACCTGCACCTGCACCCACTCAACCTGTGCCTGGGCGAAGCCCGTGCCGCACATGGCCTGGGTGCACTGATATTCGAAAATTCCGAAGTACTGGACATCGTCCATGGCCCGCGCCCGGCGGTGGTTACCGCCCACGGCCGGGTGGAGGCACGCCAGGTGATGTTGGCCGGTGATGTGTATCACAAGCTGGAAAAGCGCCAGCTCAAGGGCAAGATCTTCCCAGCCATGGGCGGTATCGTCACCACCGCGCCGCTGGGTGAACTGGCCGAGCAGATCAACCCCCAGGACCTGGCGGTGTACGACTGCCGCTTCGTCCTCGACTACTACCGCCTGACGGCCGACAAGCGCCTGCTGTTCGGCGGCGGCGG
>NVTU01000050.1 GCA_002401685.1 Kordiimonadales bacterium
ATTGGGAAAAAGGCCGTAGCCAAGTTTGGCGGTGGCACGAACGATATAGCGATGTCTTATGACGCAAAAAGCGGAATTTTTCACCAGTAATAATGGCCAGTAAGCCGGTAGGGGTAGGCTCCGTTATGCAGCCTGCCCCACGCCACTTCATAAAATCAAACAAATAGAGTTCCAATTGGAGACAGCATTATGAATATGCGAAGGACTTCACGTATGTGCCTATCAGTAGGGTTGGCCATAGCGCACCTGCTCTTGGCCGCAGTCACCGCGCAAGCGAAAGACTGCCGAACCATCCCGTCGGTTCAACATTCTTTACAGCCTGCCGGCAACGCAGCGGCAGGGGGGCACATCGGCAAACACATCTTTGATGTGCAAGCGCCGCCAGGCCTCAATTCTTCTGCCCTTAATAATACTATGTATGATACCACCGCTCACTGGACGACATTAATTACTGCGTTTCAAGCGTTAGTGCTGCCACATCCGCCGCAATGTGCTGTTGCTGGTGGCGGCAATGTTGCGTTTATTTTACCCAGTGCTGATTTGGCCCAGGCAGACCGAGTTCCGGGGTACGAATGTACTGCAGTTAGCGCCGTTTATGCTGCGCAGTGCATCACTCTTAGCGCCCATTCATTCGCACCAGTAAGATACGCGTTTGTATACAAATATGTTATTCCCGCAGGAGTGCAGGACGGTAATTGGATACTATTAACCGCTTATCCCTATATGTATTGAGCGCGCTCTGGAGCATAATGTAGGGTTTGGCTAACTTAATAAATTCTGGCACTTCGGTGCCGTTTTTTGGGGCATACGGCCTATAAAAATTGTTAAGCTCTAGCAAGAGGTGCCGTCTTCTGGTGTGAATACCTCAGGTTATGCGCGCGGGCCTTAGTCTATAAATATTATCCGCACAATTCTTTATGGCGAAATGAGCGAAGAAAAGGCTTGGTCACTTGCAAGCAGATTGCTTGCCTCCTCAGTATTGTGGGGCGACTAACAGTTATTTGTCGTCGCCCCATTAAAACTTTTGAGTTGCCTGTTACTCTGCCGCGCTATCGCTTAGTTTTTGCAGTGCATACACGGCTTGCAGGGCATCAGTGAAGGCCCGTTGCTTTAGGTTGGCTGCAGCCGAATGGCCGCCCTCTGTATTCTCATAATAGATGATCGCTTTGCCCATGCCGGTCATCTTCGCTGCCATTTTGCGGGCATGGCCAGGGTGTACGCGGTCATCTTTTGTCGAGGTGTAGAAGAATACCTCCGGATAGTCTGTATCTGCCTTTAGGTTTTGGTAAGGCGAATAAGCGCGGATAAATTTGCGCTCTTCCGCAATGTCCGGGTTCCCGTACTCACCAACCCAAGACGCACCCGCAAGCAAAGTGTGGTAGCGCATCATGTCCAGAAGCGGCACCGCGCAAATTACAGCACCGAACAGATCTGGCCGCTGCGTTGTCATCACGCCCATCAAGAGACCGCCATTTGAGCCACCTCGAATACCGAGGTGCTTAGGGCTGGTTATTTTGGTTTCAATCAGATGCTCAGCAACGGAAATGAAATCATCGAACGCACGCTGGCGGTTGCCTTTCAGCGCGGCTTGGTGCCACGCAGGGCCGTATTCGCCGCCACCACGAATATTAGCCACAACGTAGGCACCGCCGCCTTCAACCCATAATTTGGAGAATCCTTGCAAATAGCTTGGCGCGAGCGAAATTTCAAAACCACCGTAGCCGTAGAGCATGGTCGGTGTTGAGCCATCCATTTTTGTATCAGAACGGCGAATGATGAAGTAGGGGACCTTGGTGCCGTCTTTACTGGTCGAGAATTTCTGCTCGGTCACCAGGCCGTCCACCTCAAAGCGGGCAGGCAGCGATTTTAGCGCTTTTGGCACGCCGCCACGAGAAACACTGTAAAGTGTGTCAGCCTGTAGGAAACTTTCGAAATTAACGAAGGCACGGTCTGACCATGCATCGGCACTTGTTACATTGAGGCTGCCGTTAGACGGCATATCAACAGACGTAATATCCCATCCGTCTCTAGAAGGCGCAGCTGTTACCAATTTGCCGGTAACGTCTTCCAGCACGGTAATGAAGATGCGTTGTTGGCCGATATCGACCCCGTCGATGGAGGCCTTGTCGCTTGGTTCATAAATAATCTGGAGGTGCCGGGCGGACATGTTTGTCATTGCATCTTGAATGTTTACCGATACCAATGATCCGGATTTGATGATTTTACCGTCGCCAATATCCCAATCTGCGCGCAATTGAAGAATGACGTTATGGTCAAATATGCCGCGGAAGTTGATGGCCAGCGGCAAGTCCAGGCGGCGCATTTCTTCGACTTCGCGTCCGCCTTCCATGATGTAAATTTCTTCAGTGAAAAAGTCCGGCGCGCGTATTATGCCGACATAATTGCTGTCGGGTCTGTGGCTGGCAAACGGAAAACTGCCAACGTCGCTGGTTTCGCCTTCATGGAGCAAGCGGGCATTCTCAACGTTTTGTCCGCGGTACCAAATTTTTACTTGGTTTGCATAGCCGCTGTTTGTCATGGTGCCATCACCGAAGTCCGTGGCGATCAGCACGGCGTCGCGGTCAATCCATGTCATGGTTTGCTTGGCTTCGTCCGAATTAAAGCTGCCGGTGAAACGCTTCAGGAAGGCATCAAATTCGCGGACAACAACCGCATCGCCACCGCCACGTGACAGGCTGATTAAACAGTTGCCAAAATCTGGTGGCAGGCATTCGCGGCCTTTATAGACCCAATTTTCACCTTCATCTTTGGCAAGTTTATCCATGTCGAGGATATCAACCCAGCGCGGGGAACCGGCCTCGTATGATTTATTGCTAGCGCGCCGCCAAACGCCGCGCACATGATCAGCATCCTGCCAGAAGTTATGGACGGTGCCACCAAGGAGGCGCCCGTAGGCGATTTTGTCTTGGGCGTTATAATCGCGCAGGGCGCTTTCCATCAGGGCCTTGAAGCGGGGATCTTGTTCCAGCCGATCAAGAGACTTCTTATTTTGGCCTTCGACCCATTCAAGAGCCTTTTTACCTTCAACGTCTTCTAGCCAAAGGTAAGGATCATCTTGGGCAGCCGCTGGGGCCGCTCCCGTTATGGCTGTTGCCATTATAACTCCTGCGGTAAGTGCTGTTCGCGCTTTCAAAAAACTCATGGTCGCTCCCCCTTTTCCCAAATTGGAACTCTGTGAATTGCTCTAATAAATCCTAGAAATTATCTTTTCTGTGCCGAACCTCGGCGAATACGTCTGTTAGATCCGCGCCAGCCAGCCCAATAGTATGCTGAATTTCAGCGCTCATGGGACGCAGGAACGGGTTTGTTTTTTTCTCAAGCCCCAGAGTTGTAGGCACCGTAGGTTTGCCGTTTGCTCGCAGCGCTGCCACATCTGCCATGCGGGCGACTAGGGCGGCGTTTTTCGGCTCGATGCTTAGGGCGAAATTGCCGTTCGCTGTGGTATATTCGTGAGCGCAGTAAATAAGGGTTTCGTCCGGCAGTGCAGCAAGTTTACTAATGGAATGCCACATCTGGGCGGGTGTGCCCTCAAACAGCCTGCCGCAGCCCATCGAAAAGATTGTGTCGCCGCAAAAAAGAGCGTCGGCCTCTGCAAAATGATAGGCGATATGGCCGCGCGTGTGGCCGGGGACGAAATACACATCAGCAACTGCGTCTCCGAGCGTAATCTGGTCTCCTTCGTCAACGCAAATATCAATGCCTGGGATGCGGTCTTTATCCGCTTTTGGTCCAATAATAGTAAGGCCGAAGCGTTCCTTGAGCGCCTCGTTGGCCCCCACGTGGTCCCAGTGGTGGTGGGTGTTGATAATGTGAGTAAGCGCCCAGCCGCGCTTTTCCACTTCCGCAATAACGGGCTCTTCAAGTGCCGGATCCACGATCGCTGTCTGGCCAGATTTTGGCTCATAGATCAAGTAAAGATAGTTATCCTGAAGGACCGGTATTTGAACAATTTCAAGCAAGTGTCGCACTCCTGTTTAGTATCAGTATAACCAGCGGTAGGATGTGATGGAAAGGCCAAAGTTTGTTGAGCTTTTTGGGCCTTAAACTACTTTTTATAGTCCGTGGTGGCTTGTTTGGCGGCTTTCTTACCGTCGTCATTAAAACCCCAGCCTAAGCCTTGTGTGAAGGGAGCGCCGCCTTTTTCGAAAATACATGTGTTTCTGCTACCCAGGTAGCTGAGCATCAGACCAATTTGGTCCGTAAAAAAGTAAGATAAATTTTGATCTTCAGAGAGATCAAGTTGCTGGCATAGATAATGAGAAACCTTCAGTGCGAAATCTCGATTGTCTGGGCTATCAGTTATGCCAAAACTGCCAGCCGCAATACTTTCCCAGATCAAACGGCCATACAGCTGGCCCTTGTCGAGTAACTTTGTTGAAAGCAGGATGGCGTGTTTGTCGCCGCGCCAAAGGCCGTCAATGTTTTTGACGATCAGGCCATCTATGTCGCTGACGATAACTTTACGGTAGTGCAGAAGATAGTCTGGTAAAAACAGGTACCGAGCCCCCGCACAGTAGCCTTTGAAAATTTCGCTTGCCGGCAAGATGGTCGGCTGGCTGTCTACTGTAAAATTTAGCAGCACCTTGTGTATTGTTTCATAGCGAGCCAAAAGGTCTGGGCAGGGGGAGAAATTCACACAGTGAAAGTGAATGATCGCGCCTTCGTTCCAAAAACCAAACGATTCTATAAGCTTCTCTGCATAGCGTTCAAAATAGGTTTGGTCCGTAGATACCAGTAGGGCCGCGCGGCCGGTGTCAGCGTGGGTCATCTGGATATCAAGATGACGTTTTCTGTGCGCATATGACGGGTGGGGTTCAGCGAGTAAGCTTTTCGGGGAAACAATGTTTTCCGCCAATTGAAACAATTTGATCCCGTAGCCATTGGTATTCTGTGAACCTAACATCTGGGTTACAGCGGTTTCCGGGTCACGCCTTAGCCCTGCGAGAATGCCCTGATGGATCAATTTGTTTTTCGCGGTGATCTCACAGGCCTCGGCGATACCGTTCAGTGTGTTTTCAAAGGCCGCAATGTGCTGTTGTTCCAGTTGGTTGTTTCTGAATAGCGGCATGAGCATCCGGTAGTGAGCAAGCACAATCCAATCTGAACAGATAGCGCTGAATTTAGGCAGGCGGACAAAATGCTTTAGCCCGTGTGCCGCCACTTGAGAAAGCTCAGTCCAAGCTGAAAATGAGTGCAAGATATCGCAGGCCTCTTGAAGCAGTTCGCTTGAAAAAGTGCCGAGCTCCGCCTTAGCAATTTTGCTTGCCAACCCGGTGTAAAGGCTATGATTTCGGTACCCAGCGCGCGTTAGCACAGCGCAGCAACAAATAAGCGTCACCAGATCATTCTGAGCCTGCTCGATTGGCCCCCTAATTTTAGCCAGAAGCGCTTCAGTCTTTTCTTTGGGTAGCGCCCCATCCCAGAATTTGTAAGGCACCTGATGGACGTTGCCGCTTGTATTGCCCTCTTCGAAAGTATGGAGGGTGCCAAGGAGCACCTGTAAAGCAGCGCCATCGCCGGACGATACCAAAAAATCGTCGAAAGGGTCTGTTGCGGCGGTCATTCTTTATCCTTGGTTATCCAGATCGGCTGCTATCAGGGGCAAGATACAATTGTCTCTCACCATTAGTCATCTTTTTAATATTCACCCTCATATTCGCCTCAATATTCGAAAGGACTTAAGGGCGTTCGAGAGGAGGCATGTTTCTTTGGTTGCACCGAATAGTACGCTTGGCCCATAAAGTCTGCTCTGGTATAGTCAAAGAAAATACCTGAAAGAAAATCAGACCTTAGCCGAAGTGTGACTGTTATGAGCTGGCAGGATCTACAGCTTGGTGACCACTGAAAAAAATGATCAAATTAGGGACCCAAAACTCAATAAATTAACTTCGTGTCAATGGTTTTTGGGTAACAACTGTATGGTCGCAGTTTTCTGTATACTTAGTAGGTTACCAGACGGGCCTTTCCTCTATGGTTGAACAAATTTATCGCAGCATCGTGCTGGAGCATGATTACCGTCTTTTGATGCTGGCCTTTCTGCTGTGCTTATTCTCAGCCTTTACAGCCGTTTCACTGCAGGAACGTGCGCGCAATACCGCGGAAAAAGAGCGTCAAAAATGGATCGCCTTGACAGCAGTTACTGTTGGTAGCGGTATTTGGGCCACACATTTTATTTCCATGTTGGCATACGACATGGGTATGCCATTCCGCTTTGAATTATTGACGTCAGTTGCGTCGCTTTTCATTGCAGTGATTTTTTCTGGGTTTGGTTTCCACTTTGCGACATACCATCGGACGAAGCGTTCGCGCGGTTTTGCAGGCCTACTTGTGGGATTTGCCATAGCAGGCATGCATTTTGTGGGTATGAGCGGGATAAAGGTTCCCGGCACCTTAAACCATGATCAAGATTATTTAATTCTTGCGTTGTTCATTGGCATTGGTTTCGCAGTCATGTCTTTGGTGGGGATGAATAAAACACGGGATGTGGTACGGCACGGAGTTGCCACCAGCCTGTTAGCGGTTGCTATTTGTGGCCTGCACTTTACGGCAATTGCGGGTATGAGCGCAGAATACGACCCAGCGATGCAGCTTGCAGATGCTTCGATCAGCGAAGGACTGCTTGTTGTTATTGTCTCTAGTATATCGATCGGCTTAATGGGGTTTAGCTTGGCGACGGCGTTTGTTGATCGAGATACGGTGAAACAAAAAGCGCTCGAATCTGCACGCCTCAAAAGCTTGGCGGATGCCGCCCTCGAAGGCATTGTAGTGATGGATATGGGCGGTCATATAGTCAACGCAAACCAGAGCTTTCTGGAAATGGTAGGCAAAAAAATGCTGGAGACCAGAGGGCATCCTATCCGGCGGTATTTTAGGCATTTTGCTGGGGAAGATAATATCAGCGTGCTTTGCGAAAATCATATGCATATTGATGAAGCGATGCTGTTGCAGCCGCTAGGCGAAGAGATACCGGCGGAGTTATTGTTTCGGCAAGCGGTGGTGAATGGCGAACCACAGCTTGTTGTTGTGGTTCGAGACCTGCGGGAAAGGCGGGCTGCGGAACAGCGCATCAGTTATTTGTCGAATTACGATGTTTTAACCGGGCTTGCGAACCGCCAATTGATGATGGACCGCTTGAAACGGGCAGTACTCGCCGCAATTGCTAATGAAAGCAAGGTCGCCCTTCTTTACATTGATGTGGACGGTTTCAAGGAGCTGAACGCTTTGGTCGGCCCGGCCGGTGGTGATGAGCTATTGAAGGATTTTTCGTCGAGGGTGCAGCGGCAAATCCGAAGCATTGACACCATCGCGCGAATTGGCGCGGACCAGTTTTGCGTTATCCAGGAAAATATTGAGCGGGTCGAAAGCATAGAGCTGTTGGTGGAGGATATCCACCATGCCCTGGATCGGCCTTTTATGTTGGACGGGCGCGAGGCATTCGTGACGGTTAGCATTGGTATTTCAATAGCACCCACCGATACCCAAGATGCCGGGAGCTTCCTTGGTAGAGCCGAAATCGCAATGAAAGAGGCGAAAAACACAGTCGGCAACAGTTCGCGTTTCTATGAGGAAGAATTAGATCAAAGCCAAGCAATACGTCGCCAGCTGAAAGCAGACTTGGTGGGGGCTATCGGGCGCGGCGAAATCCACATGGTATATCAGCCGCAATTTGATGTAGAGACAGGCGATGCAACAGGGTTTGAAGCCCTTGTGCGCTGGACGCACCCAAAGCGCGGCGCTATTGGCCCAGCGGAATTTATACCGCTGGCGGAAGAGAGCAACCAGATTTTGGAGCTAGGTGCTTGGATCATTGAAGAAAGCTGCCGGGAGGCCGCGTGCTGGGGTAATGAGCTTAAAATTGCTATCAATCTTTCGCCTATCCAATTCCAGCAAGATAGCCTACCTGAGTTTATTGAGAGCACTCTCGAACGGTATGGTCTTGACCCAAATCGACTAGAAATCGAAATCACAGAAGGGGTTCTGATCGCCGATATTGATAATGCGCTTCTTATGCTTGGCCGACTGAAGGCCCAGGGAATTAAGCTGGCAATGGATGATTTCGGAACGGGCTATTCGTCGCTCAGTTATCTCCAGAAATTCCCATTCGACAAACTTAAGATCGACCAAAGCTTCATTCGCACCATGCTGGAAGAGGAGCAAAGTCGCGGTATCGTGCGCGGCATGATCGGGCTCGCTCATGGTTTAAACGTCAAAATTTTAGCAGAAGGTGTGGAAACCGAAGAGGAATATTCTTTGCTGCGCGACGAAGGATGCGATGAAATTCAAGGCTATTATCTTGGTAAGCCGAAGCCAATGGAGCGCTATGCTGACCTTGTGGTGCGCGGAGAGCCGTTGGTGATAATCGCTGAAGTAAGTGCCGCGTCTTAATATAACCCTTTGTTATGTAAGCTTTTGTTTCGCCTCGGAGACTAATTTAACCGTTTTACTGCTTGAAGCAGCCGGACCAACAGGAATGCTGCGGTAAAAACAGCTTTCGTGGCCAACATGGCAGCATTTCCCGCCTTTTTGCACAACGCTCAGCCAAAGGCTGTCTTGGTCACAGTCCGTACGAAATTCCTTCACGATTTGAAACTCGCCTGACGTTGCGCCTTTGTGCCAAAGCTCACCGCGGGAGCGCGAAAAATAGTGTGCTTCGCCGGTTGCGATGGTGCGCTCTATTGCTTCGCCGTTCATCCACGCCTGCATCAAAACCTTCCCGGTTTCAGCACAGCTGGTAAAAACCGGAATAAGGCCTCGATCATCAAACTTGGGCATAAAAACATCGCCGTTTTCAATAGCGTCTTTGTCTGTTCTTACTGTGAATGCTGCCGGTGCCATGAAATTACTCGCGTTAAATTCTACCTGTTCGCACGGAACTGAGCGAAAGATGATCATAGTGTGTCGAGGGAAAGTTAGAAGGTCTAATTGCTCTGCGCTGTGCTGGCTGATGTGTTGCCGGCGCTTGTGGCGTTTTTCTTATCCTCAAGTTCTTTTGCCAGCTGCTTGAGTACAGCCCGGTGTGCTTGCCTAAATGCCAGTGCGGATATGCCAATGCTTGCCTGCTTTTTACCCTGGTTTATCGCGGCAGTCTGAAGCCCAATTACGACCCACTTTCCGTCAGGGGCTTGTAATATTGGGCCGCCACTGTCGCCGCCAACGGCTAAACAATCGGTGAATAACAAATGGCCGCGGGCTTCCACTCGGTTGATTTTACAGTTTTCTTCCAAAGACAAGGCGTGTGCTCTATCGCCGGGGTAGCCCGCCGTTGTTACTTGCGGGGATTCGAGGCCGACCTTGGGCCGAATTTTCGGTCTAACTTTGGGGAGCTGCAAATTTTTGTGAATCTCTAAAAATCCGTGCTCGGCGCCAATGGGTTTTTCCAGCACAAGCAAAGCCCAGTCGAACAGTAGATTTTCAGCAACCGCGCCTTTTGCGCCATTAAAGCCGCGGCCAACGGTGTAGCGCGTAACTTTAGAATGAGCGACATACTTGCCGCGCGCGTAGCCTGCTACGAAATGCACAATACTGGGCGGCACCATATCTTGCGATAATTTGGAATAAAGACAGTGGGCTGCCGTCAGCACAATGTTCTCGGCGATCAGGCTGCCGCTGCAATGAGCCGTGCCGCCAATATTGACCCGGCCAATTGCGCGCCAAGGGAATTCCTTACTGTCAACGACACGGCGCTTGAAAGTGTTGGGCACACCTTTTGGCAGCATCTCGGGCCGTAATCGGCGGAATTTCTCGATGGCGGTTTCTTCGCGTTTTTCTATATGCATTTCAGGAGTTGCTTTGGGCGGCTCCTCTTTTGGCTGATCAGCCCCGGCTGAAAGGCCGATGACTGAGCTTAAACAAAAGGCAATTAAAATACGGTAAGGTGTTTTCATACCGTGATCGTATCAGCCTGGGGGATTGCAGCAAAGCACGAACTCATCGTCTCGCAATTTATTGACTTCGGGACATGATTGCGGCGCATCAGCTAAGGCAGTGGTCAGTAATCACCCGGTGCCACTTGAAAGCAGGCAATGCCGTTGCGGCGAAACATGTCGACAACCAGTGTTCGGTCTTCATAAACCGCATCTGGCCGAGGCGTCGCAGCACGCAGCCAATTCTCTTTTAAAGTGTCGTCAGCTGTGAGGTCATCCACAGGCCTCATATGCTTTAGCAAGTCAGGATTAATGCCGTGCTTACTCAGCCATTGCCGTGTTTCTGTTTTAACAACAGCTGACCGGCCAGACCATATTTCAACTCGGTGGCCACTTTTCTGGTGCGCATGAAGGGCTGCAATCACTTGCGGATGAGGCGCATCCGCCGGACATTCTGCAAAGAAGGCGTCCCAATTTTGCGGCTCTTCCATCACGTGGTGATGGCGGTGGCTGTGATCAGCTAATGTGCCGTCCAGATCAAATACAACAAACATTGATAAAGTCCTGCTCTGTGTCTTTTGGTATGTAAATCCTATACAAAGGAAAAGGCGGCGCAAGGGTATGCGGCCGCCTTTTTATTTTCTTCAATGGGGTGCGGGCCGTTAGCCGCGTACTAAATCCCAGAACCGGCGTTCCTGATCGGCTTCTTTGAAGCAACCGCGGAACTGGCGGGTGATGGTATACACATTCTGGTGTTTCACACCGCGGCAGCTCATGCATTGGTGTGTCGCGTCAATCACAATCGCTACGCCTTTTGGATCAAGATATTTCTCAATCGCGTCGGCGATCTGCGCTGTCATGGTTTCCTGTGTTTGCAGACGTTTCGAATATGTTTCGACAATACGTGCCAGTTTGGAAATGCCAACCACACTACCGTTCGGCATGTAGGCAACATGAGCAGTACCCTGCACAGGCACCATATGGTGCTCGCAGTGGCTTTCTACGCGGATGCCGCGCAGCACAACCATATCGTCGTAGCCTGCCACTTCATCAAAGGTGCGTGCTAAAATTTCTTCTGGATCTTGGTCGTATCCTTCGAAGAATTCTTCATAAGCCTTGGTAACGCGCTTTGGCGTATCAATCAGGCCTTCTCTGGTTGGGTCATCGCCTGCCCAGCGAATAAGTGTGCGGACGGCAGCTTCAGCTTCAGCACGCGACGGGCGCTTGCTTGTAGAGATCTCGGTGTCCTGCGAGACTACCTTCAGTTCAGGATCATGATCGATCCGGTCAAGTACGGCATCCATTCGGATATCCTTTCAAAATCACCGCATCAAAGTGCGGTGCCACAGCTGCGCTGCTCCTATAAAAACAGTTCCAACACTGATCCGGATTGATGCCCGGTAAGCCATGGAACGCCACCGCTGGTTTGGATCTAGGCCAACACCAACAATTAAGAATATAGGGCTTTTCTAGCAAAACAACAAGCGGGTGCCAATAATATGGCCACACACTTAGGTGAAAATACTTGGAAAAGCCGCCGAAGGCGCTTAGGTAAGCGGTCAAACGTGTTCCGCAAATAGAGATACGGACCGCACTGGAATAGTTCCTGGCCGAGGTTAAGAAAAACCGAAATGACTGAACTGTACAACACTGACATCCTCCGATGGACCACCCGTATTCCGCATACGGAACGGCTTATCAGTGCGGACGTGACAGTGACAAAAACCAGTCGTATTTGCGGCAGCCGCATAAGCGTGGATGCCACTTTGTCAACGGACGGAAAAATCACTAGTTTTGGGCAGGAAGTGAAAGCGTGCGCGCTTGGGCAAGCTAGTGCCGCGATTGTTGGCCAGCATGCGCTGGGGCTTGGCGTAGATGAACTTGACGATATTGCAGAACGCTTCCGCATAATGGTGCATACAGGCAAGGTAGACTTCCCAGACAAGTGGAAGGACCTGGCACTTTTGGCGCCGGTTTATGATCACCCCGGGCGGCGCGGCAGCGTGATGTTGCCGTTTGAATGTCTTGAAGGTGTGTTTGCTGCCGACGGCAAGTCGGGTGAGTGATGTCTATGAAGAATAACCAAATCGATTGGTCTTCGAGGCCGGTCCTCTCGGAGGCTGGTAAGCGTGCTGTAGCAAAGGCGCGGGCGCTGCTTGGGGCAGAGGATAGCGACGCTGCGCTCGCGATCGTTGACGCTGCGCTGGCGGTAGAGACCCATATTCGATTAGAGCGACTTAAATCCAGACTATTGGTGCTTGAGGGCCGGGAGGCGGAGGCCTCTGTAATATTGGCTAGAATATTGCCAGATGTTGTTGAGCCGGGCTTTTGGGAACTGGCCCTTACCGGCAGCGCGCGTAGTTTTGTGCGCAAGGCCAAACACCACGGCTTGCTGTATTTCCCCGCGCCTAAATGCGGATCCACTAGCATAAGAAATATGATCAACATACTCGACGGCGATGCCAGCGTCGGCGAATATGTTCACGATCAGCCAGATCGCTACGAGCTTGTTGATCACGCCCATATGAATGCGGAATTCCCCGACCACAAAAAGCTGGTGATTGTCCGCGACCCTATCGAGCGCGTGCGGTCTTATTATTTTGGTAATATCGAAGAACGGGATCAGCTGAAGATTGACGTGGACGGAAGAGATAGCTTTTACGGACTTTCAACAAAACCGACATACGATGAGTTTCTGGACCGGTTTATGGATTACCGCCGGGTTTTTATCACCGTGCGGCACCATACTGAGCCTGTGACATCGTACGCAGGCGCGGATGCGACGATGTTCGATAAAGTCGGCTCTGTAAAGAAACTGGCAGACGTAACCGAGTATCTGTCTGACCTAACGGGTATCAGCCTGCCGTTGGTGCACGATATGCAAACCAAAGCCAGCAAAACCAAGCCCGTAGGGTTTTCTGTAGCGGAGCAGAGCCTACAGAAATTCTATGCGCGCGATTATTCTGCCTTTGGCGATTGGTTCTAGAGGCACAGCCTTAAACAGCGCCAACCAGTTTCATCCTAAACTCTGATATATTGACTAGCCCATGCACTTATTAGGCGGGCGACGTAAATGCCGTCGGCTGGATCCTTCATCAAAAGATGATCTGCGTGGTCAAGGGAGACAAAGCTTTTCGGGTGCATGGCGGCTTCGTAAATTTGCCGAGCGTGATCCACATCCACCGTCGCATCAATGGGCGAATGCATCACCAGAAGCGGCTTGCGCAGTGTTTTCACCGACGCCAAAATATCCTGCGCGCGGGCATCATCAACGAATTGCTTTTTGATGACAAAAGGCCTGCCGCCCAGCATAACATCAGCTTGGCCTTCTTGTTCAATGGTACCAATGTCGTCGCCGAATTGTTTCAGCACATTCACCGCATTTGCAGGGGCACCAATGGTGGCCACCGCACGTACTTCGGGCACGTCGTTCCCGGCGATCAAGATAGCCGCGCCGCCAAGGGAATGGCCCATCATAACGGTTGGCGGAGCCAGATTGTCGCGCATATAGCTAACAGCCGCGAGTATATCGCCAACGTTTGAGGTGAAATTAGTGTCGGAAAAGTCACCCTCGCTTTGACCTAGGCCAGTGAAATCAAACCGGAACACCGCAATACCATCCTCGTTGAGGGCGCGCGAGATGCGGTTGACGGCGCCGAGGTCTTTGCTGCAACTAAAGCAGTGGGCGAACAGACCGTAGGCTTTGATTTCGCCTTTTGGTAGGTCTAGCCGCGCCGCAAGCTCGTGGCCACTAGCCCCCATAAAGCTCACTCTTTCATACGCCATAACACCATCTCCATTTGTCGAGAGCCCAACGCACATAGTTGGCTCTTTCGTGCTTTCGGCATTAGGCCGACAGGGTATATGGGATGAGCGTATCACATTTTCCAGAACCCCAACAATAAGGTGAAGCTACGGTGTAGTCACCAGTGGCTGGTTGCCCCAATTTATTTGGCCGTATTTATTTGGCCGGGGTTTACTTTGGTAGCGGCGCGCTCAGTTCCTGTAGGTGCTGTAACAATTGTTGAAGAAAGGGCTGGGCTGGCAATTGTTGCCACAAAAAACGGAGTGAAGGTTTTCAAGCTATGGTCTTAACCTTTTTTTTCCCCTGGAATGATTGGCTGGTATATAGGGGCAGGCGCGCTGAACGCTCGCGGTAAGAAGTGTGAATATTTGCGAAGTATCATGTGAATCAAAGCCTTATACGTAATTGAGCGATGGCAAAAACCAAATTTGAAAAGGCGCTTACGGCGCATCCAGGCTTTACGCTTGCAGAAACAGCGCTACGGTCGCTGGAGTAATGAACCGCAACAGAATAGCGATGTATAAGCGAAAAAGGGAGAGCAGCTATGGATTATGAAATGCTTTATTCGGCAATTAACTTGGGCGTACTACCAGCGTGGATTTTGCTGTTTGCAGCCCCACGGGCGGGTATCACGGTGAAGCTGGTGCATAGCGGTGTTTACCCGGTGGTTTACGGCTCGCTCTATGTGTTTTTTATGGCGCGCGCGATGTTCTTTGGTGTCGGGGCTGAGGACGGTGGCCTGGAAACTGCGGCTGGCGTGTCAGCCTTTTTCAGTCACCCGAACGGCGTGATGGTGGGCTGGCTGCATTATCTGGTATTTGATCTTTTCATTGGGGCTTGGATTGGCCGCGACGCAATGCGCCGTGGCATTGGCCACTTCTGGGTGCTGCCTTGCCAGTTTTTCACCTTGATGTTCGGCCCGGTTGGCTTGCTGGCCTACATGGCCTTACGTAAAGTGAAGGCGGGTGCCGGCCTTGAGGTCAGCGAAGTTTAATCAGCCTTTAGGGCGTCGCCCATCTGGCGGATGGTTTTGATCTTGTCGTTGAAAGGCCCCCAATTGTCGCTCTCAGCGATATGCGACCATAGGTCTTCAACTTCGTCGATGAGCAAAGTACAAGGCGCGCCGTTTTGGAAGTAGGGCGCGTCTAATGCTTTGTCATTCACTGGGGCATATTGAGACACTATAGCAACCATGTCTGCAGCTTCAGCGTGCTTGTACCGCACAGCTTCTGGCCCTGTCATAGCGCGGTCTTTGCTAACGCCGCCGCCGAACCAGTCAAAGAAGAAGCGTTCGTAGCCGATACGGCTGCCTTGCGCGTCACTGGCCAAGAAACCATTCACCAGTTTCAGCATGGTATCATCGATTTGGTCGCCTTGCGGCTTTACCCCAACGCGGGCAAGCAGTTTTGAGCGCAGGGCTGAATGGTAAAGCGCAGGGAATTCAGAAAGCGCCTCTTTCAGGGCGTCTTCTTCGCAGATATCTGCGAAGGAGCCTGCTAACTGATATATATTCCAGTGCAGCGCTTCGGGCTGACGGCCAAAAGAATAGAGCCCGCGTTCATCGAAGTAGGCGGCTGTGAAGCTAAGCTCCATCGACGGCAGAAACCGCCATGGGCCGAAATCAAAAATCTCGCCCGTGATGTTGATATTATCTGTATTGAGCACACCGTGCACAAACCCGGCTGCCATCAAGTCCGCTGCCTGAACAGCAACACGGGCAGATACGAGGCGGAGGAAGGTGAGCACGTTCTCTGAGGCATCAGCATTAGAGTCGGTTCCGAAATAATTTTTCAGGCAGTAAGTAACCAGCTTGTTCAAAAGCTCAGTTTCGCTGAAAAACGCCAGCCGCTGGAACGTGCCGATACGGATATGGCTGTGGTTGAGCCGCACCATAACCGCCGAACGCGTGGGCGAAGGCTCATCACCGCGCTGCAACTGCTCGCCAGTTTCAATGATGGACAATGTTTTGCTATTGTCAGCACCGAGCGCTTCAAGCAGTTCGGTCGCTAGTATCTCTCGTACGCCGCCTTTTAGGGTTAACCGCCCATCGCCAGCCCGGCTGTAAGGCGTGGTACCGCTACCTTTTGTACCAAGATCAAGCAGTCTGCCTTGATCATCCCTTAACTGAGCAAACAGGAAGCCGCGGCCATCTCCAATGTCGGGATTATAGTGACGGAACTGGTGCCCGTGGTAGCGTTGGGCAATCGGTGCAGCGAGATTATCAGGCAAGGCTTCGAAACGGCCGAAATGCCGGATCCATGCTTCATCGCTCAGATGGTCCAATCCCACAGATTTAGCTGCACGGTCATTTCGGTAGCGCAATATAGTGTGCGGGAAGTTAGCCGCCTCAACCGTGTCGCCGTACCCTTCACCAAGCGCCAGAAAAGCGGGATCAGCTTTGTATGTGTGTTTTTTACTCACTGTCTGGGTACCCCCAGCGGGTATGGGCGGCCGGATCCGGGCGGGGGCGTTCGGTTGGCTCACCGTCTGCGTGGTTTCCGAAGAACATAAAGCCCGCGATTTTCTCATCTGTAGTTAGGCCAAGTCCCCTGCAAACGCCGGGGCTATAGCTTGCCCATCCCGTTAGCCACTGACTGGCGAAGCCTAGGGCCGTGGCTGCGATCAGCATGTTCTGGCACGCCGCCCCAGAGGAAAGCTCTTGCTCCCATAACGGAATAGGGCGGTCACCGGACGGGCAGGAAACCGCAACGATAAGCACCGGGGCTTGGGTAGCGTAGCCGCGCATTTTGTCAGCTATTTTCTCACTGGTTTCGTTTTCCGCAACCAGTGACGTGGCAATTACGTCGCCTAATTTTGCGCGGTCGTCACCGCGGAGCACGATGAAACGCCACGGGGCGATTTTGCCGTGGTCCGGTACACGCATGCCGGCAGCCAAAATCTTGGTAACTACTGTGTCGTCTGGACCGGGGGCTCTCATGTCACGGGTTTTTACACTGCGCCGCCGCATCAGCAAATCATACGTATGGTCACAAGGTGGATTAAACGTTTGTTTAGCGGAAGATGGTTTAACTGACACAGACAGCATTCCTTTAATTTTGTGGCTTTCGCAGCACCTACTATGTGGGTTATAGCTAAGGCCTTGTGAGCAGGGAGAAAAGACATGATAAAAAATATATTTTTTAGTGTTCTGTTTTTAATTAGTGCGAGTGCAAGTGCTGCGCCTTCTTTAACGGGTGTAGACGCGAATACGGCGGTGGATCCTGAAACGGGAATTCGCCTGCCTGCTGGCTTTAAAGCGACGGTTTTTGCCGATGATGTTGGGCGGCTACGCCATATCGTGGTGGCCGATAACGGCTGGCTTTACGGCGCGCTAGCCCGCCGCAAGGAAGGCATGGGCGCTGTTGCGATTTATGATCCCGACGGCGACGGAAAATCAAACGAGCGCATTTATTTTGCCAAAGGTATTCAAGGTACCGGTATGGGGATCTATGATGGGTATCTATATTTTAGTACTGATGTCAGTGTGTTACGCTGGAAGCTGCCTGAGCGCGGCGCGCCTGAAGGTATACCTGAGCTGATCGCTTACGGTTTCAATGAAGAGCGCCAGCACGCAGCCAAAAGCTTCGCGCTTGACGGCATGGGTAGCCTTTATGTGAACGTGGGCGCACCTTCCAATGCCTGCATGAAAGAGATGCGCAAAAAAGGCTCGCCGGGTATGCGGCCCTGCCCAATCCTGAAAAATTATGGTGGGATATGGAAGTTCGATGCCTCTAAGCAGGATCAGGACCAGATGAAGGACGGTTTGCTGTTTGCCACGGGTATTCGCAACGCGATGGCCATCGACTGGAACCCGCATGCGAACAGCCTATATATCACGCCGCACGGACGCGACTCGCTTTTGGAACTGTTTCCTGAGCTTTACACAGCCGAGCAAAGCGCTGAACTGCCCGCCGAAGAACTGCATAAGGTATCTGAAGGCGCAGATATGGGGTGGCCTTACAGCTATTATGACCAGTTCAAAAAAGAACGCATGGTTATGCCGGAATATGGCGGGGATGGCGAAACCGTGGCAACCGAAGGCCAGCAACCAATCGCTGCATTTCCGGGCCACTGGGCACCAAACGACATGCTGTTCGCACGGAAAGCTACCATGCCAGCAGAATACCACACGGGCGCTTTCATTGGTTTTCACGGTAGCTGGAACCGGGCACCTTTGCCGCAGCAAGGATACCGGATTGCTTATGTGCCGATGGACAGCGCTGGCAATGTAACCGGCGACTGGGTAACTTTTGCGGACGGCTTTGCTGGCGTTGATGTGATTAAATCACCGCGCGATGCCAAGCACCGGCCGATGGGCCTCGCTGAAGGCGCGGACGGTGCGCTTTATGTATCCAGCCTGATGTCAGGCGGCAGAGTATGGAAAATAACCTATGAAGGTAAATGATAGCAGGCGGCTCCAAGGAGCTGCCGCCGCTGTTTGTGTTGGGGCACTGCTGATTGCGGTGCCTCTTGCAGATGCAGCGGGTACGACAATAAATGACATTGCAGTGATCGGCCACAATAGCGCCGCATCAGAGCCTGCAGGCGAGCTGCTTTATGCCACCAATTGTGGCGGTTGCCACCAAGCTGATGGCGGCGGTGTACCGATGATGCAGCCCCAGCTTATTGGTGCTCCGCGCGCCAATGACAGCAAAGGCGGCGTAATTGACATGATCCTATTTGGCAGCAACGCCATTGAACCGGGCACAAGTGAATTTTCTAACGAAATGCCCTCTCTTTCCCAATTATCTGATAAAGAAATAGCACTGATTGTATCTTATGTTCGCACACACTTTGAAAACAACGGCGGCCCTGTTACTGCTGACGACGTCAGCAAACGCCGTACTCAGTAACGCTGCAATTGCTGCAGACGCTGACGCATCCTCCATAGAAGAAATTGACGTTATTGCTGAAAGGCTGAAGGCCGCGGGTACTGGCCAGAAGCTTTCTGTGATTAAGCCTGGCCGAGTGGTGGCTGAGCGACTTGACGCTGTGCTCGGCACTGTGCCGGGGCTTGGCCTTTTTAGGCGAGCGAACAGCTTGTCGGCGCACCCAACTACGCAGGGCCTTACCCTTCGCGGGGTGGGCGCCAACGCGGCGGGCCGGGTGCTAGTAACCCTGGACGGTGTACCGATAAATGATCCGTTTGGGGGCTGGGTATATTGGTCAGCGCTTGATCCGCGCAGCCTCGCTGAAGTGCGGGTCCGTAAGGGCGGTTCGCCGGGTGCTTTCGGTGCTCAGGCATTAGCGGGTGCGGTTGACCTGATCAGCAGGGTACCTGAGGAAGACGGCGGATACGCCTCTATTTCCTACGGTAATTTTGATACAAAAAGCTTGCGTGCAGGTTTTGATGTAGTGGGTGAGCGTGGGTATTTCAGCGTAACCGGCGGCTATTTTGAGAGCGACGGTTTCCTGCTGCGTAATGAAAGCCAGCGCGGCTCGGTTGATGTAGCTGCAGCGTCCGAAACTGCACACATTACACTGCGCGGTTCCTACGAACTATCTGACGCCACCACTATTTTCCCGACCCTGCGGCTGTACCGCGAAGAGCGCGTCAACGGCCTATCGCTTTCACTGAACGAGACCGAAGCGCTGGACGCGTCGGTACGCCTTCTTCATCAGGCTTCTGATGGCCCTGCTTTTGAGCTGACGGCCTATTACCGGTCACGTGATTTGTCAAACGTGTTTGTCTCGGCGCGCGATGAGCGTACCAGCGAACGCCCGGTGTTGGACCAATTTGATGTGCCAGCGTCTGGCGCAGGCCTGTTGGCGCGGGTGCAATTTGACGGCTTCGAGTTTGGCTTTGATGCCAAACGCGCGAGCGGCGAAACCAACGAGCGGTTCCGTAACTTGGGTGAGGGTTTTACCCGTCAGCGCCTAGCGGGCGGTGACCAGTGGACTGTGGGTGCCTACGCAGAAGCCCAGCGCGACCATAGTTGGGGCGCGGTCTCTGCAACAGTACGTGTCGATCGCTACCGCACTTACGGCGGTGCGCGCACTGAAGTGAATATTGCGGACGGCAGCAGCGTGCGCGATGACCAAGTGCCTAACCGTGGTGATTGGATATGGTCTGGCCGCCTCGGATTTGAACGCGATCTGACGGGCGCGATTTCCATGCGGGCAGCAGCTTATAAAAGCTGGCGCTTGCCAACCATCAACGAGTTTTACCGGCCTTTCCGCGTGGTAAACGATATCACCGAAGCCAACCCCAATCTGATCGCTGAGAAGCTTTACGGTGTTGAAATCGGTTTCGATTATGAACCTGCAAATACGATCAAGTTGAGCGCGACTTTCTTCCGCAATTGGCTGAACGACGGTGTGGGCAATATAACCATTGGCTTTGGCCCGGGCTTCTTCCCGCTGGGTGGTTTTGTGCCGGGTGGCGGTGTCTTGCGCCAACGCGCCAATATTGACCGCAGCGTTACAGACGGCGTCGAGCTGGAAGGCCGTGTTGAACTGCAAAACGGTTGGCTGCTGGACGGGCAGTATCTTTATTCCCGTGCTCGCGTCACAAAGTTTGCTGCAAGGCCTGAACTGGTTGGTTTCCGCCCCGTGCAAACTCCGCGTCATGCGATCACTGCAGGCTTAACTTATACAGGGGAAAGTGGCTTCGCGCTGCGCACAGAAGCACGCTTTTCGTCTGACCAATTTGATGACGATTTGAATACACGCCGCCTCGACAGCATATTTCTTGTGAACATGCGCGCTACTTACCCACTCAGTGAAAACGTTACGCTAAAGGCTTCGGCCGAGAACTTGTTTGATGCCGTTGTGGTATCTGGCTTGTCTTCGACTGGGCTTGAAACACTGGCGCAGCGCCGCGCAGTTCGTGTGGGCGTAGACATAAGTTTCTAAAGGTCTGCTCTGGCAAATAGTCCAGGCCAGAGGACATTGAGACCTCTACCGGTCGCGTTACATACGCGGCCGGTTGATCATTGTGCCTCAGGTATCTAAGCTGTGCCCAGCACATAACTATTGAACTGGAAGTTTGCTACTGGTGTTTGAACCTCAGAAAGACGCGTCCAAGGTATTTTCGCAAAGGCTGTTTGAAGTAGACTATTGGCGTTCGTTGGCTCCTGCCCTTTCCGTCATGGGTGACGTTGACGCTTTTGCCGTCGACTTCGCTGAGAATGCGCTTGAAACCTACAACCGGAAACTTGTTAGGGAAGGCTATGTGCAAATCCCTGCACCGGGCACCGAAACGCCGCTGCAGGATCTAACCATCTTATTCGCAAAGCTTGCTGACATGGGGCTTCCGCCTGTTTTTGCCTTTGTATATGATGAAGTATGGGCATTGAATGCCCGGCTTAAAAACATCATGGGCAAAGTTGTTGGCGACGGCTATCTGATGCTGCCCGATTTCTGGTGTTGGAATGTGCCTGCGGGGGAACCCGGCTGGGCACCGCACAGGGATAAAGACGCAGACTGTTTGCTGCCTGATGGGTCCCCTAAATGGGTTACGGTTTGGATACCCATCACCGAAGCCCATCCGCTAAATAGCTGTATGTACGTGCTGCCCGCTGACCGTGATCCACTATACGGGGTGATGGGCGCAGAAGGGCTGCGCGGCGAGCTTTCCGATATCCGCGCGCTTCCTGGTGATCCGGGCGATGTCTATATATGGACCCAGCATTTGCTGCATTGGGGCTCTCGCTCAGCTGAAGGCCACGGCTTACCACCGCGGATGAGCATTGCCTTTGAGTATCAACGCGCAGACATGCCAGCCCGGGACAGGCCCTTGGTCGATCCATTAAAGCCACCTAGCTTCGAGCAACGGCTAGCCCTGATTGCAAAACAAATCTGTTATTACCGCGATATGCTGGACGGTGACGACGCCCTTTTTGGTGTTTCAAAAACTATCCAGTCCCATGTTGGCCACACGCTCAAATCGCTTGGTGTTGAACCGAAGACGAAGACGGGACTTTTTGGTCGTTTTGCGCGTCATAAAGCCAACGCCGAAGAATAACTTTTATCGGGTAGTCTAATTGGGTCAGGTCATAAAATTGCCTCATAAATCCTCACTGTCTTCTTAGTGGTAAATCTGCGGCACCTCTGGCGAGCGTTTGCATTCCCTTGGGTTTGTCGTTATGGGTGATCCATAAATAAAAACTATAAAAAACGACGACAGGAGACGACCCCATGAAACCATTCAACGCATTAATTGTATCTACGGCATGCCTAACGCTCGGCGCATGTGCCATTTCCATCGGTGATGATGGCTATGACGGCAACCATTACGGCAACGATGCTGTTACCGTGACATTGCCTTCTGGCGAAACAAGCCATTTCCGCTGCCCCGATGAGCTCAACATCTTTGTGGTAGACGGCACCGCTGAAGGCAGAGGCCTGATTTACGGTTGCCGTTCGCGCGGTGTGTCTGTGCCAGTGATTGATTGAGCGGAGATATGACCATGAAAAAAGTAATTTTTGCCACAGTGAGCGGCCTTTTACTCTCTGGCTGTGTGCTTGCCGTTGATACCGGCGCTTGGGATGTGCGCAGCAGTGATCATTCTTCGCTTACGATCCGTATGGATGACGGCACTGAGCGCACCATCAGTTGCAGTGACGGCCAGAAAGCCTATGCAGAAGGCGGCGACGGTAAGTCGCTTGTTCTCGGCTGCCGGGACGGTTATGCCGACGGCGAATAAAGAGTTGCCTCAATAGCTACTATAAGAAGAGCCGGGTTTTGCCCGGCTTTTTTGTGTCTAAATCCCCCGGTGCATCTAAATCCAACGCCTTACCTGGCTGCAATAAGCAATGTAGGGGGCACCGAAAGCACCGTTGAGGAACAGTTCTTCTTTGCGGATGATTTTTCCGGTTAGAAAAAAAGTTGCGGTTGCTGCAAACAGCGGTAGAGGGCCGGGAGTGAAGATAAAGGTGCCGACAAGAAAGACCATGATGCCCAGGTAAATCGGGTTGCGGCTATACCGGTAAATACCGCCGGTTATCAGTGTTTGCGATGTTTCCTTTTGCGCAGGCACACCGATGCGCCAGCTGCTGCCCATGTTGAACCAGCATAGAACCATCAGCCCCAAACCCGCCACCATAAGACCGAGCCCAACAAAGGGAGCTAGCGAAGGTTGGGCATATACCAGACTGTCGAGACTGGGGAAAAAGGGGCGCGCCACAATATACAGATCGATGATCACTGCGATAAAGCCGAGTGTATATTCTGTCGGCGTTTTCTTCTGGCGCAAGACCGCGAAAACAAATATGCCGTCACGGCTGGCCAGTACCCACATCCGGCCAAGCCCGAACAGGCTCACCACTGCAAGGATACCGTGGGGTCCGTATGCCAATAAGAATGTTTCGGTGGTCATCTGAACAGCCTTTTTTACGTGCAAACATGAACTATCTGTTTGTCACTATAAAAGCTGTAGGGGCTACAGGATCAAGGGGTATTTCGCTGCAGGCCTGAAGCGGCCTGCAGCGAGATTAGTCGGTAGACTTAATTAGACATTGCTGTTTGGGCTGTTGCGCCTTGCAGAAGCTGGTCCTTAAGTTTCATCAGTTCTTCAGGGGACAGTTCTTTATCATCATCGCCCTTCCAGTTCGTATCGCCGAGTATCAGCGACAAGTTCTGGAAGGCAGTGATTATCTCGTGTTTCTGCCCTTTATTCGCCGGGTCGGTGTACCCTTTGTTGGCACTGGTCATTGCAATCACAATGCCGGTTGTTGGGTCAATATAGATGAACTGGTGGTATATGCCGGACGCCATAAAGTCACCGTGTGGTTTTTCTGGTGTCCACCACTGAAAACCATAGCCAAACGGTGTCGCGCTGGCCGGGTTATCAAAGCCGGGCATAAGGCGCGGCGCAGACGGTGTGGTGCTGTCTTTCACCCAGGATGCTGGCACAATCTGTTTGCCGTTCCAGTTGCCGCCGTGCAGGTAAAGTCTGCCGAACCGTGCCATATCACGCAGCGCTACCTGCATGCCGCCCATAGCGACTTCCATTTTTTCGCCGTCGATCATCCAGATGGCGTCATTTTCCATGCCGATAGGCTGCCAGATTTTTTCCTGCAGATAGGATGTCAGCGTGCGGCCTGTTACTTTCTTCAGCAACATACCGAGCACATGCGTATCAACGCTAACATAGTGGTTGTAGGTGCCGGGCTCGCGCTCACGCCCAAGGCTTGTGGCGAAATCGTCCAGCGAGCCATTCATACCGATGGTCATCGACATGCGGTTCACATCTGAAAGCATATCGCCGTAATCTTCATTAAAACGCACCCCGGACGACATGGTCATAATGTCGCGAATGGTAGTACCGTCATAGCCGGTGTCTTTAAACTGCGGCAGATATTTCAAAATAGGGTCGTCAATGCTTTCGATCAGGCCGTCCTCAATCGCTATGCCGAGCATGGCAGAGACAAAAGACTTGGTAACGGAGAACATCGAATGGCGGTCAGTTGGCTTTTCGCCCTGATAATATTCTTCCACTAGAATGTTATCACCCTGGGTGATGATCAACCCGGTGGTGCCGATGGTTTTCATCAGCTCAGTGAAAACTTTAACTTCGCCGTTATATTGGTAAATATCCGGCAGCTCAGATTTCTTTTCACCGAATTGCCACGGCTCACCCGCGCGCACGTTAGTATGTGGGAAACTTAGGTAAGCTGAACGGAAGTTTTCAGTAATTTTGTCCGGGTCGTAAAACCCTGAGATTTGGTACAAGCCATACCCAAAATTGCCAGCCACAAAAAGGCCCCATGCAAGCAGGCCACCGACCACGACCTTTACGGTGGTTTTTACTGAAATCGCCACGTTGTTTTCCCCTTCGAAATAATGATCATATTATCAATTAGGGCAAACCGCGCGCATTTACACGGTAAATCTAACAGGTCTGTTTATGCAGAGGCGTTGAGGGCGATGATTTTCAGGTAGCCATCCTGCATTTCCATCCTGTCACCAAAGCCGCGTTCTCGCATTAGCTGGTGGGTTTCTTTCAACCGGTAGCACGGCACGAACGGCAGCATATGATGCTCGATATGATAATTCACCCAGTAAGGCGCGACCAGCATACGGGCGATGGGCCCGGCGAAGGTAGTGCGGCTATTCTTTAGGGGGTCTTCAATGTCTGGCACTGTGGCGTGCTCGGCAATATTGCGAATACGGAAAAAGAGTTGGAAACTGGTGGCCATTGGCAGGACCCATAACAGTAGAAACAGGTCAATCCGTCCGAAGGCTGCGCAAACCGCTGCTAGCGTGCCATTAAAGAGAAGCGGCCCGCCGTAATAGCCAATGATCCGCTTGAGCTGGTCTTCTTTTTTGTCGCCGCGCACAAATCGGAAAATGCCGATATTAGTGCGCACGAACACGATCCCAGTGATGTCGCGCAGCATTTTGCGCGCCATGCTTTGCTTGGTAACAGGGAAGGGTGTGTAGAGGTAATTCTCAGGGTCTTTGTCACTGCGGGTGAAGCGGTGATGCGCCATATGGCGCATGCGGTATTCTTTAAGGCTTACCATCATCGGCC
>NVTU01000051.1 GCA_002401685.1 Kordiimonadales bacterium
GGCTTGATTACCAAGCCGTTACGGGACCGTTTCGGAATCCCAACGAGGTTAGAATTCTACAGTGTTGAGGAACTGACGGAAGTTGTGCGCCGGGGCGCGCGGCTTTTGGAACTTACCATCACCGAAGACGGCGCGCGCGAAATCGCAGCACGGTCACGTGGCACGCCGCGGGTGGCTGGCAGATTATTGCGCCGAGTCCGGGATTTTGCCCTTGTGGCTGAGCGCGATAGTGTTGACGCGGTGGCGGCTGATGCTGCGCTTACCCGGTTGCAGGTGGATAATCTGGGCCTCGATATTATGGATAGGCGCTATTTGGCGTGTATCGGAGATACCTATTCTGGCGGCCCTGTTGGTGTGGAAACACTGGCGGCGGCACTTTCTGAGCCGCGCGATGCGATCGAAGATATCATCGAACCGTATTTGATGCAGACAGGCCTTGTGCAGCGCACACCGCGTGGGCGCATATTGTCAGCAGCAGGCTGGAAACATATTGGGCTTATTCCGCCGCCGACGGCTGACGCCGCCGGGCAAATGGATATGCTGGGAGGCAAAGAATGACGATTGTAGCACCTGCGGGCGAGTGGGTTGACGGCATTTTCCACTTCCCAATCCGGGTATATTACGAAGATACGGATGTGGGCGGAATGGCCTACCACGGCAGATATGTTAGCTTTTTTGAACGTGTTCGTTCGGAAAGTATTCGCGACACGGCAGCGGATATCGATTTCCTATTTAATATCCCTGAGGAAGAGGGCGGGCCTCTAACTTACGTCGTATCCAAGCTGAATATTAGCTATCAGAAGCAGTCAAAGGTGAATGATTTGCTCACCGGCCATAGTATGGTCACAAAGGTACGCGCTGCTGCGATTGAAGTGAAACAGTGGATTATGCGCGGTGGTGAAATGATTGCAGAGGCCGATGTGCTGGTGGCTGTTGTTGGCGACGACGGGAGGCCGAAGCGCTGGCACCCTGCAGCCAAAGCATGCTGGCAAGAATGGATGGATGCAGCGAATGCGGCGGGTCATCTGCAGAAATAATGAATAGCGCACGGGCACACTGATTGCTCGGCGCAGTATGAGTTAAGAGAGTTAGGAAATGTTGATGCAAACCGCAACCGTTGAAGCAGTGGAACTTGGCGGCAATGTGCCAGATTTTTCGCCTATCGGCATGTTCCTTCAGGCGGACTTTGTTGTGCAGGTGGTGATGATCATGCTGCTGACAGCCAGTGTTTGGGGTTGGTCGATCGCCATTAATACCTGGGGCCGAGTAAAAGAAGCCCGTGCTAAGGCTGACGAGTTTGAAGATGTATTTTGGTCGGGTAGTAGTTTGGACGAGCTGTACGGCAGCATGCAGAAAGCGCCAGACCATCCTATGGCTGCAATTTTTGTAGCGGCGATGCGGGAATGGCAGCGCAGCTTGGGTAGTGGCCGCAAGGGCGGTATCGATAAAGTAACGGTGCAGGACCGGATCACCAAAGTGATGCATGTAACCACAGGCCGCGAACTTGACCGGCTTGAGGGGCAAGTGAGTTATCTCGCGACCATCGGGTCTGCTTCGCCGTTCGTTGGCTTGTTCGGCACAGTTTGGGGTATTATGAATGCGTTCCAAGCAATGGCAGTTTCGTCAAATACGTCGTTGACCACCGTGGCACCTGGCATTGCCGAGGCACTGCTTGCTACAGCCCTTGGTCTTGTTGCTGCGATCCCCGCTGTGATTTCCTTCAATAAATTGTCGACCGATATCGGACGCTACGCCAATCGAATAGAGGGTTTTGCAGACGAATTTGCAGCTATCCTGTCACGGCAGCTTGATGAGCGAGATCACTGATGGGCGCGTCTGTTAGTCAGTCAGGCCGAGGGGGCCGTGGCCGCAAGGGGCGTTATCAGCCTATGGCGGAAATCAATGTTACGCCGTTCGTGGATGTGATGCTGGTGCTCTTGATTGTGTTTATGGTAGCCGCTCCTCTGTTGACGCCAGGCGTGCAGGTAAATTTGCCGAAGGCGCAAGCCAAGGTCTTGCCGCAGGATAATAAACCGTTGGAAATTACGATTGACCGTGATGGTGCCATATTCCTGGTGGAAACTAAAATTGGCATTGATGAGTTGGTTCCGCGCCTAACGGCGATTGCCGGCAACAATAAAGAGACCCGAATTTATGTGCGCGGTGATACGCGGATTGAATACGGTACAGTGATGCGGGTGATCGGGGCAATAAATGCAGCGGGCTTCACACGTGTGGCGCTGGTGACAGACCAGAAATAGATTGCCCAAAAACGGATGGGCGTTTTACACGTACGAATACAAAAATGACGAGGGTTACCTATTGGTCTCTAAGACTGCGATAAAAACGGGATTAAGCTGGTTTGCTTCAGTTGTGTTGCACCTAGGTGTGGTAGCGGTTGCGCTTGTCGGCTTGCCGTATTTGGAGCGTCCAACCCCAACTCCGCCGCCACCGATTGCGATTGAGTTTGTGGCCATTTCCGCGAAAACCCAGCAGGCTAAGCCAAAAATTGAAGTCGAACAGGAAGCCACGGAAGACAAACCGCAGTCGAAATCTGCAGCGGCTGAAAATGTACCGGACGAACCGTCAGAGACGGTGCCCTTGCCGCCAAAAGAAGCTGATGCAGATGTAACACCAGCCTTGGAGCCAAAGGCGAAGCCAAAACCAAAACCCAAGCCCCGACCGAAGGTGTCAAAGGCTCGTAAACTGGCCCAGGCAATACGGCCGCGTTCTAAGCCAAAACCGCCATCACGCTTTAAAATTTCACGTATCGCTGAGACGATCGATCGGTCGTTAAAAGAAGATGCGTTGCGAGAGAAACGAGACGATAAGAAAAAGCTCGAAAAGCGAAAAAATGATGAAGAAAAGAAGCGAGCACTTGCCTCCGCCGCGTTGCAAGGCCGCATTGCGACGGCGTCAATCCGCGACGCTTTGAGCCAAAAACTCGCTGGATGCTGGACATTTCCGCGCGGCGCAAAGGGCGTAGCAAAGATGCAGGTCGTTATTCGCATGTCTTTGCGGCCCGACGGTAGTTTGTTGCGGTCACCACAATTCGTGAACGCTGGTAATCTGAATGACCCCTCACGTGGTTTTTACCGTGTTTTTGCTGAAAGTGCTCGGCGCGCGGTGCTGGGTTGTGCTCCTTACACCGACGTCGCGAAGATACTGTTTAATATCGGCGAAACTACAATCGATTTTAATTTTAGCGGCGCAGATTTTGCCGGAGGATAAATGGGTATGGGGATGAAATTCCTTTTGAAGTCAATTGGTTTGTTGCTTGTGATTTTATTTGCAGCAAATACAGCGCAAGCCCAATTACGCGTGGATGTTAGAAGCGGTAGAGTTGACCCTGTGCCGATTGCTGTGCCTGAATTTGCATCTGCAGCGAATACAGAAACGTCCGTTGGCACACTTAATGATATCGGCGCCAGTATATCGCAAGTGATTATATCGAACCTTGTCTCTACTGGCTTGTTTCGTTCTGTAGATGAACGCGCTTTTATTGAGAAGATAACTGCAGCCCAAGCTCGGCCAAACTTTGCATCGTGGCGACCGCTTGCCGTCCAGGGGTTGGTAACTGGGAAGCTAGAGATTACACCGGACGGTAACCTGCGGGTGGAGTTTCGCTTGTGGGATGTTGTTGCTGAAGTGCAGATGGAAGGCGTGGCGTATAACACGCCAGCATCCAATTGGCGGCGTATTGCGCATGTAATCTCCGACCGAATATATAGCAGGCTTACGGGGGAAGACGGGTACTTTGATACGCGTATCGTTTATATTGCTGAGCAAGGTCCTGCGACGGAGCGGCGGAAACGGCTCGCTATTATGGATCAGGACGGCGCTAACCAACAGTTGCTGACAAATGGCGATTTTCTGGTACTGACACCTCGCTTCAGCCCAAACCGGCAAGAAATTACTTACCTCAGCTATTTTGATGATAAGCCTCGGGTTTACCTTTTTAATATCCAGACTAATCGGCAAGAAGTGCTGGGGGATTTCCCCAATATGACATTTGCGCCGCGTTTCTCACCAGATGGTAACAAGGTTATTATGTCGCTGGCGGAAGAGGGTAATACAGATGTTTATGTGATGGATCTGCGGACGCGTGTTGTAACCCAGCTAACGGATGATCCCGGCATTGATACGTCGCCGTCCTATTCGCCTGACGGTAGCAAGATTGTATTTAACTCAGATCGCGGCGGCAGCCAGCAGCTTTATGTGATGGATGCAGACGGCTCGAACGTGCACCGGATTTCCTTTGGTAAAGGGCGGTTCGGTACGCCGGTTTGGTCACCGCGTGGTGATTTGATCGCCTTCACTAAAATTGGCGAAGGGAAATTCCGCATTGGTGTGATGCGCCCGGACGGTAAAGGCGAGCGGTTGCTCACGGATGCTTACCAAGACGAAGGGCCGACATGGTCACCGAACGGCCGGGTATTGATGTTCTTTCGTACGACACGGTACCGGAACGGTGTTGGCGGCAAGCCGAGCCTGTGGTCAGTAGATTTGACCGGTTATAATGAGCGCCAAGTACCAACACTGTATGATGCCTCAGACCCAGCATGGTCACCGCCGTTGCCTGTAACAACACGAGGTCAGTGACGGTCCAAACGCAGTAGCAACCAGCGTTTTGTATGGCAGCAAGGATAACGAATAGGAAAAGCCAGCTTCGGAATGAAGCTGGCTTTTTTAATTTGTGGGGACTGCTTTAGGTGAGCGCTTCCCGCAACTGGCCAAAATGCTTGTCCCAACCAGCGTCGTGCGATGCGAGCATGCCAAGTGGGTCTGCCGCTTCTTCCAGCCCGCTATGTGTCATCACCAACTGAGTGCCGCCGTGGACAGGTGCAAGATCCCAGCGAACCGTGGTTTCATGGCCAGCCAAATGATCATGGGTGAAGCTATAGATCAGCAGATCAAACGGGTTTGCCTTCAGCACCTCACCCCAGCATAACTTGCAATCAGGGTCAGGCTCGCTCGCACTTTTCAAGGCGTAACTGCTACCTGCCTTTAGGTTTTCTTTAGCGGGATGAAACCATTCACCGAGTTTGTCTGCTTCCGTTAGGTAGGACCATACTTTTTCGGGCGTGGCTTTCAGGAAAATGGTTTTTATCAAAGTTCCGTTTTGCATGTTAGCTCTCATCTTTTTCAATTGCTGTTTTCAAGGCGCTTAGTTTGGTATCCCAGAAGTGGCTGAAGTGTTCGATCCATTGTTCCACCGGCCGGAGCGCGTGTGGGTCGAGCGTGTGAACGCGTTCCCTTCCTTCAGCGCGAACCGTAACTAACCCGCCTTCGCGGAGAATACCAAGGTGTTTGGCAACGGCTGGGCGGGTCATGTCAAAATGGCTGGCAACATCGCCGACAGTCATTTCTTTATCCGCTAACATACCAATGATTGCGCGTCGGGTTGGGTCAGCGATTGCCCGGAACGTTGGTTGAATGTCCTGCATCGTGGTGCTCCTGTTTTGGCGGCAGCATAATTGTGAAACCAAATGGTTTCTTATTTATAAAACCATTTGGTTTCATGTCAAGACAAAAGGAAATGGCCGTTCAGGGAATGATTGCTGAATGTTGGTAAAACAAAGCTCTGATAAGGGCTGTTCTTGCCGCGAAAGGCAGGGAAGTCTGAGATGGTCCTACATTAAAACAGCACGGAGAACGCCTACTTTATGAAGGCGTTCTCCGTTGAAAGCCTACAATGGCTTAGGGATAGGCCTAAAATATTAGAACGGGAACGCCAATTATCCATTCATGAAAATAGGCGAACCCGGCAAATAAGGATCCAGCAATGGCGACAGTAATAATGTCTGAAACAAAGCTTACTCTTTCGCGTTTTATCCACTCGCCGTCACGTTTATTGCTGCCGATAATAGCCGAGCTAGCAAACATCATCATGCCAACAAAGAGCACAATGGAGCGATTTTCTCCGTTTGAAAGCAAATGCCCTACACCCCAGAAGAATACGGAGACAAGCTGTGGGTGGCGCATTAAGCGGCGGATGTTTGTTGGGGCGTTGCTGGCGATAAATAGTATAAACGCCACCAAAACAAAGAGCGGTGTAACCACAGGACCCCAACTTGGCGGGGTATAAACCTGCGTAATTTCAGCGGCTTGCCAGCCAAGTACCATGAAGACAAAACTGCCTAATGTAGCAAGGGCGAAAAGCCCTTTATAGGGGCCTGCACCGATGGCTGATGCTGCTTTTTCACGAATGCCAATACCGAAAAACGGTATTAAATGTAGCAGGAAAAACAGGGTTACCCCGATTATTAGCATAGTCATCTATCGCTTCCTCGTTTGGTAAACTGAGATTACCAAGCGCGGACAGCAGGTCAACCCTACACGTATGAATGGTCGGTATGCAGGGCTGGCGCACTTTGCGATGAGATGCCCAGGGTTAGAGTGCAGGTACTGCGAAATCCTGATCCGCCCGGCAAAGGAACCAAGGATTGAGGAAAGTTTTAAGGTCTTTACCGTAGAGGAGAGGCCCGCCGCCGGGTACCTCGACGCTGCCGCCTGCTGCGAGCAGAACCGCATGTGCTGCCGCCGTATCCCATTCGCAAGTTAGGCCAAGCCGCGGGTATAGGTCTGCTTCGCCGGTTGCCAGAAGACACAGTTTCAGGCTTGAGCCAATTGAGACATTTTCTGCACTAGGGAAATGCTCGAGATAGGCCTCTAACTCAGGTGATCGGTGCGATTTGCTAGCGACAATTGTTAAATCGTTCTTGTCCGCTTTGCGACATTTTATGGGACGCTCATTCACAAGTGCCCCATCTTCGACATCCGCCATCCAGGCACCTTTACCGGCGATGCCCCAATAGAACTTTTTGATCGCAGGCGCGAGCACAAATCCCATGGTTGGTACACCGTTCTCGATAAGTCCGATGTTCACGGTGAAGTCGGTCCCTTTTTTTACAAATTCCTTGGTGCCGTCTAATGGGTCGACCAACCAAAAGGTGCCACCAGAGATATCAGGGCATTTCCCCTCGGATTTTGCTTCTTCGCCGACGATAGGAATTGAAGGGGTAATGGACATCAAGTCTTCGGTGATGCGTTCCTCACCCCGGCGGTCAGCCTCTGTTACTGGTGACTGGTCTGCTTTGCCGTACACTTCGAAGTCAGTACGGAAAACGTCCATCACAATTGCGCCTGCGGCTAACATGGTTTCTATGATGGGCGCGACGATTTTATCAGTGTTCATAGGGGCTTGGTTTCCAGTTTTTTTACTCTAGGGTGTTTAGAGGCTTGGCCTCGGCCCCATCCTTAGATACATATATATGGCTGCTAGCGATTGATTTGATGCTTTATATGCATATTTTTGGCTGCTGGCATAGAATATTTAGCTAGTTTTGATGATTGGCCTTGCAAGGGAAGTGAAGGAATTAACCAGATGTCGAATTTAGACTTCGCTGCACTTTTATGTTCCCGGCTATGCCATGATCTTGTGAGCCCTGTGGGTGCAATCAATAATGGCCTCGAAATTCTGGAAGACGAAAAAGATCCGTCGATGCGGGAAGCGGTGCTGGACCTCATTACAGCGTCAACCCGGCAGACCGCTAACAAATTGCAGTTCTTTCGTTTGGCGTTTGGAGCGGCTGGAGGGTTCTCATCTCAGTTAGACCTGCGCGAAGCCGAAAAGGCTTTCAATTTGTTGCTTGACGGTAGTCGTACAGCCTTGAATTGGAAAGTGACTGAGCCCAGTGGATCCAAGAATTTAGTGAAGCTTCTGCTTAACGTTGGCCTTGTGGTTTCAGAATGTTTAATTCGTGGCGGCACGCTAACAATAAAGATGGATAAAGAGGATAACCAACTGCGCCTTGTGGTCGCCGCGACAGGCGGAAGAGTTATCCTGCAGGATGTGGTCAAAGATGCTCTTTTAGGGAAATTATCAGAAGCCGAATTGGAGCCGAGGACAGCCCCGGCGTATCTGGCAGCGCAAGTTGCTGGTGAACTAGGCGGCGCACTTGTCGTTGTGCAAGAAGGCGAAGAGAGCTTAATAGTGAAAGCTGTAATTGATTCAATGAATTAATTCGTGCGGAATGGGGATTGTTTTACATGTTCTTAACTCTTTTTCGACACTGTTCAGTGTGTACTAGTGTGCGCGGGTTTGTGCTCCGGATGTATTGTTAATGGTTTTTTGACGGGACGACTATAATGGATGATCTACTAAATGAGTTCCTAACGGAAACCAACGAGGCCATTGACGTAGTCGATGTTGAGCTAGTTAAGCTCGAGCAAGAGCCTAACAATAAAGAGGTTTTGGACAACATCTTCCGTCTTGTTCACACCATCAAAGGCACGTGTGGTTTCCTCGGTCTGCCGCGCCTTGAATCTGTTGCGCACGCGTCTGAGAACGTCTTAGGCAAGTTCCGGGACGGCGACCTAAAGGTGAATGAGCACGCTGTTACGGTGATTCTTGAAAGCCTTGACCAAATTAAAGAAATCCTGGCAGGCCTTGAAGCCACCGAGCAGGAGCCTGCGGGTGATGACACTGATTTGATTGGCCGGTTAGATGCAATTGCCGAAGGCGGTGACGGATCTGCTCCTGTCCGAAAACCTGATGTAGTTGACGGCGAAATTATTGATCCAGGCCTTGGGCGCTCCCTGAAAGCTGGTGAAGTTTCTCTGGAAGAGCTGGAAGCCGTTTTTGCAAACACGCCAGGGCCGGAAGCTGAAACTGTTGATCCAGAACCTGCGTCAGCTGCTATGTCCGCGGATGTAAGCCTGTTTGACCGAATGGGCGGTGAAGATGCCATTGCTGTGGCATCACACTTGATCGGGTCGCGGCTTGCTAACCATAAAGAATTGGGTACGTTCTTTGGCAGTGTTCCAGCCGACCAGCGCAAGGCCAAGTTTATGGGCCTGATGCTGGCGCTGTTTAAGGATGATATCGACGCTGCTGAGAACGTGGGCAAACTGCTTGTGTCTGAAGCAGGCTTTGGCGATGACGAGTTCGATGCTCTTATGAAAGTGATGACGGAAACCTTCACTGAGTGCCAGGTCGCAGAAGAGGTCGTTAACGAAGCTATCATGACATTTGAGTTGGTTCGTGAGGCGATTACTGCCTCATCAAACGAAGTGGTTCCCGCGGTGGCCGACAAGCCAGGTGAGGCGACAGGGCCGGGCGCAGCTGCGCCTGTTGCAGGGGCGCCTACCGGAGGGCCGAGCCGGGCAACACAGTCTATTCGCGTAAGTGTTGATCTGCTTGAAGACCTAATGAATATGGTATCAGAGCTAGTTCTTACCCGAAATCAGCTGCTTCAAATTACACGTGAAATGGACAATTCAGAACTGGCGGCACCACTTCAGCGGCTTAGTCAGTGTACGACGGAGTTACAGGAAAATGTAATGAAGACGCGCATGCAGCCGATAGGCAATGCATGGGCAAAGCTTCCTCGGGTCGTTCGCGACCTTACAGTTGAACTTGATAAGAAGATCGAACTGGAAATGGTTGGATCTGATACTGAGCTTGACCGGCAAGTGCTGGAACTTATTAAGGATCCGCTCACTCATATGGTGCGCAATTCTGCTGACCACGCGATAGAATCGCCGGCTGAACGCATTGCGTTAGGTAAAACTGAACACGGTACTATTACGCTAAAAGCCTACCATGAAGGCGGGCATATTATTCTTGAAATTAAAGATGATGGACGTGGCATTGACGCGCAAAAACTGCTGCCAAAAATCATCGAAAAAGGCTTGGCGACAGCAGCTGAGCTCGCCGATATGTCCGAAGGACAAATCCAAAAGTTTATATTCAATCCCGGCTTTTCTACGGCAGAGAAAGTTACCAGTGTGTCTGGCCGCGGCGTTGGCATGGACGTAGTGCGCTCTAACATCGAAAAAATAGGCGGCACCATTGATATGGTGTCAATCGTTGGTAAGGGCAGTACCTTCAAGATCAAAATTCCGCTGACATTGGCCATCGTTGCAGGGCTGATTGTGAAAGCAAAAGATGAACGGTATGCTATTCCACAAATAAGCGTTCTGGAACTGGTGAGGGCATCTGCAAATTCCGAGCACCGAATTGAAAATATTAAGGATACGCCGGTCCTTCGGCTTCGTAATCGCCTGCTTCCCCTCGTTTATTTGAACGAAATTCTTGGCCTCAATGATGATGATGATGATGATGATGATGAAAGGGAAAAGAAAGATGACTTTATTGTTGTCTCGCAAGTAGGGCCTTTTACTTTTGGTATCGTTGTCGACCGAGTGTTTGATACGGAAGAAATTGTGGTTAAACCACTGGCACCAATATTGAAAGATATTGAGATATTTTCAGGCAATACGATCTTGGGCGACGGCAGCGTTATCATGATCCTGGATCCAAACGGCATTGCGGCCCTTACAAGTGCAGATGCCAGCGACCATGAGGATGAGGAAGAACAAGAACGCGAAGTTAAGCGTAAGGCAGCAAGTAACACAATTGAAAGTGTACTGGTATTCACAGCAGGCGTTGAGACGCCTAAGGCCGTGCCGCTGGGTTTGGTTGCGCGACTGGAAGAAATTGATGTGGAAGACGTAGAAATTTCCGACGGTAAATATTTGGTTCAGTACCGTGAACAATTGATGCCACTGATCTTTGCTGATCCGTCTATGAAAATGATGGAAAAAGGACGCCAGCCGGTTCTTGTATTCACCGACCGTGAATACACCATGGGGCTGGTTGTTGATACCATCCGCGACATTGTTGAAGACGAGCTGGATATTAAACTCGCCTCGGAGAAGCCTGGTGTAGTGGGATCTGCGGTAATAAACGGTAAAGCTACAGAAGTAATCGACGTAGCGCATTATCTTGGCTTGGCGTTCTCGGATTGGCTGAATAGTGGCGATACAAATGACGCAACAGCCCCTACAGAGGGTGCTCATCTACTTCTTGTTGATGATAGTGACTTTTTCCGGAACATGTTGAAACCTGTGTTAACTGTTGCAGGGTATGATGTAGTTACGGTGAATAGCGGTGCAGCAGCGATCGCGCTGAGAGATGATGGACATATGTTTGATCTGATTGTTTCTGATATTGAAATGCCAGACATGGACGGCTTCGAGTTGGCGCAAAATATAAGGTCAGAAGGCATATGGCAGGACTTGCCATTGATAGCACTTTCGGCCCTTGCTTCAGCGCGCGATATCAATCGGGGACATGAAGCAGGATTCGATGATTATGTTGCAAAATTTGATAAAGAGACATTGTTGCGCAGCCTATCACAGCAATTACAGATTAAAGGAACAGCAGCATGAATGATCTGATTGTTCGAGACGATTTAAGTGTTGTAACCACAGGATCGCAGGATTATGTGACCATCAAGTTGGACGGCCAATCATTAGGGATCCCTGTTTTGGCGGTCCACGACGTATTGAATGCCCAGCAGATCACCAAAATACCACGGGCGCCGGCATGGGTTTCTGGTGTGTTAAACTTGCGCGGTCGTATAGTTACCGCAATTAATCTGCGCACAAGGTTAGGCTTGCCGCCCTTGGAAGATGGCAAAAAGAGCATGTCTATTGTGGTGGAACACGGGGAAGAACCATACAGTTTACAAATAGATAGCGTTGGTGAGGTATTGTCTTTGGACGACCAACTTTTTGAACGCAATCCAGTGACCCTAGATAAAAAATGGCGAGACGTTAGCCGCGGTATTTACCGGTTGGAGAACGAATTATTGCCTATTTTGGACGTTGATAAGCTACTTACCTTTGATGCCGAAGGAAAAGCGGCGTAGTATAACATTAATAGCTTACTTGATTAGAGCGAAGCCCGAACACGAGATGAAACTGGGAGGTTATTACATATGAAACTTTGTCTCGTCGTTGACGACTCAAAAGTTATCCGAAAAGTCGCTAGACGAATTTTGGAAGAATTAAGCTTTGAGATCGAAGAAGCTGTTGATGGCCAAGACGCTCTTGAAGCCTGCGAACGAAACATGCCGGACGTTGTTCTGCTTGATTGGAACATGCCCGTTATGGACGGCCTTGAATTTTTAAAATCCGTCCGAGCGCGCGCTGATTTTACGCAGCCTGTTGTGGTTTTCTGTACAACAGAGAACGACATGGCGCATATTCGAACGGCCATTGAAGCTGGCGCAGATGAATATATTATGAAGCCATTTGACCGTGAAATTATTGAAGCCAAATTCGTGCAAGTAGGCTTAATCTAGTTGGAAAATTGAGTGATCTCAGCAGTGGCTAATACGAATAATGAAACAAACAAGGGCGGCCCTTTTCGGGTGATGGTCGTGGATGATAGTGCTATTATCCGCGGTTTTTTGTGCCGCTATCTATCTGAAGACCCTGATATCGATGTTGTTACTACGGCTAATAATGGCCAAGTGGCGCTGACACAGTTGGCAAACAAAGATATTGAAGTGGTTGTTCTAGATATTGAAATGCCAGTGATGGACGGCATGACAGCGTTGCCTCAGATGATGGCAATGCAACCAAGCCTACGGGTGGTAATGGCATCGACGCTTACTCGCAAGAATGCCGAAATTAGTTTGCGTGCCCTGCAGATGGGGGCTGTTGACTATGTGCCGAAGCCGGAAACCGCACGGTCTGTAAATGCGAATATCGATTTCCGCCGGGAGCTTGTTGATAAAGTTAAAGCGTGGGCGTCGCGCGAACGGAAAAGAAATGGTGTGGCTTTGCCGCCAAGCCTGCAGGGGACTACGGTTGGAGCTGCGGCTCGAGCGGGTGAAAAGCCGAAGGGCTTTACGCGGCCAACTACGCGCCCTTCAGCGCCAGGTTTTGTTACGGTCTCTCCACGAAAAACTGTTAAACCTGAAGTGGCTTCTCTGTACGGTAGTGGCAAAAGTAATATCGCTACAAAAGACGGAGGGAGTGCTTCTCCCCGCCTAGGGTTGTCGCGGCAAGACGCTACAAGCGTAAGCCCATCGTCGCGTAAGCTAAGTAGTTTTGAAAAACATGATGAAGCGGAGGCAGCTCCTTCTGGGATTAAGCTACGCACGGGATCCTTTCGGAAGCCTCGGGTGTTGGTCGTTGGATCCTCAACAGGCGGGCCACAGGCCTTGATGAAATTTTTTGCCGGTTTTACGCGGAGACCAGAAGTACCTGTTTTGATAACACAGCATATGCCTGCGACTTTTACGGCCATTCTTGCTGAGCATTTGAAGCAAGCCACTGGATGGCAAGCGCAGGAAGCACGTAATGGGATGGAATTTGAAGCCGGGAATATATATGTTGCGCCAGGCGGAAAACACATGGAAGTGGAAAAGGCAGAGGGCGTGATACGAGCCCGACTAACGGAAGAGCCGCCGGAAAACTTCTGTAGGCCCTCTGTGGATCCTTTGTTCCGCAGCGCGACTAAGGCGTTCGGCGAATATGTGTTGGGTGTTATTTTAACAGGCATGGGACATGACGGGTTAAAGGGGTCACGCGAGCTTGCTCGCACTGGAGGAACGTTGTTTGCTCAAGATGAAGCGTCGAGTGTTGTTTGGGGTATGCCTGGGGCAGTTGCAACGGCAGGATTATGTACGGAGGTATTGCCAATTGACGACCTTGGTCAGGCAACAGCAAAACGTTTGCAAGGAGGAATCGGATGAGAACAGAAGATTTTGAATTCCTCGCGAAAACTCTGAAAGAGCGCTCAGGATTGATGCTGACGCCGGACAAAGTTTACTTGCTGGAAAGTCGGTTAACGCCGCTGGCCCGCAAAAGTGGCTTGGATACGCTTGAGGCATTAGTGCAGAAACTGCGGGTGCACGGCGATCAGGGTTTGATACGCGATGTTACCGAAGCAATGACCACGAACGAGTCGTTTTTCTTCCGTGACAATACGCCGTTTGATTTGTTTAAGGGCAAAGTCCTGCCAGCTATGGAAAAAGCACGGGGGACACGGAAGAGACTACGCATTTGGTGTGCGGCAGCGTCGACAGGGCAGGAGCCTTATTCGCTCGCAATTTTGTTGCGAGAATCCTGGTTCAAATGGCGTGATTGGAACATTGAAATCATTGGTACTGATATTAGTACCCAAGTGCTTGAAAAAGCTAAAGCTGGCACATATAGCCAGTTTGAAGTGCAGCGTGGCTTGCCCATTCAATTGCTGATCAAATATTTTGCTCAGGAAGGCGATGTGTGGCGGCTCAACGATGATATTCGCAAGATGGTGACATTCAGGTCTTTCAACTTGCTTGATAACTTCTTCAGCCTTGGTACTTTTGACGTGATCTATTGCCGGAACGTGTTGATCTATTTTGATCAGGCAACCAAGACGCTGGTGCTTGAACGGATGGCAAAGTGTCTTGCAAAAGACGGAACGTTGTTCCTCGGCGCGGCGGAAACCGTACTTGGTATCACTGATGTATTCAGGCCGGTTCGGGGCCAACGCGGCATGTATGTGGGCAGTGATGGTGATGCTGAAAAAATTATGGGACTTAATCAGTAAACACTGGTTTGCCCAGCTGTCCCGTCAGGCGTGCGGGCAGTATTAGCTTGCGCGCTGATACACTTTCTATGGTGCCTAAAAACAGTTTCTTTGAAGATATTTAAGATAGGCAAAAAAAATGCGGCTCCCAAAGCCGCATTTTTTACTAGATAGTAGAAAGCCTAACTTGCAGCAGCTGCTTCTTCTTCCGCAGGACTTCTAAGCACATAGCCGCGTCCCCAGACAGTTTCGATGTAATTATCCCCTCCTGAAGCAGTGGCTAGTTTTTTACGTAGCTTACAGATGAAAACATCGATGATCTTCAGCTCAGGCTCATCAATTCCGCCATAAAGGTGATTGAGGAACATTTCCTTGGTAAGTGTGCTGCCCTTACGTAACGACAGTAGCTCCAGCATCGCGTATTCTTTGCCGGTCAAATGTACCCGTTGGCTGCTAACTTCAACTGTTTTGGTGTCGAGGTTAACCGCAAGCTTACCTGTTTTAATAATTGACTGCGAATGCCCTTTGGAACGGCGGACAATAGCGTGAATACGGGCAACCAGTTCTTCCTTATGGAAAGGCTTGGTCAGATAATCGTCTGCACCAAAGCCGAGGCCTTTCACTTTGTTTTCCATTTCGGTCAAACCCGAAAGGATCAAAATCGGTGTATTCACCTTCGCAGTACGTAGTTTTTTCAACACGTCATAGCCGTGCATATCTGGTAAATTCAAATCCAGCAGAATGATGTCATAGTCGTAGAGCTTGCCAAGATCCAAGCCCTCTTCCCCGAGGTCAGTGCTGTATACATTAAAGCCTTCAGAATTGAGCATCAGCTCAACACTTCTAGTCATCGTAGGATCGTCTTCAATCAGAAGAACGCGCATATTCTATCCCCTCGTTGTTCAAGGTGGCTAATAGAGCGGCTCGAAAAAAAAGGCCGCTATTATACTGTTCGGTAAACTTACAAAAAATCTAACACTTTACGAGTCGGTAAACTTACAAAAAACCTAACACATTACGAGTGTTTACAAGGTTAACGTTAACTAAGGTTAACAGGTTTTCCTAACAAAATCACCATTTAGTGAAACTTGCTTGAATTGAAGGCCGTCAGCTTTTACCAATCATTAAAGGGGTTGGTGCATTATAGAGGCGTACGGTGGCCTTCATTGGGGTTAAGGTGGGGCTGACCAAGGGCTGTCACGGAATGTTTAGAGAGTAATTTTGCAAAGTCTTATTCAAGAAGTTGGGCGAATCAGGACAGAAAGGCGCTATGGGCGCATTTCTGGCGTCCGTGGTTTGCTGGTCGAGCTGTCCGGTATCGGTCAACATATCTCCATTGGCTCAAGGCTTGAGGTCGAAGCGCGAGACCGTCGCAAGGTGCCTATTGAGATTGTTGGTTTTCGCCACGACACCGCGCTTGCCATGCCATTCGACTCTCTCGAGGGCATTGGCGTGGGCTGCAAAGCAGTGATCACGCAGACAGAACCCGCTGTGTTTCCGTCAAATGGCTGGCTTGGCCGCGTGGTAAATGCGCTTGGCGAACCGATCGACGGTAAAGGCCCGATCCGGCACGGCACGCGGCCGAAATTGCTGCGGGCTGGCCCGCCTCCTGCCCACAATAGGCAGCGTGTTGGCCAGAAGATGGATATGGGCGTTAGAGCGCTCAATACATTCATCAGTGTCTGCCGCGGCCAGCGGCTCGGTATTTTTGCAGGCTCGGGTGTTGGTAAATCTGTGCTCTTGTCGATGGTAGCGCGCCATTCAGTTGCTGAAGTTGGCATTATCGGCCTGATCGGTGAGCGGGGTAGGGAAGTACAAGAATTTATTGAAGATGATTTGGGGCCAGACGGCTTGGCTAAGTCAGTGGTTGTTGTGGCAACATCTGACGAAAGTGCCCTTATGCGCCGCCAGGCTGCGTACCTTACGCTTACCCTTTCTGAATATTTCCGGGATGAAGGCCGGGATGTTCTGTGTTTGATGGATAGCGTGACACGTTTTGCTATGGCGCAGCGCGAAATCGGGCTCGCGGGCGGCGAACCACCAACTACTAAAGGCTATACGCCCACAGTATTCACCGAATTACCTCGTTTGCTGGAACGCGCGGGCCCAGGCCCACGTGGTGCTGGCAATATCACCGGGCTTTTCACGGTACTGGTAGAAGGGGACGATCACAACGAACCCGTAGCAGATGCTGTGCGCGGTATTCTTGATGGGCACGTGGTGATGGAGCGCGCTATTGCTGAGCGCGGACGTTTCCCCGCTATTAACGTGCTTAAATCAATCTCTCGGACCATGCCGCGCTGTAATTCTGACGACGAAAATATCCTCGTCCTTGAAGCAAAACGGTATATGTCGACCTATACAGACATGGAAGAGATGATCCGGCTTGGGGCTTACCGGGCAGGCAGTAACCCGGATGTTGATGCCGCAATTGCCTACAATCCTTATATCGAGGAATTCCTGGGGCAATGGAAGGATGATCAAAGCACTTTGCTGGAGGGGTATCAGCGAATTCGTGAAATATTGGAAATGGGCCCTGCCGCTGATGCAATCTCCCAAACCAAGCAACAAAACTAAAACAGGATAAGTCATGAGTAGGCTCGATAGTATTATCCGTTTAAAAAAGTGGGAACTCGATGAGGTGCGCCGGGTCTTGTCGGAGTTGTTTGCTGAACGGGACGCCATGACAGCGGAACTTGACCGCATGACAGAGGAAGTCGCGGAGCAATCCCGCAGCCGTTCCATCGAGGTATTTTCAGTATCGGTGGGTGCTTATATGGGCGGCGTTCGTAAGCGGCGATTGGAAATAGCGGCTACGATTGAGGCCAAAGATGTTGAACTTGAAGCTCAGCAGGATAAGGTAGCCGAAGGATTCCGCGAGTTAAAGACCTTTGAGATCGCCCATGATCAGGAAATGAAACGGCAGAAACTTGCTGAAAGCCAAGCTGAACAAGCGGTCTTCGACGAACTTGGTATACAAGACCATGCCCGCAAAGAAGCAGTGACAGCATCCGAATATTTGAACCGCCGCCGATAACTGCCGTTCTAAGGCAAAACCTCGCGCTTTTGTGTACTGCATTTTGTAGCGATTTACATTTCCCTAAGCCTTTATTTCTGCTAAGCCTTTTAGAATAAAGGAGCTGAAAAATGGCGCAAACCCTTCATCTAACACCGAAGCTATCGCTTGAAGAATTACAAGCGCTTGACCAGAAGCATCATATTCACCCTTTCACAGCGGCGAGCGCTCTGCGCTCAGCACCGCCCTTTCTAATCGATAGTGCCGAAGGCGCCTATATTTCCGGGCAGGGCATCAAGCTCTTGGATATGATGGCAGGCCTTGGCTGCGTAAACGTTGGCTACGGACGTCCAGAACTGGCGGAAGCTGCTGCTGAGGCGATGAATAAACTGAGCTATTATCACAGTTTTTCGGCCGTCTCGAACCCTCCAGCCGCCGAGCTTGCTGGCAGGCTCGCCGACCTAGCGCCCGACGGTATGAATAAGGTATTTTTTGCAAACTCCGGGTCAGAAGCCAACGAAACAGCCTTAAAGCTGATCAATTTCTACTGGCGCAAGAAGGGTCAGCCGAATAAGCGGATTATCATCACACGCGATTATGCCTATCACGGCACGACCATCGCCACGACAGCACTCAACGGCAACGCTGCGATGTTGGAACCGTTTGGCATTGATCCTGGGCATACAGTCGAGCGCGCGATGTCGCCTTTTTGGTACCGGCACGGCGGTGACTTGACGCCCGAGGCATTTGGCAAAAAAGCAGCTAAATCAATTGAGGACAAAATCCTGGCAGCAGGTGCCAAAAACGTGGCTGCAGTATTCCTTGAACCTGTGCAGGGTACGATGGGGGCTGTTGTGCCGCCTGCCGGGTATTTGGCCGAGGTTGAGCGCATTTGCCGCGCGCATGATGTGCTTATTGTGGCTGATGAAGTTGTCACCGGATTGGGCCGAACGGGCCATTGGTTTGCACAGGAAACTTTTGGCTTTACTGCTGACATTATGACGCTTGCCAAAGGGCTATCGTCCGCTTATCTACCAATCTCCGCGATGATGGTGCATGACAGTATTGTTGAGGTGGTTGAAGGCGACGAAACTATTTTTCAGCATGGTTTCACCACGTCCGCTCATCCTGTCACCGCTGCCGTTGCTCTGAAAAACCTAGATATTTTGCAAGAAGAAGGCTTGGTCGACAAAATCAGAAACGATCTAGGCCCTTATTTCCTCGCTAAATTGAAAACGTTGGAGGCGAGCCCGCTTGTAGGGGAAGTACGCGCCAGTGGTTTGTTTGCGGGTATAGAGCTTTGCAAAGTTAAAGAAACGCGCGAACAATATCCCCTTGAGATGGGCTTGTGTGACCACGTAGGAAATGCAGCAATGATGCGCGGCCTTATTGTGCGGCCTTGCGGTAATGTGCTTGTTTTGTGCCCACCCTTTATCGTTTCGCACGCGCAAATCGACTTCACCGTTGAGGTGCTAGCGGATGCGCTTGCAGAAATTTACACAGCTATTCAGGCAGGGTAACTGCAAGCCGGTGCTTTCTACTAGGTCCAAACAACCCAACTAAGCATCTGTAAAGGCGGGTCCGTGGCCGTGTTCTAATCGCTGCACCGCAGATCTGACGATTAGCTTGTGGAAGGGCATGATCACGCGCAGGTAAGCCCACCCCAACCGGTTATGCGGGTGCACCCACGTCGCGAGATAACATTTATTGCCGTCGATCAGAACGGCTACTCTGAAATCCAGATGTTTGTCATCTTCACCCATTATTATTTCTGTTTCCGTTTGGCTGCGTACGGTGAAGACGCCCTCGGATTTGTCCCGCTCGTTGCCTGTTTTAAGGCCGAACGGCGATACTATTGAGTTACGAAGCGCCATTAATCCCCGCACCCATGCAGGGGAGGAGGTGAATGCAATTTCTGCAGCTTTTTTAGGTGTAAGATCTGGCAGGATACCTTCTGTGCAGAAACAATCCATGAAGTCACCCTTATTAAAGTGGCTCCAGAGGGCACTGTGGCTCGGTAGGTTACTGGCTGTGACGGGCATGTTGGCGCTCCTTACTGTTGGCTATACTAAGCCAAAGGATAGCGATGGCTGCAACAGGCGAAATGTCGCAGGAAAAGGCTTGCTGGTACCCGCTACTAGGCTGATTTTTTGCTTTTAATCATTAAGATATTCCCACCGATCACCATTGCGACGCCCGCTGCTGCATATACGGTCCAGCTATAACCCTCGTACAGTGTCGAAATTGTAAGGGCTACTAGAGGCGTCATTACGGCAATGTACGCCGTGCGCGCAGTGCCCAATTGGCCGATGAGCCAAACATAAAAAGAAAACGCGATGACCGTACCAAAGATGGAAAGCGCGAGCAGGGCAACATAATACTCCGGGCGCGGATCAAGACTGGGCGGGTCCCCTTGAATAAGCGCGAAAGACAGATTGAAAAGTGCACCGTACGCCATGCCCCAAGTATTGAAAGGGATCACGGGAATTGCTCTTGCTTTATCGCTGCCAATGACGGTGTTGCCGAGAGAGGCAATAATCGTCGCGAATACGCAGAGCATGATGCCGAACGGTGTATTGCCTGAACCGTCGAGCCCTTGCAGTTCTGGAAGGAAAATAAACACAAGTCCGGTAACGCCGATAAGGGATGCCGCCATTGCACGTGTTTCGATTTTGGTTTTCAGGAACAAGCGACCGTTCAGGATGTTAAAAAATGCCATCAAGGAGAAACTTACGGCGACTAGGCCAGAGGTTAGATACTCAGTACCCCAATAAACGAAGAAATAGTTGAAGGAGAAAAACAGGAAACCTGCCGCCGCCATTCGGAAATGAGCGTCGCGTCCAAAGGAAAGGCTATGGCCTTTAAATTTGCACCACAGAAATATTGTCACAGCCGCGATGACAAAGCGGTAGGTTAAGGACCATTCCTTGCTGACATGCCCTAGTTGCCACTCAATAGCATACCAAGTGGAGCCCCAAATAAGGACACATGTTATAAATGCAAGAATGACACGCACCGACGCCTCCTGGATAACGGTATGTCACTGAATTACCACGAACCACGAGCAGGTCAAACGAGCAGAACTAATCTACCAAAAATGGTTTGAGGGAAAAGCTAGGCAGCGTGTTGACCTTTGAGAACTGCAGCAACATCTACAGGGAAGGTACTGCCATTTCTGAAGTGTAAGCCGCCCGTGAAAGCACTGGCGTCTAGTGCAGTTGTAAAGAGAGACCGGAGCTCCTTGCTAAGTTCTGCGGGCAATAAGGCTTGCGACCATACGGTGAGGTCAAACTGCTTACCGCGAATATTGCCATCCAGCTGAACGGCCCCTAAGACTGAGAAATTGACTTCGACAATGAAGCGCTGCTCATCTTCTTGCCCGTCTGGTTCTTGGTTATCGCCCATTTGGTTTTCTGCGTCAGGGTCAACAGGTGACTGTTGGCTGAATAGAGCGGTAAGAAGAGGTACGTCGCCGCCTCGGGTGTCAAAGGGGATAACAAAAGGCCGCCACTCGCTGGTTGGGTCAGCGCTTCCGCGAAGCATCAGCGCCAAGTCACCTTTGAGAGTTTTTAAAAGACTTGCATTCTTTTGTGAAAGTTCGGTTTCCAGTGACTTGCCTAGCCAGCCACTGGCGGTGCCGCCCTTTAACGCCGCCATAAGAAATAACAAGCTGTTGGTAAGCTTTTCGCCGCCTTGAGCAGAACGTGCTTGCAGGTTTCCTGCTGCTTCAGGCGAGGTTGCCTGAACTAGGGTAAAGGCTTGTTCGAGCGTTGGCCATGCGCTTGCAATTGCCGCTGGCGAAGCAGCCGCTGCAGCCAACTGTGCGGTCTGTGTGACTTGTGCCGCTTGTGCCGCTTGGGCAGTTTTCTGGGCGGCCTCAGTTGCTGGTTGTGTGTTGCTGGTTGCTTCGGGAGGTAAAATGGTAACTGTATCGCCGATTTTAGGCCGCAGGTGGTTCGCGATTGTAAGAGCAATGTCGCCGAAACTGGTTTCAAGGCGTAGGTCGCTTTTCGGGCCTTGGCCGGTTAGAAACGAGCGTGTTATGTGGATGGCGTCAACAGTAGCGGCGATTTGACCCTGCGCGTTAACATTTGGTTGCGCATAGGCAGAAGCACCGCCAGCTACGGGCTCTGCGGTTACGGAAACGATAACCTTCTGGCTGTGGGCGCTTTCTGGTGCTGTAAGCCGCGCGCTATAGGTTCGCTGGTTCTCTGGGGCTGGACTTGCTGCTCGTTGTTCTGCCGTGACGCGTATATGTTCGCCAGCTAGGCCTATGGACTGGTGCTGTACAACGATAAACGTGCCCTTGTCTGTAACCACTTGAGCCAACGCGCCGTCACCGAGTGACTGCGCCGCCACAGGAAGAGCGCGCGCCGTGTCCACTGTTAGCTGTTGTACAGCTGATACTTGTGCAATTTCCGCCGGGGACACCCTGCTGATACTCAAGTCGAGAATTTGAAGCTGAACGGGAGCGCCGTTGTTTGCCAGAGCTTTAATCGCAGGGCCTTGGCCTGCCGAGGCAACTACCGGGGCAGGGGCATTTGTTGCTGTCGGTTCAGTAAGGGCGGTCCGCGTTAGCAAATGGCCTTGGATGCCATCGCCTGCGTTTGGCGAGGCAGCTTGTAGTGCGCTCGTGCCAATAATCGGCGCATTCGGTGGTGTTATCGCTGGAGCGGCGGGCGGAGATGTGCGGATACCTTGTAGATTGTTGCTTTGTAGCAGTTGATTGGCATTTTCGGGCGGCGTTGCGTTGCCCTGTGCGATCCCAGGTGTGTTGCCCGGTGTGTTGCCCGGTGTGTTGCCCAGTGTGTTGGCCAGTGTGTTGGCCGGTGCAATGCCCTGTGTGTTGCTTTGTTGGGCGCGGATCAAGGTCGCGAGATCACTGGGGTTTGATGACACTTTTGGCGTTAAAACCGACGTGTTTACTGCTGGAATAGGGAGTGGTTTTGCGGGTCTAACAGATCGGCCAAGTAAATTGGCCAGTGCGGCTGTTTCGGCTGGCGGTAGTTGGCTGGAAGGCGTGGAGACAACCCCAATTGTGGTGGCCGCAGGTTTGTAGGGTAAGTCTAGACTTGGTTTCTGCGGTATATTATCCTTCAACTCCGCTCTGGCAGTAGTTTGATCAGGCACATTCACAGATATCACCGTGAGGATAATCTTTATGGGGGGATCAATTAGATTGCCGTTGTTGCGTAAAAGCTCTGCAGATACTTGTTTTGCAGTTTCGATTACCCGCAATACGACATCATCGCCGGGCTTCAGCCCTGCATCGGGGCGTAGCGCGAAAGTCGCTGTTTCTGTAACAATAATGGGGCGGCCTTCTTGGTCCAGACTGCGCACTTGTTCGCGTAGTTCCTCCCCTACGCGAAGTTGAGCTGCGGAGGCAGAAATTGAAACCGCAGGCTGGCGTACTGTAGCAGCTTCTTGCGCTTCACTTTTGGTTTGGCTTTGCCCGCGGTCTTCTGTTGATTGGCGCGGCGTTTGAGCAGGGTCTTTCGAGGTCCTGCTCGCACGGTCTGTACCCTGATTAACCGGTGTTAGCGGTTTTGGCAGGGGCGCGCCGGTGATGTCACTCATACGTGCCCCCTTTCATTCAGGTGTTGGCGGCATTGTTACAGAAAGGTCGCGGCCAGTGCTTTTATGTCTGCAGCAGCATTTGATTGCGGGTGCCGCGTAAGGATTGGAACCTGTGCACGGATCGCGTCAACAACCTTGCTATCGTTTCTAATAATAGCCGCAAGTGGCGGGGAAATCTTCAAAAATCCCTCACAGGCACGTTTGATAGCCTCAAATGCCTTTTCCCCTTCTTTTTTACTCGTCACATTATTTACGACAATGGAGATGTTTGCATCTGCATTTCGCATCGTTGTTAGCTTGATGAAAGCATAGGCATCAGTAAGCGATGTGGGATCTGCTGTCATTACTACCAAAATACGCCCGGAGTGGTCAGAAAGCGTTGTCACTGCAGGGTCAACGCCCGCGGCGAGGTCAAGAACCAGATGATCGTACCCAGCCGCCGTTCTTATCAGGTTACGTTTCATGGCACCAAGTGTCTGAAGGGTCATGGAACCAAGCGCACCAGAGCCGGATTTGCCCGGTAATATATCGAAGCTAGAACCATCAGTATCGCGGTACGGCATCGCAATTTCTGGGAAGGTCATGGCCCCTGATATGACGTCGCCCAGATCTCTTTCGGGCATGATGCCGAGTTGGATGTCAACGTTGGCTAGGCCGAGGTCACCGTCAAAAATCGCGACTTTCCGGCCGGCATGTGAAAGGGCGTGCGTTAGGCTTACGGACAACCAGGTTTTACCAACGCCGCCTTTGCCTGATGCAACGGTAATGAGCCGTTTCTCAAGCTGGGCCATTTCATTTGTTTGTGCTGCGTCTGTCATCTTAGGTATCCGTACTTGGCTTGGTTTTGTTTCTATTGGGGAAGGCTGTAAGGAGCTTGGCGAGCGCTAGCGGGGTAGCCGCTTCAAGGCCATCGGCGATGAAAGGGCTGCGGCTGATAGCGGCTAGGGCTAAAAAACGCGGCCGTGCTGCCGTGATGACGCCTGCATAGCGCCGTGCTGCGTCTAGCCTTGTTGCGATGAAGCGCTGGCACCCCATTTGTGCAAACACACCGGCGATCTCTTGTGCGTCGAGTGGGTCAAGCCCTGCAGGCATAACCAGAACAGGTTCAGCGTCTACCCGCTGTATAAATTTCAATAGTTCTTCGAGTTCCTGCATGTCAAAAGGATTTGTTCCCGGCGAATCTATCACGGTTAGACCGCGCGGATCATCATGGGGTTTGATAATAGCTGCAAGTTCCTGCGGTGTGTCTGCTGTTGAAACAGTTTGCTTCATCAAAGTAGCAAAATGATCGAGCTGGAGTATCCCGGCGGCTTTCACTGTATCGGTTGAGATCAACTGTACAGGGCGATCATGCAAAAGCGCATCGGCAGTGAGCTTGGCCGCACAGATGGTTTTGCCCGCACCCGGCGGACCAACAAGCATAATTGGACGGCTGTGGGCATCGGTAAGCGGGCTAAAACGCATACCAGTTTCAAGCGCGGACCCAATCGCTTCAGACAGGCTAACCGCGTGAACGGCAGTTGCCGCTTCTTCCAGTTGTGCGGATGTATCAAAGGGCAGGCCGTGATGGCTGAATACGGCTCGGATCTCAGCTTTGTCGTAATCCGCTACAACTGGTATATTCGCAATTGGTTCGAAGGCCAGCGGCGTTTGCGGTGGGCTAGGGGCTGCGCTCGGCGGCGGCGG
>NVTU01000052.1 GCA_002401685.1 Kordiimonadales bacterium
GATCATTCTCAGCTATTAGCTGCTTTGTGTGGCGACAAAGGCTAAATCGCGACCATCCAACGCACGGCTATGTTGATATTTTTGTAATGCATGATTGGCTCGCAGATTAAACGTTGGCAGGTGATCACAGGTTAGTCACCGGCATTCGCGCGTACTTGCTACTGTTGCCTCTCATAAATTTAAGGGAATTTTGTGGGCAGTATCTTTGACCAAAAAAGGGGAGGATTACCGCGATTAAAAACGGCATCTTGGTGCTTACGTTTTCTAGGGCCCTTCGAGGAAGACGTTTACCAAATGGTAGCAAAATATTGATATTGTAGCACCGCTTAGTCACGCACTAAGCCTATATCGTTACGTGATCTGCTTTCCCAAAGACCATTTTTCAAGGAGACAGTACCATGATGCTTTTCTTCGCTCGAATCGCGCTGATCGTCTGCGCGCTTCCCTTTCTTTTCCCCTTGCCTTTGGCTGCCTCGGAACCGATTGAAGCCTGGGCTGCAAAGGTGAACAAAGAGTTTAGCGCTAAACAACGTTATCCGCGCAAGGCGCTCGACATGAAGGTGCAAGGCCTCGTTAAAATTCGGGTCCAAGTGGCGGGGTCTGGGCATATTACGGGCTTCACCATCACGAGTTCGTCAGGCCAACCCGTACTCGACAACGAAGTGCTTTCGCTCTTACAACGGGTCAATCCGTTACCACCCCTTCCAGACGGCGTTGATAGCCACAGTTTCAATATCCCGCTGCGCTTTCAAATGGATGCAGCAGTAGCCCTGGATGCCGAGGTGGAGATTAAGTCTACTACCGCCACTTGGAAAAGCTGGCGCAAAAAAGTGGGCCGTATTCTAGCGCGCAATCAAGGCTACCCCACCGAGCTTATTAAGGCAGGTATCGAGGGGACAGTTCGTATTCGGATTGAGGTGGCGACTGACGGCACCATCACCCGCCGCGAGCTCGTCACCTCATCTGGGCACAATGCCCTTGATAGTGACGCCCTTGATCTGATGCGCCGCGTTGACTTTCCTGCCCTACCTGAAGATAGCGAACCACTAACGATTGTGGTTCCGTTCAGTTACCGCATCAAAGGCAAACGTTAGAAGGGTCACAGGTAATCCTCGTCTTCACCGGCTGGTACTGCAATAGTTTTGTCAGTACCAGCCGGTGAAGACCGTGCCCTTAAACTTGGCACTAACGCTGATGGCAGCAGGCTTGGATGGACAATTGGCAAAAAGGTTGTGATTGTTGTCGAGCCCAACCCATCACAGGCGGCCAGCCCAACCAGCCCGTAAATTCTCTGTGGGAATAAAGGCCCTTTTTCACTGCATTAGGCGCGGTGCCGCACATTAATCAATTTCCGTACTTTGTCCGCCACTCTTCTTCACTGAAGGGTGGCGGTTTATTGACGGGTGCGGTTTTATCGCTGAAATATAGCTATATACTTATACTAGCCGCGGGAAACACCAAAGCCTCACCGTCAATCCAAGGCCTGCGCTGGGTGCCGTAGCTTTTGTGAAGAAGATGCGTGCTGAAGGCCTGGGTTTCCAGCGAAGCAAGGCCGTTGGCGCTAGACAAGGGATGGCCGCTTACCGGCCCAAAGCGGCAATATAGCCTACCCCCTGCATCACCAGCTCAAGGGACACCAGAGCCGCTATTTCAGTCCGCACTTTCCTGGCGCTCGGCCTGACATCCCACTGACCTAACAAGGTGTGTTTTTTGCTGCACCGCCAAGCCTTCAAAGGAGTGAGCAAGCTCACAGCGCACACTTTCATCAAGGCGGTGATCATTTTTAAGGTCTGAAATCAACTTGCTTAAAGTTTCCCGATCCTCAACGATCTGAATGCCGCCATCACTTGCACTATCAAACCGCATCAGGTTTGCGTCGTTACCGTATCTTGGCCACACCGTTCCATCTTTTGCTTCTGGGGTACCGCTGCGCGCAAACTCGGCCCAGTAAGCGCCCATCGCCGCGCTAAGCTGTAGGCGCGTCGCCAAGGTTTCTGATTCAAACAATACCGCGTCGCCTTCCCCAATTAATTGGAAGCGGTTGAACACGAAAGGGATCTCCATCCCGTGGGCCGCCCCCAACATTTTCGACAAATCAGTCCAGAGAAAGGAGCCGCCCTCATCCCAATCGAACCGGTACGCATACACTGCTTGGTGGCCGGCTTTATTCATCAAAGCTGCCGGTTCATCCACTGCTCGAAGTCGCCAGACACGGCTGGTGTAATCGGACGCGGCGTCATAAAGATCCTGATCATGCGCCACATAAAAAATACCAAGATAGTTCTCAGCAAGGCGCTCGTTGAACATAAAGAAAAGCTTGTTTTCGTCGCGGTTCGTGCCTGTAATAATGGGCACAACGTTAAATGTATCCGTTGAGGCAAACGCATCCCGCATGGGATAAATCGGTAGAGAAACGCCGTCTTCGATAACACGCGGCAATCTTAGATAGCCATTATTTAACTGGTAGGCATCGAATACTTCTTGCGTAGTGGCGGTATGGAATTTCTCCGGCCCGCCTAGGCGCTCTGCTACATCATTGGAAGGATTGGGCTGGTCGCCAGATAAGCCCTGGGCGTCAGCAACTGAGACACTGCTGAAACTCCCGGACTGAATGATTGCACCGTGAAACAGGCCCTTTGCCAACGGCGAAGCCAACAGCGCCGCCACATTGTGGCCGCCAGCGCTCTCGCCAAAGATCGTGACCCGATTTGCATCCCCGCCAAACGCCGTAACATTCTCGCGCACCCACCGCAGCGAAGCGACCAAGTCAAGAAGACCAAAATTGGCTGCTTTGTCTTCTGCGTTCAACGCACTTGCCTTCAAGGCATCGTGCGAAAACCACCCCAGAGGGCCAAGGCGGTACTGTACACTGATAATAATCACATCTTCATTCACGGAAAGCTGGTCGCCAATATAAAGCTGGGACGCGCCTGAGATGTTGCTTCCGCCGTGGATCCAAACCATTACCGGCAAATCTCTGCCCACCGCATCGGCTGGCGCATAAATATCAATGGACAAACAATCTTCCGACCCCTCAAGCCGCCCGGTTTCGAACCCTTCAATTTGGACAAAAGCCGTGGCGATCTGAGGGCACACCGGGCCGAATTTTGTCGCCAATTTCACACTGTCCCATGCGGGTGCAGGCCTTGGCGCGCGCCAGCGGTTCTTCCCACCGGCATCCGCGCCGTAGGGCACACCCCGCCAAACATGGGCACCGTTTTCTGCGACAAACCCAATTAGGTCGCCCTGGGCTACTGTCCGCCTGGTGGCCTCATCGGCCTCCTTTGGCGCCGACGGTTCGCTACTGCCGCAGCCAGCCAAACATAATAAAACGACCGAGATAATTGTTTTTTTCATAGGACCATCGCAGATTTGTTAGAGGGTATAGGAATTCAACTAGATCAATTGGTGCACAAGACTAGCTAAAATACCGCGGGGAAACAACCGCCCGGCGAGTGAAACCAAGGCAGACTGATCGCGCCCCATAAATCCACGCCGTGTCTGCTTCTGGCGAAAAGCTGCCACTGCGATACCTTTCCGGCGCAAGCCAGTTCGCTTTGTGGCCACGGTTAATTCGCTACCACCTAGTGCGCGGCTTTGTTGATGTCTATCTACTGTATAAAAGGCCTACCGATTAGACTCAGCCTGCTGATCACGGATTATTCACGTGCACTGGCGTACGCTTCCTACTACCGTACCTGTTCAATTTATGGGAATTTATTGGGCAATATGTTGGGCGAAAATTTCGGCCAAAACCAGGGAGGGTTACCGTGATCAAAAAAAGCATCATAGCGCTTGCGCTTATTGGCGCGTTCGCTGCGCCAGCGATAGCGGACGGCGACGCACAGAAAATCAAAGCCAGAAACAGCTTCAAACAGGCGGGCAAACCGTTTGTCATTCGGCCAAACCATACATTTTCCATCGTGGCGCGGGACCCTGAAACAGGCGAGTTCGGTGTGGCGGTGCAAACCCACTGGTTCTCAGTCGGCACCAGTGTAGCATGGGCACAGCCTGGCGTCGGCGCGGTCGCAACACAGTCTTTCACCGAACGCAGCTACGGCCCCCTAGGGCTGGAGATGATGGCCGCAGGCAAATCCGCCAAGCAAACGCTGAGGGCGTTGCTAGCCGCTGACGACCATATTGATGTACGCCAAGTTGGCATGGTAGACGCCAACGGTGTAACCGCCGTTCACACCGGCGAAAACGCCATTATTGAACACTGCAACCATGCGGGCGAAGGCTTCACCGTGCAGGCCAACCTGATGCTAAATTCCACCGTCTGTAAGGCCATGATCAAAGCCTATACTGAGACCAAAGGCGATTTGGCTGAGCGCATGATGACAGCGCTTGAAGCAGCACAGGCTGAAGGCGGCGACATTCGCGGCAAGCAATCATCAGCCCTGATCGTTGTATCCGGCGACGCCACCAAAGAGCGTTGGAACGGCACCAATTTTGACCTCCGCATTGATGACCATGATGACCCCATTACCGAAATGCGCCGCTTGCTGACAGTTGCGCGGGGCTACAAGGCCATGCAAGCAGGGGACGATTTCATCACTGAAGGTAAGATAGAGTTGGCGATCGCGTCTTACACCAAGGCCGAAGAACTAATGCCAGATAACCACGAGGCCATTTTCTGGCACGCAGCCACCCTTGCAGGCGAAGGATATGTGGACCAAAGCCTACCGCTATTTGCAAAGGCTTTCAAAATGTGGCCAGATTGGAAAAAGTTGATCGTACGCCTGCCAGCATCTGGCCTGTTGCCGGATGATCCTGAACTGATCAAGAAAATACTCAACGCGAAAGAATAGCGCGCCATACTTTAGGAATTCGGAGGACACTACTGATGATGAAACTTCTTACGGCTGCGGCCTTTGCCGCTGCCCTCGTTGCGCCGGGCGCAGTCGCTGATATGGCAGCAAACAAAGATGCGCCCTTCGCTGCCAAAGCGCTCGAAATATACAAAACAGCAGTGGAGACACGTACTGCCCAGGGCCAGGGCCTCGTACCGCAGCTGGCTGAGTATTTGGCGAGCGAATTCCGCAAGGGCGGTTTTCCGGAAGAAGACATTCATGTGCTCAAAGTTGGCAAAACGGCAGCGCTTGTGGTGCGCTACCGGGGCGACGGCTCGTCTGGCAAAAAGCCAATCAGCATCTCAGCGCATATGGATGTTGTTGATGCGCTTGCCACCGACTGGACTCGTGATCCTTTCAAACTGATCGAAGAAAACGGCTATTTCTACGGTCGCGGCACCCTTGATGACAAGCTGGGCATGACTGCTGTAACCACCAATTTCCTGCGACTTAAGTCAGAGGGCTGGGTACCAAACCGGGATCTGATCATTGCCTTCTCCGGCGACGAAGAAACTGGCATGCTAACGACCCGTGCGCTGGTGAATGAGTTCCGCGCACTAACCGACAGCGAATTTGTGCTGAACGCTGACGCCGGCGGGGCGCTGATAGCTGAAGATGGCGGTACGCCTGCCAGCTTCGGCCTGCAAGCGGCTGAAAAAACATACGTAGATTTCGAACTAACGATCCGCAACCCCGGTGGTCACAGCAGTCGTCCGCGCGACGATAATGCTATCTACGAACTGGCCGATGCCCTGAAGAAAATTCAGGTCTACAAGTTCCCTGTAAATTACAACGACCTAACGCTCGCCTATTTTCGCGGCACCGGCCCCAACACACCGGGCGACCTGGGAAAGGCCATGAGCAAGTTTGCTGCGGACCCAAAAGATGCATGGGCGATTAAAACCCTGCGGGCAAACAGCAGCACCGTTGGCACAACTGGCACCACATGTGTGGCGACCCTACTAACGGCTGGGCACGCCGTAAACGCATTGCCGCAATCAGCCACCGCCAACGTAAACTGCCGTGTATTCCCTGGTGAGGGCGTGCAGGCGACGATGGAAACACTGAAAAAAATAGTTGGGAATGAAGGCGTGGAAATCACCATGCTGGGTGACCCCACTGAAACTGACGCATCACCGCTTCGGGATGATGTGCTAGCAGCCGTCAGGCGTGCGATTGACATTCAGTATCCGGGCCTCAAGATCATTCCGGCGATGTCATCCGGCGGCACGGACGGCATGCATTTCCGCGCGGCGGGCATTCCTAGTTACGGTGTGAATGGCTCTTACATCAAAGGCAGCGATGTATTTGCCCACGGCCTGAATGAACGCGTTCCGGTGGAAAGCTTTTATGCCAACGTCGCACACTGGTACGTGCTGCTGAAAGAGATTGCTGGGTAAACACCCCTCGTACAAACCCAAAAGAAAGGGCGGTGCACTATTGGCACCGCCCTTTCTTTTAGCCCGGCCAGTTCTGCCGTTAGCTTTCCGCTTTTGGCCCTCTGCCAAGCAAGCGGCGGAACATACGGCACTCTGCGCGTGCAGCCTCGCGGGTTGATCCCACCGTCGCTATCACCACAATCCAGCTGCTGACCATTATAATGAGAAAGACAAACTGTTTATCGCTGTCATCCATAAGCAGCGTGCCTGCCAGCAGTGCCGCCGCCCACATGATCGCCATGCCGATTAGGTTTTTACCATCATTTTTCTTGTCCATTTTTTGTCTCCTTTTTTTTAGACAAAGCTTCGCTGTCAGCCGCAATTTTAAGTGCGGCAGGTAAGTCGTTTTGGTAGGTCGTATTTTCGGTGTTGTGCCCGGTGCTTCGCTATGGCTCAGCTAGTGAAAACACCTGTTCTACAGGCACACCAAAATGCCGGGCGATTTTGAGCGCTATGACAGTGGACGGCACGAACCGGCCCACCTCGATCGTGCTAATAGTTTTGCGCGACACGCCGATAATATCCGCCAAGTCCCCTTGGCTGAGCCGGTGCTCAGCCCGGTAAACCCTGATACGGTTCTCAAGGGCGCGGCTCATGCACCGGGCTCCTTGCTGCCGTAATTTTCGCTTTCAAAATCATCATCCAGCTCGTCGCCTTCATCACGGTTAAGGAGGAAGAAATTGATCCCCAACGCCGCAATCATCACAGAAAGCGTAGACTGTATGAAAAAGGCAGGCGGCCAGTCAGCCACTAGGTGCTGGCTGAGGGGTTCGAGTATGATCATAAAAATAAACCCTGTTGCAAAGGCCCGTTCAGCGGCTTTGTTAAACATGCTTGCCATATAACCAGTAGGGGAGCCCGAGCAGCTTTTATCCTTTTTCATGCGGAGCCGCACAAATTTAACCACAACAGGCAATACAATCGCGCCGCCACCGAGGGCAAAAGCCGTCTTGGCCCACATCAGATACTCGGCGGTCTGCTCGCTGACGAAATGCGAGACCGCAGACGAAGCGTATGCCAGCGACATCACCAACACCGCAAGCGCCGTGCGTTGCATAAAACGGTCAACAAACTGGGCAAGTGTTTCTTCTTTTTTCATAGCAATAAAACCCTTTAGACTATTCGGCCATCACGCCGTGTACCAAAAATTAAGCAGCCCGTTGCATGCCATTTTCATTGGCCCCATCAAGCCTGGTGGTGGCCCTTGTCAAATTCTGAACTATCGTCGTCTTCTAACCCGTCCGTACCGTCGCTGTGATCTCGGTTCAAGACAAAGAACCCGATACTAAAAACGGAGAGCGAAACTACCATTGCAATTTTCAAATAAAACGCCGGCGGCAAGTCATCGCTGCCGTCTGTGCGACGATATCAAGCATTATGATCGCGATAAGAGTTGCTCCAAATGAATACATCGCTGACTTCTGAAAAACCTCGGCAACGAAGCCTTCATCATTTTTGAAAAGAGCGCGCCACTTTGGCCGCAGACGAATAAAGTCAATAAGAACAGGGACAATAGCAAGGAAAATCAGCGCCTTAAGTCCGTACCCTGCATACTCAATCACATCAAAAAATTCTGCGCCTAGTAGAAAGCGTAAAGCCTCAAGAGCAGCCATTAAGGCTGTCAACATCATGCCAAGTACGGTGCGCTGCAAAAGTTTGTCGGCAAACAGTGCTAAATTTTTGTGGGCTTTTTCAGGCATGGTGGTGGCCTCCGTCAATTTCTGAGTTTGCCTTGTCGCCCAGGTCTTCCGTCCCGTCTCCGTCATCGCGGATAAGCAAGAAGAACGTTAAGCTGAACATTCCGGCTGCAAAAACCAGCAGCGCCTTTAGATAAAAATCAGTGCTTAAACCAAGATCTGATGGGGCGAACTCTTTCAAGATTATCATAAGAATGACTGTGGCAAAGAAAGTCCGCACACTGGCCGAGCGAAACACTTCATACGCAAAACCGGTATGTCCGTTCCTAATCTCGTTCATCAAGCTGGTGCCAAGGCGTGTGCGCCGCACCATCAGAGAACCGATCAACCAGACCATTGCCGGGCCAAGTACGACCATTTTCGCAATCCTGAGGGTCTCGTAGGCGTCAGCGCTGATAAAACTACGTGTCATCGACAAACCAGTCGCCACTGCGACCAGCAAGGCGACAAGCGCAATCAGACCAAAAGCCCAGTCAACAAACTGCGCTCGTGTTTGCCCAGCCTTTTTCTCCAGTATTTTCACTGATTGTTCTTCAGAAGCCATGCACCCTCTCCACCGTTACCCATAAATCTTGTATTTGGCATGCAAACGAATCCCTGAGGTTCCACTTTGATACCCTAGGGTTACTATATGGGATATATTGGTATCATGTCAAGATGCACCGCGACGCCTCTTTTTAGTCAAGCAGGGACAATTGGTTAGACGCGGAAGGCAATTGCCAATCGACCGGCGCTTTGCCCTGCGCTGCCAAATACGCATTTGCTTGGGAGAAATGTTTGCAGCCGAAAAAGCCGCGATAGGCGCTTAGGGGGCTGGGGTGAGGGCCTTCTAATACCAAGTGGCGGGCACGGTCAATTTTCGCACCCTTTTTCTGCGCGCCTGCGCCCCACAGGATGAAAACAAGGCCTTCGCGTTCCGCGTTCAGCACCTCAATGATTTTGTCGGTGAAGCTCTCCCAGCCCTTGCCTTGGTGCGAGGCTGCTTTGTGTGCCTCCACCGTCAGCACGGCGTTTAACAGCAGCACTCCTTCTTCAGCCCACGGCATCAGATACCCGGTATCTGGCTGGGTAATGCCCAAATCCTCAGCCATTTCTTTATAAATATTTTTGAGCGACGGCGGCACTTTCTCGTTGGGTTTCACAGAAAAACTCAGCCCGTGCGCCTGCCCCGCGCCGCTGCCTTCCCCGTGGTATGGGTCCTGTCCCAAAATCACCAGCTTCACATCGGCGAAAGGCACTGCGTTCAGGGCGGCGAAATAGTCAGCTTCCTGAGGGTATATGGTTTTACCCACAGCGCGCTCCGCCGTAAGGAATGCGGTCAGCGCCTGCATATAAGGGGCGTCCAGTTCAGGCCCCAGCATTTCTCGCCAGCTATGATTTAGCGGTAAAGTCACAGGATGGTCTTTCCTCAAATTCGGTTAGGGGGCGTCCGCGGCAAACAGTTGCTGCAACACCCGCTCTCCGTAGTCCGCGTTCATGTGGGTATAATTCTTTACCGGGTGCACATCGCCAGCTGCCAAATCGAGACGCCGCGCATTTTCGCAGAAATCCTGCTTGGTAAATCCTTCGGAATTTAAGGTATCAACGGGCTGGTATATAACGTCAAAACGCTCTGCTTCGGCGATGTCCGCTGCGGCGCTGATGTAAGTCTCTTGCAGCAATCCAACATCCCCTTCAGCCTTCAGCGTTGTCCAGCCTTTCCAGCCGTCTTTCAGTATGGCTTCACTTGGATAGGGCTGCAGGGACAGCATGATAGTAACATCAGAAATCTGCCGGATTTGCCGCACAAGCTTTACCGCCAGGCTATCTTCCAGCAAGCTGCGAAGAGCCGCACGGAAGCAATCCGCCGATACCAGATGCTCTGCGGTCGCACTGCCATTAAAGTCCAGCGTACGGTGGGTGCGGTAAATCGCTTCCGCCTGATGGAAATTAAATCCGAGAGAAAACAGGATCACGGCATCAAAGGAGCCGGGCTTCAGCTTATCACTACCGCCAGACACACGCTTGACCGCGCGAGATACTTTTTTTGACGTTGGCCTAAGGTGAGCGCCAAATGCGCCGTTCTTCACTTCCAATTCGCCCAATTGTTTTCTGGTGGCCCCGTAAAATTGGGCACGCACCGCAGGATACTCAGCCCGCACACCTTCCCACGCCAACTTGGGCGCGGCCAGATGCGAATTCCCCACCAAGCAATAGCGCCTACTCATCTGATCTCCCCCGCATTCCACCGGGCTTGAGAAATGCGTCATTCAAAATTTCGTCGCACAATACATCGTCATCCTCCGCCTCGCCCTCGGCACTTGTGTCAGGGGCCAGCGTGCTCACTGCGCCGGCACCATCACGCGCTGGCGCATCTGGCTGTGGATGGGCCTTAAAGAAATGCCGCATAACATGCTCAACGCCTTCTGCGGTTACTGACCTAAGGTTCGGTTCGAAATACCGGCCACCAGCCTGTGCCCCGGTTATAATTTCGTAGGACGGGAAATAAGCAACATTCGGATCATCTGCTGCCAGATCCCCCGCAGCCGCCCGCAGAACAGATTTTGAATAAACCGTCGCAGGCAACACGTGGTCTGGGCCTGCAGTGGCAACAAGCGGCACTGGGGACACCGTTAGGATCATCTTGAAGGCCGGGTTATGCGCCCGCACCACTTCTAGGAATTTTTGCAGGTCTGCATAAATCTCTGCGTGCCTGAAGTTTTTAAAAACAAAATCATCAGGGTTTTCAGGGGACGCCACAACACCCGGTGCTGTCGGCACGACATACTGCTGCGGTTGGTTGAGCCAAGCTTCCGTCAATCCAAGTGTAAAAACGAAAACATCCATGTGTGAGAACAACTGCCGTACTTTTTGCAAGTGGTGCTGACGGTGCCGCCCTATGTGATCTAAGCTCGGTAAACCCTGCGGCTCAACGGTTGGCCGAAAGGCATCATAAAATGCACCGTCCGATTGCCACACCCAACCGGTCGGCTCAAACTGGCCATAAGCCTCTTCGGCCAGCAGCCGCAATTGCCGCGCGTGATAGATATTGCCGTACCGGGCACTATAAAGATTATAGCCAAATTGTTGGCCTCTCAGGCCTTTTGGTGCGGGCTCTGTATCAAGAACACTAAAGCCACTGGCCCGCATATGACGCGCTATATGCTGGGCAAAACAACTGCCCGCGGTAGCGATATTATCGCTCTGAGAAATAGAAAACTTAGCGCTATAAACCTCGTCGATCAGCCTATCTTTGTGCGCGGCTACGCCGGTACGCCAAAAGCTACGGGCCGGTAAACCGTGATAAGGGTTTGCGCTTTTCGTCACTTAAAGCCCCATTTGGTAGTATCTACGCCCCATGTGCTTGAAAGCTCAGCCATATCAGCGGCCAGTGCGTCGTGCAGATAGGCTTTGATGGCATCTGACAAAATTGGCCCTTCAAATTCCTGCGGTACACTCCGCCGTGCATTCCTGTGATTAAACTCACTTTCTGCCGCCAGCGGTTCCAAATCCAGGAACTGCCAAACCTGTGTCAGTGTTTCGTTGGGCTCAGCCAACATATCCTCAAAACTCAAAAGCAGCATATCTGCCTTTGGGAAGCGCTGGCTATATTGCTTTAATTGGGCCGCATATGAGGATGTAATAAGATAATGGTGGTAAAAATCATGGTTATGCCGCGCCTCATAACGCTCAATATCAAGCCGACCTCTGGTAACATTGTGCGCCACTTGGCTTTCAATGCGCTTGATAGGATCACGCATAATATAGATGATTTTGGCGCCTTTTGTTGCGTCCGCAATCAAGCCGGCAGAATCGCCAAAGTTCGGAAATTTGCTATAGCCCGTGGACGCATCCAGTAGATACCGGGCCTTTAGGTCCCTTGCTTTCCAATTCTCTAGGTATCCGGAAGGGCTGTCCACCAACGGATTGTGCGTTACAAAATATTGCGGTTCTTTGGCCATACCTACAGCAATATCGGCGTGCCGGGCCATTGCCCTGCCAAGCGAACTTGTGCCGCTTTTCATTGCCCCAACCAAAAATACGAATTGCGCAGCTTTGATTCTGCGCCTGCTCCACCATTCTTTCATAAGCACCAAATAGCGGAACAATCAAACCAGCGCAATATCCTAGGAGAAAATGACCAACGTCAGCACCGCACCACCTATCGTTTATCTCCACACCATCCCGCCCACCGAAACCAAAGCAGCATCACGAGCATTGCGCTGAATTCCTATTTTCCTGCCCAACACTCTAAGATTACCCACTGGAAAGCATATACAGTACCGGTTTTATCGATATATTAGAATTAATTTCCTATTTTTAGGCCTTAATGGCCAGTTAACGAAAAAAAAATCTACACTCAGGCGTTATTTCTTCTCTCTTGTTGCGCTTGGCCTCAATCCCTATTTTCTAAAGCATCAGCAGGAGCAACTGCGTTTCGCGAATTTTCGCAGAAACTAAGAATTTTCCGGCTGAACAGGATTGGTAACTATCACCGTTCTGGGGCCACTTTGTTTTTTGGAGAGTATAGTCATGGCGAGCATTCCGGTTTTTTTAACCGCTGAAAAGCACCATATTTTAATCGTCGGCGCGACAACAGCCGCGATCGCTAAGGTTGGCCTTTTTTCTGATACCGGCGCTCGCATCACAATTGTTGCGTCAGGGGCAGCAGATGCGCTCACTGACGCTGGCCTCAGCGCCGCTATTACTGGCAACAAAAACATCATCGCGCTGGACCGCCCTTTTGCCGAGGACGATCTGGCTCAGAAAACACTGGTATATATCGCAACACACGACGAACTAACGGAAGAGCGCGCCCTGCGCCTCACGTTGGCCAAGGGCCTTCCCGTTAATGTGGTCGACAAGCCTGCGAAAAGCACCTTCACCACGCCAGCGCAGTTTTCGCGCGGGCCGTTGCAGGTCGCTTTTTCCTCAGGCGGTGTTGCACCCGTGTTTGTACGAAGATTACGCAGCAGTCTCGAGCGCACCTCCCCCCCCTCGCTCGGGGCTCTTGCACGCGCGGCGGGCAGTGTTCAGGCCAAGGTCAGATCTCTGATCCCGGACACTACCCGCCGTCGCCTCTTTTGGGATGCCCTATACGATAATGCTGGCAAATACGCCGACATGGCAGATGCAGACATTGAGCGGTTGATCGTTGAAGGTGCCCGCAACCAACGGCTCGGGGTAACCACCGGGCAAGTGCAACTGGTAGGCGCCGGTCCCGGCGATCCAGATTTACTGACAATAAAAGCGCACCGGGCTTTGCAGCAGGCGGACATTCTTGTTTATGACCGCCTTGTCAGCCGCGACGTAATCGCACTGGCCCGCCGCGACGCTGAACTGGTTTATGTAGGCAAATGCGAAGGCAAGCACGGCGTCGGCCAAGAAGGCATTCACAAGATCATCGTAGAAGGCGCACTGGCCGGCAAACGCGTGGTTCGGCTTAAGGGCGGTGACCCTACTCTGTTCGCACGCACGTCTGAAGAGCTCGCAGCACTACGCCAGCACGGCATCCATACCGAGATTATCCCCGGCATCAGCGCGTTCCAAGGCATTGCAGCCTCAGCGCAAATCCCGATGACAGACAGAGATTACTCTAACAAGTTAACGCTGGTGACCGGTCACCTTAAAGACGGCGCTTATAAAGACTGGGCACGGCTTGCAGGCAAAGGCCAGACACTGGCGGTTTATATGGGCGTGCGCGGCGCGCCAAAAATATCAGCAGGGCTTATAGCTGAAGGCATTCAGGGCTCAACCCCTGTGGCTGTTGTTGAAAACGGCACGCGTGCCAACGAACGGCGTTTTTACGGCACTCTTGCCGGGCTTCCGGCTCTTGTCGCTGAAAACGCAATTAAAAGCCCCGCATTACTTATCATCGGCGATGTCGTCAGGAATGCCGCCGACCTAGCAAAACCAGAATTTACGAAGCTGCTTAACGCAGCCTCTGCGTAAAGGAGCGCACTAAGATGGCGAAGAAAATTAAAGGGCCACAAATGATCCTAGCTAACCGGCTGGATGATGGCCGGGTCGTCTTTTTCACAAAAGATGGCGGCTGGAACTCAGACACAGTGTTTGCTGCATACGGCGAAGGCGAAACCCTTGAAGCCTTGCTGGTAGAGGCTGATAAAAGCGCAGCCAACAATCTGATTGTCGGCACGGAGCTGATCGGTGCGACCATCGACGGTGACCAGGCTTACCCAAGCCACATCAAACATATCATGCAGGCCAAAGGCCCTAGCGTACGTGCTGACCTTGGTTATCAGGTATCTGCCGATTGGGAGCGCCGCTAATGTACGCTTACGATAAATTTGACCGTTCACTCGTTGATATCCGCGTTGCTGAGTTCCGCGACCAGGTTGAGCGCCGCGTAAAAGGCGACCTGACAGAAGAAGAGTTCCGCCCGATCCGCCTGATGAACGGCCTCTATTTGCAACTGCATGCATATATGCTGCGCGTGGCGGTTCCTTACGGCACGATGTCGGGCGACCAAATGCGCCGTCTTGCCCATATCGCACGCAAATATGACAAAGGCTATGGCCATTTCACCACGCGCCAAAACATCCAGTTTAACTGGCCAAAGCTATCTGAAACGCCAGATATATTGGCTGAGCTTGCTGATGTTGAAATGCACGCCATTCAGACATCAGGCAACTGTATCCGCAATGTAACCAGCGACCAGTTCGCTGGCGCGACGGCTGACGAAATTGCCGATCCGCGCCCGTACGCTGAACTGCTGCGTCAATGGTCAAGCTTCCACCCTGAATTCTCGTTCCTGCCGCGTAAGTTCAAATTTGCCATCACCGGCGCTGACCAGGACCGCGCTGCAGTTAAATGGCACGACATCGGCTTGATTGTTCGCAAGAACGACGCTGGCGAGATCGGTTTTGAAGTGATCGTGGGCGGCGGCATGGGCCGTACACCTGTGATCGGCAAAACCATTCGTGAGTTCCTGCCCGAAAAAGACTTCCTCAGCTATCAGGAGGCCATTCTGCGCGTTTATAACGAGCAAGGTCGCCGCGACAACAAATATAAAGCCCGCATCAAAATCCTTGTGGAAGCGATGGGCGCTGAAGAATTTGCCCGCCAGGTTGAGGTCGAGTGGGAAAAAATTAAAGACAGCCACATTGATGTGCCGCAAGAAGAAGTCGCGCGCATTCAGGCTTTCTTCCAACCACCTGAGCTTGCTAATCAGGATGCCACATCAGCTGTAACAAGCGAGTTTGCGAAGAAGAATTTCATCTTTGCCAGCTGGCTGCAGAACAACACCAATGCCCACAAAGTGCAGGGGTATGTGAATATAACGATCAGCCTGAAGCCGCACGGCGGCATTCCGGGCGATGCCTCTGCAGAGCAAATGGATTTGGTTGCAGCGCTTTCTGACGAATATAGCCAATCTGAAATTCGCGTAAGCCACGAGCAAAACCTGATCCTGCCGCACGTTGCGCTCAAGGACCTGCCAGCTATCTGGGCTGATCTTGACGAAGCCGGGCTTGGCACCGCAAATGTGGGCCTGCTGACAGATATGATCGTTTGCCCAGGGCTTGATTACTGTGCGCTTGCTAACGCGCGCTCAATCCCCATTGCGCAAGCCATCACCAAGCGCTTTGACGACATGAAACGCCTGCAGGACATTGGCCCAATTAAAGTGAAAATGTCTGGCTGTATCAATGCTTGTGGCCACCACCACGCAGGCCATATAGGCATCCTCGGTGTCGACCGTAAAGGCCAGGAAATGTACCAGTTGCTGCTCGGCGGTTCTGGTGCAGAAGACGCAACAAAGGCTGCGATCCTCGGGCCAGGTTTTGATGAACACGGCATCGTCGACGCGCTTGAAAAAGTTGTGGCCGTATACCTCGGCGTCCGCGAAGACGGCGAAGAATTTCTATCAACCTACCGCCGGATCGGCGCGCAAGTATTTAAGGAGGCAGTTTATGACGCTGCTTAGTCTTACAGGCATTGAATCTGGGCCCTGGATAACCTTGTTGGACGGCGAACTGCCAAGTGAAGGGGACAGTATTGCTGTGCCTATCGCACGCCTGCTTGAAGAAGGCGTCAGCGCTTTTGCCACTGCTGGCGCACTTGGTGCTGCCGTACCAACAGGCACGTCCTTTGCTGAGCTGGAAGAAGTTGTGCGCTCGCTAACTTTTGTTGCGATTGAGTTCTCGGCGTTCGGTGACGGGCGCGGTTTCTCACTTGCGGTACGCCTTCGGAAAGACATGGGTTTCAAAGGCGAAATTCGTGCTGTTGGCCCAGTGATGCCTGACCAAGCTCAGTTCCTGCTGCGCTCTGGTTTCGATAGCGTTGAAATAACAGACGAAAGCCGCGTCGGTGCCTTCCGTGTAAGCCTTGAGCGTTTCAATGAGTTTTACCAGACCGACTATATGGGTGCCAGATCTATCGCCCACGCTCGCCACGGCATCAGCCAGTAGAGGAAAGCATCGTGACCGCCAACCCAGCTCTTAAAAACGCAGGCTATTTTGACGCGCTCTCTGCTGCCGATTATCTCGACAGTCGCTACGCAGCGGGCAGCCCTGAACAAGTGATCGACGGCGCGCTCAAATATTTTGGGCGGCGTTTTGCCCTTGTTTCGTCTTTTGGATCTGAATCTGCGGTTCTGCTGCATATAGCCTCGAAGGTTTCTAAGGATATTCCTGTGCTCTTTTTGGATACGGGCAAGCTGTTCGGTGAAACCAAACGGTACCGCGACGAGCTGACCGAGCAGTTTGGCCTTACGGATGTGCGGTCGATCTCACCAGATGCGAATGACCTCACCAAGCATGACCCTAAAGGGTCGCTTTGGACGCAGAACACCAACAAATGCTGCTTTTACCGGAAAGTACGGCCGCTGAATGATGTGCTAGACGGATTTGAAGGCTGGGCCTCTGGCCGCAAACGCTTTCAGGGCGGCGTACGATCCTTGCTACCGCATTTTGAAGCCTCCGACGGCCGGGTCAAAGTGAACCCGCTCGCGCTTTGGACCAAAGACGATGTGCAGGCTTACATTGAAGACCATGATCTACCGCGGCACCCGCTTGTGGAACAAGGCTTTGCATCAATTGGCTGCATGCCTTGTACAGATAGAATTTCTGAAGGCGAAAGCGAACGCGCCGGGCGCTGGCGCGGCCAAACCAAAACAGAATGCGGCATTCACCTAAGTGTGGCTGAAAACAGCAAGGTATTATCTTCGCTTTAACCACTTGTTTTCTAATGCATCTATCACCAAGTACCTGACAGAATACCTATATTTTGCAGCTATTGCTTGGCGAAAGCGTAAACTCATCCTAATATGGTCGGGTTAAGTTTTTCTAATGCTAATAGCCCCCAGCGATAGCCAGTTGAAAGATGCAGGAAACCCTATGAAGAGATCACTTTTACCGCTGAATGCACTGCGTGCCTTTGATGCAGCTGCCCGGCATATGAGTTTCAAGCACGCGGCAGATGATTTGTCCGTAACGCCGGCTGCCATCAGCCAGCAAATTCGCTCGCTTGAAGAATTTCTCGGCGTGGAGCTGTTTAGGCGTACCAACCGGTCGCTTGTGCTGACCGAGGCCGCGCAGCTTTCACTGGCGCCGCTCAAGAATGCCTTTGAGTTGATGGAAGAGTCGGTTGATATTCTGACAGACAGCAAAACCACCAATCATTTGAAAATTAGTGTGTCGCCGTCTTTTGCCAGCAAGTGGCTGGTACCACACTTGGCCAGTTATTATCAGCGTCAGCCAGATTCTGTGGTTAAAATTAACGCGACAATGCAGATCACTGATTTCCGCATTGACGATACTGACCTCTGCATTCGCTACGGTCTGGGCCATTATCCCGGTCTATTTGTTGAAGAGATCCTGCGTGAAACCATCTTCCCGGTCTGCGCGCCATCCCTGCTGAACAGCTGCAAACTTGGTGAGTGTCCGTCTTCCATATTGGAACATACACTCATCCATGATGACAGTAGCGTTGAGGATGAAAGCGCGCCTAACTGGACCATGTGGCTGAAGGCTGCTGGCGTAGAAGCGCCGGGCGGCATGCCTGCCCTGCACTTTAACAATAACGCACTGGCGATTGAAGCTGCGGTTGCAGGGCGCGGCGTTGCTCTGGCACGATCAATCATTGCTGAGGAAGACCTTAAAGCAGGGCGGCTGATTAAACCGTTCGGTGAAGGTGTGCCGATTGATTTCAAACATTATATCGTGTGTCCAAAGGACAAATTAAAGAACGAGCGTGTGGTTGATTTCATCGATTGGCTGCGCAGCGAAACTGGCCATGCGGCGCCAAGTGAGGCGGCTGCAGAGTAGAATTCTGAACGCCTGAGCCAGAATAAAAAACAATTAATCTGAAGCTGGCATACCGCGACGAAGAAACGGTTGCGCGGCACGATAGCAACGCCACGTAGGTTTCACCAGAATACGGGCTAGACGCAAGGGCGCCCATTATGTTCAAGCATCTAATTCCTATTTGGAAATACTATAGATTGACCGTTCTTCTAGGCCAAAAAAGGCAGCCACATGAGCCTTTGGGCCGCCAATACTGTGCCATACTTTTGGCCGCAGCATCTGCCTAAGTAGGTATAAGACGAGACATAGTTAGTGAGATCCTTGCGTAACTATCGCAGTAATAATTACGTTCCCGTCTGGGTTCCAGGCATCGTAATAGCCCCTATAAAAATTGAGACTAACAGCAGTGCTGATGACGGCGATTATGATCGCTGCATATACAGTTTTTTTAACGAACACCCCCTCAAAGCCACCGCGCCGCGCGAGTAAGATATATACCCACACAATTGCTGTCATCACAAACGGCCAAAACTCTGACATGTACCGGTAGGTTGCTGTGGTGTAGCTAAGCTGCAGAAGCGCTCCAAGAGATGTACACACCGTTAGCGCCAATCCTGCCGTGTGTTTTCTAGACCAACCCGCCCTGACTTGCTTCACGCCATACCCTAGCGCCCCCATAAATGCCAACAACGGAACAAGCCATATATAGATAAGAGCAATGCTCATTTCTTTTCTAATAAAGCCAACATCAAAAGCCTGAACGAGCTGACTGTGTAAGTCATAGCCTCCAACCAAGTAATAAATACCGTTGGGGATAATTCGGCGGATATTAAAGGCACCAAATTCCTGCAAGGCCGACAGGCGTTCTGAATAGCCCTCTCCCGCACGGAAAAAACCGTAACTTTCTATTTCAGTCATAAAGAATAGAGAATCGAACCTGGCATAATTCAGAGCAAGGTACGAAACGCTGCCAACCAATACGACCAAAATTGAAAAGCCATTCTTCCATACCACCTGCAACAGCGCGTTGATGCGGCGCAGTTGTTGCCCTTCTGGCTGCTGGCGATACAAATCAAACAGATGAGCAAGTACAATAAAGCCTGCTGCAACAAAGAGCCCCACAGCCATGGTCGGCCTGCCGTGCAAGCTGGCGACAGCACACAGCGCAGTGACCGCCGCACAAGTGCTGTATGAGGTTTTCTGCAGGATAAAACACTTCACAAAATAATAGAAAACCAAGCTGAAGCAGAACAAAGAAACGGCGTAGGGCTCGTGATAAATTGCAGCATTTTGAATGATGATTAAATAGCCAGAATTAAACCAAACAACAATGCTAACCAGGACAAATACCAACCGATTGATAGTACGGTCTCCGCCGGTTTGGGCCCGCCACGTTTGATTTATAAGGCTTTGAATAATCAGTACTGATGCCGTGATCAAAAGCCATACCACCAACCTTGAAACCGGTGTCACGGCCAGGTCGATAAACGGCAATAGGGGCAAGCGAAGGATCGCGGGCAACAACCCGTAAGACATGTAAACTTTTCCGCCGAAGAACCAGCCTTCCTGCTGTATGGCTGCCTCTGGAATATCCAGCTGCCCGTCTAGAAACTGGAACAACTGCGCACCATACGCCGACCAATAGCCTTCCTCACCAAAAAAATTCAAACTGCCTTCCGTGATGAGTAAAGCGTACACAATTGGGGGGAACAGGAAGAAAAAGCACCTGATTATCCTACCTGAACTATCCTCCGCCATACCGTGCATTCCAATATGAATCGATTTCTCGCCAATTCTACCGTTCTGGACTAACCCTAAAGTATACGTTACGCTTTCTTAAACACTTGGCCATGCATATTATTTTTTTAAAAATAGGGCAGCAACCAGAGTCGCATGAAATTTTCATTACTCATCCCCTGCTATAATGAAGAAAACGCTATAGAGCAGACTGTGGACAATATTGTCAGTTCCATACCTGCCGAATACTCGTACGAAATCATTGTTATAGATGACGGATCAACAGACAAAAGCCATGCTTTATTGTCTGCTCTGGAAAAATGCCACGACAATCTCCGTGTACTGCAGCACCTTAGGAACAAAGGCTACGGCGCATCCTTAAAGTCAGGGCTAAATGCGGCACAGCATGACTATATTGTTATTACCGATGCGGACGGAACCTATCCCAATGAGCGTATATCTGAATTCGTATCGCTTTGCGTTGATCAAGATATGGTTGTGGGCGCCCGCACTGGGCCAGATGTCGCTTATTCTAAAATCCGAGCCTT
>NVTU01000053.1 GCA_002401685.1 Kordiimonadales bacterium
TACCCTGAACGCTTACTCTGCCTGGGAAGGAAGCTCTTTTGGTTTACTGCCAAATAGCCGCTTAAAGCGCGCTTTGGTGCGCTGTGAAAGGCTAAGGATATCCTCACCGATCGCGTACAGCGACGGCACAAGAAGCAGCGTCACGAAAAAGGCAATGAAGACCCCTGTCGCCAAGGCAATGACAACTGGTTTCAACGCTGCTGCCTGAAGAGATTTTTCAAGCAACATCGGTGTAAGACCAGCGATTGTTGTCAGTGATGTCAGCAATATGGGCCTAAACCGCGCTACACCCGCTTCTACAACGGCTTCAAGTGGCGCCATTCCGCGGTCCCGTAGGCGGTTGCAATAATCCATAAGGACAAGGTTATCATTCACAACAACCCCAATGGCCGCTGCAATACCGAAGAAGCTGAACAGATCAAGCACCACGCCTAGGGCGAAATGGCCGAATATAGCTCCTACGAATGCAAAAGGCATTGCGATCATAATCAGTATAGGCTGGAAGTAACTTTTGAAAGCTACTGCAAGCAGAGCATACATGGCAAATAGGGCAACAAAGTACAGGCTTCTGAGCTCGGCAAAGAAACGCCTTTGCCCTTCAGCTTGGCCAATAGAACCCCGTTGGATGCCAGGATACCGTACATCAAAGTCTTTGAAATAGTTTTCGTCCAAATCCTTCATGATGTCATCACGCACATCTTCAATGAGATTGGCACTTACCCGCACGGCACGTTTACCGTTTCTGCGGACAATCCGGTTGATACCAGGTGCATACTCAAGGCTCGCTACAGAAAGCAGCGGAATTTCACTACCGTCTGGCGTACGAATTCTAAAGTACTTTAGGCTTTCAATCGAATAGCGATCGCTACGAGGGTAAAGAACTTTTACCCTTACGTCCTGACCGTTGCGTGCCAAACGCTGTGGTTCCTCGCCGAAGTAGGCCTGCCGAACCTGTCGAGACACTTCTGATATGCTCAACCCAAGTTTCTCGGCACCTGGTAATAAGGATATCTGAACCTCTTCAGAGGCAGCTTGTAAATCGTCGCGGATATCATACAGGTTTGTGTAGGTCGCAAGCTGTGTTTTCAAGTCATCCGCAGCATCACGCAATATGTCGAGATCTGTATGTTGCAGACTAAAGTCAACGCCCGGATCACGGTTGCTGTTGCCGTAACTGACAGTAACTTCTTCTGCGTCTGGGATTGGGCCCATCAGCCGCTGCAGTTCGATGGCAGCTGCCTTGGTAGACATGGCCCGCACTTCTGGCGGCGCAAGCTTTACGATCGCGAGAACACTGTCACGGCGTGATCGTGTATACCAATTTTCGATCAGTTTGCCTTCGCCTTCAGTGCTTTGATTTACTTGTTCTTCTAGTTGGCGTTCTGCAGTTTGCAGTTGCGCTAAAATTTCAAGAGCACGCTCATACGAAGATCCCTCAGGGAGCGTGACGCTAACAACGATTTCGTCCCCTTCGAAATCCGGATCAAAGCCAAAGTTCACCCAGCCGGTACCAAGCAGTCCAAAACCGAATATCAATATCCCGGCAAAGATGCTGAAACATAGATACCGGCGTCTAACCGCCCAGTTCCCAATCTTGCGGTAGCGAAGCTGCGCAAAATTGGTGATGCTGTTGGCAATGCGCTTCTGAAAACGGCCAAAGGCGCCAAGTTTTTCGCGTGGCTTAAGTTTTGAAAGGTGTGCCGGTAGAATAAGCAGCGATTCCACAAGGGAAAAAGTAAGAGCCAGCACGACGACCATCGTAATATGGCGCGTAAACTCGGTGATCGGGCCCGAAAGAAACAGCCAAGGAAGAAAGGCGATGATCGTGGTTAGGACAGCAAAGATAACTGGCTTTGCTACAAGCTGCGTGCCGAAAATAGCCGCAGTAATGCCGCCGCCTGTTTTTTGGCTCTCGGTGTGAATGCTTTCGCCGACGACGATGGCATCATCTACGACGATACCTAACACCAATAGGAAGGCGAAGGTTGATAGCATGTTGAGTGAAACGCCTGTGGCGGGCAAGAATATGAAAGCACCGGCATAGGCTGTTGCGATACCGCCAGCAACCCAAAGCGCCACGACAGGACGCAAGGTAAGCAGAAGGATGATCATGACCAATGCCAAGCCTTGCATAGCTGACTTGGAAATCGTTGCCATCCGGCCGTTAAAGTCTTCCGCTGCGTCGGTCCACAGGGTTAGTGTCGCGCCGCTTGGTAATGTTTTCTGCCGTTCTTCGATCCATTTTTTAACGGATTCCGAAGCCAATGTAATGTTCATGGTCTCAGTAGTTAAAACTTGGATCAGTACTGCTGGTTCACCGTTCAATGTTGCAAGAATTCGCCCGTCTTCAAAGCCGTCGATAACGTCAGCAATGTCTCCAATGCGGATAGTTGCACCATCTGGTGTTTGACGTACAATAATGTCCGAAAATTCAGCTTTCGTATTGGCTATATTACGTGCTGTTAGCTTTAGATTTCCGGCACTCGTCTGAATAGAACCAGCGGAACGGTTTATAGAACTGCTGCGTACAGCGTTGGCCACATCATCGAACGTAAGACCATACCGACGTAAAGCGTCTTCACTTATTTCGATGCTGACCTGTTCGCGGCGGGTACCAAACAATTGTACCAGTGAAATCCCTTCCAAGTTGGCGACTTCGCGCCGGAGGGTTTCAGAAAGTCTCTTAAGATCGCGTTCAGATAAGTTTCCGTGAATAGCAATTCGGATATATTCTTCATTGTTTATGAACTGAGTAACCTTTGGCGGTTCGATGCCGCGCGGGAAACTCGCAATAGAGTCTACCCTAACTTTAACATCGCTCATAAACTGAGAAAAGTCAGCTTTCTGGTTGAGCCGAATTTGTACTTGGGCAAAGCCTTCGCTCGAAAATGACCGCATAAAGTCTATGTTATCGAGATCAGAAACGGCTTCTTCGATTTTGGCAACAAGTTGCTCTTCTACGTCACGTGGTCCAGCGCCAGGCCAAGCGACTTGAACCTGAAGTCCTGGAAAACGGACTGTCGGAAATATTTCCCGTTCCATTTGGCTGTAGCCAAGCAGCCCGGAAAGAATGATACCAACCATTAGGAGGTTGGCAGCAACTGTGTTGCGTGCCCACCATTCAATAAGTCTATTCATGATGTATCCCCTTACCGCGAAGCGGCAGCTGTTTGAACTGTGCTAGTCGGTACGATTGCTTTCGCAGCCATGCCTTCGATTACCGAGCGAACAGGAGAAATAACAACTTGATCCCCTACGAATACGCCAGTTTTCACAAGGACGATGTCTTCCGACGTTGACATTACTTCTACAGTCCGGATCTGGAGCTTGCCGTCCTTCAGCACGTACACCTGGTTGTTGCTACGCAGTGCCAAGCGGGGAAGGATAAAGGCTTGGCGAGAGATGACGCCTTCGATTTCAGCGTTCACATACATGCCCACAGCAAGAGGGGTGCCGTTGTCGGCGCCTGCTCCATAAGGGTCCTCAACTTCTGCAATCGCGTAGACCAAGCGGGTCTGTTGATCAACTGAAGCGTTTACACGAACGATCTTGCCTGACCAATTGTAGGTTCTAGCGCCAATGCTTGTGCTAAGTTTCACGGCAGGGGCGTTTCCGCTTTTTGCCACAAAACCAATAGGAAGATTAAGCTCGTTGAGTTGGCTATCGGTCAGTGCCAAGCGTACTTCAACTTTGTCAGTTGCGAAAACGCGGCCAAGCTGTGTGCCAGCCGTTACATATTGTCCAACACCAACATTGCGTTCCATCACGCGGCCCTTAAAGGGTACTGAAACATTGGTGCGTGCCAAATTAAGCTCAGCCATTTCCATGTCAGCTTCTGCGCCGCGGAGTTGGGCCTGTGCTTGCGCTACCTGGGGGGCATTAAGCGCTAGTGGAGTAGGATCGCCGCCGCTGACCCATTCTTCCCACTGCTTTTTCTTGATTTTTGCATCAGCGAGTTCTTGCTGAAGGCGAACTGAGGCTTCAACAACGCGTGCTTTGGCGCTTGTTACAGCAAGCCGGTAATTGGCGTCATCAATTTTGATGAGCGTTGACCCTGGCGTGAAAGCGCCGCCCTCGGCAAAATCGTCTGAGACAGAAATGATTCGGCCTGAAACTTCTGGCACGAGATTGATATCTGTCTTTGCAGATACTTCACCCTGCGCACGGATTTTCAGCCGTACACTGTCCGCACGCACTTCTTCTACATGAAGAGATAGTATACGGGGTGCTTCAATTTTCTTTTCGATTTCTGGTTTCGCTGCGCTTAGGGCCATAACTGAGCCTACGCCAGCCGCTAACACCGCTATGGGTGCTACGAACTTCAATATCTTCCTCACTGCTATCCTCGCATTTTCGCTGTGTGGCTTTGCCACTTGTCGTTACGCGACTTATGTCGCTTTTTTAGTTGTGTATAGTGATATAACAGTTTTGCTTATTTGTCACTGTAATTCTAATATGGTGACACTTGTAACGAATTACCAACTTTGGATTATTTTTCTTCATTTATCGCCATTTGCTACCATTCATTGGCCTGGTTGCAGAGATTTAATAGTATGGAATTACCTACTGGCTCCGCACCAGACCTTCCCCCCGCCTTTTGTTTTAGATCATCAGTCTTCCGTTCAAATCAACAGAGTTACTTGTTTGAAAACACGATTGAGAAGGTGTGCAGCAGACGTTAAGAATTGCGGTTAAGAAAAATTGATGACTTCAGAACTAACTTCATGATTTAATAAGAAAATGGATCTATAAGGTTTGGTGTGAGTAAGAGTATAAAAAACCTAAATCAGGAACTGGATTCTGTGCCTACAGAAGCCTTAATGTCACGTGTTGCCTTACTTGAGGCGATTGCTGAAGGCGTTATTGTGCGCTGCGGCAATGAAATCGTTTATGTTAATACGGCGGCGCAGAGGATGTTTGGTGTCGAAGATAAAGGTGATGAAGTAACAAGTCATTCAATTTTGGACTGGATCCATCAGGATGACAAAGAGATTGTCGACCGCCACTATCGGAAACGCATCGCCGGAGAAGATACCGCCGACCAGTATGATTTTCGTATCGTTCGAGAAGATAAGACCCTGTGTTATGTCTCCTGCCGGGCAGCGATCATTTCCTGGATGGGTAAGCCTGCAGTTGTCGCAAATCTGACAGATATCACCGCACAAAAAGAAGCGGCCCGGGCGCAGGGCCGTTCAGAGCAGCTTTTTTCAAATATCTTTCGACTTACGCCTGAAGTGATGATGCTTTCTAGCTTGAAATCGGGCCGTGTACTCGATGTTAACCCAGCTTTTCTCAATGTATTCGGCCGTCGTCGAAGCGAGATCGTAGGCAGTAGAGCTGACGACCTAGGCATCTGGGCTGATAATACGTTTCTCCACCGTTTCATCGAAGAGTTGAAGATGACTTCGACGATGACGAATGTACCGGCAACCGTCAGGACCCGCGGTGATATGGTCCGGCATTTCCAGTTGTTTGCTCAGAAAATTGGGCATGATGCTGATGAATTATTGCTCCTAATTGGCCGTGATATAACGGATGACCTTCTGCAAGCCCAGGAATTGCAGCGCAGCAAGGAAACCGCTGAACTCGCCAACCGGGCAAAGTCTGAATTTTTGGCCAATATGAGCCACGAGTTGCGTACGCCGCTGAATGCAATACTGGGATTCGCCGAGATTATTCGGGACGAGATGATTGGCCCGATTGCGATTCGGCGGTATGTCGAATATGCCGATGATATTCATGAAAGCGGCACGCACTTACTTTCTATTATTAACGATATCCTTGATTTGTCGAAGGTCGAAGCGGGACGCCTTGAAGCACATCTCACGTGGATCGATCCGATCATTTGCTTGGAAATGTGCCTAACGCTTGTCCAACAGCGGGCTTTGGATTCGAGTGTTACTCTGCTGCACGATCTTGATGAAGATGTGCTGCTGGAGGCTGACGAACGCTTGATAAAACAAATCGCCCTGAACCTGCTGACCAACGCGGTGAAATTCACCAATGCGGGTGGATCGGTAAAACTATCCCTTAAGCGCACGGCTAATGCGGGCCTCAGCCTTACTGTTGAAGATACGGGCGTGGGAATGACGGCTGAAGAAATTAAAGTGGCTCGCAGGCCCTTCGGTCAAGTCGATTCGAGCTTGAGCAGGAAACATGAAGGATCAGGGCTTGGCTTGCCGCTGGTTAGTGCTTTTGCTGACAAACTGAACGCGACGTTGACGATTGATAGTGAACCAAATGTTGGTACCCGGGTGAATGTGATTTTCCCGTCCTTCAAAGTGAAGGATAAATGTGGTGAGGAGCCAGAGGGCTTTACGATATAACCCCGAGGTGTTCCGCGATTAACCCCATAGTGATTTAAGGTATGCCTACTGCTCTAGCGGGTGCGCCGGAGGGTTAGCAACGGGGATAATGATCAGAAAAGGAATTTTTATCCCGTAGGTGCTCTGGTTGCCCATAAGTTTTCTGGTCTAATCGACCTTCAGATTAGATATTTTCCCGTTCGATGGCCCGCCAGCCAATGTCTCGGCGGCAAAAACCGTCGGGCCATGTTATTTTGTCTAGGGCCGCATAAGCGCTGCGTTGCGCTTCCGTAACATTCTTACCGCGTGCAGTTACATTGAGAACACGCCCCCCAATCGCAAGGAGTTTGCCGTCATCCTGGCGCGTCCCTGCGTGAAAAACAGTAACGCCGCGCGCCGCTTCAGCGGCTGCGACGTTTTGTATCTCTGTGTTTTTGCTGTAACGGCCTGGATAGCCGTTTGCCGCTAGCACCACAGCAAGAGCGGCCTTTTCGTCCCAGAGGATCGTTTGCTTACTGAGATCACCTTTTGCAGATGCTATCAAAAGCGGTACGATATCGCTTTTCATTCGCATCATTAGAACCTGGCATTCCGGGTCGCCAAAACGGCAATTATATTCAATGAGCTTGGGACCTTCGTCCGTGATCATAAGCCCAGCGAAAAGCAAGCCGCTGTATGGCTTTCCCATTTTCGCCATAGCCGCTACCGTAGGGTTAATGATCTCCTTCATCACGCGTGCGCACATTGCTTCTGTCATCACCGCTGCCGGCGAATAGGCACCCATACCGCCGGTGTTGGGGCCGGTATCGCCTTCGCCAACTGCTTTATGGTCTTGTGCAGATATAAGCGGTAGTGCGGTGGTACCATCCGCGATTGCGAAAAAGCTGGCTTCTTCGCCTGTCATGAACTCCTCGATCACGACCTCTGCGCCGGCTTCGCCAAAGGCGCCGTCAAAAATAAAATCAACAGCGCCAAGTGCTTCTGTCTCTGTTTGAGCAAGTATAACGCCTTTACCTGCCGCTAAACCGTCAGCTTTAACAACGATCGGAGCGCCTTGCTCGCGGACATAAGCCTTAGCTTTATCAATATCAGAAAACCGGCCGTAGGCGGCAGTTGGGATATTATACTCAGCGCAAATATCTTTGGTGAAGCCTTTGGAGCCTTCAAGCATGGCAGGCTCTGCATTAGGGCCAAAGGCCAGAATATTGGCCGCTGAAAGATCGTTCACAAGGCCAGCAACCAGTGGCGCTTCAGGCCCTACTACCACCAGATTAATGCCGTGGTCATTACAAAAAGCAATAATGCCGATGTGATCTGTGATATCCAAATCAACACAGCTTGCTACATCGGAAATTCCGCCATTTCCCGGCGCACAGTATAGGGATGTAAGCAATTGGCTTTGCGCTATTTTCCAACAAAGGGCATGTTCACGGCCACCAGAGCCGATAACTAAAATGTTCATATTTGCGCACCTGTAGTAAACGAAATTCCATTTGGCTGGCTTCTTGTATCATAGGTGTCTGGTCAAACAAGCAGGTTCTGATATACCGGAAGCAAGCCGAGCCTTTTCTCGGTGCTTACTGGCTGCTTACGGGGTGTTTCTTCCATGTCTGACGATACTGCGGGTGCAAACGCGCAAGAATATACGGTTTCTGAAATCTCGGGCGCGCTAAAACGTGCTGTGGAAGATCAGTTTGGTTATGTCCGTGTAAGGGCTGAGTTGTCTGGTGTGAAACTAGCAGCATCGGGGCACATTTATTTCTCCCTTAAAGACGATAAAGCCGTGATGGACGGTGTTTGCTGGCGCGGTAACGCAGGGCGACTGACGTTCCGACCAGAGGACGGCCTGGAGGTGATTTGCTCAGGCAAGCTCACTACATATCCTGCCCGCAGTAAATACCAGATGATCGTCGAGCATATGGAACCGGCTGGGGCTGGTGCATTGATGGCGCTTTTGGAAGAACGCAAAGCCAAACTCGCGGCTGAGGGGTTGTTTGACCCCGCTTATAAAAAGCCGCTGCCTTTCCTGCCTAAAGTGATCGGCGTCGTTACATCGCCTACGGGTGCAGTCATCCGTGATATTTTACATAGGCTGTATGACCGGTTTCCCCGGCATGTCATCGTATGGCCGGTGGTCGTGCAAGGGCAGCAAGCTGCGGACCAGATTGCGAACGCTATCAACGGTTTTAATGCGATGCCGGAAGACGGTGCAACACCGAAGCCAGATCTGCTGATTGTGGCGCGCGGGGGTGGCTCGATTGAAGACTTGTGGAGCTTTAACGAAGAAGTGGTTGTGCGGGCGGCGGCGGCCAGCGATATACCGCTCATTTCTGCCGTTGGCCACGAAACAGACACCACACTTATAGATTATGCTGCTGATTTGAGGGCGCCTACACCTACGGGCGCCGCTGAGATGGCAGTGCCGGTTCGAGATGATTTGCTCTATACGGTAGCCGATTTGGGTCGGCGCCTAATGGGACTGAAGGGCGCAATGATCCGGGACAGGAAAGAGCGACTGCTCGGTCTGTCGCGAGGGTTGCCAAGCCCAAAAGATCTGCTCGGCTTGGCGCAGCAGCGCTGTGATGATTTGTCTGAGCGCCTGCCTCGGGGCCTCATCAACGTAACCCAGCAAAAAACTAGCCGCCTGAACCGATTGATTGGTGGGTTAAGTGCGAAACGGCTAGAGCAACGGGCAGCATTTGAAGCCCAAAAACTACAGGGCACTTCGGCGCGCCTCCAGCCGAACTATGTGCGGCATTTGGCTGATTTGGGTGCGAAACTGGATAGCGCAGGGCGGATGCTTTCGAGCCTATCTTACGAACGGGTCCTGGATAGGGGGTTTGCTCTTGTTGAGGATGCGAGCGGCCGTTCAGTTGCGAAATCAACGGCTCTATCAGCAGGAGATCAAGTTAAGGTCCGTTTCTCTGACGGAACTACAGCCATGCAGGTGCTAACGGGGAACGCCCCGAGGCCCAAGCCAAAGAAAACCAAACTTAAAGCCGATAGCGATATTCAGGGTACTCTTCTATAATTATAGCCACCTTAGATAACTGGCGGGTAGCACTTAATGAAAAAAAGGGTTGCTTGTCATCCCGTTGGATTTCAGTAAAGCCTAACTTTTGCCGTCTTCTATTGGTTAAAGACTAACGTAATTATTTTCGAAAGCAGGGGCGAGTTTTGAAGCTATTTTCAGTCATCGGTACAATCCTACTGTTGGTCACAAATCCATTGTTTGCGAGCAGTGATCTGACACAAATTGTTGAGGGCCTGAAAGGATCAGCGGTTCAGGGCGGTATGGTGTGGGGTACTGCTAACCCAGATCATAAACTGTATCTGGATGGCGCTGAGGTGAAAATTGGCCCAAACGGTAATTTCGTCTTTGGTTTTGGCCGCGATGCTGGGAAGCAAGCCACGCTGCGGCTCCTGTCACTGGATGGTACAGCAACCGATCAATTAATTTCTGTTGCTACCCGCAAATTTAATATCGAGCGCGTCGACGGATTGCCGCCGAAAACAGTAACGCCGCCCAAAAGCTGGTTGGCGCGACGCAAGATTGAAAACGGTCGGGTGCGAACCGCTCGCGCCGAAAATACGAACGCTGTCGCTTGGCTCGGCGGGTTTCAAAAGCCGGCGGAAGGCCGGTTTTCTGGGTTTTACGGCAGCCAGCGTATTTTGAATGGCAAGCCACGCAGCCCGCATTACGGGTTAGATATTGCAGCCCCCAGTGGTCAGCCTATTTATGCGCCTGCTGGCGGAATAATCAGGCTGGCAGCCGCTGATTTTTTGCTGGAAGGTGGCATCGTCATCATTGATCATGGCTTTGGCGTAAGTTCAACACTTTTCCATATGAATAGTGTTGATGTCAAAGAAGGCGATGCAGTAGTGCAGGGCGCGAAAATTGGAACTATTGGTTCAAAAGGGCGCGCAAGTGGCCCTCATGTGGACTGGCGAATTAACTGGGGCACGGTGAGACTTGACCCGCTGCTGTTAATCGGTAAAGACGAAACGACAAAAGATTAAAGGGACTATCCATGTCAGTGTTGAGGACTATTGCGTTTATTGCAGCTGTGACTGCTGCAACTTCTGCTCATGCGCAGGACGACGAGCCAGATTTTACATTTGGCGGGTATGTGGCTGTATCAAATGATTACCGAGACCGGGGCCTGACTTTGTCTGACGGTGATATTTCGGTTTATGGGTCGCTTTCAGTATTTCATAAAAGCGGCTTTTACGCGGGCGTTGACGCTGCGCTTTCTGACGATACCTTTGGGCGGGATCAAAAAACTGAATTTTATGTCGGTTATAGTTTTGACAAAGGTGTTTATGCGTACGACTTTTCCTTCGAGCTCGAAGGATTCTACGGTAATTCAGATGCCTATTACCCTGAGATTAAAGCGTCTATTTCACGTGACTTCGGTTTGGCATTTATTCGTGGCGGCGCAGCTTTTGCGCCAGAAGGCCGCTGGAATACCCCCGGTGTGGATAGCCTTTATACCTATGCAGATTTGGACATACCTGTCCCGACGCTTCCCGCCCTAACGTTTATATCACATGTGGGTTACGATTTTCGCGATGGCCGCTCTGACCTTTTTGATTGGTCAATTGGGTTTTCCGCGGTCCTCGATCCAGTTGAAATCAGCTTAACTTATGAAGATAGTTCGCTTGATCAACGTATTGGCAACGGGGCTGTAATCCTGGGCTTCAGAGCCTATTTTTAAATAGGCTTGGGTGCCTCGAATAAACCTAGGTGACTGCAGATGAAGACGGCTCTATGCGTTCTGGTGGGAACCGGATTTCAACGGTGGTGCCCACGTCTTTCTCCGATCTCAGTGCCATGGTGCCTTGATGTAGTGTCATCAGGTTTTGCACGAGCGGCAAGCCCAGTCCCGTGCCTTCATGGCTTCGGGTCATGGTGTTCCCGGCTTGGCCAAAAGGTGTTAGGGCAATTTCCATTTCTTTGTCGGTCATCCCGATGCCAGTATCTATCACATCGATCTGTACGCCGCCTTCGCTGCTCATATGGGCCCATATTTTAACGTTTCCGCCAGAATTGGTGAACTTAACCCCGTTACTCAACAAATTTAGCAAAATCTGTTTTAGTAGCCGCCAATCAGCATAGAGATTTGGTACGTCGCTGTCAGTGACGACGGCAATCCCTATGCCGCGCTCAGTTGCCCGCTGCGCAAGCACGGCACAAACATCATCAAACATAGATGGTAGGTCAATCTTCACGGGTTCAATAACAATGCGACCGGCCTCGACCTTCGACAGGTCCAATATGTCGTTGATGATATCGAGCAGATGGCCGCCACTTCGGTGAATAAGGCTGGCATATTCATTGTATTTTTCATGACCCAATGAGCCAAATACCTTTTGGTCCATCATTTCGGAAAAACCCATGATCGCATTAAGGGGTGTGCGTAGCTCGTGGCTCATGTTGGCTAGGAATTCGGATTTGGTGCGGTTTGCAAGTTCTGCCTCCACCATACTTATTTTGAGCACGGCATTGTGGCGACGCATCATGAAAAGCAATGCCGTTGCCCCGATAACAACAAATATTGAAAAGGCAATAATGAGCCGTGTGTTAGTGGTTTCAGACTGCACCAATTGTGCTTCGGCTTCTCGCTTTTCCAGCATTGTCTCCAGGCTTACGCGTAGATCTGTAATGCTGGTTTTAAACTGCTCGTATGTGGTGCGGGCCACTATTTTTCTGGTTTCGTCCATAAGCAGAAAGGCTTCGTCGAGTTTACCTTCTGCTCGTAGAATGTAGGCCATTGTTAGTTTGCGCTGGGCCTCTGGGATTACGCGCTCGTAATCAGGATGCTCATCAAAGAACATGGCAGAACGCTCAGAGTAGGTGCGGGCAGTTTTAGGCTCTCCGAGCAAGGCGTAACTGCGGGCCATCAGCTCATACAACTGGGCGTCATAATATAAATCGTCGGGGAAACGTTCGAGCGCTTCCAGCGATAAATTGATTGCTGAGATGTAATCGCGAGCTTCGTACTTAATATTGGCTAGGCCGTAATAGACGAAATATTCACCGTCTCGCCTACCCGTTTGCTGCAAGATAGTGCGCAGCCCAAGATAGAACTGTTTCGCAATTGCCGGTTCGCCTTGGCTGACAAGCGTATTCGCAATGTTATGAAAGACAGACTCGCGGTCGAACGCGATGCTTTCTCTGTCGGCCAAATCTGAAGCCAACTGGTAATAATGAACAAGTTCGTCAATATCACCAAAACCAGTGTAGGTGCGCGCAATTGTCAGATAGGCAAGCATCCGCATGCGGTTGCCGCGTGGGGTGTTGGGTAACGTGAGTACGCCTTGCGCCATGCTGCTTAGGCCTTCGAGGAAGTTTCCCAACTCCGGGCCCATAACCGCAAGCATAGCATCAACAAAAAAGACACTGATCTCGTCGCTTTTTTCTGTGGCAATTGTGCGCGACACATATATTTTGGCTTGCGCTTTTTTGAGTTCACCGTTCAGCGCCATAACGTGGGCCTGTGCCAGCTCCCCGTATATGTAAAGTTCGTCGTCATCGATTTTGTGAGAAAGAGTAACCGCCAGCTCGCCGTATTTCTGGAGTTTGATTAGGGTTTTCATATCCAACGCGTGGAAGATAATCTCTTTATATATTGTGCTGATCCGTGTGTCTTCCGACGTGCGGGACAATTCCTTTTCTAGACTTATCACGTGCATGTAAGCATCGAAATCCGAGGCGTCGATGACAGTGTTCAATAATTTTTCTAGGCTCGCTTTTGTATCATTCTCTAGGCCCTTATGAGTAGCGGTTAGGGGGGCCGCGGGTATCAGACACAATAAAAATCCCACCAAGATGAGACGCCAGCTTTTTTGGGAAAAACAGATAAGTCCTAACATTCGTACAATAAAGCAGTCTCCGCAGATGGTTGTTACCCACTGTTTTAGCCCTAAAGTCCAAAGCTATGGTTAACAGACAAAGTGAAATTCACAATTTTAGGTGACGATATTGTTAAGTTGCGAGTTTGTGCCACCGTGCCAGCGCGGGTGTCACGCGCTGCATGACTTCGCCGGTGAGTGTAGGGCATGTTGCAACTATATGATCATGCAGTGGTTTTTCTCGGTTGAATACCATTCGTTTACCTGTGCCAGTGGTAAGTAAGCCGCCGGCTTCTTCAAGGATTAAATCGGCGGCGGCAACATCCCAATCATTTTTTGGGCGCAAGGTGACACAGCAGTCGAACTGGCCATCGGCGATTTGGCAGATCCGCAACGCAATACTGTTGGCTTGTTCTGTGTGCATGGTAGTGGGCCAGGGTGTCGGCCAAAATCTGCTTTCTTTGAAGGCTGCGGGGTCCCCCATCATGCGGGCATATGCCATGTCGCTGGTTTTGGAAACCGATATTGGTTTACCGTTTTTGGTAACGCCTTCACCGCGGACAGAGAAATAAAAGGCGTCAATGACGGGTGCGTAAAACGCTGCGACAATGGTTTTTTGGTCCTGCACTAAGGCGACTGAAATGCCCCAATGTTCGCCACCTTCAAGGAATGACTTAGTACCGTCAATGGGGTCGACAATCCAAAGTCTTCCGCAGCGTAGGCGCTCGGGCTGGTCTTCGGTTTCTTCAGACAACCACCCGTATCCCGTACGGTTTTGCATTAAAGTTGTGCGCAAGAACGTATCGACCGCAATGTCAGCTTCTGAGACTGGGTTGTTGGGGGACTTATCCCAAACCTTTATGTCTCTTGAGAAATAGGAAAGGGCAATACGGCCCGCCTCTTTGGTAACCTGCTGAACGAGCCTCGCTTCGTCCGCCCGTAACCAAGGGCAGTTTTCTTCATCAAAAGGTTTCGCCGTGTTCGCCACTATAAGCTCGTTTCCACCTAGGCTCCTGCCACCATCATGCCATCAATGCGGACGGTTGGTGAATTGGTACCGTATTTCATAACTAGGTCTGATGCTGGCACAAGAGCCCTAAACATATCTTTAAGATTACTCGCTATAGTGAAGCCGCTTACAGCCTCCGCGCGCTTGCCGTCCCGTATCATAAAACCATTCGCGCCGCGGCTATAATCGCCGGTAACGCCGTTAACGCCCATGCCAATAAGTCCGGTGATATAAATGCCTTCGCCAATGTCCTCCATCAGTTCGTCCGGCGAAAGGCTGCCTGCTTCCATATAAAGGTTGGTGGTGCTGACGCCTGGGGCAGAGGATGTGCCGCGCGATGCGTGGCCAGTAACGCTTAGCCCCAACTGCCGCGCATGCGCGCTATTCAGAAGCCAGGTTTTCAAGGTGCCGTTCTCAACCAGGTTTGTTTTTGATATGGCAACACCTTCGCCGTCAAACAGCTTGCTTGAAAGCCCGCGTTTGATGAATGGGTCATCGGTAATGGTAACGCCTTGGGCAAAAATTTCTTCGCCCATAAGGTCTTTCAAAAAGCTGGTGCCGCGCGCGATTGAGCTGCCCGAAATTGCGCCGCTGAAATGGCCAATGAAGCTGCTGGCAACGCGCGGGTCAAAGACCAGCGGCATTTTCTTGCTTTCAGGCATTTTCGGATTCAGGCTTGCAACAGCAAGTTCGCCTGCGGTGCGGCCAATCTTCTCAGGGTTTTCCATGTCGGAAAAAAAGCGTGCGGTGGTATAGTCATAGTCCCTTTCCATCCCAGTGCCTTCGCCTGCAACAGCGGACACGGAGGAGGAAAAACTGCTGCCGCGGTATTGGCCAGCGAACCCATGGCTAGTCGCCAACGCGATCGCCCAACTGCCTGCACTTGCGCCCGCGCCGTCTGAATTGGTAACGCCCTCAACTGCGCGCGCAGCGTCCTCAATTTCGCCAGCGATGTCGCGCAGGGTCTCAGCTGAAACCTCGGTGTCGTCATAAAGCTCTAAATCAGGGAAGGGGCCCTTTGTCAGCCTGTCTTCAGGGGCGAGGCCGCAATATTCATCTTCCGGCACAGCCTTGGCCATCGTGATGGCCTTTTCTACAAGGATGCGTAAGTTTTCCGGGCGTCTGTCACTGGTGGAAACCATGGCTTGTTTTTTGCCGAACATCACGCGTAAGCCGATGTCTTCGCCTTCGCTGCCTTCGATATCTTCCATCCGCCCGTTCCGCCAGCTAATGCCGCGAGACCTCGCATCAATGGCAACTGCGTCTGCAGCATCAGCGCCGCTTTTTGTTGCTGACTTTACAAGGTCATTTAGGAGATCGAGCGTATCATTGGCCATGCGGCACTCCACAGAAAGGTGGGGGAAGAAATATGGGGCCAATAAGCCATAAAGTCGCCCTGTGTGCAATGGTGATTGTGGTGCCGGAGGCGTTATTCTTCAACCTACTGGGCCGGCCAGGGCGATCTCTTAAATTTTGGTTTTATATGCTTATGGGAGAAAGCGTTTACAGGTAGATTGTGAGGAGTTGCCCCACCACCGTTTTTCCGGTTTGCGCGCTGTGCGTATTCCCAGATATTTGGGCTGTTACGATTGATCCTTCAAAAACCAAGGCAATGGCATTTGCTAAACCGTTTGCATCGCGTGCTCCGGCATTTTCACACAGTTCGAATATATAGCGCCAGATCATTTGTTTGAAATTCAAACTGACGGCGCGCATGGGCGAGGTGGGGTCCGAGTATTCACCGACAACATTCACAAACATGCAGCCAAAGAAATTCTGGCCGCCGAACCATTTCTCTGCCGCGTCAAAAATCGCCAGCAATTGTCCGCGCGGGGTATCAGCCAGTGCAGAAACATCCTTCATAAACTCATTCCGGAAGCTGCTGTCGTGAACCTGCAGGGAAGCCAGGATCAGTTCGTCTTTTGACCGAAAATGATTATAGAGCGTTTTTTTCGAAACTTTTGCCGTGCGCATGATGGTGTCAACGCCCGTAGCGTGAAACCCATGCTTACAAAAAAGGTCAATCGCAATATCGATTATATGGTCTCGTCGGGTGGCGCGCGGCATATAACTCAATCCATTGGAAACTAACGTGTTTCCTATTTACGCATGTTTCTTGCGAAAATCAAGGTGAATTCGAGCGGTAAGCTGTTGCATGCTGTCCATTTTTCAGGGCCTAGCTTTGATTGCATTCCCCGGGTCACGGCCTCGTGAATTGAAAAAGGAAACCGATCTGTCTACATAGGCCTCATTGGGGAAACAGATCGGTTTCCTTTAAAGGATAAATTAGGGCCGCTTTGGTACCTAAAGGCCAGTTTGATAACTAAAGGATAGTCAGTTGAAAAACATTTTTCTCGCCATCGCGGCATTTTTCTCTTTTTCAGTAGCAGCATCTGCGGACACCGTTTCAGATAGCGTAGTGGGTTTGCAGGGGTATGATCTTGTATCGTACCATCAGGGCGAAAAGCCGCTGCAAGGTAACGGCAACCATTTGGTAACGCACGGCGGCGTGAACTATTTGTTCACCAGTAAAGCCAACAAAAACGCGTTTAAAAAGAACCCAGCTAAGTACCTGCCAGCATATGGTGGTTTCTGTGCATACGGCGCCGCGGTTGGCAAAAAATTCATTGGCGATCCAACAGTATGGAAGCTCGTTGACGGCAAGCTTTACCTCAATCTGGATAACAATGTGAAAAGCATCTGGATCAAAAATATCCCGGAAAACATTGAAAAAGCTGATGAAAACTGGGCTGAGATCAAAAACATTCCTGCAGCTGACCTCTAAGGCAGACGTGTAGGGACCGTACTTAAAGTTCCCTTGGGTGCCTTTTCTTCTCATTAAAGGCACCCACTCTAAGAGGCATCCCCCGGTTTGGAGGATGCCTCTTTTTTTCGAGGCCAAGAGCAACAGGTTAAGTCTAGCTGAGGTGTTTGCCAAAAAACGCCAGCGTTCTTGACCATGCAAGCTCAGCCGCGTCCGCATCGTAGCGCGACGTGGTATCATTATGAAAACCGTGGTTGGCACCCGGGTAAATGTGGGCGGTGTAGGTTTTACCGTGTTCTTTCAGCGCTTTTTCGTACGCTGGCCAGCGTGCCATCAGCCGCCGGTCTAGCTCTCCGTGATGAATAAGAAGCGGCGCATTGATGCTGGCAACGTCTCCTGCAGGCACGCCGCCACCGTAAAAGGGCACAGCCGCCTTAAGCGTAGGCACACGCGCCGCCATCTGGTTCGCTGTGCTGCCGCCAAAACAGAAACCCACACAGCCCACATTACCGGTGCATTCTGGATGGGCCTGTAATGTCTCGATAGCCGCGATGAAATCTTCTGCCATCTCAGCACGGTCGCGTTTGCGCTGCATCGTGCGGCCGTCATCATCATTGCCGGGATAACCGCCAAGTGGGTAGAGCGCATCTGGCGCTAGTACCACATATCCAGCCACAGCCAGCCGCCGCGCCACGTCGCGGATATAAGGGTTAAGCCCCCGGTTTTCGTGCACCACCATAACGCCTGGCAGTTTGCCCGTTGCGCCCGCTGGTCTGACCAAATAGCCCTGCATGTCGCCCGCGCCTTTTGGCGATGCATACGGCACATCTGCACCAACAATGCGGCCATCATCTGGGGCCACTTGTTCGGCCAGTGCATAGTTGGGCAGCACGCTATCGGCCAGTGCCGCCACCGTCAGCCCACCAACCGCGAACTTTGTTAGCCGCGTCATAAAACTGCGCCGATCAATGAAGCCGTGCGCATATTTGTCGTACAGATCCAGCACACCCTGAACAGGCCGCTGTCTTTGTTTACTGTGTTGATCGCTCATATCACCCTCCCAAACTGTAAGCCGAGAGTGTGCCTGAACCCGCAAAAATTGCAAATCCCGTTAAGATGACCGGGCGAAGGCCATACGGCAGCCCTTGCTGCGGGCTACACCCAGCTTTTATTCCTGAACGCCTGCAGGGTCTTGGCAAAGGCCAGCATCTCGGCGGGGGTGCCCACCGAAATCCGGTTCCAGCCATCCTCTTTCGTCATGCGGCGGCCAACCAGAATGCCGTTTGCTTTCATGCGCCGCTGATAGTCAGCCACAGGGCTATTGATGCGGTGCAAAACAAAGTTGGTGCTGGCGGGGATATGATTAAGCGATAGCGCGTCGAGCGCCTTGATAAGGATCGCCTTGGCCGTTTCGTTGGATTTGAGGCTTTTCTGGTAAAACTCAGTGTCTTCCAAAGAGGCCATCGCTGCCGCCACACCCGCCGCGCTCAGGTTATAAGATGCCGTGAAAGGCCGCAGCTTTTTCATGGTGGCGGGGGCGGCAACGGCGTAGCCCACCCGCATACCTGCCATGCCGTACACCTTGGAAAAGGTGCGCGCGATGATCAGGTTTTCTTTGCCGTCCCGCACTAGCGGTAACAGGCTTCTAAACGCCGGGTTCAGCAAGGCATAGTCCACATAGGCCTCATCCAGCAAAAACAGCTGGTTTTCAGGCGCATTTGTTACCCAGTCCAGCAGCTCCGCGTGGTCGCAGATGGTGCCGGTGGGGTTGTTGGCATCGCAGAGGTTAATCAGGACCGTGCCGCTGATCTTGTCCGCTGTCGCCCGGAGTGCGCCTAAATTTGTGGTGAAATCGGCGTTCACCGGCACAGATATAACCGGCACGCCCTCGGCGGCTGCGTACCCGCGCATGGCCCCGAACGTGGGTGTGGGTTCCACCACCACACCGCCGCCGGTCGCGAGCATGGTGACGATAGAGGCCAACACTTCAGTCGACCCGTTGCCGAGCACAATCCAGTCGGCAGGCACTTGGTGCTTGGCCGCGAGTTTGTCGGTCAGTTCCGCCACCGCGTCGTCGGGGTAGCGGTTGCCCGCGCTCGCCACGGCCAGTTGCGCCGCCTTGATGGCTTTGGGGGACATGCCGAGCGAGTTTTCATTGAAATGCAGCATCATCGCGGCTGCGCCCTTGCGCTCAGACAGTATTTCG